>NZ_AUKX01000036.1 GCF_000424985.1 Arenibacter latericius DSM 15913
GTTAGTAACCTAGCCAACAAGAAAATAAAGAGCCTACTTGATCTATGTGCAAAATCGGCCTTACAGCATAATCCGGAAATGAAAGCATATTACCAGAGGAGACTGGAGGAAGGAAAAAACAAGATGAGCACAATCAATATTATTAGAAACAAATTAGTGTCCAGAATGTTTGCAGTTATTACGCGAAATGAACCCTATATTAATCTTATGAAATATGCAGCTTAGGATTGTTGATAAATTAAAGTAGATATCCTTTTTTTAATCATAGAATACAGGCGGGCAGGCCTGATTTTTTTTTTTGGTCCGAACATTTAAATATTAATAGTAGTATCCATCAGGTGTCTTAGTAAGTTTCCTAGAGGATATAGCTGTTTTAGCAGTTTATTTATATCATTTATTTAAACTAATGCAGTAGTATAAAGCGAGTTTAAGAATACAAACTTATATTTGTCATGCTAGTTAAACTACAGGTTCACTTATATTTAAATTATTCGGTAAAATAATTTTTTTATAGTGATAACTAAAGACTAGTAGTTTAAGTAAATAATTCGAAGTTCCCTATGACCTTAAGTACATTAAAATCATCCCTATTTAAAGCCTTACAATCCTTTAGCATCTATGCCCTTATTGCGCTGATTTTTCTTTGGGTTATAAGTGCCATAGAACTTTTTATTTATAAGGAAAGTCACTTTTTACCAATGGGGTACTTTAGCTTGCTGAAATCTAGTTTGTTTATTGATACCGTATTTTGGGTGCAATGGGTTTTTATCCCATTTATTATTTTTACACTTATTTTCATCTTACATCAAAAAACTGCAAAGATTTTTTTAGGGTCCATATTGGTTCTTCTATTTATTATTCATTTAAGCTTAATAAATTATTACAATACTTCTCTTGTTTTACTAGGTGCAGACCTTTTTGGGTATTCTATAAAAGATATTAAACAGACCGTAGGGGCATCTGGTGGCGTATCGCTCATTTCCGTATTGGGTGTATTCATTGTCTTAGCTCTACTTTTATTGGCGTTATATTTTATTCCTAAAAAATGGAAAGCTCCCAAAGCCATCGCTATTGCATTACCAATTGCTTCTCTATTAGTTTATAGTACTGGGATTGCTAAAGTTATAGCTAAGCCGCAATTAAGCACAGACTTTGCAAATAACTTGGTAGTTAATAAGTCGGAACACTTTTATAGTGAGGCGGCAAATTACTTATTTAAAAAAGGATACGAGGTAGATATATATGCCGATGACTATTTGGGTGGCCCTGGTGCTGCGCAATTGGCCGGATTAAAAACTGTGGATTATATTGATGATGCCTATCCATTTTTACATACAAGGCCTCAAGACGACGTACTATCCCCGTTTTTTAAGGCTAAACAGCAGGCTCCTAATATTGTTGTAATTATCGTAGAAGGTTTGGGAAGGGCTTATACTAATGAAGATGCGTATTTAGGTAACTTCACTCCTTATTTGGATTCTTTGTCTCAAAATAGTCTCTACTGGAAAAACTTTTTAAGTAATGGAGGGAGAACCTTTGCAGTATTGCCCTCATTAGTAGGCTCACTTCCGTTTGCAGAGAATGGATTTTTAGCCTTGGAAGATAAGATGCCTAATGAAAATTCGTTGATGAGTATTTTAAAGAACCATGGATACGAAGCCAGCTTTTATTATGGAGGAGATGCTAGTTTTGATGGTATGAAGGGCTATCTTGAAAAGAATGGAATAGATAATATTTTTGATGAGGGAACATTTCCCAGTACGTATAAAAAACTACCTGCAAATAATAATTTCACTTGGGGTTATGGTGATAATGAACTATATCGCTATTACTTAAATAGTCAAAGAGACGATACCATAACAAAACCTAAACTGAATATTTTACTTACCGTTACTACCCATAGTCCGTTTTTATTACACAACAATGAGTATTATAAGAAGAGGTTTGAAGAACGATTAGACGAACTTGGATTTAATAATGATAAAAAGAAGGAATATGAAGGATATGCCAAACAATATGCTACTATTCTCTATGCAGACGATGCTATAAAAGATTTCATAAAAGAATATAAGAAACGTGATGATTATGAAAATACGATTTTCCTAATTACAGGCGACCATCGTATTCCAGAGATTCCTATGAGTACTAAGATAGATCGCTATCATGTACCATTGTTACTCTTTTCACCTATGTTAACTAGGACTGCAGAAATTGCATCTTTGTCCAGTCATTTTGATATTGCCCCTAGCTTACTGAATTATTTAGGGAACAACCACCAGGTTCAACTACCAGAGCAGGTGAGCTTTATGGGAAGTGGGTTAGATACAGTTCGTAAATTTAGAAATATTAAACAAATCCCATTAATGCAAACAAAGACAGATTTGGTCGACTTTGTTATGGGGGACTATCATCTTAATGGAAACAATTTGTATCAATTGATTGACAATATGGGGGAAGTTTTAGTTGATAACCCAGAAAAAAAGCGGGAATTACAAGCCGCTTTTGAAGCTTTTAAAAGACGAAATAGGGAACTCATTAATGAGGCTCCCTTGGTGCCCGATTCTATTTATAAAAAATACAACGCTAATTATTGATTTTGGGTAATAATTTCCATTTCATTTTCTAATATTTGGGTAACCATAGGTTTGTAGAAATTCCAAAAGAAACTACCGCGTTCTAAAGGGTCACGGTCATCAAAAAAGAAACCTTTAAAAAAACCGATGCCTTTAAAATAGGAACTATTATATTTAATAGGATTATCGCTAAAGTCGCCCGAAAAATAAAAAAAGCGGTAGTCGTCTCCCAAATGTCGAGTTACCGCAGGAAACGACTCTGGAATGCCATATTTGGCCAGTTCTTTACTTCCTTCTGGCAATAGATTTAATTTATAAGATGCATCAACCGTATTTACTTCTAGGTTAGGAACCATAATATCGAACCAAAATGGATATTTTGTTTTTTCTGGTAAATGCCATCTACTTTGTCCCTCGGGAGTAGCATGGATATAAGGAAGAGCATTGTTTACATGTGTGCCCTCTTCTAAAATAACTACTTGGTCATTGTCATTTACAAAAACGAGACCGGCACGGGAAAAGGGCCATGCTCCATTATGGGAATTTTTGTAATTCTCTATTAGCCACTTAGGGATTTCTAAATTTACGGTGGGGTCTAAATTATTAAAATAGCGGCCTGTCCATCCGGTCCATTTTAGTTGGAACAAATCTTCAAATTTTTTTCTGTTACCAGAATGGGTAGGGGAGCCAATGGTATTAAACTCGGTAATAATAAGTTTATGACGATCTTTCATCGCTTTTAAAAAGACAATATCGTCATTGCTTAAGCCACCATAAAGCATACCCGACTGTTCACCTACATTTCCTTCCTTATACCATTCGTTTTTGTAAATTCCGTAGGTATCGGTGTAATAGGTCATGTCAGCATCGGCACTTAATTTTTTCAATTGGTCTTGTGTAAATCTTTCAAGGCCTTTTAATTGGAACTCTTCATTTTTTAATGGAAAAAAACCAAAATAATCTTCACCTATCTTATAAGGTTTATCTGATGTTTTGGTGTACCTGTTGTGGTTTAAAATCCAACCTAATGAAATATGTTCTTGGCCTTTTTTAGTTAGTACAGTTTTGTCTACTAACGCTATCACCAATTTTTTTTTAGGCGTAGCCAACCAAGTCACAAACATGGTAATGGGAGTTGCAATTATCAGAACAAGTAGTAGTCCTATGATTCTTTTTGCCATAAGTTAAAAACGTTTACTATAGCCAACACTTAGAGAAATTTGGTTTCCCTTAGTTTCTGGTGCGTATTCCTGATTTTCCAATGAAGCTTGGATACTAATTACATTGGTGTCCCAAAGTAATTTTTTATACCCTAATGCAAAGTTGATAGATTTTAGTTTATAGATATTGTCCGGATCAAAGGCTACGCTATTTACATTGTCATCTGGGGATATTCCGGTGCCAATTTTAAAGCTAAGGTAATCATCTGCCCCCCCAAGATAATATCTCGTGGTTAAGGAATAGGAATGAGAGATTGAATTGGTGGAAGGGGTAAGGTAGGTTCGTAAATTAAACCAATAATTCTTATAGTATTTACCCACACCAACAGTATAGATCCAGGTATTACCTGAAAAAGCTAGAAATCGAAATCCAGCATCAGCTTCAAAGGAAGAAGGAAGGTTGGCATATAAAGAAAAGCCTGCACGGTACCGTGGAAAAATACCTTTGTTTTCAGAAATTCCACCACTAACATAAGCATAAAACAGATTTGATATTCTTGGATATGCATCCACTTCAAACTGTGCACCGTTGGTAGTAAATCTATTGGCATAATTAAAACGGGCAATCACAGAACCTAATTTTGTTTGTCTGCTATAGTTTACGCTAGCTAAATGCCAAGGATCATCAAATCGTTTGTCAAAATAAATAAAATCGTAGGTTAGTCCAATGCTGTTTTTTGCAGAAGAACTATTAACGCTTCCTAATAAACTTCTTGCTTCTGTGAGTTCAGGGTTATTTCTTAGCAACTGATCTATTACAGTTCTAGATTCGTCATACCGTTTTAAATCCTTTAAAACCTTAGCCTTTAACAATCCAAGGTTTTCGGAATCAGGATGCTGGTTTATACCAGCATTAAGGATATTTAAGCTTTTTTCCGAGTCGGAATTCCAATATTCTAGGTTGGCATAAGCTAGTGTTGCTTCTTCGTGTCCTGCTTCTTTCTTTAGCACTTCTTCAAAAACCATTCTAGCTTTTGGAAGACTATCCGTATAGGTGTATATACGACCTAAAAAGACACTTACCTCTAAATAGTCCGGACTTTTAGCCAATGCTTTCTTAAGTAAGGATATTGCTTTTCCATAGTTGTCTTCATCAAAGGCAGCCTTCCTTGCATTGGTATAAAGTTCGTCTGTAGATAGTTCTGTTTGTGCAGATAGGGGGACAAACTGGAAGACTAAGAGTAATAATAAAAAAAGTTGAATTTTATATTTAGCCATAATCATTAGATAATAGTTAATTAGGTTTTGTTTTTGATGGGTTAGATAAGCCTGTTCGGGTCATTTTTCCCCAGGTTGTTTTCCCCAATATTAAATCTATGTTTCCTTTAACAGCGGACCACATTACAAAAGGATGATATAAAATAGGCTCTAGTAAAGCAGTACGAAGTAAACGCAGCATATACTTAGGTTTTTTATATTGTTGGAAAGAAAATTCTTCAAAGAATAAGGCCGTTATAGAAAATAAAATTGAAAAGGTATAGACTACTCCAAAAAATATTAGAAAGACAGGCAAATTTAATTGACCGAAAAGGAACATTAAGATTAAAAATATTATTCCAGCAAATTCGATTAAAGGTGCAAACCATTCAAAAAACATCCAATAAGGAGTGCTGAGCATGCCTAACACCCCGTATTTTGGATTAAATAGAAGTCTTTTATGTAAACCTAAGGTCTCTATAGTACCACGTGTCCAGCGGTTTCTTTGTCTATATAAAACCTTCCAACTTTGCGGTACTTCTGTCCAACACAACGGGTCAGGAACAAAGCTGACCGTATATGGTATTTTTTTATCCCTCATTAGTCGGCGCATACGGACTAATAGCTCCATGTCTTCACCTACCGTATTTGGATTATAACCGCCAGATTCAATGACAATTTTCTTGTCGAACATGCCAAATGCCCCAGAAATTAGTAACAGGCCATCTACACGTGACCATGCCATTCTACCCATTAAAAATGCTCGGAAATATTCTAGAATCTGTGCACGGGCAATAAAGGTATCCGGTAAACGAACTTTAATAATTCTGCCATCTTCTATAATGCACGAATTGGCAACACGGATAATCCCTCCAGAGGCAATTACCTTCTTATCATTGTTTAAAAACGGTTTTACCAGCTTTAAAAGTGCATCCCTTTCTAAAATACAATCTACATCTATACAACAAATAATATCGTGGCTACAGCAATTAACTCCCGTATTTAGAGCGTCTGCTTTACCACCATTTTCTTTATCAATTACTTTTAAGTTTTTATAAGCCTGATGTTTTGAAGAGTATATGCCTCGGACATTTTTTGTATTAATATGGGGGTAATACAGTACATCATCTAGGTATAGGTCAAATGTGCTAATTAAACTCTGTAGGGTATTATCGGAACTCCCATCATTGATGATAACAATTTCGAAAGAAGGGTAATCCAGAGTGAGTAATGACCTTACATTTTCAATTACGTTTGCTTCCTCGTTATAGGCTGGAGCCAAAACTGAAATCTTAGGGAGATGGGAAGATTGGAGTAAGGGGACTTCATCTTTAAAATTATGCTTGCGCTTATAATCGCGTAGTTCCATAAAAGAAAATAGCGCCAAGAAAACGTAGCCTGATATGATTATTAAACCATAGGTTAAAAACAGCAGGCTTGCTATGTCTATTAATTCGAAAAAATTAAAATTCAATACTAACTGATTTTTTATAGGATTGTTAAATGATGGATGATTTTCACTAGAGCTTGCTAATTTTAGATTTTCCTATGCCTGTAGCATTGTAATCTTCTTAAAATCATCTATCTCTTCTTTAGCACCTCCTGGGTTAAGATGGCGTGCAATTTTAAGATAGGAAACTCTAAGGTCTAGTTCCTCTTGAAGAATAAATGGCGCTACAGATTTCAGCTGTTCTTCAAGTCCAATTTCTCCTAATGTGATTAAGATTTCTTTTTTAATTTGAGGGTTCTCTTTTGAAAAATTTTCTACTAAAATGGGTATCATTTCCGGGGCTTCCATTTTTCGTAAGGAAATTATGGTCTGCAGACGTATTTCGAGATCTTTATGATTTAAGAATTTCAGTAAGATAGGGATATGCTGATATTGGTTGTAGTCTGCAATCATTTTTAGATTAAAAACTACAACACTAGTTAACTTATGATACAGCCATCTAGAAAAATCAGGGGGGACTCCTTCATAGGTCTTAAGGCCATTTTCGATATGGATCTGTTCCCAAAGAGTTAATGGAGTAGTTACCTTGTCTAAAAACCCTAATGGGTTGTCTGTAGATCTATGTATTAGGTATAAAAAAGCTTGTTGCCTTACTTCTTTATTTTTAGCGTTGATAAATGAGTCAACTAAATCCATTGGAATATCCATGTCCAATTGATAAGCAACATTTAGCGCTCTAGCCTGCCTATACCATTCTTTTTGTGTTAAGTCTTGGATAAGAAAGTTGTATAATCCAAAACCGTAAAATATTTCCTTAATTACGGCTGAGGATTCCCCTTTTAAATTTTCGGCATAAACTAGAAGTTGTTTTGTAGCTACTTTTTTGTCTAGCGTAGTTTTAAGTTGATTCTTTATGAATCTATTAATCTCATTCGGTTTATCAAAATCTTCATTGAATAAATAGTTATTGATAAAATCTATTAATAACACCTCTAATTTATCTTTTCTTTGATTTCTAAAGTTTTTATGTACTCGTAGATAAAGGATAAGACTTATTAAAGATATCGCTAGAATAAAAAACACCAAAGACATTACTAGGTTAATTTCCAGTAGGGAGGGTAAGTCAATAATGTAAGGTGGTGTCAACATTAAAAAAGATATAATTAGGCCCTAGTGCCATATTTTAATTATCTGATAACTGATTTTTAAAAGAACCAATACTTCTTTTAACGCGCAAAGCTAATTCATTTGGACTAAAGGGTTTGGTTATAAAATCATCAACACCCATGGTAAAGGCATTAGTAATAATATCTTCTTGGGTTGCTGTAGACAGAACAATGATAGGAATATTTGGATGATTTTTCTTTATATACTCTATTAGTTGATTGCCAGAAACAAAAGGCAACATTAAATCCGTTAGGATTAAGTCAAAATGATTGTTTTCTAATTGCTCCATAGCACTCCTTCCATCTATTGCCGTAACAACATCATAGCCTTCTTTTAAAAGCTTAAATTCAAGAGACTTAACAACCATCGGATTGTCTTCTATGACCAATATTTTTTTCTTCATTTTCAAATCTTTTCTATTGGAGTATCTACAGTTATTTGGTTTTGTATTAGTTGGTACTCTAATTTTAGTTCTTGCACCAAAGCACTTAGTTCTTCATCATCCTTGGAATGTTCCATGCGCTGACACAGTTCTTTTCCTTTTTGATTTAGAAGCATATCGAAAGAAGGTTTTATGCTATGCGCAATTTTTCTTACCTCTTCAAAATGCCGTTGATCAATAGAAGTTTCAAGTTCTATTAATTTTTCAGAAACTGAAACTTTAAAAAGAGCGAGTGATTCAGAAATAAACTCTTTGTTACCATCAGACAGATCTATTAAATAGTCTAAAGAATAGGCTTTGGGTAACTTCTCAGCTTCATTAGGTATATCTAAATCATTTAGGAAGTTTTCTACTTCTTTAAGGGTTTTATCTGAATATGGTTTTTTTAAGAAGCCTTGTAGTTTTCTAGCTGTAGTATGGGTGTCGGACTCTAATGCTATTAGGGTAGGGTGTTCTTTTTTAAGTTCTGTTCGCATATAATCCATGGTTTGCAATCCGTTTAATGGAATAGAAGACTCTTCTAATATGAGTAAGTTGGGATTGCCATTTTCCATGACCCATTGTATAGCCCCCATACTGTCGCTAAAATCTAGAACCTCAAATGAACTGTCAGTTAGAATTGTTTTTAGAATAGCACGCTCATCGGCTTGACGTTCTACTAATATGATTTTTTTGTTTTGCACCTGATTTTATAGGTTTTAGTTTGATTATTTGAGTTGAGTCTTAGTTTATATTAGTAGAATGCTTTTCCGTTTCTATTAAATAGTCTACTATGATTTCTTTAATGGTTTCTAACACTACTGGTTTGGAAACGTAATCGTCCATGCCATTTTCTAAGCATCGTTGGCGTTCTCCAGATACAGTCCTTGCCGTTAAGGCAATAATAGGTACCCTACTTTCAGTATTCTCTATTTTTCTAATTTCAGCAGAAGCTTCATATCCACTTAATACTGGCATTTGTATATCCATTAATATTAAATCGATTTCATTTTTCTTAAAAGCCGCTATAGCCTCTTCCCCGTTATCTACTTCTATTAGCTCTGCTTTGGGAAGCAATTTTTTAAGAATAGTTCTAGTTAAATGTTTATTTATCACATTATCCTCCGCTACCATTATCTTAAAATTATAAGCGGAGATATTTACCTCTCCTTGCCCTGATGAATCAACTGAATGTAGAATTTCCTGACTTTGGATTTTTGAAATAAGATTAAAAAGGGCGTTCATTTGTATAGGCTTAACCACATTAAACTGCACCTTGTATTCGGCACATTCTTGTCTTACCTTATTGTCATCACCAGAACTGTGCAAGAGGATAATAGGAAGCTCAATCTCGGAAATGTTAAGTACTGTTCTTATATGTTTAATTAAGTCTAAACCGTTTAGATATGGCATATGGTAATCTATAATTGCCAAATCGAACTTATTACCTTTTTGCAAGGTGTTTATAGCTTCAATTCCGTTTGATAGTAGGGTGGAATTAATTTTCTCCACAGCCAACATTTCTTTTATTATAGTACGGTTATTAGTATTGTCGTCTATAACTAAAACTTCTTTAACGCTACGTGTTCCTGTGGTCTCATTTGGAAGCTGTTCTATTTCCGTTTTAAAAGCCACATCAAAATAAAAAACACTACCTATGTCTGGAATGCTTTTTACATGAAGCTTACTTCCCATAAGGTCTAATAAGCGGTTGCTAATTGTTAAACCAAGTCCAGTCCCGCCAAATTTACGAGTTGTGGAAGCATCTTCTTGATCAAAGGCATGGAATATTTTATCCATGTTTTCTGGTGCAATTCCAACTCCGGTATCCCGGATAGAGAATTGATATATCATTTTTCCCGCATCAATATCTTTTGTGCTGCCTTCTACTTTTAACTCTACCTCACCTTTATTCGTGAATTTCACAGCATTCCCTAAGAGGTTTATGATAATTTGCTTAAGGCGAACAGTATCTGCATAAAGGAAGCGCTTTATTTTAGGGGAAATGTTAAGTAGAACTTCTAATTCCTTATCATGTGCTTGGTGCTTTATAAGGTCTATTGCCTCACCACATAGTTGTACTAAGTCTGTTTTCTCTATATTTAATTCCAGCTTGTCAGCCTCAATTTTGGAAAAATCTAAAACATCGTTGATTAGGTCTAATAATGATATAGCGGAAATATGGACAGTCTTCATATAGTTTAGCTGACTGTCTGTAAGCGATGTTTTCATTAAAAGATCGGTAAACCCAATGATTCCGTTTAAAGGGGTTCTAATCTCATGGCTCATGTTTGCAAGAAAATCCGATTTAGATTTACTTGCCATTTCTGCTTTTTCTTTAGCCGAAATTAAAGACTCTTCCATAGCCTTTAATTCAGAAATATCGGTACCTACTCCTAAATATCCAGTGGTAATTCCATTGTTATCTAATATAGGTGTAACTACAAGCTGAACAGGAAAAGTACTACCATCCTTTCTAACATAGGTCCACTCCTTAGGATCCATAACACCATGTGCAATCTCATGAGTAAAGGCAGCCTCTTTTGCTATAGGCTCTCCATATTTTTCTGACAACACGCTAATATGCTCAGTAATCTCCTCTTCTACATGGAAAATTGCTGCGTTAGATATGTCTACTACCTCATTGGAAGAATATCCTAATAAATTTTCAGCCCCTTTATTAAATTTTTTAATGGTAAGATCTAAATCGGTTTCTATAATGGAAATTTGTGTGGTAGCATCAAGCAACGCCTTAAACTCATTTAAACTTAACTCTAAGGCTTGCTGATTTAAAATGGACTCGGTTATATCTACCACCTCACCGATTAGTGAAGTAACAGTACCCGCTTCATCATAAATACCGGCCACGTGAAAGTGGCCGTGGACTATATTACCATTTTTGTGAATGTATCTTTTTACAATACTATATTTTTCAATCTCCCCTTCAACAAGTTTGTTGATTAAATCACGATCATTAGTTAAATCTTCTGGGTGAATAATGTCTCTAAACCTAAGCTTGGTAAATTCTTCTTTAGAATAACCTATCATTTCAGCAAGTTGGTTGTTAAACAATACCCACTTCCTGTCAAGACCAATTACTCCCATCCCGTTAGGAGAGTTGTCAAAAGCCTTAATAAACTTATCGGCGTTTTCCTTAGCTATACGTTGCAACTCCTTTTGCTCCGTAATTTCTTCAATTTGAGTAACTATAAGGTCTTCTTGATGGTTCGCTCCAGGAATAATAGAACTGTTTAGGTTACACCAAATGATCTTGCCACTAGAGTGATTACATTTTATTTCTAATTTATAACTACTTAATTTTCCAGCAATTAATTTGTTGCGAAATTTAGTCGCGTTGGCAAGACTATCGGGATGTATAACGTCCTTAAAAGTTAATTGTAAAACCTCTTCCTTAGAGAGATTTTCAAAGCCGAAAATTTTAATACTGGCGGGATTAATATCGACAACCTTATTGTTTTTGTCTGTTAAAAGAATTCCTATAGTTGAGTTTTCAAAAATATTTTGGAATTGAACCCTAGTTTTTTTGTATTCAATTTCTCGTTTCTTTTTTTTATCAATATTCTGGAAAGCACCATATACACGAATACACTTTCCATTTTTGAATTCTGGTTTTCCAAATGAGCGGACCCAAACCTCCCTGCCTTTTGCAGTTATTAATTTACATTCTAAATCAAAGGAAGTACCTTTTTCAATACATTCATTAAAAGATTTAACAACAAGATCCCTGCTCCAACCTTCTTTATAAAATTTAATTGCTTCCTCAAACTCTGGCACGTAGTCACTATTTACCTCATGAATGTTTTGAGTTACCTTGGTCCAGTGAATTTTATAATTTAATAAATGAACTTCCCAACCTCCTACTTGTGCAACTTCATTTGTTTCCTCATAAAGATCGATGAGTGCATTTAGCTCAATTCGTTCTTGTTTAAACCCATTTTTAAGCTTATTAAATCGCAATAAATAGGATAGTTTGTTTTCTTTGTCTTGTATGGGGTAAGCTTCTATGGCTAAATCCTTATGGTTACCCTTTGCGTCTTGTACAGATAGTTTTGTAGAAGAGTTTTTAGGCCTATTATTGTTTAAGGACTTTATAAATACCTGAAGGCTTTCAATGGCATTTACATTTAGTTTATCATTTATAAAGGTCCCATCATATTCTGATTCTGACAGATTAAATTGTAAGGCCTGCCAAAAAGATTGACTCACCCAAAAATGATCGCTTCTGTTTGCTTCAAAGAACCATAACCCATCAACAGGTTTTTCCGTTATCCATCTGAAAATGGCCGGATCATTTTGTATTAAATTATGTAATTGATTTTTCAATAAGGAGGGTGTCGACATAAAAATTTAATTGGGAAACTACCGCGAAAATACGAAAATCTTTCTATTTGTCGGATAAATAGCAACTTATACCCAAAAGAATTGTTCCCAAAAAATTATGGAGTAAAGGTAATCTATTTTAGTAATGAAGTAAATAAAGTATAGAAAAGTAAAATTCAGAAGCTATATCCAATTTATTATAGTGATAGGGCAAGAGGAGTTCTAAGCAGAATAGGATGAATAGGTTAGGTTTTTAAAACCTGTAGTATTTTTCCTAGTTAGTATGATAATTTTATGGTGTAGCGCAAGCTATCTCTCACCTTGTTCTAGGATTGTCAATTGATAAATTTGACTACCTCTACCGCGCCTAATTTTTGTATTAAAGATAATTGCTTTAAAAGCGCGGTAGGGTAGTTGGCTTACTCTTTATTTTAGATCGGTAACTTTAAGTTGTTTTTGATCCCAATATTCATCTTTTCTAAATTCGTAAGTAGTGGGATTATAATCGCCTACTAAGGTAACGTCAGCTTTTTCAGGTACAGGTATATCCATTGCCCAAAACACCCCGTTTACTAAAAGTCGGCGTGTACCTTCAATCAACAGGTCGTTGGCCGCCCCAATGGTAGAAGTAAAAACCTTTCCTTTTTTACCGTCTGGCAGCTTATAGCTTTTAGTCCAAGCAACTGGCATCATAGGATTGTTTAGATCGGTTCCTTTGTCATTGGTTTTCGCCACCTCATTATCTGTAGGTTTCATCCCAAAGAATATATCTTTCTCATCAAATTCTCCTGCACGGTTTACTACCTGCCCTAAAATAATAGGTTCAGAATCTCCAGGGAGTGGCAGTCGCACTCCATATACATCGGTAGGGCCCCAAACATCCCCATTTTCTAATCCGTTAGTTATAGGGTGTCCTTCGGCTCCGTCGGCAATAATACCCCTAGTGCTTTGATGTTTGTGATGTCCGTGATGGTTTATCCAATTTTCACCTAAAATAAATCGACCGAAACCGTCTTTCCATTCCGTTTTTTCACCGTTGTAGTAATTGCCGTAATGTTTAAAATTAGAATTAGATTCTGGCTTAAAATTAAAGGCGTGGGTAGATGTACGGATACCCATTACCGGCTTCCCAGTTTTTAAATAGTTGTCTATATGTTGCATCTGGTCGTCTGGTAGTGCACGGAACCTAGTAAAAATGACCATCATATCTGCCGATTCTAGGGCTTCTAAACCGGGTATATTCTGACCATAATTGGCATTTATAATTCCTGGTTTCTCTGGATTTTGAGCATATAAGACAGTCGATTTAAACCCGTGATGCGTACTTAAAATTTTTGCCATCTGTGTTAATGCCTCCTCAGATCGGTATTCTTCATCCCCAGAAATGAAAACAATATGCTTTGCATTATTGTCATTTCCATTAAATGTTAGCCATTCTACAGCTTCCTCTACAGTGGACTCACTTTTTTCCTGTTTGTTTTTTTTTCCGCTACAGGAAACTATAAGTAGGGTAAGAAGTAAGTAAAAATAATTTTTCATAATGTATTTTAAATAGTGTTTTTATCAAACTAGAAATAACTCTTAAAATGGAGAGTATTCTAAAGTAAAATGGATAGACCTTAGGTTGTCTTTTTATCCTTGCATTCCTTTTTTTATGAAGGCAAGGCCTTTGGTATAGATTTCTTCTGATGGGGAAAAATCTCTCCAAACATTAATGGCATTCGCAAACTCCGGTATCACTGTGCTAAAGGCTTCAATAGTTAGCCAACCGTCATATTTTATTTCTTTTAAAGTGCTAAAAACCTCTTCCCAGTGAACCTGTCCGCTTCCAGGTGTTCCACGATCATTCTCACTAATATGGACGTGTTTTAGGTGTGGTGCAATGGTTTTTAAAGCGTTTGCCTGACTTTTTTCTTCTATATGAGCGTGATGACTATCGTACATGGCGCCTAAACTAGGATGATTTACTTGTTCTGCCAAGGTCTTTAAATCGGCCATGGTATTATACAAATAACATTCAAACCTGTTTAAAGCTTCGGGGGCAAGTATAATACCTGCAGACTCAGCATATTCAGCTGCTTTTTGTAACATTTCTACGCTCCATTTTCTTTCTGATAGAGTAGGGGGTTGCCTAGTAAAATAGGCAAAGCTAGAGTGAAATGGGCCGCATATGACTTCTACATTAGAGGCGGCGCTCATGTCTATAGACCATTTTAATTTTTCTAATCCAGCTTCTCTTGTTTTAAGATCCGGACTTGCTATATTTTCTTCAGGTGCTAAACTGGCCACGGCTGTAACTCCTAGTTCTTGTGACTTAAAGAATGATCCTAGTTTAGAATAATGGCTTTCATTCCCTTCTCCAAGGAATAATTCTATACCATCATAACCAGTTGCCTTAATTTTCTCCACAATAGGGAAGTGCTGTTCTGTAACATGGTTAGTCCAGAGCAACATATTCATTCCGATTTTCATAAATTATAGTTTTTTAAATCAGTTTCGCTTAAAGAATGAAGTATAATACAGAAAGTATAGACTGGCGAAAAGATTCTATTTGGTATGGATTATTTAATCTAAATAACTCCCCGAGGAGTTTTGCCTCGGGGATGGTTATTTTAATATATTTTCTATAGTTCTGAAGCGGGTTGTCCACTTGCAGCTTCCGCAGCTGAAGTTTGATTGCGTTTTCTCATCCAGAACCATAAGAAGGTGAAAAGAACAATTAAGATAGCAGGAAAAGCAACCATGGTACTCAAAGTAGCTTGTCCGGCTACCAACTCCAATTCATCCCCTGTAAGTCCTGCCGCAGCAGCTTCAGCTTTATCAGTATCGATCCACCCTCCTATAATCGGTTGAAATATTGAGGTAGAGAACATTCCTACGGCACCAATAATAGACATACCCAAAGCACCACTTTTTGGAATTTTATCAGCTACAAAGCCAATCATGTTTGGCCAAAAATAAGCAACTCCCAATGCGAAGAATATTGCTGCTACATAAGCCATAGCTCCTGTTTGTGTACTAAATAGGAAGATACCTATAGTAGCGATAACAGCTGAGCCTAATAAAACGCCAGTCTGGTCAAACTGTTTTACAACACTTCCTCCAAAATATCTAGCAACCGCCATTAGACCAGTTACTAATGCTAGAATTAACATAGGGTTAGCACCACTTTTCTCTAAGATAAGGCTCGACCATTGCTGGGGACCAAATTCGGAAATTGCGGTTAATGCCATACAGCAGATCATAAAAATAAATAAAGGGGATAACATCGCTTTTAAGTTACCGCTAAGGGTAGCAGCCTCTTCTACCTTTGCTTCTGGCCATTTCTGACCTAGGAAAATAAAACCGTATATTAGGGTAGGAATAAGGATTACCCAGATCTGACTCTCCCAACTCATGCCTCCGCCTAATAAGCTTCCGCCAATATTAAAGCCGTCAGACATAAAGGTAGAGATAACACTACCTATAGCAATTCCTCCTGGGAACCACATATGGAAACGGTTCATCATTTTACTCATCCTAACTCCTTGGTAGGCATCAGCAATCATAGGGTTACAAGCAGCTTCTGTACAACCGTTACCTAAACCAATAAGTAAGGTAGATACTAATAAACCGGTGTAACTACCAGAATAAATGGTCATTATAATACCTATTGTATGTGCAAAAAAAGCAAATTGCATTATGGCTTTTCCGCCTACTTTATGATAAATTAAACCCCCAATAACCATAGAAATAGGGAAGCCTAAAAACCACATAGAATTAATGAAGCCTAACTGCTCTGCAGATAAGCTCAGTTCCTCACCTAGCTGTGGTAAAATACCAGCTCTAATACTAAAGGAGAAAGCTGTTGTAATTAAAGCGAGGCAGCTACCCCAAAATAATCTGTTCGCATTAGGGTGTAAAATAGATGTTGTTTTTTCCATCGAGTTAATAGTTTATTTTGATTGTTTGGTTAATTGATATGAAACGATAAGATTAATCACTTTTTTATAATATTCATAATTTTTTTAGGTCGGTTTTCATAGTATCGGACAAGGATAGGCATTTTTTTGGATTCGATCCGTGAAATACCAAAATTGACGGCTTTTAAACGCAAAATACATATTATCCCAACAAATCTAAATCTTAAAGTTATTTATTGCTTCCTATTTATTGATAAAGAACAGTACTATTTTGTCTTTTAGGGATAGTATTATATAATTCTAGGGCATTTTAAGCTTATAATACTTAGAACTTCTTGATTCCCTGTTTATGTCTCACCGTATTATGTAACTCTTTTAAGATATGCTGGTTTTAATATTTAGGAACAGCTTTCTAAACTCATGCGGACTCATTTTTACAATGGATTTAAATTGCCTATTAAAATTAGATAAAGCATTAAATCCACACTCGTAACTAATTTGGGAAATATTAAAATTATCCTCTAGCAATAATTTTCTAGCATGTCCTATTCGTATTTCATTTACAAAACGGGTGAAAGTTTTATTGGCTCGAGGTTTAAAATACCTGCAGAAAGAGGTTGGGGTCATATTTAGCAAACTAGCAATCTCGTCTAAAGAAATTTTGGTCTTAAAATTGTCCATAACATAATCGTAAACTATTTGCATTTTTTCTGCATCGTCTCCCTTAAATACATTTACGTAACCCGGACTTGCTAATAGATTGTACTCCTCGGAATTGGCGAGTATATCTATAATTTCTAATAGCTTCATAATTCTATCAAAGCCTTTTTTTTCTGCTATTTCCGGCATTAATTGGTTAACTTTCTGTCTGGTTTCACCATAAAACTCCATGCCTCTAACAGAATTCTCTACCATTTTATTAATATTATAAAACTCTTCTTTTTCTAATAGAGATTTGCTTAGTAATTCGTTATCAAAGTAAATAACTAAACCTCTTGTGATTAGTGTACTATCTTTCTCAAAATAGACATCGTCGCTTCGCCATAAATGGGGGAGGTTGGGGCCGGTAATTACTAGATCGCCCTTTTCAAAGGACTGTACATGATCGCCTACAAAACGAGTGCCCCTACCTTCTGCAATAATAGAAATTTGGAATTCTGGATGAAAATGCCAATTGGGGTTAAAATAAGGGCCCACCAAATCCTTAAAGATAAAAGTTTGCTTATTTGTTAAGGTCTTTTCAATATTCGGGCTACTCATAATTTCTCTTATTTTAATTGAAAGGCTCTAATTTAAGACAGAAAAGTGTCAATATTTAGTAAAATACAGGAAATATATAGTTACAATCTATTCTAGATTTGTAGGAGTTGATTATTGCGCTCATAATTAATCAATATATTTAGACTTCAAAATAGAGTAAATGTTAATTACTGATTTGAAGAGTTGGATTGACTTTTAGTACTGTAAATAACTTTTTAGCTTTCTCTATTTAAGGGAAATAGCTAAAACCAATCAATAAAAAATCAAAAACTATGCAAGAAAACAATTTTCCTAAGCTTCACAACGCCTCGTGGCCTGGCGTAGTGGGAAAAGGACCAGATTCTGAGCCACCAGTTTCGTTGGACACCCTTATTGACCTTACGGCGAATGCGGAGGTAGACGGGGTGAAGTTTGATGGATTCGATCTTTTTGTATCCGATCCACATATGGATATTGACTCTACCGATGACGGAATTAAAAGGATGGCCGATAAGGCACGTGCAAAAAACCTTGAAATAGGAAGTCTTGTAGCACCAGTTTGGGCAGGAACGGGCGGAGGTTCTGCAATGGGAACCAAAGCAGAGCGCGACCAGTTTGTAACGCAAGTACGTAAAGCGTGTATAATTGGTAAAAAACTTCGTGATATTGGGGTAAGGCCTCATGGAATTATTCGAATAGATTCTTCTGTAGATCCTGCTAGTTGGGCTGCCGATCCGGTAGCTAATACCAAACTAATTGCCCAAACATTTAGGGAAGCCTGTGATGTGGCTGCAGACTATGGTGAGTCTTTAGCAGCCGAAGGAGAAATATGTTGGGGTGGGATGCATGGATGGAAAACCATGATAAATACGCTAGAAGAAGTAGATAGACCCAATATAGGGTTTCAGGCAGATATGGCTCATACCTTATTATACCTTTTGGGGTACAATAAACCCGATGAGCGAATTTTACCTGAAGACTTTAAGTGGGAAGATAGAGAGACTCTTAAAGAAGGATTAAAAACCTTAACAGATGCCTTAAGGCCATGGACTATTGATTTTCATGTTGCACAGAATGATGGGACGGTGTTTGGCGCGGGTTCACACGATAAAACAGGTCGACATTGTTTGGCATCTGATCCCAATGGTAAGTTAGATATTGTTGAGGATGCGGGTTATTGGCTGCGTGATGAGAATGGAATACTAACCAAAAAATTTAAGCATATCTGTTGGGATGGTTGTATGTTCCCCAATGAGGTGATGATGCAACCAAAAACTTGGAATGATATCTTAGCAGCAATGGTTAAGGTAAGAAAACAACACGGTTGGTATGAAGCCGAATAGTAGGACGCCCTATTACAAGGAATAAGTACTTAAATAATTTTCATTAAAAAAATAAAAGCAAATTAGAATGTCAGATAAAAATATAATCAGAATAGGAATGGTAGGTTATGGGTTTATGGGGCGTACCCATTCCAATGCCTACAATAGATTGGCTAATTTCTTTCCAGATTTAAAGTTCCGTCCTGTACTTAAAGCGGTCTGTGCACGTAATAAAGAAAGGGTACAAGCCTTTGCGGATCAATGGGGATACGAATCTATAGAAACTGATTGGAGAAAATTAATCGCAAGGGACGATATTGATGCAATTGATATCTGTACTCCTAATAATATGCATGCAGAGATCGCGATTGCAGCTGCAGAAGCCGGAAAGATGGTATTATGTGAAAAACCGTTGGCCAGAACCGTAGCAGAGGCTCAGCCTATGGTAGACGCGGTAGAAAAAGCGGGTGTAAAAAATTCAGTATGGTACAACTATCGTAGAGTGCCTGCGGTTACCCTTGCAAAAAATCTTATAGATGCTGGAAAATTGGGTAAAATATTCCATTATCGTGCAAACTTTTTGCAAGACTGGACCATAAGCCCAGATTTACCCCAAGGAGGGGAAGGTACCTGGCGCTTGGATAATGATGCTGCAGGTTCTGGAGTTACTGGAGATTTGTTGGCACACTGTATAGACACAGCAATGTGGCTTAATGGTGGAATTAAAGATGTGTCTGCAGTAACAGAAACATTTATAAAAGAACGTGTTCATACCGGAACGGGGGAAGTACAAAAGGTGGGTATAGATGACGCTTGTATCTTTCATTGTCATTTTGATAACGGTTCCTTAGGAGTATTCGAGTCTACGCGATATGCCCGCGGACACAAAGCAGCAAAAACTTTTGAGATAAATGGAGAACATGCTTCTATAAGATGGGATCTACACGATTTAAACAGATTGGAGTATTTTGATCATAGGGACGAATCTATGGAAAGAGGATGGCGATCTATACATGTTACTGATGGTGATCATCCTTATATGGACAAATGGTGGGTGCCTGGATTAAGTGTGGGGTATGAGCATACTTTTGTACATCAGGCAGCGGATTTCTTTAAAAGTTTAGAAGACGATTCGGTTTGTTCCCCTACCTTTAAAGAAGCTCAGGAAACACAAAAAGTTTGCGAGGCCGTATTAGACTCAGCAAAAGACAGACAGTGGAAAGATACTGGAGTTAATTGGTAATAGTTTAAAAGGGGTATTCTCTGAATACCCTAATCTTTTATCGATTATAATAAAAAAAGAAAAATGAGTGAAAAAATAAAAGGCTTTTGTCTTCACGGAAGAGAAAAGATAATGCCCAATTCGGATGGCTTGGTTACCAGAAACACTTCAGTTGTAGAAATGGATATTCCACAATTAAAAGAAGGGGAAATTCTTGCAAAGACTCTATTTACAGGTATTTGTGGATCAGATAATAGTGCCGCCTTGGGAAAAGCTAATTTTGATTGGGTAGAGCGACCAAGGGTTATTGGGCACGAATTTAGTGCTCAGGTGCTAGAATTGGGTCCGGGAGACCACGGAGATTTAAAAGTAGGAGACATTTTTGCCCCATTGGCCATGTTGGGCTGTCAAGAAGAAGATTGTCCCGCTTGTAGCGTATCTAAATGGAACTTATGTCCGTCTAAAGAGATTATAGGCTTCCATAGAAACGGTGGATTTGGTCAACGAGTAGTATTGGAGTCCGATCGCGCTGTAGTATTAATGAACGGATTAAGCCCAGAGCAAGGAGCCTTAATAGAGCCACTATCTGTAGTGGTAAATGCACTATATAATAAATGTGCTATTAAACCTGGTGATGATGTAGTGGTTACTGGCTGTGGTATTATCGGACTAATGTCTGCAGAGGTAGCACGTGCTGCAGGGGCAAGGGTTGCTATTACAGGAATTGCCCATGATAGGGATACCCGATTAAAAAAGGCAAGGGAAAGGGGCTTTATTACCATTGAGGTATCTCCAGAAAATACCTTAACTGCCCAATTACAAAAAGGAATTACAGATGCTAATGGAGTTGCTTTTGGCAATAACAGTAAAGTAGATCTACTTATAGAATGCTCGGGAGTACCCCAAGTTTTGTCTGAAGCAATTAATGTTGTACGTCCCGAAGGGAATATTTGTGTTATTGCAACATATGGCAAGGAAGTCCAAATTAATGCTACCCACCTTACTAGGACTTCCCTAAATATGAGAGGATCTATGGGTTCTTGCAGGGCAGATTATATGGTGGCCCAAAAACTGATGCTAACTGGTGCATTTCCAGCAGAACACTATACGGATTTCTATGATTTTAAGGACATCACCCAGGCCTTTGAAGACTCCATAAAAGCCACCAATGTAAAGGCGGTTGTAAAGATGAACTGATAACAGATACAAGATAATGCATACAATATTTATAACAGGCGGAACAGGCTGTATAGGATCGGCAACGATTTTTAAATTATTGGAATCCCAAGAGGTTTCTAAAATTATAGTTGCTACGCGCGCAAACAATACGGATTCTTTAAAATTGTGGTTAGGTGAAGAGCTAGATCCAAGATTAGAATTTGAAACTTTGGATGTGGCAGATTATAAAGCAATGGAAGAGTTACTATTGCGGGTAAACCCTACCCATATTATTCATTTGGGAGCTTATCAAAGTCCAGATTGTTCTAAGTACCATATTAGAGGTATGGAAATTAATACAGGTGGTACAATGGCGTTATTTGATGTATCGGAAAAACTACGCAATTTAAAGCGATTTGTATTTGCAAGTTCGGCAGCTGTGTATGGAATGCGCGCCATGTATCCAAATCCAGGTATTACAGAAGACGCACAATTGGCACCTCCTAACCATTACGGAATTTGGAAACTTGCAGGAGAACATTTGGCAAGATTATTTCATGACAATACCAAAGTACCTACCGTCTGCCTAAGGATAAATACCACGTATGGGAAGGGAAGGGACAAAGGAAAGACCTCAGCGCCTACAAATGCCCTTAAAGCTATTGCTATGGGAGCGGTAAAGGGGGAAGTTATTCCTTTTGAAATGCCCTATCAGGGACGTGAGAATTATCATTTTGTAGAAGATGTGGGAACCCATTTTGCGACATGTGCGCTATCAGATTTTACAGGTTTTGGGGCATTTAATATTAAAGGAGAGACTATAGCTATTGAAGAGTTTCTGGAAATTGTTGAACAAGAAGCAATAGCAATGGGAATAGGAGAGTATGCGCAACTTTCTATAGCAGAGGGAGCAGAACCCAACCTTTTTGTTTCTGACCTTAGTCATGAAAAAATAGAACGTACTTTTAAAGAGTTGCCTTTAACGTCAATTGGAGAAGGGGTTAGAAAATCCCTAAAGGAATTTATGGAAATGGCAGAAAAAGGAAGTTTAAACTATTCGGAAGAAGGCTCATGAAAACCATAAAAATAGGACTGCTTGGTGCAGGGGATATAGCCAATTTACATGCCGAGGCAATTAACGCCTTGGAAGGAGCGGAATTGGTAGGACTCTGGAACAGGACACCAGAAAAAGGGGCTATAAAAGCAGAGAAATATGGGTGTAAGACCTATAATTCCGTAGATGAACTCCTCCAAGATCCGGAAATAGATGCAGTTTTCATACTCACTAATATGGAAACCCACTGCGATTATACCATTAGGGCAGCCCAAGCTGGGAAACATATTTTAGTAGAGAAACCAGCAGCTTCTAATATTGCTGAGCTGAAAAAAATGAAAAAGGCCGTGGAAGAAGCTGGGGTGAAATGTATGCCGGTACACAACTATATCTACGAAGACGGAATCCAACGGACAAAAAGAATGATTCAAGAGGGGAGATTGGGAGATATTACCCAGTTTTATATGATGTATAATATTCATCATGCAGATGATATCCGTGCCAGATACCCAGGTGTTATTCGTCAGATATTAACCCACCATAGTTATACCATGTTATACTTGGCAGGAATGCCAAAAACAATTTCTTGTTTAAAACACACGGTAGATCCAAGTCTTGCCCCGCAGGAAAATGTAGCTATGGCCAATATCCAAATGCAGAACGGAAGCTTGAGCCATTTATCGGCTAGTTTTGCTAATGACGATCATGCCGGAGATCCCTGGACCTGTATAATAAAAGTAATTGGAACTAAAGGGAGTACGCGTTACAGTTATCGGGATTGGGTAGTAAATGCCCGTAATGGAGCGCATTCACAAACATATGAATGCTATCCAGAATCAATAAAAAATACAACGACACATTTTATAGATAAGGTATTGCGAAGTAATGAAGAGCCGCTATCAAGTTTAGAAGATGCCATCAGTTGTCAAAAAATAATTGAAGCTTGTGAGAAATCTGTGGAGGAGGGAATCCACGTGAGTTTCTTATAAAACTATTTTAAATATACCACCAAACTTATGAATCTAAATAAAAAGTGGACACTAGGGAGAATTAGTCTAGCGTTCTTAATTGTAATTATTGCGTATAGCTGTGGAGATAAGGATAGAGGAGAAGGCATACCTCTTCAAAAAGAATCCCGTATAGTGCTTATAGGTAATAACCTAAGTTCTAGGATGATGAATTTTGGACATTTTGAAACGGAGATGCAGTTGAGATATCCAGATAGTCTTTTGTTTATTAGAAATATGGCTGATGGTGGTAATACTCCTGGATTTAGGCCCCATTCTTCTAGAAATTCGCCTTGGGCGTTTCCAGGAGCAGAAGTTTTTCAAACCGAACTGGCACAGCCTTCTGGTAGTATTGGTCACTTTGATACCGAGGACGAGTGGCTAACCCGACTAAAAGCGGATGTTGTTCTTGCATTTTTTGGATATAACGAGTCTTTTGAGGGAAAAGCAGGTTTAGAAAACTTTAAGGAAGAATTAAATGCTTTTATTCAGCATACTTTAAAACAAAAATATAACGGGAATGAGGCTCCTAAATTAGCCCTTATATCCCCTATCGCCTTTGAAGACCTATCAGCAGAAAGGGATTTGCCAAATGGGAAAAAAGAGAATGAAAACCTTTCTATGTATACCGAGGCGATGCGGGAGGTAGCAGCTAATAATGGGGTGCTTTTTCTAGATGCATTCTCAACTACTAAGAAATGGTACGATACCGAAAAGGAGAATTTAACGGCAGATGGTTTTCAGTTGAACGATTTAGGATATCAAAAGTTCGCTAAATTATTGGCAGATGACTTATTTGGAAAAGATAAAGCTGTTGCAGAAGAACACAGAAGCTTAGTACATGATGCCGTAATGGAGAAAAATTGGTTTTGGCATAATGACATAAAAATTCCAAATGGGGTCCATGCCTATGGAAGACGATACGATCCTTTTGGACCAGACAATTATCCTTATGAGGTAGAAAAAATTAGGCAGCTGACCGCTATACGAGATACTGCCATTTGGAAGGCTGCTAAAGGCGAAACCATGGATTTAGCTGCTGCAGATGCTAAAACTCCAGAACTTCCCGAGGTGGAAACAAATTACCGACCTAATAATAAAAATGGGAATCCAGAGTATTTGTATGGACAGGAAGCCCTTGATAAAATAACAGTACCAGAAGGATATAAATTAGAACTTTTTGCTTCTGAGGAAGAATTTGAGGACTTGGCTAATCCTGTGCAAATGACCTTTGATAATAAAGGACGCTTATGGGTAGGAGTTATGCCTAGCTATCCGCACTATAAACCAGGGGATAGTAAACCAAATGACAAACTACTTATTTTAGAAGACACTAATAACGACGGCAAAGCGGACAAGCAAACGGTTTTTGCAGATGGATTGCATCTTACTATTGGGTTTGCATTTGCTCCAGAAGGCGTATATGCCTCCCAAGGAACTAATCTTGTACTTCTAAAAGATACTAATGGGGATGATAAGGCAGATGTAAAGGAAATTATACTCAGTGGTTTTGATGATCATGATACACATCACGCTATCAGTGCATTTGCTACGGACCCTTCAGGAGCTATTTATATGGGTGAAGGTGTATTTCTTCACACTAATGTAGAAACTGCCTATGGCCCTGTAAGAGGTACTAATGGCGGATTTTATAGGTATAGTCCGCAGAGGAATCATTTAGAGCGTACTGCGCAACTTTCAATCCCAAACCCATGGGGAATTGCGTTTGATGAGTGGGGGCAGAATTTCTTTGCCCATACTTCAGGTCCTGATATGACCTGGATGATGCCAGGAACTATAAAATCGCGTTACGGAGTGGCAAGCCCTTTACCAAAAAACCTTATTGAGGATGCACATAGAGTGCGACCAACTTCAGGGCTAGAGTTTATATCTAGCAGGCATTTTCCTGATGAGGTACAGGGGGACTTCCTAATCAATAATACGATTGGATTTTTAGGAACAAAACAACACTCTTTGGAGGACGACCCAAATTCTGCGGGGTACCTTAGTAAACATACTTTAGATTTAGTAAAAGCTACCGATCCTAATTTCCGTCCTGTAGATATGGAGTTTGCGCCAGATGGATCTTTGTATTTTCTGGATTGGCACAATGTATTGATTGGCCATATGCAACACAATGCAAGGGATCCCCTTAGAGACCACAGTCACGGTAGGGTATATAGGATTACCTATCCATCTAGACCCTTGGTGAAGCCAGCAAAAATTGTAGATGCTAGTATAGAGGAATTACTAGACAACTTAAAATTACCTGAATTTAGAACCAGAGAGAGAACAAGATTAGAGTTACGAGGTAGAGCTGCTGATGAGGTGTTGAGTAAACTGAAAGAATGGACCAATAATTTGGATAAAAATGATCCTAGATATGAACACCATCTTTTAGAAGGACTATGGGTAAGTTGGGGATTAAATAAGATAGATGAAGAACTCTTGACTCAAGTTTTAAAATCGAAGGATTTCAGAGCTCGTGCCGCAGCCGTAAGGGTGGCAAGATATGGTGGACATCAATTGGCAAATCAAGGCGAAATCTTAATGAATGCTGCACAAGATGATCATCCTAGGGTTCGGTTAGAAGCCTTGGTGGCTGCCTCATGGTTAGACAAGGAGATAGGACTGCCTATTGTGGAAGAAGCTGGAAAGAAGCCATTAGATAGTTGGATGCAAAAACCTTATGAAGCAGCAATAGCCCATTTAAACGGACATAAACTGGGAGAAGATCCTGAGGCTAGTAAAGTAAGTACTAAACTAACTGGCAAGGATCGAGATGCTTTTATTAAAGGAGCAGAAATCTATGCTAGAGAAGGATTTTGTGTTACTTGTCATCAACCGAATGGAAAGGGATTGGAGAGTTCAGGATTCCCACCACTAGCAGGTTCTCGTTGGGTAACAGGCAGTGAAGACCGTTTAATAAAATTAACACTAAGTGGTATGATGGGACCTATTGAGGTATTAGGGAAAAAATATCCAGGGCAGGTGCCTATGACCCCCTTTGGTGGAATGCTAAATGATGAAGAAATGGCAGCTGTTCTTACCTATGTTCGAAACACATTTGGTAATAAAGCATCGGTTATAGATGCTAATAAGGTGAAACAGATTCGCGAATCAACAAAGGATAAAAAAGGGTTTTATTCTGCAGAAGAATTATTAAAGGCGCACCCAATGGAAAAATAAATTAATCTTACGCTTAGATGCTTAAATTTCATTTTAGGGATGTAGAAAATAGATTACATTTTTAATGATATTTAGGTTAGATTTGAGGTTATAATTAAAAAATCGCAAAAATTCCGAATTTTTCGAGAAGATTAGTGCTAAGTTTATGTTAAAAAGCTGTAAATATTAGGATTAGTATAGAATAAGAGATATAATGCCCAATTATAACATTAAATTTTTGTATGTTGATACGAATAAAAATGAATTTAATGTGCAAATGATAATGTTGAACTATTAAAAATAGATGTTATTTATGACTAGATCTAGAGGTAGATTGGGGAGACCGGCTACAAGACCGACAGAATTAAAAGATGGTTATTATATCGAAGTTCGTAACAAGAACCAAAAATCGGGAGGAATAAAAATCAGAAGGGATACAGAAGAACAAATGATGTATGCCTACGAAGAGTATAAAAAAAGTAAAGATGTAACCGTTTTAGGAGAAATGAAAAACGGAAAGGTCGTTAATGTGGCTGTCTAAGCCATTACTTTATAGCTTTAGTTTAAACCCTGTTCTTTTTGGACAGGGTTTTTCTATGTTTAGCCCTTTATTTTGCGATCAATCTGTTCAAGGAAAACCCTTTTAGAATAGGTTTAAAAAATAACCCAGTCTTGTATAAAACTGGGTCGATTTATAGAAAATGGAAAGTGTGTTTAATTACAAGATGTAACCTATAAGGATTCTAATGATAAATGAAACAGTAATGTTGGTTTATCATAAACACTGGGTTCTGTGTGTATTCCTAAAGCCACATTCATTGTGGTCTCGGTAATTTCCTTAAGGATTACCAATACCTTACTATCCTTGAAGCCTAAATACTCCCCCAGAATAAGCTGCGTTTTGTTGGTGAAATTCACGGGTCCCGCTGCACCATCAACAGTAAAGTCACCTTTCATAATTTCCCAAGTAGCATCTGTGGCTGGTGTATAGAGGGCGTGTGCCAAAGGCACATTATTAACATCATAAGAAATGCCCGTTATTTGCTCAGCATGAAAAATACTAGCATATACGAGTCCCATTAAACTCTGTCCGTCTACGTTATCTACTACATACCTGCCATCATGATAAAAGGTAAAGGTGTCCTCATAGGAGGCGCCTAATCCCACAAGATCTAATAGATTCTCTTGAGAGGGAAGTAAAAGTCCCAATTCATTATCCACCATTCCTGCTCCTTCTTTTCCAGAGGTATATGCCTTTTTTAATCGCCAGGACTTGCCTTCTGTTCTCGCTTGTCCACCGGTCAATAATATTTCGGTTGATGGAAGAATGGTAACCTCTTTGGTTTCAGAAAAGCTTCCATTCTCGCCCGTTACGGTAAGTACTACCTTAAAAGTCCCTATATCAGAATAGGCATAAACAGGGTCTTCTTCGGTACTAGTTGTTCCATCCCCAAAGTCCCAGTGAATAGTTTGGGCGTTCTCTACAGTTCCGTTAAAAGTAACTTGGGTACCTTCTACCATAAATTGAAAATCTGCCAAAGGAGCTGCAGGGGAATCGTCGCTGCAACTAATTAGGAAGAAGGGAAGCACAGCTAGACTAATTAATTTGATGAGTTTCATATATTTATATCTTTTATTAATTAAGGTTTTATGAACCTTATAGCATTTTTTATCCGATTACCTAGTAGGTGTTTAATTTTTATCCCACCATACGGGCACACTAATCTTATTACCGCCCTGCCGTTCTATGGCCTGCGTTACATTGTTATTATTAGAACTTAGTTCAAAAGAGGAATATAAAAATCGCTTGGGCATAATACCATTGGTAACACCCCTGCTTGATTTAGGATCTGTTCTTTCTTCAATAACAGGAAATCCAGTGCGACGTATGTAGCTCCAAGATTCATAGAAGTTAGGGGTAAGTGCAAGCCACATTTGAACTCCTATTTGTTCTTCATCATTGCTACCAGAAAGGGTAGCGGTAGGGGAGGATAAAAAGGTAGTTATATCTGTATTTTCTATATCCCACTGCATCAAAGAGGTCTCTATACCTTTTCTATAGAGGGTATTGGCCGTCACAGGATCATTATCATAAACTAGCGCTGCTTCGGCACGTAAGAGCCATACTTCCGCAGCGTTCATTAGGTATAGTTCACTGTCCCTAGAGGATAGGGCTATGCCCATATCTGATTTGGCAGAGAAATTAGAGTTTCCAAAGGCCACATCACCAAGACCATTAATCATACCTGAATAATTACCTTGTTGATCCTTACTGACATAAACTGCTAATCTAGGATCATCTGTTCCTTGTAGTTGATCTATAAGTTTAGTAGACATTTTTATAGATGGGTATCCGGTACGGTTCCCAAACCACGCATTACCATTACCTTCTGTTTCAATCATGGTAGCGTTATGGCTGTTGTCTTCCATTAAAGGATTTGCTAAACATTCATTCACCGTTTGCAAAGATAGGCTATTGTCTGCATCCCTTAAACGCATGGCTAATCGCAATCTTACGCTATTGGCAAAGCGTGTCCACTTTTCAAGATCGTTATTGAAAATTGGATCCGAATTAGGATATCCCAGAGCAGGATCTGCATCCTTAAGCACATTAACACTAGCTCCCAAACGCTTAATCATATCTTGGTAAATAAACTCCTGAGTATCGTATTTGGGCTGTAAAATACCTTCTGTCTTTCCTTTTCCACCTTCGGTATAGGGTATATCTCCAAAGGCATCTGTGAGTCGGGCATACCCTAAAACGGCTATAACTTGGGCCATAGCATATCTTACTTCGTTTTCGGTTTCTGCAGCAGAGGTAATCTCTAATACTTCTTCAATATGTCTAATAGTGCCTCCGTACATCCCGGTAAACATATCGTTGTAGTTTTCATCAAATCCATCTCCGTACTGATCTGGTGGTCTGGCCGTACTTCCAGCTACAAAGTAATGAGCGTATTGACCGGCAAAACGGGATACAGATTGATCGGTGGTGCCTTGAAAAAGACTTCTGACCGCTTTGGTAAATAAGGCCGCATCGTCTATTTGTGTAACAGCATTGGGATTGTCTCTAAGGTCGTCTAAGTGTTTTTCACATGAAAAGAAACTCAATCCTATGACTATGACAACAGCTGTTTTTATTATGGTGGTTTGTATGTTTTTCATAACTGGGGATTAAAAGTTGATTTTTAGGTTAAGACCATAGCTTCTGGTTGAAGGCAGCGAGGAGTGTTCAAATGCTGTGCCTGCGGGACCACTGCTATAACTGGCTTCTGGATCTATATCTCCTGCAGCATTATAGAAAAAGAAGAGGTTTCTACCTATGGCTGATAAGCTGGCAGATTGAATAAAAGTATTGTGCAACATGGAACTGGGGAAATCAAAGGTCAGTGCCACTTCCCTTAGCTTAACATTGCTAGCATCTAATATTTGATCTGTGGCAATTTCGTTGGTAAAAACATCCGAAAATTGTTTTAACATAGCATTTGCAGGCGTGGTATTGTCAAAGCCGGTATTTTCATTAATACCTTCCTCAATAATTCCAGTTTCCCTTCCATGTAAACTGCGCTTATCAGTACCGAAAAACATTCTATAGGCACGACCGTAGGAATAAAACTCCCCTCCTTGTTGAATACTAATTAGAGTACTTAAGGATAGGTTTTTATATCTGATGTTGGAGGTGATGCCCCCAAACCAATCTGGATTTATATTTCCTAGCTTTACACGGTCACCTCTTTGGGCATATCCATCATTGGTAATTAATTTTCGTCCAAAATTATCCCTTAAGAAATCGTTCCCATAAAGGCTACCAAATTCTTCCCCAGGTCTGGCCTCAACAGAAACGTTCCAAAGGGTATTTAGGGTGATTCCTTCCAAACCTTCATTTAAGGCCACCACCTTGGAATTACTCTTGGTGAAATTGAATCCAAGGTTCCATTCAAAATTGTCGGAAGTAAACGGAATAGCATTAAATTGAAGTTCGTATCCTTTGTTCTCAATACTTCCCGCATTAATTACTTTGCTAGAATAAGCAGTGGAACCTGATAAGGGGACTGCCATAATCTGATCTGTAGTCTCGGTTTCGTAATACGTAAAATCTAGTTGTAGTCTATTGTCAAAGAATCCAAGTTCTGTACCTACTTCCCAGGATTTTGAAGTTTCTGGTCTAAGGTCAAACGACGGGAGACTGTTGGGAATGGATCCAACGGTATAGGGAAGCGTTACGGTCTGGTCTACGTTATATACGGCTTGTGTACGATATGGGCTAGTGTCGTTACCTACCTTGGCATATGAGCCTCTAATCTTACCCAAACTTAGAATATTGTCATTTATCCCCAATAGTTTAGGAAATAGAAAACTCATATTTTCCGAATGGTACCAATAGGAATTGTTTTCTTTGGGTAGGGTAGAAGAATTGTCGTTTCTTAAGGTAACATCAAAATATAAAAATCCGCCATAACTAATCTGGCCCAATCCGTAATAGGAATAGATTCCTTTTTCTGAAATTCCTTCTGAGCTAAATGAATTTTTGTAGTTACTGATTTGATAAAAATGGGGCACCTTACTATCGTTACCAGAAATATTATTATAGCTACTATATTCATTTCTATAGCTGGCACCCAAACTAGTGGTTATTTTAAATGCAGCTATATCTGTAGTATAAGTTGCTAAGATATCCGAATTCCAGATATTGCTCTTACCACTATTGTGCGAATAACTTCCTAGGCCGTTGCTAATAGCCTGGGCTCCTCTTGCTCCATGGGACACATAGTCATAAACAGTATAGTCCATTCCGGTTTTTCCGGTAAGATTAAAATGATCACTAATTTCCCAATTGGCAGAAATAAAACCTTGAAAACGGTCTTTTTCATCCAAATTTTGGACATACCTATTAGACCAATAAGGATTGTTAAACGTATTGTCTAGATTCCATTTAATTTCTTCTCCGATAGGATTTACGATATTATTTTTCACATCAGATAGATGTATATCTCTTGGCATTAAGGAGAGCTGTAATGCGGTATTGGCACTGCCTTCCGCTAATTCTGGCCTATTTTTCACTTTAGAGGTGATATAGGTCATCTTACCATCTATACTAAACTTATCGGTTAATTTAGATGATCCCCTAAGGTTTAATGTTTGTTTGGATATGGTATTATTGCTAATTATTCCTTGTCCGTCTTCATCGGTTATGGAAACTCTAAAAGATCCATTTTCATTCACCCCATCAAAAGAAACAGAGTTAGAGAGGGAATAACCCGTATTATAAAACTCTTTGTATGGATTACCATTGGGGTTTGGAGAATATACACCCGGACGCCCCAACCAATCAGTGTAGGCTTGACCTTCCATTTTTGGACCCCAACTCCAAGAAAAGGGATAGTCCAAAATAGGTCTTCCGTTTCCTGCCATGGGAGCAAAATCACCAAAGGCACCAGTTCCATATTCGTTTTGTAAATCTGGAGTTAGGGCAATATCGGTAAAGGTAAAGGTGGAATTAAAGGATATACCAACTCCCTTTTTTCTAATACCAGATTTAGTAGTAATAAGAATAACCCCGTTCATACCTAAAGATCCATAGGCTGCAGCCGCACCAGCTCCCTTAAGGACACTGATGGAGGCTACGTCGTCTGGGTTGATATCAGACAGCGCATCCCCACGATCTACTCCTCCCCATGATGAACCACCGCTACCTCCATTACTGATGGGAATTCCGTCTACCACTACCAATGGTCGGTTAGAACCGTTTATAGTGGTAATTCCCCTAAGTAAAACCCGACTAGATCCGTCTACCCCGGTATTGGATTGGGTGATTTGTAGGCCGGATACTTTTCCAGAAAGCGAGTTCATAACATTATTTTCCCGAGCCACATTAACTTCTTCGGCTGAAACCTGTGAAATGGAATAACCCAAAGATTCCTTATCTCTCTGAATGTTTAGGGCGGTAATAACCACTTCATCCATTTGCTGGGCGTTGATTTCCAAAGAAACGTTGATAGTATTCTGGTTACCTACTACAATTTCTTGGGTGGTATACCCTAGATAAGAAAACACTAATACGGCATTTTCATCCAGATTATTAAGTTCATAGTTTCCATCGAAATCAGAAGTAGTTCCCTTACTGCTTCCTTTCACTAATATGGACACTCCCAAGAGGGGGACATTGGTCTCTTTCTCTAGTACCTGGCCCGATATAGAACGTTGCGCTGATGCAGATAGGGAAAACCCTATTGCGATCAGTAAAAAGAATAGTTTGTTCATATAATTTAAAGTTTGGTTGTTTAGTTAGTTTTTTTTCCCTCGGGAAATGGTTTATTTCGCAGGTGGTTTATTCCTGATTATTCTTTCATGGCCAAAATATATTCTGCCACGGCCATTTTAGCTTCGTCGGACAGGTAATCTTGAGGAGGCATTTCTGGATAATCTTTTCTTAAGTTTTTCGGTTTAGTGATATAGTCTACAATACCCTGAGGATTATTGGCGTGAATGGCTTGTATAATTTGGGTAGGCGGACCTATTAGTCGCTCTTCCCATGCATGGCAGCCTGCACATACCCCGTAGTAGGTAAGTTGACCTATTTCTTCTTTGGAAGCCGTCCTTGGAGCTACTGGAGCGTCCAATAAAAAGGTGGTTACGTCTTTGGTATCGGTTATTTGTGCCGGACCAAAATCATCCAATCCGAAAGTGCGATATCTATTCTTGTCCCTTATTGTACTGCCAACTCCGCCGCCCATAGCAAGTATATCTGGTCCTTTGGTGGATAATTGGGTGAGCATTAAGGCCTTTATCTCCCCAGTAGGATTGTTACCATTGTTATGCATAAAATTATCTAGGATAACAATTCGATCTGGATTGGGTTCGGAATTTCTATCATTGGAGGTGCTGCCACCGGTGGCGAGGTCTACAATGGTAATTCCTGCATTATCATTTCCAGATATAATATTATTTTCTATAATAACATCGTCGGCAGCCATAACTAGAATACCGGTACCAGGGGGAATCCCAGCTACAATAGAACCTGGGGCACCAAAATTAGGATGGTTGTTATTTACAATAAAGTTGTTTCGGATTATGATATCATATGCAGTTTTAATGGGTAGTCCAGGAGTAATAAATGCTAAGATACCGCCAGTATTATTGTGAGCGTAATTATTTTCCACCAACGCATGTCTAGAGTTTTCAATTTCTATTCCTGCTACACTGTTAAAGACCTCATTGTGGAGTACATCTATATTATCACACATTCCTACATAAATAGCAGCATCTTCAATACCACTGAGCACATTGTGTTCAACTAACCCATTTTTACCATATTGAGGGAAAATTCCATATACTCCGGCATCCATTATCCAATTGTTCCTTAGGACAAAATTATTTCCAGCCTGACCCATAATGCCATTGCCTTTATAATTCATGATCTTAAAGTTTTCTATATGAATGCTATTTCCTGAGTATAAGAATGCATCATTTAGTTCTTTTTTTCCATCTAAGGTGGGCCATTCTCCTTTAATAATAATTCCCTGTACACTGATGTTGTCTTTGTCTATATAGACCGTTTCATAATACGTGCCTGGGAAAACTTGAATTAAGTCTCCGGGGTTTGCTGCCTCTACGGCTTTTTGGATGGATTCCCCTTTTTTAACCTGAATGATTTCACCAGTAAACTCTTCACTCATCGTTGTCCGTGTGCTATCCTTGGTGAGTCCTACATTTCTGTATTTCATGGTGGTTGGCATAGGAACCGTTTCAGAGGGGCTACTGGTAAAAAATGTTTTCCCGATAAAAACGCCAATCGCCAGCGTTAGGATCAAACCGATTATTTTTAAAAATCCAGATTTTTTTTTCATTTCTTTATTTTGGTTATTGGTTAATCATTGTGGTTAGACCAGAAGGTACTACTTCAGGTATTTTTGGCATAAAAGATTCATCTGTCAAGGTTTTTAGAAAATCAACCAACCTATCTAGTTCATAGTCGGTTAAATTGGGCTCCCAAATATGCCAATGCAGAATTAAATCCTCATCTTCGGGGACTGCATGTCCGCGACCATCCGTATAGAATTGTACTGTTTCTCTAAGGGTCGGAAACATTCCCGAATGCATATATGGCGCTGTTTTTTCAATATTTCTTAAGCTAGGTACTTTAAATCCGCCTCTTAGTGTTTTGTCTTTAAATGGAACTTCGGCTCCTGGGTCAAAAGGGAGTCCATCGGGTTCGGGAGCACCTAATACCGCTATTTGCTGATTGGTAAATAGGGGCGGGGTATGGCACTCGGCACATCTAGCTACAAAAGATCGGAATATATTTAATCCTTCTATTTCCTTTTGATTCAGCGCTTTATGGTATCCATGTGCATATTGGTCGTACTTGCTGTTTAGGGAAACTAAGGAGGATTGAAAAGCAACAATAGAGCGGTAGATTTCATCTAAAGTAATAGAATCATTTTTGCTTCTATTTGGAAAAGCCTCGGCAAATAAGAACCTGTAATTATCAATGGAATTCATTGTTTGTATTAGATTTTCCGGAGTATTTGCCATTTCATCATCAGCAAATAGTGGACCTTTCATTTGCTCTTCCAAAGTACTTGCTCTCCCATCCCAAAAGAAACTCTTTAAATAGGCTACATTCCATAGGGTAGGAGCTGCCCTATCTAGAATTTGATTATTCATTCCTCTACTTCTAGGTAGGCCATCGCTAAAGCCTTTATTGGGATCGTGACAAGTGGCACAAGAGATGGTGCCGTTCCCCGAAAGAGCAGGATCAAAGAACAAATACCTCCCTAAATCTATCTCTTGTGGGGAAAAACCGTCCCTAACTTCTGGCAAGGCAGTTTTTAATCCACCTACACCAGGGTCATTATCAGTGGTGTATAGTTTGTACAAGTTTTGGGAAATACACTCGTTCCGCTCATTTAATTTAAATCCTGGCGGACAAGTACTGCTTAATTGCGGAACATCATAATATGTAGGAGGTTGTGTCCCTGAATTTTTAACTAGGGCATAGCCTCCAATAAATAGGCTGATAATTACCGCCATAAATAGAATGCTGTTTTTACTCACACTACTTAGAATTAATTTGTGGTTTACAACCTTTTTATAACCTATTCTGTTTTAGTTCTACAGAGCCTTCTTTAACATCTTGATATTTTTCACGATGAAATCTGACTTAAAACAGAATATGTTTTTGCTGGTTGTGTTTACCACCAAATTAATGGAGTTTGCTTTCAGCCTATCATATCTTGACGGATTTGTGATAGAAAACCCCTATTTGGGATTAATGGGACCTTCCTTGCTCTAAGGATTCCTCAAATACTTCCTTGTATCCTGATGATACTGGGATAACTTCATCAGGGATATTTTGTATGCGTAGCGCATAACCCTTTTTGGTCTTTTTTAGAGAGGAAATATGGATGGTATTTATCATATAAGAACGGTGGATACGGATTACATTAGGGTCATTTATCTTCCCCTCTAATTCCTTAAAGCTCATTCTTACTAATTCCCTTGTGAGCTTTTCCCCAGTTAGGTAAAATAGCTCCAAATAATTACCTGCAGATTTAATGTATAGTAGCTTTGGATACTTTATAGCTAGTAGAACCTTGTTATTTTCCCCATTGATTACCAATAAATCATTCCCTTTATCGTCATTGGTTGCTACTGTATTAGGAGGCAGCTGTTTATAGGATGATAGTTTCAATTGTATTTGGGTATACCACAAAAATAGCGTGTAAGGCACAACCACTACTAGCACAATTTGCTTTACAGTTATTAAATACTCAACAATTTGTTCTTGAAAGCTATTTATTGGCGGACTATATACTAATTCGAATACCGCTGCAATAAGGAGCATTTCCATAAGCCCCCATAGCATTAAACTGTAAACTTTGAATCTTTTGATCTTAAATAGAGGACGGAGAATAAATTGGGAAACTAGGAATACACCTAACCCCAATAAGACAAATTCTAAATAATAGGTCTTTCCCCATTCATTGATATCGTATGGGTCATATATTTTGATAAAAATATAGGAATATAAACAGATAAAGCCAATTAAAATAAGCTTGTTCTTGGTTTTATCTAAATAGGGAATTTCTTGGTTTATAAGTTTGGTTATGCGTTTCATTTTGATTGGGGTTGTGCCAATAGGTAGGAGCAATCATCATTTTTTCTACCTAATGGACTTCTTACATTTTTCACCCCTCCAATCTAGTAAAAATACTTTTGATTAAGGCGCTAGAATTCGAATTTTCCCGACTTAAATTAAGTCAATGTCTGAAAGAAATATAGTAGTTATGGTTTTTTGTCCGAATACCGGGGATCTTGAATATAATCTTGTTTTTGCATTTTAATCACTTCTATACTTAGAAACCCAAATTCGCTTACTACTTTTCCATAAAACCTATAAATGCCTCTTCCCCTAAAAAAGTATTTTGCAGCAACAGGAGGGAACAGTACGGTGTCAAAAACCTCCCCATGTTGATCTACCAAGGTGGCAAAGTTCATTCGGGTTCCCTTATGGGTCTTGGTGTTTTTTACGGTTACTAAATATCCATAGATATCGATGTTTTTTCCAAGGTATCTTTCTAGGTCTTTTTTCCCGTTCTTATTCTCGGGAACTTCGGTTAATAAATAAAACGGACTGCATAGCGGAAAACCTAGGAGTTCTATCTGGGTGAAAGCCATTTCTAGGTCTGTAGTGTATAAAGTGGGAATTTCAAAATGTGGTTGTTTGGGCGAAAACAGCTTCGGGTGTTCCAACTTTGTGCTTTTAGAGAGGGACAAGTGTGCCTGCCATAATAGTTCGTGCTTATTCACTTTCGTAAATCGGAAGGCATCTATCCGAATCAGAATACTTAGTTGTTCAACGGAAATGGATACTCTGTCTATAAAATCGGTCAACGATAAAAATTCACCCTTGGTTACTCTTTCTTTTAAAATGCGCTCTGCCACCTTTTCTTCCAGTTCCCGTAAGTACATCAACCCTAAATATAGCTCCTTGCCATAGATATGATTCACTATAAAGCTATTGTTGATACAGGGAGGGTGTACATTTGCTCCTAACATCCTGGCTTCGTGAATGTAGAATTCCGCACTGTAGAATCCGCCCCCATTATTAAGAACGGCCACCATATATTCCAAAGGGTAATAAGCTTTTAGAAATAGGGTCTGATAACTTTCTACGGCGTAGGAGGCAGAATGCCCTTTGGCAAAGGCATAGCCAGCAAAACTGGCTACTTGGTCCCAAATCTCAAAAATAAGGGTGTCTTCGTATCCTTTAACACGACAATTGTCTACAAACTTGTCTTTTACCTTTTGAAATTCCTCTCTAGATCGGAATTTGCCACTCATTCCTCTTCTGAGCACATCGGCTTCGCCTAGGGTAAGATCGGCAAAATAGTGGGCTACTTTTATCACATCTTCCTGGTATACCATTACCCCATAGGTTTCTGGCATAATGGACAACATTACGGGATGTGCTTTTTCTTTGGTCCGTTCTGGATCCCGATGTCGTAGAATATATTCGCGCATCATTCCACTTTTAGCCACTCCAGGACGTATAATGGAACTTGCCGCTACCAACCCCAAATAGGTATCCACCTCCAGCTTTTTTAACAACATGCGCATGGCAGGAGACTCTATATAAAAACAGCCCATGCATTGTGCACTTTTTAAGATAGAGTTTATATGGGGATCTGTTTTAAATTTTCCAATATTGTGAATGTCGAAAGTGCCGATTTCCTTTGGCTGATTATAGGCAATGATTTCCAAGGTCTCCGCAATTTTTGCTAGTCCGCGTTGGGATAGGATATCAAATTTAAAAAGCCCAACGTCTTCTGCTATCACCATATCAAATTGCGTAGTGGGATATCCTTTTGGAGGTAGGTGGGTAGCAGAAAAGTATTCAATGGGTTTCTCTGTTATCAGTATCCCTCCTGCATGAATGCTGAGGTAGTTGGGCTTTCCTTGGATAAACTGAGCGTATTTAAGTACCAGTCTAGATATATCGTCTAGTTGTGAAATATGGTAATCCCTATTGCAGAGCATATCTATTTCCTCTTTGGGAAGTCCAAACACCTTTCCCAATTCCCGGATAGCTCCTTTTTCTTGAAAAGTGACATAGGTCCCCAAAAGGGAAACGTGGGGGAAACGTTCAAAAATATACTGGGTCATGGCCTCCCTATCTTTCCATGAAAAATCAATATCAAAGTCGGGCGGATTAACTCGATAGAGGTTTATAAACCGCTCAAAATACAGATCCAGTTCTATGGGGTCTACATCGGTAATCCGGAGCAAATAAGCGACTATGCTATTGGCACCGCTACCACGTCCCACGTAGAAATAACCCTGTTTACGGGCATGGGAAACAATATCCCAATTGATGAGGAAATAGGAAACAAATCCCATTTTTTTAATGAGGTCCATCTCTTTTTGGAGTCGTTCTAATATTACGGTATCGGTTTTGGGATATCGGTAGGGTAGGCCTTCCTTGCATAGTTTTTCTAATAGCGCTTCGTCTTCCGCGGTATTCCCCAAATAGGTTTTTAGGTTTTGGGGCTTACGGTTGTCGGAAAAGTCGAAGTAGATGGAGCAGGAATTCATAATACGCTCCGTATTTTCTAAAATAAAGGGATACTCAGAAAACGCCTTGGTCAATTCCTCTATGGGAATCATCTTTTCCTCGGGATTGGCTTCCTCGGTTTTTGGTAATTTGCTTAATAATAGATTGTTATCTACAGCTCTTAGCAGACGATGCGCATTAAAGTCGCGCTTATTACGGAAAGTAACAGCTTGTTGTACTACTAGTTTATCCTTGAGTTCTGAAAGCTTGGTAAAGGGCAGTCGTCTAAGATCGGTGATGGAAATACCGACATACTCATGCTCTAAAAAATTGTATTTTCCATTAAGAAGTGCTTTTTGAAAAGGATAAATGACAAAAGCGTCTTTAAAAGCCGGCGCTATGGCCGGAATTTTCTTCTCCTCGTGCAGGTGTTGGGAGAGGTAACTGTTTAATTCCCGATATCCTTCGTTGTTTTTAGCTAGGGCTACAAAGCATTGATCTGCCCCATTTCTAAAATCTATTCCCAAAATGGGTTTAATATTGTGTTCCTGAGCTTTCCTAACAAAATTTAGGCAGCCCGAGGTATTGTTGATATCGGTAAGTGCCAATTGCGTTACCTGCATCTCTTGCGCCAATTCCAACAACTCCGTTTCGGAAATAGTTCCAAAACGAAGGCTGTAGTAGGAATGGCAGTTTAGATACATTGGGATAAGTTTCAGTTTTAATCCCAAAGTTAAAGGTTTGATTCTTTACGTAGGAGGATTTGTTGGATCATTCCAATTTGATGATTTGAAAATTTGACAATTTGGAGATGGCAAAGCTAACACTGATCCACTTTAATCATGGGCTAAAACGCCGTTGCAATTCAAATAAGGATTACTAGTTGTCTAAAGCAAAGAATCTCCGTACGAATATCTAAGTGGTCATGCAATAGATTGGTTATTATGTAATAATGATTTTGTACTCATAATTACATTTTCCCTGAAAACATCCAAATATAAGGTTTTTAACAGGCCTGGAGTCACTTCGAAATGAGCCCTGTTTTTGGGCGATGGAGAAGTCACACTCGCTGTGCTCGATTGTTAAAAGGTTATAGGGTGATGTAGTTTTAGGGAAGTATATACTAAAAGTACTCTCAATTCATTCTGGAATTTCCGTCTACCCCTTGCCCTAAAGGGAGCGGAAATTCTCATAAAATTAACGTTTATTAACAAAGCGTTTACGACATCTTGATACCAATAAAATCCAAAGACTACAGGGAAATGCCCAAAGCTTACAGCAATTGATAATTGTTCACTGATAATTGAAAAAAAACTGGCCACTGACCACCGATTACTGATTACTGAACCGCTTTCAATACTCACTACTTTGTACTCATATCTATTTTACTGGTTATTGAAACAGCGGTTGACGGATAACTGAGTGATATTGTTAATTAAAACTACTGCCTGCTACTGCTTACTGCTACTTTTAACTGTATACTGATGACAGCCTACTGTGAACTTCTCAATACTCACATCTCCCTACTAATTCCAAGCTACTAAGAACCCCTTGTCGTTCTATGGAACCAATATAGCTAACAACCATTTCGGTTAAGCCTGGAAGATCGTTGAGGTTTTCCCCCCAGATATCAGTATTTGCCAGGATTTGGTGGATGGTTTCGTCCATAGAAGTTTTTTGTTCATCGTACTGACTCCAGCTTTCTTTGAAAAAGGAGAGCACCTTTGGGTCGTCTTTTAGGTCGATTTTCTCCCCATTATAGTTTCCTCTGTAGAAATAAAGGAGGGCGGCCAATCCAAAAACAATCCTTTTAGGTGGTGTGTTCTCCAAGGCTTGATAATCTTTGAGTGTTGGCAACAATCGGGCAACAAACTTTGAGGTGATATTGAGGGCAATACTGATCAGTTGGTGTTTTAGTAAGGGGTTTCTAAATCGATCTAATACATCGGCAACAAACTGTTGTTTTACTGTCTCTGGGAAGTCTAAGGTTAGGATGGTTTCTTGTAGCAATAACTCATTTATAAATCGACTTATTTCAGGTTGTTCCAAGGCTTCATCCACTAATCTGGCTCCTGCTAAATAAGCAACGGGTACCAAGGCGGTATGGGCACCGTTTAATATCCGCACTTTCATTTCACGATAGGGGACTAGGTCTTCTACAAACTGCACGTTGAGGTCGGTTTGGGAAAAGGGGAGTTCTTTTTGTACCGACTCTGGAGCCTGAATCACCCAACTGTGATAGTATTCCCCGGCGACCATCATGGGATCTCTATATCCCAATGTTTCTTCTATTTCTTTGGCGCGATCTTTTGGATATCCGGATACGATTCTATCTACCAAGCTACTACAGAAGTGATTGGCAGTACCTATCCAAGAGGTAAATTCGGACTCCAATTCCCAATGGTTGGCATATTCTAGTACAGCTTTTTGTAGTGTGAGTCCGTTATTCTCGATTAACTCGCAAGGCAGAAGAATTAGGCCTTTAGATGGATCTTGATTAAAAAACTGGAATCGATGGTATAGAAACAGGGTCAGTTTTGCAGGGAATTCTTTTGGCGGCGTGTGTTGAAATATGTCCTGAGGATTAAATTTGATTCCGGCTTCGGTGGTATTAGAAACCACAAACCGCAGATGGGGGTCTTTGGCAAGCTCCAAATAACGTTCCCATTCGGTATAGGGATTGATGACGGAGTTTACACAATCTACCCGTTTAATATTCTGAATCTGTTGTCCGTTTTTAACACCATCTAGAATCACAGTGAAAAGTCCGCCTTGATCCTTTAATTCCTGATAATCCCCATATTCCGTTGGCTTAACAATAGCTATGCCCGCATTAAAATCGGTCTTCTCGTTTAGAATCTGTACCATCCAATCTACAAAGGCCCTAAGAAAATTTCCACCTCCAAATTGAAGTATTTTGGTCGGTAGGGGGGAGGGTTGTTGCTTAATTAAAGTGCGGTTTATTGTTTGCATGGTTAATTTATTAACGTAAAAATGAATTAATTTGATGATTTGGAAATGCGGTTTGTTTGAATACTTGTTTTAAAATCATGTCTTAGACTCTGTCTCCCTTAGCAGGTAAACTTAGTCACCGTCAGGTGACCTCATATATCGTTCTCTAATTCCGCCCGAGTAAGTATCTCAATACTCAATACTCACTACTCAATTCTCAATACTAATTCTCTGTACTCATATCTATAAAATTGTTAATTGCTAATTGTTCACTGTTAATTGTTAAAGAGAAATCCCCCTTTTCCAAGGAATAAAATCATTCTGATCTAATCGAACTGCGGCTGGGACAATGTTACCGCTGGCAACCTCTATAATATACTCCAATAATTCTTCTCCTTTAGATTCTATGGTATCTTCTCCAGTTATAATGGTACCTGCATTAAAATCGATGATGTCTTTCATGCGTTCACTTAAGGCGTTGTTACTGGAGATTTTAATGGTGGGCGTCACAGGGTTTCCTGTGGGTGTGCCCAGGCCTGTAGTAAAGGCAATTACATTGCAGCCAGAGCCTGCTAGTCCGGTAGTGCTTTCCACATCGTTTCCTGGAGTGCAAAGAAGGTTTAATCCTTTTTTAGTGACCGGTTCTGTATATTCCAATACATCCTTTACCAAGGAAGTGCCCCCTTTTTTGGCTGCTCCGGCCGATTTCATAGCGTCTGTGATGAGTCCGTCTTTAATATTTCCGGGAGACGGATTACTTTCGAAGCCCGAGCCAATGGCTACTGCCCTTTCCGAATAGGCACGCATAAGGGAGGCGAATTTCTCCGCATTTTCTGCTGTCTCACATCTATTGATGAGTTCTTGTTCTACCCCGTTCAATTCAGGGAATTCAGCAAGTACCGTGGCGCCACCCAAGGCTACCAAAAGATCGGAAGTATAACCAAGGGCAGGGTTAGCAGAGATACCAGAAAATCCATCAGAACCACCACATTCCAGTCCTAAGGTGAGTTTACTTAGGGGTGCGGGTTTTCGGGTTGCTTTATTTGCTTCTATGAGACCTAAAAAGGTCTGTTTTACAGCATCTTCTATAAAGTGGCGTTCGCTTTTGCTTTTTTGTTGTTCTAGAATATGTAGAGGTTTAGAAAAGTTGGGATCTCGTTTTGCAATGGCATCCGTTAGAATTTTCACCTGTGCGTTTTGGCATCCCAAACTAAGAATGGTTGCCCCAGCTACGTTGGGGTTGGTGATATAACCTGCCAATAGATTACATAGGGTATCCGAATCCCCCCGGTCACAACCACATCCTCCGTCGTGAGTTAAAAATTTTATTCCATCTACATTGGGGAAAGTGCGGTTCTCTTTAATTTCTTCTGGGGTTTTAATGATAGTTGCCGCCATGAGTTCTTCTTTACTGGCACCTGCTTTATATTTGGAAACTAGGATTTCTGCATCCACCAAATACTCTTTTGCGATGCTATAGCCTAATGAATCCAATAAGGCATCCCGCAATACATTTACATTTCTATTCTCGCAGAACACCATGGGAATTACCAACCAGTGGTTGGCCGTACCTACACTACCATCGGCGCGGTGGTAGCCGTTAAAAGTGCGGTCTTTCCATTTGCTGACATCGGGGGCTATCCATTCGGACTGTTGCTTTCCTACGCTATAATCGGAAGAGGCATGTACTATATTATCTATGGTGATGATCTCCCCTTTGGCGATGGACTTGGTTGCTTTGCCAATTAAGTTCCCGTACATCAAAATAGGGTCTTCCGGTTTAAAATCCTTTAGCGCGAATTTATGCTTAGCAGAGATTTTGGCGGTTAGTGGAAAAGTATCCCCATTAAATGTAATTGGGTGACCTTGCGGCAACTCTTGTAGCGCGACAAGAATATTATCTTCAGGGTGTATTTGTAGAAAGGTTGTGGACATAGATGTTATTTTCAAAATTCAACGGTCGCTTTAATGACTCCAGCAGCAGGATCCAACCAATTATTAAAATGCTCTTTCATTTCTGAAAAATGTACACTATGCGTAATGAAGGATTCGGTAGGGAACTGATCGATCATGGAAATAACGAATTCAAAGTCGGCCACCGTGGCATTCCTACTACATAGTAAGGTAGTTTCTTTAGCGTGAATTTCAGGATGTTTAAAGGTTAGCTCCCCTTTGGAAAGTCCCACTAAAACATACCGTCCCCCGTGTGACATATAAGAGGGGCCTAATTCCAAGGCTCCTTTGTGACCAGTAGCATCAAAGACTACGGTAGCCAGGTCGCCCTTAGTAATTTCAGAAATCTGATTTATTGCGTCATTATTTGTGTTCACAATAAAATCAACTCCTATTTTTTCCTTTGCATATTGGAGTCGGTCTTGATTCATATCCACTGCAATTACTTTTGCACCTTCTAGCTGTGCCAATTTCATAATCCCGATTCCTATGGGACCACATCCTACTACCACGATGGTTTCATCTTTAGTTAGTTGAGCCCTCTTAATAGCATGGGCACCAATGGCCAAAGGTTCTACGATAGCCATCTGATTGTCGGTTAAATTATTGGCGGGTAGTAAAATGGCTATAGGAACTGAGATTTGCTCTTGCATTCCTCCGTCAGTATGAATCCCAAGAACCTGGATTTGGGTACAGCAGTTGGTTTTCCCATTTCTACAGGCAATACAATGACCACAACTAAGATAGGGCATCACCACTACTTTGTCGCCAACCTTTATGCCCTTGCTGTTGTCTTCTATTTCCAGTACCTGGGCCGCCAGTTCATGCCCTAGTATTCTTGGATAGGTGAAAAAAGGCTGATTTCCGCTGTAGGCATGTAGATCGGTCCCACAAATCCCTACGCTGTTAATTTTTAAAAGAGCCTCCCCAGGCTTTCTTATTGGTGGCTCTTTTTCTTTTAATTGAAAGTTACCGGGTTCTTCACATACTATGTATTTCATTTATTGTATTTGGTCGTTATTAGGCTGGTTATTACTAAACCTCTCTTTAAAATTATTTGCGGTTTTGAAATAACTAATTTAACCAAAACAAATGATATTATAGTAGTGAGTATTGAGATGTGAGTATTGAGATGTGAGAATTGAGAATTTTTTTGAACCTCCCTAGACTAGAGTTGACCTAACCTGGCGACTGATTACCGATTACTGCCAACTGAGCCTGCCTTTGTTTGCAGACGGGTGGCACACTCGTTTCAATATCTACTACCTTATACTGGCACGAGCAAGATACTCGCACTAGCGCAGGGTTTGGATTATTTACTCTCTTCCAGAATTCCGTTTAACTCAAAATCAAAATTATGCATAGGAAAGTCGTCATTTAATACATTCCCATCTTTATTTAGTACTACATACCTAGGTATACCATTAAATTTGAATAATTCTCGCAAGTAATTGTAATCATCTAAAGGGAGTCTATATATATGTTCTAGCTCCTGTTCTTGTACAAACTTTGTATAATGATTTATGGGGGAAGAACGTTCTTCGGTAATAAAAACAAAAACAAAATCTTTATTGCCTTTATACTGTTTGCGTATTTCCTTCATTCTTTTAATTTCTCCTACGCATGGAGCACATGTAGTTGCCCAAAAATCTACAAACACTATTTTTCCTTTGAACGGATCTACAATTTCTCTAAAAACATTTGTTGCCTTTGTATCTGGTAATTTATATGAAGTCTGTTGTACGGTTGGATGCACTTTTTCTAAAATTCGATTTCCTTCTTCCTGTAAAAACGGATTGGTAATATCTTTTTTTAAACGATCCCAAAAAGCCTTAGCAGTTTCTTTATCTCTTCTTCCAAACTCAAATGCTACCGATCTGATCTTTGAAATTTCATAGATTAAATTGTTTTCTAAACCAAGTTCATTAACTAATACAAGGTCTTTCATTTTCCACCTATCTTCGAATGAACTTGTAGGCATAAGCACGCTAGTCTTCATGAAGGGGTCACAATATTCAAAGCGATTAATAAAAGTACCAAATTCAGTAGAGACTAATAGGTTTTTATCATTTAAGGGTATTGTTTTTAAAAAATCATAGAATTCAATAGGCACTGACTCCTGTAAGAACGTATTTATTGTATCTTTTCTAGCTTCATATTCTCTATCCATAACAAAGTCGAACATGGTTACTGCATTTTGTAATAAAATTTTATTTTTTAAAATCGTATAGACTTTAGGAGAAATAGAATTTACATTTACATGTACTTTGGCATCTAAGGCGTTTTCATTTTCAATAATTATAGAATTGTTTTTATACTTATCTAGTTGATGTAGATTTTCTTCTAATACAATTAATTGTTCGTTTTTAAATTCTTTTGGGGATACTGTTCTTATTTTGTTTTTATAAGCCTCATAATCCCGAGTTCTAAAACTAAACCCTAATAACTCCTCGTTCTCCTTCGCCAATGGGCCATCATATTCAATATTCTTGAGTTTATTTTGAAGTATACTTATTCTGTTTATTGCCAATAGATCTAACAAATCCAATGTTACCGATAGGGTTTGTTCCGGTTCTATATAGAAGGGAATCCATTTGTTTTCAATTACGAAATGAGTATATAATGGGGTAGTTAACGGTAAAGTAGCTTCAAATTTACCGTTAGGATGAATTTGTAGAACAATAGGGTAATCTTCACGAGTTATGTTATTTCTCAAGTAAATAATTCCAGTTTTAAAGCCCAAACTAGGGTCATACCCTTTAAGAAACCCTATGAGTTTAGCATTCGCCCTTTTAAAAAACTCTGGAGATTCGAAATCCTCTAAAGGGGTAGAGTTAACTTTAGCTAGCTCATCATCAATCCATTTGGACACTTTTTCAGGAACGGCCGACGCTCCCTTTTTATTGGATAAATGTCTTTTCCCATTTGCCGAAGAAGCATACTCTGAAAAATTTTTAATTCTAAAATTTGGATATTCTTTTTTAGCTTTATACATGTCCCCTGCCTTCCCATTAAAGCCTACTTGCAGATAATGTTCGTCCCAGTTTTTAAAATAGAACATCCAATATTCTTGGTCATTTTTAACCACAAAACGGTATTCTCGTGGCTCTTTAGAGGTAAAAGAAACAATTTCTTCAATGGTGTACGCTTTATTTCTAAAGGTTATTTCTTGATTGCCAACGGAAAACTCTAGATTGTTTTCTCCATCCGTGGTAAACCAACTTCTTTTTAGCTCATTAGGCACTTCTGAAATGGTAATATGTTTGCCATCTAATGGATTTTGGTGCTTTACAAATACTCTAAACGGATTGTCTCCTAGCTTTAGTTTAATGGAGTCTTTGGCTACAACCTCCAGCTGATAGCTTATAGTATTTCCTTGATTGTCTTTAGCATCAAAAAAGTAAACACCGTTATCCCCTTTATAGATAATCTGGTACATAAATGCGCGATATCCCGTCTCTATAAAGATTGGATGTATTGATATTCCATTGTATTCCCCATTTCCGGTCTCACCTTGCCATTCACCAAACACGGTTTCTGGGAGTGATGCCTTACTAATATTTGATTCTTGGGCAATAGTAATATTTATTAAAAATATAAATACGAAGCAGCTGATGAGTAGTTTTTGTATGTCCTTTAAGGTGAAGTCTTTGCTTGGTTGGTTCATTTTTTCTAGTTTGTTTTGTGGTTTACAAGGAATTATTAAACATACGGATTCTTGTAAGAATATACAGGTGAAATCTTAGTTGAATATTATGCTACGCCATTTTTAATATGGTTGATTACTATAATTATATTACACATTCAACCAGCCTTTAACTTGCGCGTTATAACTTCTACCCGTGGTTATGGTCATTTTTGTTTTGGTTTTTAAGGTGATGATATACCTGCTATTAAAGTATTTCTGTGCATTTTCTACATAATTGGTATTCATGATTATACTTCTATGAACTCGTAAGAAATAATCTGGTAATTTCTCTTCTAATTGGGCCAAGGACTGCTCCGTTAAGTGGTTTCCAGAATTGGTGTAAATGCTTACATATTTGGCATCTGCTTCAAAATAAATGACCTCCTCTAATTTTACGAAAAATAGCTTCTCTCCCTTTTTAACCGTAATAGAAGTCATTTTTTTCGCTTCTTTCTCGGTAGCCATTTCTTTAATGGCTTCTAATAGCTTAAGCGAGGTATTATTCCCTTTAAATAAGCGCAATTTCTCAACGGTTTTCTCTAACCGCTCTAACCGTACAGGTTTCACCAAATAATCTATGCTATGGGTTTCAAAAGCCTGAAGGGCATATTGATCAAATGCTGTGCAGAAGATAACCAAAGGGATAGTATCTAATTCTTCAAGCAGTTCAAATCCGTTTAGCCCAGGCATTTCTATATCCAAAAAAATAAGATCTGGATGTAGTTGATTAATTTTTTCCTTTGCTTCTGTTCCGTTTTTTGCGGTAGCGATGATACTAAAACTCTCAGGAAAGTGCGTTACTAACTCTGATAAACGCTCTCTTGCTAAAAACTCATCGTCTATAATAATAGTTCTATAAGGTACATTCATTACTGCTGCTAGTTTTCAATGGTGATTTTAATTTGTTTGGTAGGGGTGTTTTTCCAACTAATGGATGCTTTTTCCTTATAGGTCAACCGCAACAGGTCGAAGACCGTTTGCAGGCCATGACCACTTACCAGACCTTCCGGAAAATGGGGACCATTATCTTCTACAATGATAGTGATGCCCGCTTCACTTTTTTGAATGCGAAGGGTAATTTGGCCATTGTTTTCTAATTTAGAAATCCCATGTTTTACGGCATTTTCTATTAAAGGCTGAATGAGAAACATGGGTATTTTGGTGTTTTCTAAAGAGGGATCCACCTCAATAGTAAAATTCAACCGGTCGTCAAAACGAATCTGTTCTACCTCTAAATAATTTTTGACCATTTCTACTTCGTCCCCAATAGTGCTGTCTTTTTTTCCTTTTCGATTGATGGTGTATTTAAACAGATCCGATAGGGATAATGCCATCTTTTCTGTTTTATCGGCATTTTTATGGGCTAAACTGGCTATGGAGTTCAATGCATTATATAAGAAATGAGGGTTTATTTGGGATTGTAACGCCTTAAGCTCTGCACTAGTTTTTAGTTCTCTTAAGTGTGATAGCTGCATTTCGTTTTCTACAATTAGGCTACGTTCTTTAAAAATAAAGTAGCTTATGAAGGCTCTTATTGACGCAAATGTCATTATAAGTAAGAAAATTTGAGAAAGGAAATAATAACTGTGATCACCAGTAAGATTATTGGTAAAGTACATTAATAAAGAAATAATAATAAAAGGTAAAAATCCTGTTGACAGAAAAATTAAACTAGTTTTTGTCAAGATTTTACGGGTGCTTTTAGTAATTCTTAACTCAATATAGCGTAGAAGAAATAAGAAGGGGAATACGAGAACAAATAGTATAATTGTACTTCTTTTTATTTTGCCAATTATGCTTACTGAACTGTATTGATAAGGAGGCATTGTTATAAAGTCATATACTGAAGTGAAGAGGACTATTAAAACGTTGGCAAATAGCAATCCAATAAATGATATAATTCCAAAACGAAACCAGTCATGCTTAATTTTAGTTGTTAGCGCTTGATTAATTTTCTTAATAATAAAAACAAATACTAAAAGTAAAATGATCGTTGGTAGAATAAGAATTGAAATGGGGTTTTTCACCCACCAAATTGATTTCTTTCTTTGAGAAATTTCTTCATTTCGAATGTTCCGAAGCACATATTTATATTGTTCTTCCGCAATTTTTAATCGTCTATCATAATTTTTCCCATAAACCTCCTTGATTATTGCGATGTCCTCTTTATTTAATGGATTATTACTATTATTACTTGCAACCAAAGGGTTAAAAATACTACTCCTTTTTTGTTCTGTAAATGAAAGAATAAATGATCCACCAATAAGCGATTTTGCTATTTTCGACTCTAAGGTGTTTCGGACTTCTAAATCTGTTTGATCAATTTTGTATACATAAAGATCTGCACTTTTATATCCATTGCCAGAATTGGGCCCATACCTAATTGTTGTGGTACTATTAAATTTATTTTTTACCCGTACAAGGGTATCTAAAAAGTGGATTCTTAGATTTGCATCTTCTGTATTTGTGAATGTGATGGATATTGTTTCGGTAATTGAATCTAACTTTCTTGTAATTTGAGAAACAACTAAAGAATCGGCTTCAGTGTAGAGGCCTTCTAACTTAATATCTATATCTGTTGCCCATTTGGTAATTGGGGAATATTCATGACTATTCATTTCAAGAATATCTTTCCATGGTTGTTCAGGTAATTTTTCCTGTTCTTGGGAATACCCTTTGGTAACGAGAAGTAGCAACAATAGAAATGATCTTAATTTCTTCATAATGGTCGGTTTATTGATTAATACACCTCAAAGAAACTTGATAAGCCTGATATCTGAAACCACTTTCTGACGAACTGCATGTAGGAGGATTTAATTGCATTTTATAATTATTTGTGGATTGGTAGTAGGTGAAACTTATTGTATCTAGAATTAGTAATTGCTGCTAAATGGAATCATAATAATTTCAATTTACCTACTGTTTTTATACATTTGTTTTGACAATTATAGACACTATAACTCACAGCAATTTTTCTATTTTTTCCTTTACCATTGCGGGTCGTAGATGTGATCCTTTTTCTATTACACTACCATCTTTATCAATTAATATGTAAAAGGGTATACCACTAATATTAAATACAGTCTGAAAATCTATACTTTGGTTCTGATCCAAAAAATAGTGTACCCCTCCCAGTTGAAATTTATCCAATACAGCTTTGTAGGCCTTTTCTTTGGTATTTATACAGATATAAACAAAAACTACATCTTGACCTTCCATCTCCTCCATAAGTTTTTTAGAATTAGGAAACTCTGCTAGGCAAGGAGCACACCAAGACGCCCAGGTATCCACATAGATTACTTTACCTTTGTGGGTCTCCAAGAGGTTCTCTATTATCTTATCAACGGAAGTACCAGAAGCATCTTTTAATATGGCCTCGGACACAAGTTCTGGTGACTCTATGCTTTTCTTGGTTTTTAAATAATTTTCCTCCAAGGGTTTGGCGATAAAGGGTTCGGTGATATGGGTTTTAACCAAATCTCTATAATCTTCATAGAGATCTATTTCAACCTTGTCAAACCTCTGTTGGAATAATTCAGCTAATACTAATTGGCGTAGTAGGCTATCTTCCGTATATTTTATAATTCCATAGATACTTATGGAATCTAGTTCCTTTAAAGGACCTGCCAATCCAAATTCCGTACGATATTTTTCATTGGATTTCTCATTCCTAGTCTTGTTGCGTACATATCGGTAACTATAGCGATTTACAAAATTGACTAACGCATAGCCGCTGATTAACATCGGTTTTGTAATAGGAAGCCGTTCGTTAAGTGAGTTGTAATAATTCTCTGGGACATCCCATGAAAAAGGCAAGTTGTTTAACTCACGGTGTTCTGCTGGGTAAAATGCTAACGCATTGTAGTAAACTTGTTCAATATAGGTTTTGGCCCAAAGTAGGGATTCTTCATTGGGGGAATATGTCTGAATAAAATTATTCACTAATTCGGTACTCTTTTGCTGCAAAGTATCTAGATACTGGAGATAGTCATCTGCCCCATATTCCTTTGTCGCTTTCTTTTTGGCGTCCCAGTCCGTATAAATTTCATTGGAAAAATACATTTCCTGAAAATGTGCTGCATCTTGATTGGTCTTCACCGCATCCCCAGAGAATTGAATCGATTTTAAGATTGGAACCGTCTGAGCGATTTTGGCATCAAAACTCATATGGATGCTATCACCGGGATGCGTCAAAACTAGAAAATTGATTCCTACATTTACCCAAACATCAGTAGGGGTATAGCTTTCAAAGGACACTGAGAAAAACCCTGTACTGTCAATTTTAGAATTTAGACTTAACCGGTCTACACCAACCCGATTTACAGCAAAACTAATATTTGGATTTTCAGGATCAAAATTAGATACATTTCCGGTTAGGGTAACGGTCTTAGGGGCATCAAAAACCTTGGAATTACTTATTTCTCGCTTTTTACAAGAAATTGAAACGAGTAATAACAACAGTATTATATTTTTCATTGTTTTAAATTTAGGTTGGAATAGGATTCTTTGTAGTTTAGAAATAATGCCTAGATAGAGTGAGTTTTCTCAGCTTAGAAGCTAAGCTGGATGCTTCTATTGTTGGTGTTCTTGATTTTACTTAAACATTCAACCAACTCTTTATTTGTGCGTTATAACTTCTGCCCGTGGTTATGGTTTGTTTTTTATTAGTTTTTAAAGTGATGCTATACCTGCTGTTAAAGTATTTCTGTACTTCGCTGACAAAATCTTTGTTTATAATTGTTGCGCGATGTATTCTTAGAAAATTGTTTGGTAATTTTTCTTCTAATTGAGACAAGGGATCCTCCGTTAAGTACACGCCATTTTTAGCATGTACGGAAACATAACGTTCATCTGCACTAAAATGACTCACCTCTTCTAGCTTAATAAAAATGAGTTTTCCCTCTTTCTTCACCGTGATGGAAGTCATTTGGTGGACTTCCTTTTTAGAAGACAAGTCTTTTAATAACTGAATAATATTCTGATTAGGAAGATTATTGCTAAACAACTTTATTTTGCTCACCGATTGTTGCAAGCGTTCTAACTTTACTGGTTTTAATAGGTAATCTATACTATTGGTTTCAAATGCCTTTAATGAATATTGCTCATAGGCGGTGCAAAAAATTACTATGGGGATATAGGTCAGCGTTTCCAAGACTTCAAAACCCGTTAGCTCTGGCATTTCTATATCCAGAAAAATAAGATCTGGTTTAATAGTTTCAATTTTCTCTTTAGCGATTAATCCGTTTTCGGCAACGCCAATAACTTCAAAAGTATCGGTGAAATTCTCTAGTAATTTCAGCAGTCGTTTTCTTGCTGGGGGCTCATCGTCTATGACTAAGGTTCTATATATATTATTCATGCCGTTACCTGTTATTAATGGATATTACAATCTGTTTTTTTGGCTCGTTCTCCCAACTTAAGGACGCTTTGTCACCATAGCTTAAGCGTAATAGGTCGTAAACCGTTTGCAGACCATGTCCGCTTACCAATCCCTGTGGGAATGCGGGACCATTATCGCCTACTGTTATCAACAGACCCTTATCCTCTTTTTTAATGTCGAGACTGATTTTTGCTTCTCCTCCTATCTTGGAGACCCCGTGTTTTATGGCATTTTCTATGAGGGGTTGAAGCATAAACATAGGAATCTTTTCTTGCTTGGCATCCTCGTCAATAGTAAGTGTAAACTCCAATCGCTCTCCAAACCTAATTTTTTCGATTTCTAAATAGTTCTCTACCAGAGTTACTTCTTCACTAACCGTACTCATTTTTTCTCCTTTTTTATTGATGGAGTACCTGAACAAATCGGAAAGGGAAAGTGCCATTTTCTCCGTTTTACCGGCATCATCATGAGCCAGGGCAGCGATGGAATTTAAGGCGTTGTATAAGAAATGTGGATTAATGTGAGACTGCAACAACTTTAACTCGGCTTGCGCATTTATTTCTTTTAGGTGACTTAGCTCTACATCTTTTTGCTTTACTAGGGAGTCTGAGAAGTGGTTTAAGTAGATTAAAAAGCCACGTCCAAATGCTAGAAATAAAATCAATTTAATATAGTTTTCGTAAGAATATATAGAGACCAAATTATTTTCCTGATTTGCCAATAGATAAAGTCCATAAGTAAACAGGCATCCTGTTAAAATAACGAAACTTACTTTCAATAGGAGTTGTAAGGCAAAACTCAAATTTTCTCTAATAAAAATTTTATCCAAAAGATATAGGAGGAGAGCTAGTGCAGTAACAACAATCAAACTGGTAAAAAAATAACCCAAATAGGCGTCTAAATACGTAAAAGCTTCAGGATAGGCAAAGTAAAAAAATAGGTTATTCAAACAGTTATAAGATAAAAAAACGACTAGTAGTGGTATTAGGTATTTGAAGAAAGTATATTTATATTTTTTCATATACAACAATCTTAGACCTAGAATAAGTACAATAACACCTAGTGTAAATGATAATAACATACCTGTGAACCTTGCTTTAGTTCTATCGATTAAATATGTGGCATAGCGCCAGGGATAGGTATTATACATATATTCTCCGAACTGCTCCATAAAGTCAGTAGAGTATAATTTTTGTAGAAGAAATAGGTCTAATTCTCCAATCCAGCCTAAACTAGATTGGTGTTCAGCCTTATTAAATATTCCTACCTCAAATGATTGATTATATGAGTTTAACATGTTTGGAGTGGAAAAAATCCTATCCCATAATTCATATTCGATCAACTTTTTTCTAGAACTATCAGAAATGTTATCATCAAATTTAAAAGCCAACCAGGAATGTTTGTTTCCATCATTAGTTCGAAAGAAATCAAAATTATTTATTCCAATAACAGTTCCATCTGGCCAATGTTTTTTTCTTAAAAATCTGTCGTAATATTGGTATGGTACGGTTCTAAATCCTAGAGTATCTTTTCTAAACCCCATAATTATGTTATGTATAGGGGCAATCCAAGTTGAATCTGAATTAAAACCAATTCTAACTGTGGGGAGCAAACCATTAAGTTTTTTAATAAAACCATCAACAATTATACTGTCCTTAAAAGTGGCATCCCTCTCCATTTGAATGATAACAGGCTTATCATATCCTTTTTGAAGCGTACCATTCTTATTGAATGCCCTATTTTTTATATATTCCCATCCTCTGAATTCTGGTTGTTTAGAATTATATCTACTTATTTCTTCAACCTGTTGATTTAAGGGTTTTTCGGATATAATCAGAAATGGGGTAACTGCTAAAATCAGTACCAATAGTATTATTCTTTTCATCAGGCGATATTTAAAAATGTATACCACAAATGAATCGGAATAGTCTTACTTATAAAATCAGTTTCGGTTGAACTGCAAATTGGGGGTGTAAACTGCATTATTATGTTTTGGATGGGATTGGGTGTTCTCGTAATCTGGCATTAAACATAGTATTTATTGTAGGAAAATTATAGGAATTGGCAATAAATATAGCTGTTTCTACTATCTGTAGAACGATGGAGATAGCCAACAATATAGGTCCCAAAAGGACCTTGCCATAAAATTTTACGGTTCGTTCACTTCAAATTTTACGATAAATTTTCGATAGGCCAGAGAAAAATAAAACCTATAAAAAGACTCCATCGCTTCAAAAATCTATTGAAATACAGATATATAAAGAGTTTGTAAAGACTGGCTCAATACGTTTAGGACGCTATTGTTCCAAAAACCAACCAACACCTACTCAACTACTTCCCAATAAGCTTCACCTAGCACTTTCACGGCTTCTTCCATTTCCTGCTGATTAAAATGTGCAAATCCTAGTCTTAGAGCGGTTATGGATCGATTTTGATAGAGGCAAATACTCGGAATAAAGAGTCCTTTTTCTCCTGCCTTTTTTTGCAATTGCGTCAAAGAAAATGAAGTGTTAAACCGAATCCAAAAAGCTAAACCAGCTTGCGGTATAGTAAATAGAATGTTGTTCTTAAAATGTGTGTTGAGTAATTGGGCAAACATTTCTTTCCGCTCAGCGATTACTTTTTTGGACTTTCTTTGGTATCGATGAATGTCTCCTTCGTGAATGAGCTCTCTCAATGCTTTTTCCATCATGGTATCTGGTTTACCAAAGATATTCAGGTATTTTGCTGCTTCCTGCAAAAGGTCTTTCGGGGCTATTAAAAAATTAACTTGAAAACCTGGATTTAAAAACCGTCCGAAAGTGCCAACATAAATGATGCGATTGCCGCCGTTTATTCTAAAAAGCGATTCTTTTTTGTTTTTTATCATAGAAAATTCAAAATCCCTATCATCTTCAATTACAATGAAATTGTATGCATCTGCCAAATCTAGCAATTGCTTTTTCCGCTTTTTGGAAAGACGAACGGTAGTGGGATATTGGCAAGTGCTGTTGATATAAACCAATCGTATCTCGCCGGGTTTATAATGGTTTTGAATATAATCTATGTTCATTCCGTCCGCATCTACCGGAATTGTTCTCATTTTGGCACCGGCTTGACTATAAATCATATTGGGTAAAAAGTAACTGAGCTCTTCCACCAAAACAAGATCGCCTGTATTGATCAGTAAACGCGATAAGATGGAATGAACCTGCTCCAATCCAGCTACGGGCAGCAAAAAATCCCTAGAAAGATGAAAGCCTCGGGTTAAATTTAAATAATAACTGAGTTGGTCCCTAAATAACAGACTGTCATCAACAGTATTTAAGAAAGGACCTGATTGATTTTTTCTTCGAATTACCGAAGTGTAAAAACGAACAAGTTCCTCCGATTTAATGATGCGATAATCTGGCGTGCCATCGGTAAAATATAATTTTTCTTGTTGTTTTTCTATCGGGGTATCCAATATAAAATCCTTCTTAAAATGAAACCCTGCCTTTTCTGGAGGATGCTGAAAAGCGTTGGTTTTTTTGGATTGAGTGGGGGAAAGCTCAGGATTTCTAACGAAAGAGCCAATGTTTGGCAGGGTTTCTATCCACCCTTGTTCTTGTAGCTCTGACAAAGCGGCTACTATTGTCTTTCTGTGTACTTGAAGCTCTTCGGAAATTTTCCTACTACCAGGAAGTCGGTCATCATCTTCCAAAAGGTTGCTTTTTACGGCGTTAATAAACTGATAAACAATTTGCATATAGATCGCCTCCTTTTTACGACGATCTATTTTTATGAAGGAATTAAAAGGAATTGTAACCGGACTACTCATTATTTACATATCGGACTACCAAAAATACTATTTTAATCCAAACCTTTGCCATCAATTTTAAATATTACGATTAAAGAAGTCTTTATGAAAAAACAATTAGCGACATTAATTCTATTAGCTGCCATACCTAGCTTCTCGCAAGAAAAGAATACGGTTCCCGATGCAGATCAGGAAATAAACGAATTAGATGAAGTTATTATTCAGGGAAACAGATTGCAAACTCCTTTTAGTGAGTCCACACGGGATATTCAGGTCATTACCCAAAAACAAATTCAGGCGCTTCCTGCTAAATCGCTCAACGAGGTTATATCATTTATAAGTGGTGTGGACATTCGGCAGCGTGGTCCGTTTGGAACACAGACCGATATTTCTGTTGATGGTGGAACTTCGGAGCAAACTTTGGTGCTGATTAATGGGGTGAAAATGTTAGACTCCCAAACTGCCCACAATATGATGAATATTCCTGTGCCATTGAGTGCTATAGATCATATTGAAGTCATAAGAGGTGCTGCAGCGCGGGTTTATGGAATCAATGCCCTTACTGGAGCTATTAATATTGTTACTAAAAAGAGCAAACGCTCTACTGTAATTGCAGATATAAGGGGCGGAAGTTCTTTTAAAAGCAAGGAGGAAGGTGACGGTGAAGGAATTTATGGAGGTGGAGCAGTGGAGGTTACAGGAGTTTACGGATCTGATAACCAGAGTCAGCTTTTTTCATTGGCCCAAAGCAACTCTAACGGACAGCGCTACAATTCGGCCTCAAAAAATACGCGCCTTTTTTATAGCGGAAATTATGATTTTAATGCAGATAATAGCATTCAGGCAATGGCAGGCTACGCTCAATGCCAGTTTGGTGCCAACGGGTTTTATGCTGCTCCCGGTGATATTAATTCGGAAGAACATGTAACATCCTCTGTCTTTAGTCTCTCCTCTAAGCATACTTGGGGCGATTTTACACTTTCTCCTAGAATTAGTGATCGCTATGGGGAAGATGATTACCGTTATTTTAAAGATGATTTAAGTAGAGGCCGGTCTAGGCATTATACCAACGCGCTGATGCTTGAATTGAATAGTAGCCTCAAAACAGGAATAGGAACTTTTGGTTTTGGATTGGAGTCCCGATTAGAAAAGATTAACAGTACAAATATTGGAGAGCATGAGCGCGATAATCACGGGGTATATGCAGAATTTAAAAGCAATCTAAGTGAAAAACTAAGAGGTACTATTGGTCTATATGGGAACTATAACACGGATTTTGGTTATCAGGTGTATCCTGGGTTAGATTTAGCTTACTTAATTAATCACCACTGGAAAATAGCTGCGAGCATCGGCTCTGGGCAGCGCATCCCTTCGTTCACGGACTTATACCTAGATCAGCGACCAGGGAATATTGGAAATGCCTTGCTTCAACCCGAGAACGCCTGGAATTATGAGGGGAATATTCAGTACCAAAATGGAAACCTACAGTTGAAAACCGGGTATTTTTATCGCCAGATTTCTGAATTTATCGATTGGGTAAGAGAAGATGCCTCAACACCTTATTCTCCAGTTAATTTTGGAGAAAACACCATGCATGCTATTTACGGGAGAATCCAGCAGGATTTTGAATTGGGAGGGAAGCAATCCTTTGGATATCAGCTGAGTTATAATTATTTAAGCCCTTCCATGGAGACTTCATCGGGAATCCAATCGAAATACGTATTAGAGTCTTTGAAACATCAGTTAGTGGCAGGTGTTCATTATCGTATCAACGACTTTTCATTACATGTTAAAAACAGGTGGTTACAGCGAGAACTTGCCAATGCCTATAACGTAGCCGATGTTCGACTAAATTACGAAGTTCAGAACTTCCTTTTATACACCGAGATAACGAACCTATTCAATGCCTCGTACAAAGAAGCAGGTGCTGTTCCTATGCCCACACGTTGGTTTGGATTGGGCGTTACCTATCAATGGCACCAAGGGTAAAGACGGACCAGAATATTATATAGTGGCCTAGCCAACAGTTTATAACAAATTGATTGTTGTTAATTGGATGGATACACTGATTACCGATTACTGGTTACCGACTACTGATCATTAAACCTAGTTGGTGCAGGCCCGCCTTTGCTGTCGGGCAATCCTTATGATGGTATTCCACTTAGACTATACCTACTTCCTCCTGCTGGCACGAGCAAAATGCTCGCGCTAGCGGAGGATTAGTGGTATTAGCCAAATAGTTGGTTTTTATTTTTTGACTAAAAAAACTTTGTAGGTTTTACTCATTCTTTAGTTAAACAGCTGACCCAATGGCTTATGTTTATTGCTAATTGTTTATTGTTAATTAAAGGGACTACTGATTACTTTTTACTGATCACCGATTACTGACCACTGTTACCGTAGTTCTCTTCACTATCGTTCATTCGAACTGACTAAGCGCTTTGTAGGTTTTACTCATCCCTTGATTCATAAAGGGCCGACCCAACTGTTTATTGCTAATTGGTTATTGTTTATAGAACTTGACTGACGTCTGTTTACTAATGCCTAAACACATTGTTTATTGCTAATTGGTTATTGTTAATTAAAGGGACTACTGATTACTTTTTACTATCATATGACTAAACTTAAACTGTCCAGTATTTTTGATGGTTTTAGTTATACTTCTTATTGGATTTATTTATAAAAAGGATTAGTTCTGTTTTAAAAACTAATTCTGTTCATTTTTTCCATTGATGAAATGCGCAGCATTCATGAATTCCTTTTAAAAAAACAATATACAAGCCATGAATAAAAAACGAACCAGGGCCGACAAACTAAGGTACCGGAGTACCTTATGTTTAGAGGAGCCAGCTGTAGCGTTGGACTTTAATGTATTAGCTTATTAGGATGTGAAATCTACACGGCCGCACCGTCCAGGCCGCCTACCTCCGGCAGGTAAACCTACCTCCGGCAGGTAAACCTTCCTAACGGCAGGTAAACTTTCAACAACCAGGGTGTACATGTGCTGCCGGACGCCTGCCTTCGGCAGGTAAACCTTCCTTCACCCGCTGTGAAAAGCACTTGATTTTTAACAGGGCCGAAAAACGAAGGTACGGTGTACCTTTGGTTGAGGAGCCAGGAGTAGCGTGGGACAAGAATTCTAAATCATTCAGTTATTTTATGACGAAGGCCGATTCTTTTAATTTTAGCAATTTGACAGAAGTAGTAATAAATATTGTAGCAAAAAGTCATTTTGAACGGTAGTCCCGCACTTCAGTGGGGGAGATACTGATCACCGATTACTGACCACTGTTCCCGTAGTTCTCTTCACTATCGTTCATTCGAACTGACTATGGAATGTCTAATTTAGTTGGTACGGATTTATGTGATAAACTTAAATTTGTAATATGAGTAAAAGAAATTACGACCAGGAATTTAAAACCACCATTGTAGAGTTACTAAATACAGGATGTTCCGTTAAATCCTTATCTGAAGAATATGGAGTTAGCCAAGCCTCAATTAACAGGTGGAAAAGGATGGCAATCACAAATGGCACGCCACAAGCTGCAGAAGAAACCAAAGAGGCGCTAAGAATTAAGGCTTTAGAAAAAGAATTGAAGGAAATAAAGTTAGAACGTGATATTTTAAAAAAGGCAGTGAGCATCTTTTCCAAGAGCGACAGGTAAGATATGGTTTCATAAAAGATCATAAAGACAAATTTCCTGTTGAAAAGATGTGTAAAATCATGTGCGTTAGTAAAAATGCTTATTATACATGGCTAAGAACAAGCGAAACCAATGCCACTAATACTAGGTTAGAGTTTTTAAAACAAAGCATACAAGAAATATATCACGGTAGTTACCGTATATATGGCAGTTTAAGAATCCAAAAAGCATTGGAAAGAAAAGGGCTGTTTTATAGTAGGTCCTATGTAGCCTACTTGATGAAACAGATGGGATTAAAAAGTGTTTTAAGTAGAAAATTCAGGGGGACTACAACCGACTCAAAACACTCGCTCCCAGTTGCAAGAAATCTATTGGCAAGAAACTTTACTAGTGAGTGTCTAGGTGAAAAATGGGTGTCAGATATCACCTACATCAAAATAGGAAGCAGTTGGAATTACCTAACAACAATTTTGGATTTAGCAGATAGAAAGGTGTTATCCTGGGTTTTAAGTGA
>NZ_AUKX01000037.1 GCF_000424985.1 Arenibacter latericius DSM 15913
AACATTAATAGAGCTTTAGTAGCTTGCTGATCAATGGAAGTTGTGAGGTGTCCAATCGTAGCCGGACTCCATTAGGGTAAATCAATTCTATGCTTCCCGTTATTTCCGATTTAGGATGGATGGCAACAAATCCCCCGCTCACGGATGCCTCCTCTTGTGCTTTCTTTTTCTTCCAGTAATAGAAGGTGGAGGGCAAAAGGCCCTTTTCCTTGCAAAATTCTCTACCGTTAAGGGAACTGTCCTCAAATTCCTCGATAAGGGCAAACATTTTCTCTTCCTTACTCATTATATACTAATTTATGGGCAAAGCTAGATGCAGGAAATTAAGTTAACAATATGTGTTTGGTGGGATGCATACGGTGTAAAGGGGAGTCTCACCCCTAAACCTCTCACAGAACCGTACGTGAACCTCTCGATTCATACGGCTCTTGTCATACAGTCGGTAGGCCTAAATAGTTAGACCAGTTTATATCCCAGTTCCCAATGGTAGAACAGATTTGGATATGACTTTGTAATGTAGGACATTTATTAAAACAACCTAATATTATAATTAAAATAGATATATCTACCCTTAGTAAAGGAAACTCATTGTTATCTCCTTCGGAAGTCCTAAAGACTCAACATTGATAACAATTCACCAGCCCATTTGGAAATACTGGAGCATCCTGACCCCTAAGCTATTTTCTCTCTGGTTTTTGTTTATTTAATAGATACTATTAAATAAAATCCTATTTTCATCAATTAATAGGTCGTTTTAAAACGTACTGCCGGTAGTTTGTATTTAGAAAAAGCTATGAGTAAAACAATAAGATTAAACAAGGCTTTACGCGAATTAAATATCTCGCTAGATAGGGCCACCGAATTTCTTGCTTCAAAAGGTGAAAACATTGAGGCTAGACCAACCACCAAATTGAACGAAAAACAATATAATCTACTTGTAAATCAATTTGAATCATTTAAAAATAAACGATTAAATATCGTATATAATTCAGAGCAAATACAAAAGACCTTACAAGAATTAGCAAGGGTAATAGAAACATCCAATATTCAAAATTTAAACCAGGTACTAGAGACCAATTTAGATTCAACAATCTCAAAAAGACAATCGGTTTTAAATTTGACCAAAGCATTTAAAGATGGGAAATTGGTATTAGTTTTAGGTGCTGGAATATCTTTGGATTTTGGTATTCCAACTTGGAATAGTCTTTTACAAAAATTAATGGTTCATACAATAGAAAAGGATAATGAAAAATCTAATCTTTTATCGAACTTATTTAATAAAATATTCACCCCAACCCCTCTTATTGCTGGTCGATATCTTCAGAATTATTTTGAGAATAACAATTCGTCATTTGAAAATATGGTAAGAGATGTTATCTATGAAAAAGTAAAGAAAGAAACAAAATCACCACTATTAGAAGAAATAGTTAAACTATGTGTAGCACCTGGAAAGCGTCCAAATTTGGACTCCATAATAACTTATAATTTTGATGATATTCTAGAATACAAATTAGAAGAAACAGAACTGGATATTCCGTTCAAATCTATTTATGGCATTGGTATGGACGTTCGAAATGATGAATTACCAATATATCACGTTCACGGTTTTCTTCCTGAAAATAAAAAACTTGATAAACTAAACGCAATTACGTTTGGAGAGAGAAATTATCATCAGCAGTATTCAGATATTTATAGTTGGAATAATATTGTTCAAATTAATAAATTCAGAGAAAACGCGTGTATATTTATTGGAAGTTCGCTGACCGACCCAAATATCCGAAGGCTTTTAGATATAGCCTTAAAACAAAAAGGTAATAATAGAAAACATCACTATATTTTCAAGAAAAAAATTAACAAGTTATCCCTAACTAGTAAAATTGAATTCGATGACTCTTCAAAAAAAGAAGATATATTAGATTTGCTAATAAAAATGTATGAACGTTTTGAGGAGAACGACTCCTCTTCCTTTGGTGTAAAAACAGTTTGGGTAAACGAATGGAATGAAATACCTGAAATTCTAAAATCAATAAGAGAACACGCAACCTAACTTTGGATTCTATGCAAAGTACCAATCCCTAACATGGGGTTCTCACAATAAGCCAATCACAAATTCCACGAAAATAATTCCAAGTGTAACCTTCACAAAAAGAATATGACAGTTGTAAAACTAATTTTTAGCTCAACATAAAACACCTTTCCCAGTTCATATTGATGGCACCAACCACCTTCTGGTATTGTAAGAAATATCAACTAATTCATACTCCCTACCTCCATTTTGTTTCGTATCTTTAACGGTTTAATCAACCGCAATTTCATTTATGGCCATTACTAAAAATGCACTCATCAGGTATCATGCGCTAGATAGGTGTTTTAGCAATCCCGGCAAGAATTATGATATAAGCGCTTTGTTGGAGGAATGCAACAAGGATTTGTACGAAGCCAATCCAGATTCGGATGGCATACAACGCAGACAGCTCTATGACGATATTAAGTTTATGGAGTCATCCCAAGGCTGGTCCATAGACCTAGAAAAATTCAGAAATGGACGAAGGGTGTACTACCGGTATGCCGATCCCAATTTCTCCATAAAAAAGGAACCGATCAACGAACTGGAAGCAGAGCAAATAAAGTCGGCCATGCTGATTCTAACGCGCTTTAAGGGACTCCCTCAATTTGAGTGGATCCACGAATTGTTGCCTAAACTGGATCAGACTTTTAAGCTATCTAATCAGTCGCAGGAAATTATGAGTTTTGAAAACAACGAGTTTTTAGAAGGTTTAGAGCATATTGCTCCGTTGTTCAAAGCCATCCTCTACAAACAGACCCTAAGCATCACCTATAAAAGCTTTAAGAGTGAGGAGGACACCGTACTTACCTTCTCCCCCTATCATTTAAAGCAATACAACAATCGCTGGTTCTTGTTTGGGAAAAATGGTGATTATGAAAGCCTTACCAATCTGGCCTTGGACAGGATAGTAAAGATTGAAAACTCCAGCATCCCCTATATTGAAAACACGGAGGTAGATTTTAACGAGTATTTTGAAGACATCATTGGGGTGTCCAAATCGGCCGGAGCGGAGGAAGTGAAAATCGTATTACAGGCCGTGCCAGATCTAGCTCCTTATATAAAGACCAAACCCCTTCATGGATCGCAACGGACTATTGTTGAGAGCGATCAAGGATTTACCTTTTCTATACAGGTGATTCCTAATTACGAATTGGAAAAACAGCTGCTAGCTTTTGGAGAACAACTCAAAATATTGGAACCAGCAGAACTTAAGGAGAAAATTAAGCTTAGATTACAACAAAGTCTTAACAATTTTGATTAGTGCACTTCTGATGCACACAAAACCTATATATTTACCATCGCATTAAAATAACGAGTATTATATGAGTACAGGAGAATTAAAATCGCAGATAGACCAGATATGGAATACCTTCTGGACCGGGGGGATCTCCAATACCATTACTATTGTAGAACAACTCACCTACCTTATCTTCATTAAGGATTTGGACGAGACGGAAACCCGTAACGAACGTAAGGCCAAGCGCGGTTTTAGTTACACCCCCATCTTTGGGGAACATCAGCAAAACTTCCGATGGAAGAACCTTAAGGAAATGGACGTAAACGATCGTCACAATATTTTTAGCAATACCGTGGATGGTATCTTTCCTTTTATACGTTCCTTAGGAAAGGAGAAAAGTTTGTTCAGCACCTATATGCAAGGCGCCTCCTTTGGTATTTCAAAACCAGTGGTATTGGATCAGGTGATGGAAAAACTGGAACGCATAGATATGACCAACCAAGATACCAAGGGCGATATCTATGAGTATTTACTCTCCAAATTGGAAGGCGGGGGTACGGCCGGTCAATTTAGAACACCGCGTCATATCATTAAGCTCATGGTAGAGCTGATGAAACCTACGCTGGAAGATACCATCTGCGACCCATCCGCTGGAACTGCCGGTTTCTTGGTAGCTGCCAAGGAGTATATAGATAAGCACACCGAACTTACGGAGCTGGACAAATACAGCGATCATATCAACCAGACCATGTTCAACGGAACTGAGTTTGATGCTACTATGCTGCGTATTGCTTCCATGAACCTATACTTGCACGGAGTAGAGGAACCCAATATTGTGGATGTAGATGCGGTGAGCAAGGACAATACCGTTTCGGACGCCTATTCCTTGGTATTGGCCAATCCACCCTTTAAAGGCACCATAGACAAGGAGAGTATTGCACCCGGATTACAGAACGTTACCAAGACCACTAAAACAGAACTATTGTTTTTGGCCTTGATCTTGCGTCAATTAAAGACTGGTGGCCGTGCAGCCGTTATTGTTCCGGACGGGGTGTTGTTTGGCAGTGGCAAGGCTCATAAGAGCATCCGGCAGGAAATTGTGGCAAACAATAAGTTGGAAGCGGTGATCTCCATGCCTTCCGGGGTCTTTAAGCCCTATGCAGGAGTAAGTACCGCCATCATCATCTTTACCAAAACAGGCTCTGGCGGAACGGACAAGGTGTGGTTCTACGATATGGTGGCCGATGGGAAGAGTTTGGACGACAAGCGAAACCTGTTGGTAGACCAGGAGCTTTTTGAGGCCTTTAGTTTTGGCGAAGGGGCCGAGGCCCTTACCGAAGCGGAGCAGAAAGCCCTGCACGATAATTTCAACCTGCCCGATATTATACGGCGTTACCCTAACCGAAATTCGGATTCCGAAGCGAACCGAAAACGTACGGAACAGAGCTTTTTGGTACCGTTTAAGGAAATTAAGGAGAACGACTGGGACCTGAGCATCAACCGCTATAAGGAAATCGTGTATGAAGAAGTGGAGTATGATGCACCAAAGGTGATTATTGAAAGAATAAAAACCTTGGAACAAGAAAAAGCCAAATTATTGGACACTTTGGAAAAACAAGTATAAATATGTTAAGAATCTTTACCTGTTTCGATTTCAGGTAAAGAGAATAAAATTATTTATACATGATGAACCTTTAGAAAAATTAAAAAGAATATCAGAATTAAAGTCTGAAAGCACAATCTTAAAAGTATTACCTATCAAAAATCTAACTAAAATATCACAATATATAGAGCAAGTAAGAGGAGTTTCATATGGTAAAGCTGATGTGTCAGAAAAACCAATAGATGGATATATACCCATACTTAGATCAAATAACATTAAAAATTCCAATATAGACCTAGAGGATTTAGTATATGTGAACCCGTCAAGAGTTAAAAATAGGCAATTTCTTAGGTCGGGTGATATATTGATAACTGCTTCAACGGGAAGCATAAAAGTAATCGGAAAGAATGCATACTGCGTTAAAGATTATGATGCCTCTTTTGGTGCTTTTTGCAAAGTTGTTCGACCTAAAAATATTGAGGCGACTTATTTGAAACATATGTTTCAATCTCCTCAGTATTTTAGTTATATTCAGAATGTTGTTAATGGAGCTAATATTAATAATATTAAGAATGAGCATTTAGATAATTTCAAAATCCCCCTCCCCCCCCTTGCCACTCAAAAGCGCATCGCACAAATCTTGGATGATGCGGCGGCCCTGCGCGATAAAACCGCCCAACTCCTCAAAGAATACGACGCCCTAGCACAGTCTATCTTCTTGGAGATGTTTGGGGATCCGGTAACTAATCCGAAGGGGTGGGATTCAGAAACAATTAATAACTGTAGTAAGAGAATTCAAATCGGCCCATTTGGATCCCAATTACATCAGTCCGATTATCAAGATTTTGGTTTTTCTTTGGTTAATCCAACAGATATTATTGACTCTAAAATTAATATAAATAGATGTAGAAAAATAGATAAGAATAAATTTGATTCATTAACTAATTATCATTTAGAAATAGGGGATATTATTATGGCAAGGAGAGGAGATTTAAGTAAAATAGCTTTAGTCCAAGATAGAAATTTATTTTGTGGTACTGGAAGCCTTTATATTCGTTTCAATAATAGAATCATTCCAACTTTCTCAAAATACTATATTTCGCATAGTTCAACTATATCAAAGCTATATGAAAAAGCAAGAGGTATTACCATGGCGAATTTAAATAAATCAATAATAAAAAATCTTGATATTATAGTACCGCCAATAGACCTCCAAAACCAATTTGAGGAAAAAATTGCGTTGATAGAGCAGCAAAAGGTACTGGCCAAGCAGGAGTTGAAAGAAAGCGAGGATTTGTTTAATTGCTTGTTGCAAAAGGCGTTTAAGGGGGAAATACAATGAACAATAAACAGTTAGCAATGATCAATGATGAACTTCTCTGATTAGGCTTGACCGGTTTTAGAAATTGAGTTCATTCAGTGGCGCCCTTTTTGTTCCTTGTTTAAAAAAGAGTCAGGATAAGTATTAATCGGATAAAAAATAATTTTAATATAAAGAAAACTAAAATAGGGTCAAGATGGCCGAGAAGAACGTTTAGCACAATTATTATCATTTGGAACATACGCCAGATGAGGTACTTATACCAAAGTCTAAAGATGACACATTTATTTGTGCACCTAAGGACACTACGGCAAGCAGCAAGCTTGTTATATGGTAAAGTAAGATGTTGTTCATAATTTGAGCTGTTATGTTTAAGACAGTTAATACAAAGATAACAATATTTATACCTGAAAAGAGTAGCGACATCGTAACCAGAAGTGGTGAAAATGTCGAAAGAGCACTGTTCAATCATAAGCCTGCTACTAGTAAATCTTGGCCCTTATTTTAAAACTTATATGGAAGATCATCCTTGGATTAAACTGAAAAAATATCCTCATATTGGTTTCCCTTTAGAACCTAAGGATATTTCATATTTAGAGAACTATATAACAAACCCTGTTATAATAGCAAAACATAGTTTTCTTCCTTTATTACACCGTACCATTTTTCAAAGAAAATTTAGAGCAAACACCAACGGCTTTAAAAATAAAAGTAAAAAGCGAAGGCGTGTACATTTAGAACCTAAAGCCCGTGAAATATTCTTTGCTGGTCATTTTGATGCACAAATCTATTCGTACTACAGTTACATACTTTCAGAAAAATATGAAACTTTTCTAAAAACCAAAAGTTTTAAGAAAGCTATCGTTGCATACAGAAAAATTGAAATTGAAGGCAAAAAGGATAAACACAAGTGCAATATAGATTTTGCATTAGAAGCCTTTCAGTTTATTAAGAATAATAAAGAAAAAGAGCTTACTGTTATTGTTGCAGATATAACTAAATTCTTTGATAATTTAGATCACAAAATTCTTAAACAAAAATGGTCAGAAGTTTGGGATGCTTCAAAAACATTACCTAAAGATCACTACAGAGTGTACAAGTCTCTAATCAATATGAGATATGTAAACGAGGACTTATTATTTAGAAATTATAAGGACAGGATATGGGTTAAAACGTACATAGAGAACGATTCAAAAAAATCCCAAAAGCGGCAAAAAAGTATTAAGCACAAACGATATTTAAAAGATAATAACGCCATTGCCTATTGCGATAAAACTGATTTTTTCAAAAACAGTTTAAACTTAATTACAAAATCCACAAGGTCAGAAGGAATACCGCAAGGAACTGCGCTTAGTGCAACATTAGCCAATATTTATATGATGGATTTTGATCAAGCAGTTCAAGATTTTATAGATAGTGATAATGTAAAAGGATTTTATCAGAGGTATAGCGACGATTTAATTATAGTCATCCCGAGGGAATTTCAAGAAGAAACCATAAAACGTCTGCGTTCATTGGTATACAATAAAGTAAAACTAGAAATACATACGGACAAAACAAAGGTGTACCAGTTTCAGGAAGTCAACGGTACATTTAAAGGTTTTGAAGTTGATGAATTAACAGGAGAAAAAACCAACAAAGAATTGGAGTACTTAGGTTTTGAGTATAATGGACAAAGAGCAATTTTAAAAACGGCTGGCTATTCAAAATTCTATAGAGCGATGAAACGATCCTTCAAACGATCGACATCCCTAGCCATTAACGCCAAAAGCACTGATGATAAAATTCATAAAAGCGCGTTATATAAAAGGTTCACTTATAAAGGAGCAAAGCGTCGCAAGCTATATACGCCAGATCCTCTAAATCCTAATAAGTTCAAAGAAAGTTTTCGCTATGATTGGGGTAATTATCTAAGCTATGTAAATAAGGCTAATGATGCTTTCAGGCATTTCAATCAAGGAGATCAAATCAAAAGACAGTCCAGAAAGGCCTGGTCAAACTTTCATGTTTTAATGGTTAAATCCCTTAATAAAATTGAAACAAAAAAGAAGTTATCTTCTTCATATAAAAAGAAAAGCTAAAATTAAAGATAAAACCCATTGTTACTGGCAAAGATTGGATATAAGGGGGCACCATTCTTTGTCATAAAGACCCGTATTTGATCCTTAGTAGGAGGTCATGAGTCAGCTACCAGCCCCTACAACCTTGGGGAAGGTTGTTTAATCTTTTTTAGTAGCGGAATGGACGCGGGACTACAGCTTGCCTGCTATAGTAGGAAACAAATTACTAAATTCTTATAAATACCGTATATTTAGTCTTTTATTACCTTAGTTTATGAATACCAACTTTCAATTTCTAGAAGAGGAGTTTTCTACCTTCTTCGATAGAGCATCCAAGGCAGAACAATTGGTGATTACGGATCCCCGCACCTCTTTGTTGTACAGTCGTATGGCTTTGGAGGAAGCCATCAACTGGATGTATGCCCATGATGCAGAATTGGAAAAACCTTACGATACAAGCTTAAACAGCTTGATGATGAACCATGAGTTTAAGGCTCAATTCAACCATAAACTATACAACGAACTCCACATCATAAGAAAAGCGGGGAACCTGGCTGCCCACAACAAAGCTGTGAATGATGTGGACTCCCACAAATCCATTGATGCTCTCTTCTATTTTGCCAAATGGTTTGCAAAATCGTACAGTCAGGAACCCCTAGGGACCATTGGTATTTTTAATTTTGATTACATCCCTAGAACAGGGGCGAATACGCTTTCTAAAAGGCAAATTGAACAGCTGCAGCAAAAACTGGATAAAGAATTAAGCAAGCACCAAGAGCAGCTAAAGGAAAAAGAGGAAGAACGACTCAAACTTGCGGAAAAGAACCAACTCTTTCAACAACAAATAGAAGCCTTACAGGCACAAATTGAAGCCAATAAGGTAAAAGCCAATACCCAGGACGAGGTACAGCATCCAAGGAATGAGGCAGAAACCCGAAAATACCTTATAGACGTGGCCCTGCGTGAGGCTGGCTGGGATTTGTCTGGGGTAAATGACAAGGAATACAAGGTGAACCATATGCCCAAGGCTACCAACCGTAGCGAAACTGGTTATGTAGACTATGTGCTCTGGGACGATGATGGGCTACCATTGGCATTGGTAGAAGCTAAAAAGACCTTGGAAAGTGCTTCCAAAGGCGAAAATCAAGCACAGCTCTATGCAGATAGTTTAGAGAAAATGTACGGCCGCCGTCCGGTAATGTACTATAGTAATGGCTATGAGACCTATCTCTGGGACGATCAGTTTTATAAACAGGCAAGACCGGTACACGGATTTTATACCAAGGCAGAATTACAAACTCTCATGTTCCGCCGTAAACACCGTAAGGATATCCGTACCGCCCCTATAGACACCGATATAGCCGGACGTACCTATCAGATGCGCTCCATAAAGAGTATTGCGGAACACTTTTCCGGGTACGATAAAAGTACAGGAAAACTCATTGGAACCAATAGAGGGGCTTTATTGGTTTTGGCAACCGGGACCGGAAAAACACGGACGTCCATCGCCTTTTCTAAATTGATGTTGGAGTGCAACTGGGCTAAACGCATCTTGTTTTTGGCCGACAGGATAAGCCTGGTGGAACAGGCCAAGCGGAACTTTGTTAAATTCTTGCCACAGCATGCCAGTGTTAACCTTTTGGAAGAAAAGGACAACCCCGATGCCAGGATTGCGTTCTCTACCTACAAAACCATGATAGGGCTAATAGACGGGAGCCGCTCGGACGAAGGGAGGTTCTATGGAGGAGGTCATTTTGATCTGGTGATTGTGGATGAAGCACACCGTTCCATCTATAAGAAATACCAAGCTATTTTTGAATACTTTGATGCCTTGTTTTTAGGACTTACGGCCACCCCAAAAAATAATATAGACAAGAACACCTATCACGTTTTTGGCCTGCCAGACAAGTCCCCTACCGATGCCTATACCTATGAGGAAGCGGTTCGGAACAAACATTTGGTTCCCTACAGATCCATAGCCGTACCTACTAAATTCCTACGGGAAGGGATAAAATACCAAGACCTGTCCGAAGAAGAAAAGGAAGCCTTTGAGAAGGAAATATTGGATGGCGAGGAAGCCACCGGAAACGAATGGATTTCCTCTAGTGAGTTAAACGACTGGCTGTTCAATAAGCCAACCGCCATTGAAACCCTGCGATACCTGGAAACGCACGGGATTAAAAAACGAGGCGGGGACGAATTGGGGAAGACCATTATCTTCGCCAAAAATAAAAAACATGCGCATTTCCTAAAGGAGATGTTCTTGGAACTGGACAAAGAAAGGTATGGGAACGATTATGTAAAAGTCATTGCCCATAGCGAACCCAAATCAAAGGAATTCATCAATAGGTTCTGTGATGAGGAAAAAGACCGTTTGCCTCAGATCGCGATTTCCATAGACATGATGGATACCGGGATAGACGCCCCTAGCTGTGTGAATCTAGTATTTTACAAACCTGTAAAATCCTATACCAAGTTTTGGCAAATGATAGGGCGTGGCACACGACTCCGACCCGATCTTTTTGGCGTTGGAAAGGATAAGACCCATTTCCTCATATTCGATCTTTGTCAGAATTTTGAATTTTTTGATGAAAATCCCGAGGGCATCGAAACCACTGCACAGAAAAGTTTAACCGAAATCCTTTTCGGCCTACGCTTGCAGTTGGCCCAATACCTAAAGAGCGATCAGTTTAAGGACCAGAAGGATTTGCAAGACTACCGCCAAGAATTATTGGATGGACTACATGGGGAGATCGCGTCTTTGGATATCACCAGATTCGATGTGAAGATGAAATTGCAGATCGTACATGAATTTGGCAACAAAAACAGGGAAGTATGGAACCATTTGTCAAAAAAAGACTGTAAACAGATCGAAGACGAACTAGCGCCTTTAGTGAAGCCCAAAAAAGGGGATTCGGACTTGGCACGCTACTACGATAAAATTCTTTATTCCCTCATTGCCAAAAGACTGGAGACGCCCAATAGCGAGGCCTTTGTAAACGATTTGGTTGTGCCCATCACCAAAGTAGCCGGCACGTCTAAAAAACTTTTGAAAAAAACGACTATTCCGGCCGTAAAATCCAAGGAACCTTTGATTAAACTACCCCTAGAGGAATCCTTCTGGAAGATAGATGGGATTGCCCATTTGGAAAAATTGCGTAAAGGAGTCCGGGAATTGGTAAAATATATAGATCCTGTGGATCAAAGGTATGTTACCACCGATTTTGAGGATGCCATTTTGGAAGATAAGGTGGTTATCCGCGACATGGCTAGCGAGCCACAAGAATCCTATGCTTCCCCCTTCCAGAACAACCTGCACCGTTTGGAAGAATTGATAAGGGAAAACAAGGACCATGTTACTATAGAAAGGATACGGAAGGGAGAGCAAATTACCAAGGAGGAATTACAGGCCCTGGAACAAATTTTATTTACGGATAAACTAAGCAAGGAATCCATTGAGAAAGAGCTGGGCAAGGAGTTTAATTTAGTCCAATTCGTCATCGCCCTAATGGGCTTGAGCGCAGAAAAAGTAGACGAAGCCTTCTCCCAATTTATCAATGACTATAAATTGAATGCGATCCAAATTCAGTTCCTGGATACCATAAAATTGTTCCTGACCAAAAACGGAAAAATAGATCCCACCAAATTATACGATTCCCCCTTTAAAAACTATCACAATATGGGAATAGATGGGGTCTTTAACGAGCAACAGGCAGACATCATTTTTAAGATCGTAGCCGATTTCAATACCCATCAACAAGAGGCATAGAATTATTTTAGGCACTATCCGCAGAAGAAATTTGTTAAAAACTTAGAAGGGGCTGATCGTTACCAAAGGTCAGCCCCTTCTTTGTGGATGAAAATCCCTTATATCCCAACTTCCATAGGGCAACATCCTTGACTAATCATAGCAAACACCCCTAATTTTCAATTATTCCAATTGGGTGCAGATAGAGTGCACGCAACAGGTTCATATTTGCAGTAATCATCTTAAACACTGTAACTATGAAACATTTTTTAAATCACTCAACCCTTCATTTACCTACTAGCTATAACAACTTACTAAGAGTGAGGTAACACTACTATAGGAACTGCTCCCCTAAATGGGACAAATACATCTGCATTCAATTTAAAATCCAAACATAAATAAAGCCTACTATGAAAAAACTAGTAATTGCAATCCTTTCTTTAACCGCCACCAGCGTAATGGCGCAAAAACAACTCGACGAACTTTCCTTCGAAGACACCCAGAACGCAGCCATATTCGAAAATATCCGGAACAACACCAAAATTCTAAAATATACCGCTGCAGATGGCTCTGTATTGAAGGTGGGCGACACCCTGGTGATCGGATTCCCGTCGGGAAGCATAACCGCTACTACAGCTGTAGGCGGCGGGTACCGGGTTGGAGCCGCCAAAGCACGTTCTAAGACCAAGAGCAATTTCCAGACCATTATCATGGGCAAACCAGCAGGTTTTGGCAACATCATGTCGGCTATGGCCGGAGAGACACCGAACAACGCAGGGGCCGAAATGCAAGGGGAAATTGTGGTGATAGCCGAAATGTCTGTCTTCCACAAGGGAAGTAGAAAGAAACCCTTGGCCTTAACCGTCCTTTTGGGAGAACCCAATGGAAGGGCCTTTGGAATCAACAAATACCTATCCGTTACGGACTATGAAAAATCCGTCCTCGCCGGGGAAATTAAAAGCATCAATGCCCCCTTGACCCGGGAAGAGGCCATCGCTAAATTAAAAGAATCCAAGGATCTGTTAGACCTGGGAATATTAGATGAGGAAGCCTACCAAGCCTTGAAAAAAGAATTGACCCCGCTAATCGTTTCGGAATAAAGATGGGAACAATGGCAGAAAAAAAACTAAAGAATAATAATTTAAAAATGAGAAAGATGAAAAAAATATTGGTATTGGTGGTATTCACCTTTATAAGCATGAGCACTATGGCGCAGGACAACTATAGGGACGTTGTGTATTTAAAGAATGGCAGTGTGCTCCGTGGGGTCATTACGGAACAACACCCAAACGTGTCCATTAAACTAGAGACGGCAGACCAGAGCATTATTGTATTCCAGATGGAGGAGATCGAAAAGATCGCCAAAGAGCCGTAAACGCAAAAAAGGGAACCCAAACGACCTAATTCCGGAATGGAGTCAGGATATGTAGGTAGTATTGAACTGGGATATCAGGCGGGGTTTTGGGACTATGGAATGGATCGCTGGAAACTGAATGTCGTCCAAAGCTATGCCTTTAGCCCAATAGTATCCTTAGGGGTTGGAACTGGGCTACGGTATTATCGAGAGTCGGAGGCCGCTCTCATACCGTTTTTTGCCAATGCCAGAATAAATTTAATGGATGCCCCTTCCACACCCTTTATCGCCTTTGATATTGGCTACAGCCTAGATGCCACCTATAGGTTTAAAGGTGTGGGCATGCTACTGAGTCCCACTTTGGGGGCCCGTTTTACGACCTCTGAGGGAACCACTTTCACTATAGGGGTAGGGTATGAGATGCAAAAAATGGATTTTTTATATATGTATAATAATGGGGAGTACTACGATATAGGATCCTCCTCCGAAAATTCTGGGGCCCTAAGCATCAGTGTAGGGATATTGTTCTAAAGACAACGATTCTTGCGCCTTTTTAAAATGAATACAGATAAAAAAAATAAAACAATATAACTTAAACCTTTTTAAAATGAAAAAATATGTAATTCTACTAGGCATTTTACTTTCTTCATGTTACACCTATGAGAGAGTTCCAATAACCATGGAACCTTTTGATAGGACCATAATGGTAGAGGGAATTAAGAACGATTTATTTGTAAAGGCTAATAATTGGATGGTAGAAATTTTCACTAGCCCCAAATCCGTCATTCAATTTTCGGACAAAGAAGCTGGCGTAGTTACTGGTCGATATCTTTTTAAGGATTTTGGATCAACGATAGTAATGGGGGAAGTGGTCGATTTTGGACAGATTTATGCTATCATTAAATTAAATGTCAAAGATGGAGCCACGAAAATCACTATAGACGCAGGAAATTTCACCGAAATACATAGCAAAACAAATGAGAGCTACCGATATACTAAAGCAAAGGCAGTTCAAGAGATACAAGTTCTAATGGACAACTACGAACAATATTTAAAAACTACTGATATCTCTTTTTAAAAAGAAATAATAAAAATGGAGGGCTATATCAAGGATCAGAATCGACACTCACCTTAAAACAGGGTTGTAAATGACTGAATGTGAAGCAGTAGCTTGTTATATGTATTGATCATATTTATAACATATAAGATGTTATGCCTACCTATTCCTGGCACAAAACGAAACGAGATATGGTTGAACAATTATTTGTTTTTTCAGCCTCCTAGTTAAACTAAATGTTTTTAGGACAGTTCAATTCCCGCGGCAAAGAACTTTAATTTATCAAGAATAAGCCTGCTTCAGTAAAAGATAAACAAGGTATATATCAGTAAACTTTTATGTACCTATGTACCAGTTACCTTAAAAAAAACACGACTAAATGAATATTAAACATAACGAAATTGAAATTCAACAAGAAAATCCTTTTGCTAATTGTAAATTGAATAGGCAAAAATATTCCGTAGTTTTAACCAATATAATCAAATCATATCCTTACGGATTTGTACTCGCCCTAAATAATAAATGGGGCACAGGAAAAACAACATTTGTAAGAATGTGGGAGCAAGATTTGAAAAATAGTGGCTTTCGAACCTTATACTTTAACGCTTGGGAAAATGATTTTGAAAATAATCCTCTCATAGCTTTAATGGGCGAATTAAAAACCCTTACAACAGAAGATACTGAACCAGAATTCAAAAACACATTAAAGAAGGCATCGACTTTAACGAAGCACATTGTACCAATAGTAGTAAAAGCAATAGCTGATAGATATATTGAAACCGAAGGAATTAAAGAGGCCATCGCTGGAGTAACTAAAGGATTGTCAGAGACTTTTGAGAATGAAGTTCACGAATATGATAATAAGAAAAAAAGTATTTCAGATTTTCGTCAAGGCTTATCCGAATTCATAGTAAATACGAACGAAGGAAAACCTTTAATCTTTATTATTGATGAATTAGACAGATGCCGACCAAATTATGCTGTTTCTCTATTGGAACAAATTAAACACTTCTTTTCTGTTCCAAACATTGTTTTCATTTTATCTATTGATAAAGAGCAACTTGGAAATGCAATTAAAGGAGTATATGGAAGTGATAACTTGGATGCTGAAGAGTATTTAAGAAAATTTATTGATTTAGAATATTCTATCCCAGAGCCAGAAGCAGATATATTTTACAGATACTTATATGATTATTTCCAATTCGATAAATTTTTCCAGTCACCAGAAAGACTAAATATTTATGAACTAACATCAGACAAATCCTTTTTTCTTGAAACTTGTAAATTATTATTCACAAATTCCCAAATTCCTTTAAGACAACAAGAAAAAATATTTGCTCATTCGAGATTAGCTTTAAGGAGTTTCACATCAAATATGTATGTTACCCCAAATATTTTTCTTTTACTTACATTCATAAAAATCATAAATAATGATTTTTATGAACAAATGAAAGGTAAAAATTTAAGTATTTCTGAAGTTCAAGAAAGCTTTTTAGCCCTAATCAAGATTAAAATCAATGATGATACTGAAAGACAATTAATGCGGTTAGAATTATCCCTAGTTAACGCGTATAATAATTATATTCAAGATGGGTATAATCAAAAGGTTTTATATGAAAGGGTTGGGGAAACTGGAAAAAACAAACCACTAATAAGCTCAATCATCAATAAAGAAGCGTATAATGAGACAATGAACATCATTAAAGGTATACAACAAAGTCGTAGAGAAGGAGATTTAGATTTATCTCATTTCACCAACAAAATAGATTTATTAGAAGATTTAAAAACTTAAATCATTAAAAATCTGTGGAATGAATTTACCTCTAGCGAAAAGATTTCTATTAAAAAAGGGATTCTAAATGCTGATAATGGAAAACTGACTTCTCACTCAAACGTGTGAGAAATTTCATGAAAAGTGGTTATAAAATACTGTGGGGAAAGGCTGTAGCTAAGCTATAGTATTAAAGTTTTGTCTAGTTGTATGATGCCGCCAAATCAGTTTAATTTTGCATTTGAAACTTAAACAAATAAGCACCAGCAAACAGCTTTGACTTGGCGGAGCAGGAATGGACATTGCTTTCTTTCTCTCTCACCGCCTATATCTCGGGCTTAGGCAAACATTTATAACTCTTCGCATATTCCTTTTTAGAAAAAGTTGTCAAGTATATTGCGCAATATACTTGACAACAACCTACACTTTCTTATATTTGCATTCGATAAACAGTACTTATCAATGAATGTAACAGAGAAAATAGAGCGTAAGATCAGCAAGATGAAGGAAGGAACTACCTTCAAGTATCAGCAGTTGGGTATTGACAGGTCTGAATATAGTGCTGCCACCAAGGCTATTGAGCGATTGATCAGGAAAGGGCTTATCAAAAGGGCAACTACAGGAGTATTCTATAAACCCAAACAATCTGTGTTTGGTGAACTTAGGCCACGTGAAGAAGAATTACTAAAACCCTACCTCTTTGAGGATGGGAAACAAATTGCATACATTACCGGAGGATCATTGTACAATCGCATGGGATTAACCACACAGGTTCCTAAAACCATCAAGGTGGCAAGCAAAGTAAAACGGGTCACCACCAAGATTGGGAAAACACAAGTTAAACCTGTTAAAAGTTATGTGGACGTAAGCAATGATAACTATTACTTACTAGAAATCTTGGATGCACTGAAAGACTTCAGGACCATTCCTGATCTGGACAAAAAATCAGCCATAACGCTACTTAAAAACAAGATCAGCAAACTATCTAAAAATGACCTTTCAAAAATAATCCGCTATGCCTTGAAATACCCGCCACGAGCAACAGCTTTTCTAGGTGCTATATTGGAACTATTAAAGAAGGATAACGAACTTGAGAGTCTGAGAGCAAACCTGAACCCACTGACCAGCTATAAACTCGGAATTAAAAAAGAATTATTGCCAACTGCACCAGAATGGAAGATTAACTGATATGAATTTACACCGCAACAAAGAACTATTACAGGATGCAATCCTCGCCACCGCAGAATATCTGGATATGAGAGATATTTATGTGGAAAAGGATTATTGGGTAACCGTTGCATTATATGAAATATTTCATTCAGATATAGCCGATCAATCAGTTTTCAAGGGGGGTACCGCACTTTCAAAATGCCACAAACTGATAGAACGATTCTCCGAGGATATTGACATGGTCGTACTCCAAAATAAAGGTGAAAATGACACCCAATTAAAGAAGAAGATCCGAGCAATTAGTAAGGTAGTGGGAAAGGTAATTCCGGAAGTAAACGTTGAAGGGTTAACCAATAAAAAGGGAAACATCCGGAAAACGGCTCATCAGTACGACAAGTTATTCGAGGGAGATTTTGGTCCAGTAAGGGAGCACGTGGTAGTTGAAGCCACCTGGTTAGGGAATTTTGAACCCTATTCTAAAATCCAGGTCAGTTCCTACGTATATGAAATGATGAAGTCCAAAGGACAAGATGCACTTATCGAACAATACAGCATGGCACCTTTCCCCGTTCAGGTATTAAGCAATCTGAGAACTTTTTGTGAAAAGATCATGAGTTTGGTAAGGTTTTCCAGAACACAAGACCCAATAACCGACCTGAGAAATAAAATCCGTCATGTGTATGACATTCATCAAATGCTGAAAGATGAAGAAGTACGGAAATTCTTTAGCGATAATGATTTTGGTGAGATGCTGATCAAAGTGGGGAAGGATGACATAATCGGCTACAAGAACAATAATGACTGGATCCCTGAACATCCTTCCACTGCAATCATATTTGACCAACCAGAAAAAACATGGGAACAACTGAGCACTGCATACAACAATGATTTCAAAGACCTAGTAACAGGTGATTTTCCAGCAGAAACAAAATTAATTGAAACCCTGAACCGAGTTGCCAATCGGCTTAAAAATGTAGAATGGAACATAACCTAACATTTACGGATTTCGTCTGCTAGATATTTGTTTCCTTATGGCACCCTGTCTATTGTATATTATCATTTATGGATATTACTGCCACCATATATACTGCAATTCAAAAAAACAAAATCACATTTCTAATTCGATCCCTAAAATACCTACATCCCAAGCCAATTCCCCTTGTACTTAGAATAATCCGTAAGCTCATCCTTAAACCCGTTATAGGCTTCCTCCTCTTGGGAAGTGGTAGGGCCCATGAGCGTTTCCAGGGCGTTATAACCTGTCTGGAGCATCCTGGCCTGTGCTCTTCGGTCCCGCTCCGTGGTGACGGCCACCAGGGCCTCCTTGAATCCGTTTGCCATATGGTGCTCCACTAGTTCGGGCGGCAAATTGGGTAATACACCTTCCAACACGTAACTATACGCAGCCTGTTTATAAAGTCCGCGTTCCATTAAGTGCCCCATCCAAAGGCTTTTTAAATTGTCCTGTCCTTTGGCTATTATATTGTTCAGGATGATCGACTGCGTGGCCATGGCACTAGAAAGCTCAGGGGACGATTGCAAATAGTCCTGCATTTTCGTTGAAAGGGCGATCGCTACCGAATGTTTGGAATACAAGGAGCCTACCCAGAGTTTTCCTCCCTGCTGTTCAAAATAGAAGCCCCTGGCATTGAAAAAGGCGATATAGTCCTTGGGCGATTTCTCAAAGGGCGCCTGCATCCTTTCGGCATAGCAATGGTAGGCCTGTAGGGCCAAGGTATCGAACCGCTCCCTAAAGGTTGGGGCCATAGCGTTATAGAGTTTCGGGAATACCATGGGCAAAAATAGGGCGGTGGGACCCGGTTTTATTTCTTTGGCAGATTTGCCGTGCAGCAGCCCTTCCAACAACTTTTCATTTTCATCTGCAAAACCAGGAAGGGAATAGGGGTTTGCACTCGTCTGTAATAGCTCTCCGCCCAGATCCACCGGTACTTGGTGGAGCTTGGAGTTCGCATAGGTCAGTGTTCCCTCATTGTAACGTACGCCCAGACTTTGTACAAGCGCACCAAGGACCTCCCTTTGGTCCAGGGTATAGGTGAACAGCTGGTTCCTGGCCCGTTGGATAAGGTCGGCCTTCTTTTGCAATTCCTGCTTTTCCTTATTAATGGCGGAAGTATATAGCTTCTCACTAAAAGGATAGTAGTGGGAGGCGATCACCTTCCATAAGTTCTGATTATCGGTATGTAGGTATTTCTTAAGGAAGAGAAAACGCTCTGATTTCATCATTTCCCTAACCAAAACATCTAAAGGCGTTTTCAGGATATGCTCTGAGAACAGTGGCTTGTACCTTAACTCCCTATAGGTCTTTTGGAAGGCTTCCCTTAAACAGCGTTGGAACTCCAATGCCAATTGCCTGCTATCCATATACATTTGGGTGTGTTCGGTTTGGAACAATTCGGGGTTCTCATGGATACCAAGGTCACTAGCGATCTCTTCGCTGCGCAGCACATAGCCCGATTTATCATGGATGGTGAAATCCTCCACCTGTCCCTGGTCGTTGTAGCTTAGCCTACAATCCAGATTTTGATGGGCGCCTAGGATGTCCGGGAGATGCTCGGGGCGAAGGGTCCTGAATAGCTTATAGGTGGTGCGCACTTGCTTTTCCAAGCGTTTTTTCACCATGGGCAATAGGGCCGATTCCTTATTGCGCTCGAAGAGCTGTTGGAGTTTGGGACCGGAGAATTGGGGGTGTACGGTATAGCCCCCAATAAAACGGGATCGGTACCCTTCCTTGGTCGCAATGCCATAAGTCACCCCTACCCTACCGGAACGCTCCACTACCTTCAGTTGGATATGGTACTTTTCAAGTAGTTTGGCAAGCTGTTCAAAACTCCGAACCTTATGTTTTTGCAGGGTATTGTTCAGTATATCCTGCATATAGAATCGGACCCCGTTTCCATCCTGGGGGTTTAACTGGGGCGTTTGCTGTTTGGGAAGCTCTCGGACCGTCCTTTTATTTGGCGAGCGGGAAAGCCCAAACTCTTTCTCCAGGTATTTCTGGGCGGCCATGCTCCTTCTATAGTCGAAGGAAAGGTTGATCTGGGTACAATTTTCCCTGATGGTACTGGAGACAATGTGAACGTGCTCGTGCTCGGTATCGTGATGTCGTACCACCATATAGGGCTGCTCCCCATAGCCCATGTATTCCATATAGGCTTTGGAAAGGGCCAAGAATTTAGTATCGTCCAGATGTTCGCCACGAGGAAGATTCAATGTAACATGTACGTAGCGCTTTTCGGAGGCATGGCGGAAGCCCAGAAAGACGAGTACCTGTTCGAAGACCTTAAGATTGGTATCCGTATCGGAATAGGTATTGTGGAAGCCGAGGATGGTAGATTCCGGTTTCCCCAGAACGTATTTCAGAACGCCCTGTACTTTGTTCCGATATAGGAGTCGTGCAATCATGGCAGGTTCGTATTGTTGATTATCGTATTCAAGGTAGCTACCAATTCATTGGCCTTTTCCATCTCGCGCACAAGGCTTGCATTGGGGCTCCTTAAGTTCTTGTAATGGGCCACTTTTACCAATTGATTGAGGTTGTTTCCTATTTTGTTCAGTTGATAATTAACTTTCGGCGTACTAACCAGTCGTTTTTCCGTTTTCTCTACCTCCTTGTTCAGAATGAGGCTCCTTAAGAAAGGGCCCACCGTACCTCTTTTCTGGAAATCGACCTGATAAGACCGTAAAAGCGCCTTCACTTTTTCCAGTTCCTCGGTATTGAACCGGAGCGTGATCGCATGCTTTCGCTTGCTCTCTCCCAACCGTTTCCTACCGATGTTGCCAGTTCCCATTATTTTTCTTGTTTTTTACTGCCGAGGGCAGCTTTTCACTTCGTTAGAAGTAGGAGTTTTGCGTTGCGCAAAACATAACTTGCTATCCGTTAAAAACGGATAATCCTATATAAATATAACACATCAAAACACAACCTAAAAGACTTATTTACAGTATCTTACACGTCAAACCAATTAAGGGTAATTAAAGACCAATATAGACCAGCACTGGTTCTTAATGGTCTTTAATTCATTTGAAAAAATAGTAGAAAACGATAAAAATAGGTCGAATTCATAGCGAGGGAGAAAAAGGGCAAGGGGTTTTTCACCCTTGTGCTTTGGTGCGGCCCCGAGGCGTTCGGGCAAGAGTGCTGACGAAAACGTCCCCTAACCGATTATTGGAAATATGGGGAGGGACAAGAATAGGTTCGGAAGGTTGGTCCGATGGCCGCAGGGCGATGGCATATCTTATAAAGTTAATTTCTACAGAAAGTCTAAATAAATGTGAGATTTTAAGGGAGAAGCGTTAGATTAGTTTCCTTAGCTAATTACAGCAACCAGCCCCTTCCTGAACGGGAGGACATTCTACCGAACCATATGAACAGTAGACACAACAATCGCCTTCTATTGGCTTTAGCAATGTTTTACAACTTTCACACTCATAGAAGAACTGGCAGGCAGTGGTAGGCATCTTCTCAGTTGCTTGATGACCGCACTTAGGGCAGGTGATTGTGGATTCTAACTTTATTTCCATTATTTAATTATTTTGTATCCTGAGCTCAGGATGGCGGTTTCTATTTCTTCAAGGTTCACCTTGGTTTCATCATATTTTACGATTGTATTTGCTGATTCATAATCTGCCTTAACATGAAGTATTCCATCAAGATTGCTAACTTCACTTTCAATATGTGCTTCGCAACCTTCACAGGTCATTCCTTCTATGGTTACTCTTATTTCTTTAACGTTCGACTGATCCGTGTATAAGATTTCATTCCTAGAGTCTGAACTGAAATAAAAAATATGGGAATAGGATGGAAATGCCAACATCAATCCCGCAAATACCGTAATTATAAATAGGAAGGATTTGGATTGCCAAAAAGATGGTTTTGCATCATCCTCACAGGCACAGGCGATTTCCTCCTGTGTTTTTGGTCGAAGTTTCTGATACCAGGCAAAAACCAATACGACGATTGTTAGGCCGATTAGATAAGGCCGATACGGTTCCACCCAAGAAAAGGTGGATACAATGCCGCTTGTTCCTGCCATCAATGCCAGAACTGGGGTGATACAACAGATTGATGCGGCTATGGCCGTAAATATTCCAGCGTAAACTACCCTGTTCGAAGTTTTTCCAGTTTCCATATTATGCTACTTTTCGATTGCTGTCAATTGTTGAGAGGGCCTTATTCAACACGGTCGTATTTTCCTTGACCAAAGAGTAATAAAGGGTTTGGCCATCACGCCTCATTCGGATGACCCCTGCATCTTTCAGCTTACGGATATGCTGGGAAACCGCAGGAGCGCTCATCCCAAGTATATCCGCAATATCACAAGGGCAAAGCTCCTCTTCCGTATTCAAAAGAAAAAGGATTTTCAAGCGCACCTCACTGCCCGCCAATGCAAATATTTTGCTTATCTCCTGAAAACTGGAGGATGAGCTTTGTATGGTTTCTTTACATCTGGAAAGCTGCTTATGGTCAGCCTCTTTACGGGTACAGGATATTTCTAGTTTCATATGTAGCAATTTATTACTTTTTAACGGTGATTCTAGGGCTTGCCGCCAGAACGACCCTTTCGGGCTGGCGCTCAGCACCGATACGCGAACTCGCTCTTTTCTTAGTAAGGCTTTAGTCGGGAAATAAAATATATCCTTACGTAATTAAGCAAATACTTAAATAATTTATTTATAAAGATAGATTTTGCTCAGTAACTAGGCTGGATATCGCTAACTAATATAGTTTCGACCAATGAACTTTTACACTGTAACTATTTATTTTACGAAGGCATTAATAGTTTTTTTCAACTCATTGTTATTCAGCTAAAAAAAAGGTGATAAAAGCTAAAAGCAGCCTCATTAAAGAATATGGCAAGAACACGGATGAAGATCGTTATTATGGTTACAACACCTAATATTTAAACTTTTTTAGCGCTGGTATTTAAAGCAGTTTTTCCATTGGTATTCTTTACTCTTCTATACCTTCGATTTTGTGTTACATTCTTTAATTCCACTTCATATTCTGTAGCCTAACAGCATTCAATATTGCCAATAAGGCCACTCCCACATCCGCAAAAACTGCCTCCCACATCGTTGCAACGCCACCAGCACCCAAAATCAGGACCACTGCTTTCACCCCAAATGCCAGACCAATGTTTTGCCAAACTATACGACGTGTGGAACGGCCAATTCTAACAGCTTTTGCAAATTTACTGGGTTGGTCCGTTTGAATAATAACGTCTGCTGTCTCAATGGCTACATCACTGCCCAATCCGCCCATTGCAACACCTACATCACTTGCGGCTAATACCGGCGCATCATTTATACCATCCCCTATAAAGGCCAACCTATTATTGTTTGCAGACATCAATTTTTCAACTTCGTTCAATTTATCTTCCGGAAGCAGACCACCTTTTGCCCAATCCATACCCAATTCTTTGGCGACTTGTTGGGTAATGGAATCCTTGTCCCCTGAAAGCATTATGATTTTTGAAATTCCTGACGCTTTAATTTGTTCAATGGCCTGGTGCGCATCTTCCTTCAACTCGTCCGCAATGGTTACATATCCTGCCAATTTCCCTTCAATGGAAACCATTACGATCGACTCTACAATATTGTCGGTCTCAACGGGCACTTCCAAATTGTTAGAGGTCATCAATGCTTTATTTCCGACCAAAACTGTTTTACCGTTTACTGTTCCTTTCAATCCTTTTCCTGCTATTTCACTTACTTCGGAAGCTTGAAAAGTGTCGCCATCAGCTTTATACTCCATAATGGCCCTGGCAATGGGATGGGTGGATTGTTCTTCCATCGCCATTAGGTATTTCATCATTTCGGCTTCCTGCCCGTCCGGCAGGCGGGCGCTCAACGCCCCATTGCTTATAACGACATCTTTGATTTTAAAGACACCCTTGGTCACGGTACCGGTCTTGTCCATCACTACGGTGGTTACCTTTGTCATTTCATCTAAAAAGGATGCCCCTTTAAAAAGGATCCCATTCTTTGAAGCTGCCCCCAATCCGCCAAAATAGCCCAACGGGATCGAGATTACCAGGGCACAGGGACAAGAAATAACCAAGAAGATCAAGGCCCGGTATAGCCAGTCCTGAAATATATACTCATCAACGAAGAGGTAGGGCAAAAAAGTCAATGCAACTGCCAAGTATACCACGATAGGGGTATAGATCCTTGCAAATTTTCTGATAAACAATTCGGTTTTTGATTTACGTGCGGTGGCATTTTGGACCATATCGAGGATTCGGGCAATCGAACTATCCTTAAATTCTTTGGTGGTCTCGATTTCAATTACGCCATCTAGGTTGATGCTTCCCGCAAATACTTTTTCGCCCTTCACTATCGTATCGGGTTTGCTTTCCCCTGTTAATGCTGCTGTATTGAATGAACCTTTTTCAGAAAGTAAAATACCGTCCAAAGGGATTTTTTCGCCAACGCGTACCTGTACTTTTTCGCCGATAGCTACGGATTCCGGACTTACCGAAATGTAATCGTTATTCCGATATACCCGAGCTTCATTGGGCCGTACGTCGAGCAAGGCTTTTATATTGCCTTTGGCACGATTGACCGCCGCATTTTGGAAGAGCTCGCCAACCGCATAAAAAAGCATTACTGCCACAGCTTCAGGATATTCACCAATGGCGAATGCACCCATGGTGGCAATGGACATCAATAAAAACTCCGTAAAGAAATCGCCATTTATAATGCTGTTCCACCCTTCCCTTATCACAGGAAGACCTACGGGAAGATATGCTGCAACATACCATACGATCCGAATCCAACTCTGAAAAAATTGGGCGTCAAAATAATCCCATCCTATACCCACAATCAAAAATACAAAACTGAAAATTGCCGGCAGATAGGTTTTAAGTTTTCCTGGGCTTTCTGGGCTGCTGTGGTTTTGACCACCTACATCTAAATGTTCGCCTTGATGTTCCTGGGTAGTAAGATCTCGAAGATTTTGTTTTTTCTTGCTCATATCACTCTTTTTATTCCATTATAAGTTTTACCGTAGCTAGGCCCGTTCCTTATATTATAAATCAAAATACAATACCTTGGACGTGGTAAATAATTTGGTTGCTCTATCCTAATTACAATATTTCATCAATTAAGTGAAATATAGGATGCAATGGAAGTGCATTTACTGGCCATTACATTTATCGCAAATGCCCTTTACCACCAAATTCACATTCTCTGCCTTAAAACCTTCGGGCAAATTGATATGTGGGATTTTATGCGCTGTTAGGCAAACTGTTTCATTACAATTTGCACAATGAAAATGCAAGTGTAGATCAGTATCCACGTCACAATTGCAATTCTCTTCACAAATAGCATATTTGGTACTACCGGTACCATCATCTATTTGATGGGCGACACCATTTTCCACAAAGGTTTTTAAGGTCCGGTACAATGTTGTCCTATCCGAATTATGAAAGTGCGCTTCAATATTGACCAAACTGACCGTTACTTTTTTGTTTAGGAGATATTGTAGGACCAACAAGCGCATTGCAGTGGGCTTTACGTTATTATTCTCCAGTATTTGCTCTAAATCAGACATTTTGTTATAAATCAAAGCGTTTTAAAGAATCTCCTGTTTTTATCTGAAAGGCATCCACTATATCCGTTATATAGATATTCCCGTCCCCAGGTTCTTCCGTTCTTCCGTTTTTTAAAATTATTTCAATTGCCCACTGGGCTTCCCCATTCTGGCAGACCAATTCCAGCTTTACCACTGGACTATCGGTAATGTAAAAATCCAATGAGGGCCTGGCTCCTTTAGCCTTAAAGGCTCCTGTGCCCTCGGCCTGCGATAAGGTCATACTTTTAAACCCATTGTCGGTCAGCGCTTCAATAATTCTTTGTATCCTGTTTGGTTTTACAAATGCTTTTATTTCTTTCATAGTATGCATCTTTAAAATGATAATCGATTTAGAGCCGATCCTGCTTTTTGGTTTTCAACCAACTAATGAAGACAATCCACAAACCCGGAACCAAAATCGTTGTTTGTTATTGGATTAATGGTCGTGATCCAGTTCGTCCTTGACCATTTCCGAGGATAGGTTATAGGCTCCGTTTATCACGACTTTGGCATCCTTTGAAACTTCAGCGGGAAGATGGACCTCTACAAACCCTAAATCAGTAACGCCGACCGACACGCGTATCATTTTAAATTTCAATTTGTTCGCTTCCAATTTTTTATCTTCATCCAAAATAAAAATAAAGGAATGCTCCCCTTCTTTTATAACGGCAGCTTCCGGTACGGCAAATCCCTTTTTCTCGCCCTGCACTATGCGCCCCTGCACGTACATACCCGGCAATAGGTTTTTATCCTTGTTTTCTATATCTGCCAGAACTTCCAAAGCTTTTGGGTCGGTATTAAAGGTCTGTCCTATAGAGCGAACGGATGCCTTAAACAATTCATTTGGACGTGAAGTGGTTGAAAAATGTATCTGTTGCCCTTTTTCGATTTGCCTTATGTCCTTCTCATATACCTTCAGATTGACATAAATCATCGAGTTGTCGCTTATCGAGAACATTCTGGATTGTGGTGCCACATAATCCCCAAGGCTAATTAGTACTTGATCCACGTAGCCACTTATGGGCGCGGTAATGGGAGCCGCGGAATATATTTGGCCTTCAGCCACTTTGTCGGGATTAATGCCCAACAGTTTTAACTGGGATCCCAAACCATTGACACTGGAGGAGGTTGAACGATATTTTGACTGCGCCATCTGAAATTCCTTTCCTGAGGACACGCCTTTTTTATAAAGGATCTGCTTGCGTTCAAAATCCTGTTTCAAAAAGACCAGTTCGTCTATTTTCTCCTGATACTCCTGTTGCATTGCAATGATATCCGGGTGTTCTATATATGCCAATACCTGACCTTTATTTACGTTATCGCCTGGTATTACTTTTATAGAACTCACATTTCCACCAATAAACGGACTAATGTTCGCCTTGTCCTGTGGAAAAAGCTCCAGCGTTCCCGTAACCTTTATGTTGTTCCCTAAATTCCGTTCCTCCAAAGTTCTCATTTCCAAACCAATGGTTTCGGCCTGTTGCTTTGTGATTTCGACAACGCCTTCTTTCTTAGCCTGGTCTTCTTTGGCCTTCGCCAGTTCCGTAGCGGAACCTTTCTCCTTATTACCGGACTCTGAACCTACTTTAGTATTACAACCTATCAATAAAGAGGTTACAAAAACTAAACTAATTATAGATATATATTTCATTATTATTTGCTTCATTTTGAATTATAGATTGCCCAATTGATATTGCATATCGATGGTCTGCTGGTTAAACTGGTTTATGTATTGTAAATGGTTTTGTTTGATTCGGATGGCACTGTTGAGAATCGTTATGTAAGTGATATAGTCTATTTCACCTTCTTTTGACGCCAATTGTGCTGTGGTAATTTGTTCCTCTGCTAAAAGCAATGCGCCTTCTTGGTAATATTGCAATATCTTTCTAGTTTTCTCAAGGGATTTTAGCAATTGCGCCACCCTGCTTTCGGTTGTTGCCTTTTGCTCCAAATACTGATTCTCCGCTACCAATGCGTCTGCCTTGGCTGCCTTGACCCTTGATTTCTGTGGAAAAAACCATAGCGGAATGCTAATACCGGCCTGATAGGTGTTGAAGCCTGACACTGCATCCACAACCTGATTGCCATACGATAAACTGAATTTTGGTAGGAATTGTGATTTCTCGACACCCACGTTTGCTTTACTTACCTCGGCGTTTTGCAACGCATATTGCAATAATGGGTTATTGACCACCGAAGTGGAATCCATTGTCGCCATAAAATCCAATGTTTTGTATGGTTCATTTATGGTTTCAATGGATTCATCGGTTCCCAAATATTGTTTTAAGGCGCGTTTGGCAATTTCAATATCATCAAAAGCTTGTTGTCTTAATACCTGGATCTGTTGAAATTCGGAAGCGGCTGAAATAAATTCCAACTTACCTGTTTCCCCCGTATCATACCGAAGTTGGGCAGCGGTCTTAAAGCTGGCATAGATACTGTCCAATTGGTCTGCAAAACGCAACCGTGCTTTGTAATAATTAATCTGGTCATAGGCCTGCATCACATTTCGCACCAACTGTTGTTCACTGGCCACATAAAACTTTTCTCCCAAGGCAATACGCTCTTTGTAAAACTTCGATCTTGAAAATCCGGAAAGCAAATCAATGTTGCCTTGTTGCACACCAATAGTTGTCTGAATTCCGGGGAGATTATTTCCATATTCTTCTTTGCCAGTGAAAACTTGGGTGCTACCAAAGTCAAAGCTGCTGCCTTTCATTGCCTGTTCGCGTTCTATAAAAGCTTGGCTCTCTTTAAGCGATGGGTAATTCTGTTTTGCCATAGCAATGGCCTCCTCTACAGTCAAGGTCCTTGGAATTGTACCTTCTTGATCGGTGTCTTGGGCAAATGCAGTTCCAGAAGCCATCAAACCGCCAACCATCAAGAATACGGTTACAATGTTCGTTGATTTGCTGACATAGCTTACACCTCCATCGGTATTGTCTCGTTCCTTTCTCGATTCCAGCCAATAATAAAGAATAGGTAAAACCACCAAGGTCAGAAATGTTGCCGTAAGCATTCCTCCAATGACTACCGTTGCCAATGGTCGCTGTACTTCTGCCCCACCAGAGGTGGAAACCGCCATTGGGATAAAACCCATGATTGTTGTAATGGCAGTCAATAAGATTGGTCGTAAACGTTCGTGCGTAGCTTCGTAAATACGCTTCTTTAAATTGGTCATTCCACTATCTTTTAATTCATTGAGTTTGTTTATGAGGATTAGTCCGTTTAACACGGCAACCCCAAAGAGAACAATAAACCCGACTCCCGCCGAAATACTGAAAGGCATTCCACGAATCAACAAAACGAAAACCCCACCAATGGCCGCCAAAGGCACTGCCATATAGATCATCAAGGCCTGTGAAAACGAATTCAAAGCAAAATAAAGTAGAACAAATATTGTCAGTAGAACGATTGGCACTACTATCATCAATCGGTCTGATGCACGTTGAAGGTTTTCAAATGAACCTCCATAGGTAACGTAATAACCTGGTGGCAGTTCAACTTCCATTTCCAGTTTTTGCTGAATTTCCTCGACCATCGATTTCACATCGCGTCCACGGACATTTACACCCACAGAGATACGACGAGAGGTGTTGTCCCTTGAAATCTGCATCGGCCCGGATTTATAGCTGATATCCGCCACTTCCTTTAGGGGCAATTGAGCACCGTTCGGTAGGTCTATATAAAGATTTTTAAGACTATTGATGTCTTGCCTAAATTCCTCAGCCAACAGGATGACCACATCAAAGCGCTTTTCACCTTCAAAGATCACACCTGCCTTTTCGCCTGCAAAGGCGGCACTTACATAACCATTTAGTTTGTTTACGGTTACACCGTATTGTGCCATTTTTGCGCGGTTATACACCACCGTCATTTGTGGTAGCCCGCTTGTAGCCTCTACGTTAAGGTCTGCTGCACCCGGAACTTTTCGGATGACCGCGGCGATTTCCTGTACCTTGTCTGCCAATACATTCAAATCTTCTCCATATAATTTGATGGCCACGTCCTCACGGATCCCGGTAAGCAGTTCATTAAAACGAAGCTCTACAGGCTGAGTGAACACGAAATTAACGCCAGGTACAACGGCAATTTTTTCTTGAATCTTTTCTATGAGTTCCTCTTTACTGTCTGCGGATGTCCATTTACTCTTGTCCTTTTCAAGAATAATGTAACTATCGGCAATATCCATGGGCATTGGGTCTGTGGGGATCTCGGCCACACCAATTCTTGAAACGACCGTTTTTACTTCCGGAAATTCATTAATCAGATTCTGAAGTTTTTCTGAGGCCTCAATGGATTCAGTGAGACTGCTTCCAGGTTTTATCAAGGCCTGAAAGGCTATATCCCCCTCATCAAATTTTGGGATAAATTCTGCTCCCATATTACTGAAAAGAAATCCTGCAATCAAGAATAGCACAACCGCGCCTATAACGACTCCTGCTTTAAAGCGAAGAGAAAAATTCAATATGGGCAAATAGGCTCGATTCAAAGCACCCATAATTTTATTACTGATTCTATCAATCTTATTTTCAAATTTAGCAAACCAACTATTTTGGTTTTTGGCAGGTTTTAAAAATAATGACGACATCACTGGAACGTAGGTAAGACAAAGGATAATTGCGCCTAAAACGGCAAAACCAAATGTAAACGCCATTGGTCGGAACATTTTCCCTTCCACACCGGTCAAAAACAGAATAGGTGTAAAAACAATAAGAACAATTAGTTGACCGAAGAAGGCAGAATTCATCATTTTACTTGAAGAGTCATAGGCGATTTCATCCATCTCGGATTGTCCTATGATAGTATTGGATTTTTTCATCCGTTGATGAATGTGAAAAACCGTTCCTTCCACGATAATCACCGCGCCATCTACAATAATTCCGAAATCTATTGCTCCCAAGGACATTAAATTCGCCCAAATGCCAAATTGTTTCATCAAAATAAATGCAAATAATAAGCATAAGGGAATTATCGAAGCAGCAATCAATCCACCACGAAAGCTTCCCAAAAGAAGTACCAAAACGAATATGACGATAAGCGCCCCTTCAATTAGATTTGTTTTTACGGTACTTGTAGTTCTCTCAATAAGCTCGCTTTGGCTTAAAAACGTATCGATATAAACGCCTTCAGGCAAGGATTTTTGAATTTCCGTTATACGCTTTTCAACATTGTCTATAACGGTGCTCGGACTTTCGCCTTTCAGCATTAATATTTGTCCACCCACAGATTCGTGGCCATCCTGTGTAAAAGCACCATAACGCACTTGACTGCCATATCCAACCTTTTCAGCCACATCTCGGATTAGAATAGGGTTACCATTTTGTGTAGTGACCACTGTATTTTCCAAATCTGAAATGCTACGCGCCAAGCCTTCGCCACGTATAAAATTGGCCTGATGGTTTTTTTCAATATACGCCCCTCCCGTGTTTGCGTTATTATCGCTTAATGCTTCAAAGACCTGGCTCATAGTAAGTCCAAAGCTTTTAAGTTTATCGGGGTTTAGAGCAACCTCATATTGTTTTACATAACCACCAAAAGCGTTTACTTCCACAACTCCAGGGACTAATGCCATTTGCCGTTTAACGATCCAATCCTGAATGGTACGAAGATCTGTTGCATCGTATTTTTCTTCATACCCTTCTTTTACTTTTAGGGTGTATTGGTAGATTTCGCCCAGACCTGTGGTTATGGGTGCCATAAATGGCGTACCAAAACCTTCAGGAATTTCTCCCTTCACTTCGGCTAATTTTTCTTGTACCAATTGCCGGGGAAGGTAGGTCCCTGCTTGATCTTTAAAGACAATGGTTACTACGGACAGACCAAACCGAGAGATCGAACGCAGCTCGATAACGTCAGGAAGATTGGCCATTGCCAATTCTACGGGAAAGGTTACAAATTGTTCAATGTCCTCAGTTCCCAAATTGGGAGCAGCTGTAATCACTTGAACTTGATTGTTGGTAATATCGGGCACAGAACCCAAGTTTATAGTGGCCATAGACCAAATACCGGTACCGACAAGCACTACTATAAAGAGCCCAATAATAAATTTATTGTTAATGGAAAATGAAATGATCTTGTTAATCATAAATAAGTATTAATTCAATTGAAAACTTACGATGCGAACAGGTGCAGCGTATTTATATGGCGATGCCCATTTTGAGAAACATCACGTTAGGATATAGCTATCCTTAAAAAATTGAATTATACTTGAGGGGGTTGGAAAAGGGATTCCAGGTATCGGGAAGTGAAGTCTACGTCATGTAAGTTAAACCGATTTTTCCCTTCAAACTTTAGTCGATTGGTCAAAGCCGGGTTGTTGTTTGCAATAATTAACACTAAATGACAACATTGATTATGGGAATGAATTGGTGCATTCTCCTTATCTTGGTTATTATGATGCCCTTTATTTTTTGCATCCTTGTCAATGTAATCTTCAACTACATATTCAAAGAATGAGTCACCATAAACTTTATGATCTTGATAATGGGAAAGAATACTTGAAATTTTATCAAATGTTTCACAAATGTCCATATCTACGCTAATTCCCTGAAAAAGGAATAAAATAGACATTGATATTGAAACGAGTGTTCTCATAAAGTTTTACAAATTTACGGATTAATGAGTGCAACTCAATTGCAAAGGGAGGAATATCCTAGCCCCCTAGAATGTCCGTTTTGTAGTACTGTTCAGATGTCATCTGATAAGTTCTATTTCCTGTTCCATTTATTATTCTTTTTAGTAGTTCCTGCTTAAATCCCATTTTTCGTAATAAGAAAAGTGTATTTAAACTTCTCTTTTATTTAATAGAAATCGACTACTTTTTCGATACTCAAAATAAGCATAGTTTATTTTTCCCGCATCTTTTATTAGTTTACACTCTTAACCTTTAAATGCCCAAGATGGTTTTTTGAATAAGTAAGAGTTAGTTTCAAAACACAAAAATTGGATTTAGAAGTTGATGCGCTATTAAAAGCGAAGGTTCTTTTTAAGAATATTTTCTCTGATTACATTTCAGGAGAAATTTTAAGCACCTACATTAATTGCCTAGTGATCTATAAGTAGCAACTGCTGGCGCCACAAAAAGAACCTTACACCTAAAATCTTATGGATTAAACAATTAAATATTTATATTTAGATATCACGATATACAAATATCCAGATATCAACATATTTAGATATCACGATATACAGATATCCAGATATCCAGATATCAACATACTCAGATATCACGATATACAGATATCCAGATATCAACATATTCAGATATCACGATATACAGATATCCAAATATCAACATATTCAGATATCACGATATATAGATATCCAGATATCGGCATATTCGGATGTGTACCAAGGTTCCTATATTTATAGGAAAATAATCTCCCCCAAAAAACATAGTTAAAGGAATTCAATCTACGCAAGACCTGTTATAAGACTTATATTTTGGAAACAAGAATAATCAGTATCGTTGGGGAGAAAGGAGGAATAGGGAAAACCACCTTAAACTTAATCCTTGCTTCCAATTTTTATTATGCCCATGGAAAGAAAGTGGTCCTCTTGGATGGGGACGATCCACAGTATTCCATCTATCAGAAAAGGCAGCGCGAACTTAGCCTCCTGGCTGAAACGGCTGCCAAGGGATTGGACCTCTATCCCATTGAGCGGGTAACGGTGGACACCCTAAGGGATACCATTTTAAAATATTATGGTCTGGTAGATTATATTATTTTGGATCTACCGGGAAGCCTAAATGTAGAAATGGTAAAAGGCCTATTATATGTTGAACATATTTTTATTCCCTGTAGTCACGATGAATTGGAAATAGACAGTACCTCTAATTTTTACTTTACCTTAAAAAGCAATTTTCTGGAAAATGATCAGCGGGTCTTAAAAAGCGTACACCTATTTTTCAACAAATACCAGTTGATACGTAAAAACAAGTTTACCGTACTACGGCAACAATTTCTAAACGCTGGTATCCCCATGATGGAAAGTGTGGTCAAGGATAAAACAATCTATAAGGAACAATACCGCAATACCCTACAAGCCATCCCGGAAAATAAGGAAGAAGGTGTTTTGGGCATCAAGAGCTTCCTAAGGGAAGTAGCGCACTTATCAAATCTAAAAACACAAACGTAATGGGAAAAAAGAAAAAAGTCAGCACCATGGACCTGCTCCAGCAATTAGCCGATAAAAACCAAGAAACCAATAGCACCTTAAAACAACTCCGGCGAGACCGATTGGAAAACAAGCCTACCGGAAGTTCAGCTACCGAAGGTAGAACGGATTCCGCAACAGATCCACAAGGGAAGCAACCTCCAACAAAAATCACAAAAAACAACCGAAGGTCTAAAAATCAGCTAGAGTTACTGCTGCAAGTGGACACAACCAAGGGTGAAAATGAACGCATCTTATTGGCAATTGACAAGGACTGCGCCATGAGGTTCGAAAAAATAGCGCTCGGGATCTCTTATAAAATGGGAATCAAAACTTCCAGAAACGATCTTATCCGTAAAGTCCTATTGGACTATACGAATAAAAATTACGATAAATTGATTGCACTTATCGAACACCATTAATAGTAACGAAGTGAGCATAACTTGGTACATATTCATCGCGCTTTCCCTACTCTGGTATGGGTATCTCATTTGGTTATTCGTGATAAAAAATGACGATACCTCAAAAAAACAGCTAAAAAATATTGATAATTTGCATATAAATAGTAAATTAGTATATAATTCAGAAAATGATCCTACTAATGTAGATGCTGTACTCAACCAATTACACGAAGCGGAGGACGCTTCAGAACTATTGGAAGCATTTAGAAAAGGGTCATTGGAAGAAGATTCGAATTCCTTAACTCACAGAAAGCATGAAAAACTCACCATCATCCGCACCAGGAAGTCCGCCGGGAAATCCCCGCCGGATTCCAAAACTTGAAATCTATCTTTTCTTACTAGTCTACCTTCTGATAATCATGAGCTCGTATGGCCAATTCGACCAGCTCCTGCTGGAGGCACAGGATTTCAAAAACGACTCAAAAACCCTTTCCAAAGAAATTGTCGATATCATAAAGATCATTGCAGGAGTGGCCATTGCCATTACGGGCTTGACCTATCTCTACATCCGGGACCAGCAAACCGATTTGGCCAATAAATTGGGAAAGATCATCATCGGCATCGCCATATTCTTTGCCTTGATTGCCATCGGGGAGGAAATCGCCAATATTTAAATTCCTTCACCATGAGCAATTCTCACCTACCTATTAGGAAAGGCCTGCAAAAAGAAGCCTCTTTTTGGGGACTCAAAGCCAGGTACATCTATTACTTCGTATATCTCTCAGTTGCCGCCATTGTACATGGACTGCTGCTGTCCCTATTTCTCCCCACATTCCTCGCCATGCTAATTTCCGCTGCCCTTATGGGGTTCGCTTTCCTAATCATCCTTTTTTACTCCCGCACCTATGGTGCCAACGGTTTTATCAAAAAAGTGGCGGATACCTCCAGGCCCAGTGCAATCAAACTAGTCCATAACTTTAAAAGTCTACTACTATGGAAAAACAACTAGCACTTTGGGATGTATTCCCCATTTACGGTTATGAACGACAAGCATTGATAGCTAAGGAAAAAGGCTGCGTGACCATTCCATTACAGCTCACCCTCCCAGAGGTATTTACCCTGGATGCCCAAGATTATAATACACTCCATAGCCTGTTCACCAATATCCTGACCATCTTGGGCCCCAACAGGCTTGTACATAAACAGGACCTTTTTTTCCAAGAGAACTACTCGCCTATTTCAGAAAGGCTGCAGGGGGATTTGATGGAAAGGGCAAATGAGAACCATTTTACCAACCGTCCATTTTTGGTGGGTACCCATTACCTGTACCTCAGTATGGTGCCAGAAAATTACCTAAAGTTCAATCCTAAAAGGGTCAATGCTTTTTTAGATAAAGACAGGGAGTTTTACCTTACCAATCCCATTCCAATGGAGTTTTTGGACACGAAGGTTATGATGGACTTTGAAGCCCAGGTCCAGGAGGTAAACAAGCTTATCAATTCCTCCGAATTGATGAAATCGCGCATTCTGAACTACGACGATCTCTTTTCCCAAAATGGACTATATGCCAAGTACTTTGGACTTAGCACACAAAACCTCTCGTTGAAAGATATCGATTTTAAAGGGAACGACCTTCGGGTCGGCAACAAACGCGGAACGTTTTATACCCTTGAAAACCTGGACCAATTTAGCAAGGACCATGTCAGCACCTATGAATTCTATGGCAAATTTACCTCCAAAGAGCAGCCCTTCCCCATTGGCAACCTTTTCCCATTGGGTTTCAAGATTCCCCATGAACATATCATCAATCAATACCTCTATATACCCGACCAGGACAAGGTCTTGTCCGGATTTCGCAAAAAGGCCCGAAATCTCAGGCGATTTAGCAATGGCAGAAAAGATGATCGCAATACCATTTATTCGGATCAGATCTATGACTATACCAAGGCTTGTATAGAGAACCATCAGGGAACGGTCTTTTACCATCTTAATGTCTTGGGCATCGAGGGGCATAGGTCACGACCCAATGACCTTCATACCAGCCTATCGGGAGCCTTCAAAAAATTAAGGATACACCCCAAACACAATACCATAGACAGAAAGAATTTGTTCTTTGCCGGGGTTGCCGGGAACGCCATTGGGATCTCTGCGGATATGTATGTTCCCATGCCGATGGAAATGGCCGCTTCCCTACTCTATTTTGAAGGCGGATACAGGGATGCAACAAGGGCCGTAAACGGCCTGAAGTTGGTCGACCGGATTACGGGCCAACCACTCTCGGTTTCCGTTTACCGAGAGCCGGAAAGAAAGAACTGGATATTCAATCGCGGGATGTTGGTCGCCTCAGGGTCCGGTGGCGGAAAATCCTACTTTACCAATCACTATTTGGCCTCGGAACTGCGACAAGGCGCAGAGGTCATTATCATGGAAGATGGCAACTCCTACGATCGGTTGATCGAAGTCTTCGACGGGCGCACCCTACAGCACCAGGACACCGATCCATTTACCTTCAACCCCTTTGTTTTGGACAGTTATGATTATGTGGAGACCAAGGGTAAAGGCAAGGTGCTTATAGAGAGTAAGCGCACCTACCTTATAACCTTATTGAAACTTATCACGGGCACCCAGGATAATGTAGGGAAACCGGAAGTTATAAATACGGTACTGGAATATTTAATTACTTCCTATTACCAATGGATGTGGCAAAATAAGAAGGGAGATTACAAATTTGATACCTTTTTCGATTTCTGTGCAAGTCATCTAAAGACCTATGTTGCATCGAAAAAAATTCCAAAGGACAAATTCGATCCCCATGTATTCATCTTTCTATTGGAGAAATACTATGGCAACAATGCTAGGGGAGATCTGTTAAACAAAGTGGATGACCGAATCTCTAAATTGGGCCATGAAAAATTGGTGTACTTCAAGTTGGGAAAACTGATCGACAACGAGCTGTTGTTCCCCATTACCGCACTGATGATCATGGAGGTCTTCACCAAGAAGATGCACGATCCCTCTAAATTGTCCATCAATAAAATATTGGCGGTGGATGAAGCCTGGAAAGCGTTGGCAAAACCAGCATTGGCGCATTACTTTAACAGTCAATCCAGAATGGCTAGAAAATTGGGCGGACAACCGATCTTCATTTCACAAAAGGTTGATGACTTTACCGCTTCGGACATCATAAAAAATGCTATTGTAGTAAACTCCCACATCAAGGTCTTTTTGGATATGCGCGATTTTGCGCAATCCTTCGGTACCATACAAGCGCTTCTAGGCTTGGGAGAAAAACAAAAACAATTGATCCTGTCTTTGAATAAAGATTTGCCAAAGGACAGAAACTATCGCGAGGTTGCCATTTGCTGGATGGACAAAATAAAGGTCTATGGGGTAGAAACCTCCATGGAGGAGAAATGTATCTATGAAACCAATCCCACGGAGAGTGATCGGATCAAGGCCTTACACCAAAAAAACCATGGCAACTGGGAGCTAACGGCCAAGGCATATGCCCAGGAGGTCAATACACGGAAAACCATCGCACCATGAAACGGACACTAACTTTTTGGAGCCTGCTGGTACATCTAGCCCTTTCTTCTCAGATTCCCGTGACGGATGTGGCCACCAACGCCAGTATTGGGATGTCCAATAGTCAGCTAATGAATATCAACACCCAGTTGCAAGCGGTAAACACCAAATTGTCCCGATTGATCAACCTCATGGAAAAAAACAATAAGGAAGCCATAAAGTCCAGTAACATCCTAAAGGAAGAACTTGAAGCCAAGAAAACCGCCCCTAATTATGTAAAGCTCTCAACGGACGTCAATAGGGCCGTCGATTTAAAATCTAAAATCCTAGAAGCCTATCACAGTTCCAAACAGACTGTTACCGCACTGGAGTTTTTAAACAAAGAGGAAACCGACGAATTCTTAAGCTACACCACCAACGCACTAGTGGAGACCGGCAGTCTAATTAAGCAATGTAGTGACATCCTTCACACCAAAGCCATCATCTTGCCCGAAGAGCGCTTAAAGATGGTTTCAGGGATCAATCGAAAGCTGGAGGGAATCCTCGATAATTTGATTGCCTACTACCATAAGCTATCCCAGATTAACTCCCTACGAAAAGCACGGCGCACCTTGATCAACCTAAACATAAAACAGCCATGATATGAACCCTACCACTAAAGGAATACGAGAATCGGTCAACGAACTTTTCGACCAGTACATTTTGGATGCCTACGAATTGGTAGCGCCCATGCTAGAGATAGGTCAGGTTTTTGCCTGCATCGGTATTAGCATCGTCGGACTCCTTACCTTGTTGAACAAGGACAAAAGAGCCAACCTATTCTCCTATTTGAATTGGGTACCCCTTGCCTTTGTGTTATTTAATTACCGGGCCCTTACACTGACCATCCTGGAGTTCTACCAAAGCATTGGCATGTCGTTAAGGGCGAATGACATATCCTGGGACGTGCTCCATATCAAGATACTGGTTGCCCAAACAAAATCCATGGCAGATTATGGGGTCTCCTACCTGCTGCTGCAGGGAGATCCAGAGGCCCTGCAGGCGTTGATACTGGGAGCCATCACCTCTGGGGTTACGGCGGTAGCTTCCGTTATATCCGCAGTGGTTTTCATTGGGATAAAGGCCATGTCGGTCGTATATCTATTCGTACTTATCATATTCGGGCCCTTGAATATTGGGTTGTCGTTCATCCCTATCTTCTCGGGAATGTGGAAGGCCTGGTTACAGAAATTCATGAGCGTGTGCCTGTGGATCCCGATGCTCTACCTGATCGATAATTTTATGCTCCATGTGCTAGATAAATTGATCACCTCTCTATTATCTACAGAAGAAGCCAACTTAGGCTTGGTACTTACCAGCGGCCTACTAATGCTGATGAACGTATTTGTCTATTTAAAAGCCCCCAACCTAGCAAATTTTATAGTTCAGGGAATGAATATAAGTGCCAATCACCTAAAAGACCGAACCAAGCACTATGTCAAAAAAGTAGCACAGACCACTGTTGATGCGAAAACGGGCGGAGCTACAAAAGGGGTAAGAACCCTAATACAATAACCCGTTCAACGATGAAATTTCAGTTTGAGCGAAATCAAAAATACAAATGGACGATAAATATAAGATTTTCAACGATTTAAATAGGGTTACTGCTAGGAGCAACCAGGTGATATGTGTATCTTTAATTATAGTATTTGTCACCACTCTCCTCAATATCTTTTACACCTACAAGACAAGCGAAAACGCGAAAAACAATTTCTACCTGCTCGATAATGGCCAGAAATTGGCTACCGTGAGGATTAAGGACTACAGACGGGCGATGGACATATTATGTGAAGGACACCTTACCAACTTTCACCAGTTGTTTTTTGCCATGGAACCTGATCTACGACATATAAAAAGAAATATTGAAACCAAGGCGCTCTATATGGCAGATCACTCGGTTCAACGACTGTACAATCGTCTGATCGACCAAAACTATTACGAAGATATCGCCAAGAGCGGCTACTCGATAGAGGTGGAGACAGATTCTATGCAAGTGGACTATTCCAGGTATCCTTATGCCTTTAAATACTATGGGAAACAACGGATATTAAAAAGTGGGAATACGGAATACCGAAGCCTGGTCAGCCAGGGGTATTTGATGGAGACCGGCGCTACCAGTAATAATTTAAATGGATTAAAGATCACAAAATTCGATGTCTTAAAAAATCGGGATTTACAATAAACCAACCTATGAACCGCAACATGGAGAAATTCAACCTTTGGTTAAAACGGCATAAGCTATTTGCTTTTACCGCTCCTATCATCGTATTTCTTGCGGTATTCTTTGTCATGTCCAGTATCAGCTCCAACCATAGGGAACTACCCTCACAAAGCCCATCAGGGGGCTATAATAACAGCCTACCCGACCACGACCAGGAGCTCAATGTTTCCGGACCAAACGACATCTATAAAAAATCCAGGTTAGACTCCCTGAATCAGTTAAGACCACCAGGCCAATTTAAAAACTTGGAACAGGGAAAAACCGAGAACGACTCCTTGGAACGAATCTTAGAGGAGCTTCAAAATTTTTCATTTGGTGAAAGAAAGGAGGGGCGTCGGGAAAATAACCATCCCACCTCCCCTTCAGCATCCTCCCTTAAAAAAGATAGTCCAAAAGTTTCCGAGGCCCAAAAAAAGTTGGCCTATAGAAATATGCTCCTTCAGGCAAGGGAACAGCGCTTGACCCGTAATCAGGATTATTCTGCCCCCTATATGGAATCTACAACCACAAACCATGCCGCCAGTCCCTTATTCAAAGCAGCAGTCTACCGCGACCAGTTTATTTTACCTGGAAACCGGGTCACCCTAATTTTAAGGGAGGACATTCAGGTCAACGGTAAGCCCTTCCCTAAGAATACGTTTGTTTATGCCACCGCAAATATCCAAGGATCAAGAATACTGCTGGAAGTATCCAACCTGGCCAACATACCAATAGCCTTAACGGCCATTGATCAGGAAGATGGCATGGTGGGGCTACACAACGAACGCGCAGGTCAATTGCTACAGGAATTCAAAGCGGACGTTCAGCATCAAGGTATTGAGGAACTATCCAATACCGTAGGAGAAGCCACCGACCTTCCTATGGCACAGCACCTTATCCGTTCTTTCGGCAATTTCTTTCAAAAGAAAAAATACAAGCAACGGGACAAAATACTTTTGGTAAATGGGGACCGTGTATTGCTAACACCAAAACAACGTACACAATGAGAAAAGTTTGGATTCTCTTATCGGCCCTTTTCGCAAGTTGTACGTTACCTGCCCAAGCATATAGCGATACCTTAGAAATATCGAAGCACTTTAAAACGATTCTGATTTTCCCGGAGAATATTGCTGAAAGTAGCATCGGGAACGATTTTGGCTTTATCGTGGATTTACCAAAGCCCGAGGGTGGGAAATATAGTGGACGAATCGTTAAGCTTTCTTACGATGAACTCGCCACCGAAAATAAAGGAACCACCAATTACTTGGTGATCACCGACTCGGGGAAGGTCTATGATTTTATAATAAAACTTGTACCCGTTCCCCAGCAGACTACCTGGTTCATTGATAGAAAAATAGCTGTCGCCAATATTGGCAACAAGCCTGTATTGGAGCGGAAAGCCAAGGAAAAGCCATTTTCCAAAAGTGATGTGGAAATCCAAAGGAAAAGGATCGGGCCGATGGAGAACACGCCTGCTGAATCAAAAATCAGTGAGGGTATAATAGCGACTTCAATAGATTTGTATCAAACTGACCCTATGGAATATATTAGGCTAAGATGCTATTACATGCAATTCGACAAACCGAAGATCAGACGGTATTTTTCCAGATCGGGCAATGTGTTTATTTGGCTTAAAGGAGTCTACTACAATCAGGACGAGCTTTACTTCCAGTACCGTATCGAAAACAAGGAGGGAGTGGATATGGACATCAATTTTATTAAGCATCAAATAGCCACCAACTATAAAAATAGCAGTAGCAATCAGAAAATTGAACTGGCACCAATTTATACGTATAAACAGCCAAAAAGGGTGGCGGCAAAAAGTGAGAATAACTTTGTGGTGGTTTTTAAAAAGTTTGCTTTGGACGAAAAAAAAGAAGTGATGGTTGAATTGGACGAGGAAAATGGCAATCGCAATTTCTCCTTACGCATTGGCCATGAAATCATTAATAATCCCATACATTTTTAATTATGAGGTATCACATTTCCATCCTAGTCCTTTTTATCTCCACCTTGATGTTCTCACAAGGCAGCAATTATGCTTCCTCTATTGGTCTTAGCGGAGGCTATGCCGAGGACGGTTATGGGGTAAAGGGCACCTTTAATTATCACCTGAACCGAAATCAATATGCACAACTGAGCATATTTGCTGCCATAGCCGAAGACAAAGGGTCCTTTAATATTCCTTACAATATATTCACCGTACAGCCCGGCTACTTCCTAAAAGTATGGGAACAAAAGAACTTTAAACGCTATGCCGTAAATCTCGGAGGAGGGGGCCTTTTCGGGTATGAAATCATCAATAACGGTAACAGCACCTTATCCAACGGGGCTATTTTAGATGCCAAGAGCCAATTTATTTATGGCGTGTTTTTGGGGTTCGAAGGGGAGGTAACCTTGAACAATGATTTTTCCCTTCTGGTGAAAGCCAATGAGTATTACCATATCAACAGTGACGTCGGTCAATTCTATCCCTATGCTGGTTTAGGGATACGGTATTTCCTATTCTAAAACCTGATAAGATGAAAAAAATTGATTCAAACACCCATATCAGCATTGGTCTGCTACTTGCACTTCTAATCCTTATTTTTTCCTGTAGCAAGGATTTTGAATCGCTGGTGCTCGATAGTTTCGATTTTTCCTTTACCGGAGAGCATCCTACGGAAACCTATCTATTTGAAAATACCAGGACCTCCTTCACCTTAACACCGGAAAAAGAAATTTCCACGATAGCCTATTTTATAAAATACCTGCCCAGCAACAAGAAAGGGTATTTTACCACTTTAGAGGGAGATACCATTCGACCTCACGACACCTTGCAGGTAAAAACACGGCAATGGAACTACAATTATGTCGCCATTGATACCGGAACGCACCAAGTAAGATTTATGGCTTGGGATACCAACGCAAATAAAAAAGAACTCAGCTTGGCCTACAGGGCCCACTATGCCAGTTTTAGTTTTTTATTGAACAAAGGGGTAAACGAGTTTATCATAAATTCCAAAAACCCGATCAATGCCACCTTATTACGAGACAAGGAAACATTGGATCCCAACAATAAGAACGATTTTGAGATTACCTATCAAATCCAGAACGGAACTGGAAAACTTTATATAGACGACCAAGCTTTTGATGCTGGAACGCCCTTTTTCCTACCTAAGGGAATAACGGAACTGCGGTATCTTCCTGAAACCTTGGGGGAGCATAAACTTAGTTTAACAGCCACAGCACCGGATGGGGCCACCAAAACTGAAGAATTGTTGTTTACGGTAGTCAACCTGGATTTTACCATTAACACCACCGCAGCTTCCACCGTAGTGGAATTGGACACGAATCTGGCCATCGCCGTAGACCTTAACACCCAGGACGAGGAATCCAAGGTAAACTATGAAATAACGCATTCTTTCTCCGCTACCAGTGAAGGAGCTGGTACCGTAAGGGACCAAAATGGAGGTGTTATGGAGCCAGGTCAGTATAGGGCGATTATACCCGGCTCCTATAATTATACCTTTACGAGCAAGGAATTGGGGAACCGAATGATCTATTTTTCGGTAAGGGATTCCAATGCACAAACCAAAAGGGATAGTGTAGCGATCGAAGTAGCGAATATTCCCTTTTCGTTCACTGGAAATTCGGGGAGTAACTCCGTATTTATTAACGAGCGCACCCAATTGAACTTCAATTTAAAATCGAACGGAAATACGGAAATCATTCAATATAGCCTATCGCATCAGCTACTGGAAGGCAACGGAAGGGTTGAAAAAGGTGACGGCACCCTTTTGCAAAACTCAAAAGAGTATGAGGTAGAGATAGGCGACTTTTCATTATTCTACTATCCAGAATCCCTAGGCTCCCACCAAATTGCATTTATGGTAACCGATAATTACGGTCAGGAAGTGGGTCCTGTAGTGATCGATCTGGAAACCAAACAGAACGATTTCACCTTAACTATTACCCCCTCAAAAACTTCGGAATTCGTCAACACCCCCATCAACACCATTATCGATGTCGATGAAATTCCAGAAGGAACCAACGATATGTACGAGGCCTTTTATTCATCAGGGAAAAATAGTTCGCTCCAGGTGAACGGGACTACTTACGAACCAGGAGAAAAATTCCAATTGGGCCCCAATAATAATAACGTGGTTTACATTGGAGCGGAACCTGGCCAACACAATCTGGTGATTAGCGTAGAGTCTGGTGCGAATGTCACCCATACTGCCAGTACCGTGATCGACTATAAACAAATAGACTTCCTTTTTACTGCGGGGAGCCAGAAATCGGATATTTCCGTAGGAGAAACAACCTCCTTAAACTTTAATATTTCCGAGAACGTGGGTACGTCCAATTATAAGATGCGTTACAGCCTAAATGGAAATGCCTTGATAAAGGACGAGAATGGTATTCAGGTAAGCGCAGGAAACATTTATGAGGTGCCTAAAGGTAATTTCAATTGGAGTTTGGAGGGGACCGATGAAAGCAATGTAGAATTGGTCTTCTATGTCCAAAACGATACTGGCTTGGAAAAATCCGCTGCAATCACCGTTGCGGTAACACCCAAGGATTATAATTTCTCGGCAAATGCGACGCAGTCCAAAACGTATACCGAAACCCCTGTGCCTGTAAACTTCAATATCTCCGAAATAGGTATTGGAGGGGATAGTTATACCATGTATTTTTCTTCTGGGAACAATAACGGGACCTTTGAATATAATGGAAATACATATTCGGCAGGCGAGAGTTTTAGCGTCCCTACTGGTTCGTTCCAAGGGATGTACACTGGGCTGACGGAAGACACCCATCAAGTCGCTTTTACCGTACGGTCTTCTTCCCAAGTAGAAAAAACCGCCAACGTTTCCATCGAAATTGAAAAATACGAGGAGTTCTTTGATCTAACCGTAAGCCAGTCGACCCAAGATAAATTTGAAGATCAACCATTTTTGATCAATGTGGTCACCAATGCACCTGCTGGACATGATTCTGAGGTAACCTATGAAATGACGTTCCAGTTCTCGGGAATGAACGGAGGATATATCAACCATCGAGGGATCATCTATAAGGAAGGTGAAGTGATACCGTTGGAATATGGATCGGTAGCCATGCAATTTTACCCAGAAATCGATGATAGTTTCACCATAAATTTCCGGGTCGAGAATTCAACGGGAATCTCACAAACCACCAGTGAATCCATAGAAATGTTGAAAAAACCGACCGTAGCGGTTAAGGGTGAAAAACACAATATCAGTTGTGGAGGACTTAACGGCTGTGACTACGTGATCCGAATTTACACCTGTTTTGCCGCCAATTGTTCCGAGGCCTATAATGGAGCAACATTACAACAGGTAGAGGTACGTGTTTACAATAGAAAAGATAAGCGTTGGGACACCATGTTATTCAATTATAATGACGCCAAGGGATCTGGTGTAGAACGTTATTTTGAACTTGAGGAGGAGCCTAAGGAGAGTAAACTAAGATACCTTGACCAAGACTATGAGATACGCGTACAAGACAGTAATGGTCAATGGAGTGACGTCATAAGAGGAACAATTGTAAGGGTTTAAAGCAACTAGCTTTTCTTAAAAGTTATAGTCACTAAGACATCTGTGCCGCCAAGGTTGTCTTGAGTTTCTACTACTAATTTGTCCTTTTCAAATTTCATGATTTTCATCTCTCTACGAGAACCAAAAACAATACGATTATTATTGATAAGTTGATAGGTATCGGATTCAATTGTGGTAAAGGCTTGATTCCCCTCACATGCCAATCCATTTTCATTTATACTGAAAGATCCATCCTCCCCCTCACCTCTTTCGGCAAAAAATGTTAGGTTATCCTTTATACATTGTTTAATTTCCTGAGTGTTGAATAAGTCTATATTCGATGTCCCATCACCATTGATATCCACCGCTCTATCGGTCATAATAGCCGTATATTCCCACTGTCCTAACAAGGCCTTGGCCTTATCACTTTCTGAAACATCGGCGTCATCTTTATTGCATGAGAATATTAAGATTAAGGGGAAAACATAGAAAATTACTGATTTTAATTTCATAACTACCTGTATTAGACCACTATAAATATAAACATTCTGATTATAAAACCCGTAAATAAAAAAATGCCTTATCGATTCTAGCGGTGGGAGATTAAAGGCAAATAGCACTTTTTCAGTGCTGTTTGCTTTTATGCGCGGTTTCGAGGAGGTTGACAACTAAGAACGAAACTCGACCAAAGGATATGGACGTAGTCCGTAAGTTTGGAAGAAGTGTAGTCGCAAGCTTTTCAACTTCCGCAGAAATATGGGAAAGAATGATTAAATCCGCTTATAGGGATTGGTTCCACCCCTTTTCCTCTCCATTGCTTGGATCAAAATTCCTTCCTGGTTCTTGACCAACAGATTGGTCATAGCTATTGCCCTTGGCTTTTCGAAATTCGTCATTGAATTCAGCCATTCCCGCTTGTAGTGCCTTTAGGTTACCGTCTTCTGAAACTAGCCCCTTGAACATTGGGGTGGATAAATTGAGTTCTTTGGCCAATTCATATCCCAGATTAAAGGCCTGCAAATAATCCCTATCTACTTTTATTTCTTCTTTCATCCTTTAAAATGTTTCGCGTGCGTGATTTTCTATAAATTCATGAAGGGATTCCCTATCGTACAGAATAGTTCTTGGTTGGGGTTGAGAGAACCTGATCTTACCCTCATCCCTTAATCTCTGTAAGGTAGAGGCAGATTTAATATTAAGTATGGACAAAGCCTCCTCCCCATCTATCCATTTGGAAGGTTTATCTTTCCTAGTGGCCTCAATATGTTCTACTACCTTATCAAATAAGGCGTAAAACGCTTCTTCTTGAAGACATACGACTTGCATGAAATTAAATTTTAATATTATATAACTGGACGTATTTAAAGGGGACTTTTATTACCTATAAGATACGAATTATGTGAGTTCCATTCAAGTCTTTTTAGTCTAAATGTCAGTCAATTGGATGAGTTACATAAAATACTATTCACCTTGGAATAAATTATCCCCAGCAATAATTACTTAAAAAATAAAGCTTTATAGTTTTCACTTGCACTGGGAATAAAACAATACTTATAAATAGATCAAGTATTTAGTCATAAACCTAAAGTAAATTCAAAAGTCAATAACCCTTTCCAAAGCATCATCAATTTCCCGATGCATAAAATTGGATTGATAATTTACCGTTGTAGTTATAGAAGAATGGCGATATAATTTCTGCAACATTTGAATAGGAATCTTATCTCCAGAAATATTACCGAAACTATGTCGTGCAATGTGCATACTGAGTTTTTTTTCAATCCCCAGTTTCTCGGCGACCATTTTTAATCGCCTATTTAGGTTTCTTGTGATAGATTTCACTCGGATTGACACTTTGTTATGATCGTTTAGATTAGTTCCCTTTAAATAATGAAAGACTAAGTCATTCTTGTCTTCTTGCCTAGATGTATATTGTTTAAGTAGCATTTTTGCCTTCTTAGGCACCGCTAGGGAAACAATTTTTTTATTTTTTCCCATTCTATAATATAGTCGTCCATCTTTAAAATCGGAACATTTCAACTTTAATAGATCTCCCACTCTTATTCCGGCGAAATAGAAACTCATTAGCCATGTGTTAACCGCATTCTGTTGAGCTTCCGACAAATCGCTCACTCCCTCGAGCAATTTAATTTCTTCCTTGGTTAAACCTATTTTCTCACTTTCTGGAAACTTTATTTGAATTTTTCCTTTCCCAAATGGATAATTGCTGTCCTCTACATGATATTCATTTCTCGCTAAATTATAAACTGTTCTTATTAGCATATGGTAATTGACCACAGTTCTTGGAGAAACTTTTCGTTCATAAAGTAAATGTGCCTCAAACTTCTTCAGCAATTTGACATCCAAATCGGTAAAAGACAATTTTTTACAGCCTAAAAACTCTTTGAACACTATTAATCTTTTTTCTTGGTTGTAATGTTGGTCAAACTTTTTTCTTCTTAAAATATTTTCAAGGAATATTTCACTTGCTTTAAAAAAATCAAATTCATCCTCGGTTGTTATTTTTCTTGCTATAATGGTTACCGAGGATTTGTTATGGCTTGTTTCTATTTCCAAAGCAGCATCATGTGCTTCAGAAAGCTTTTTTAAAAGTAGATTATTAAGACGTGCTGAATTTGGGTGACTATTCCTTGCCAATCCTTTAGTATCATCCCAATCCTTTTTCAATATATACTCTCCAGTAAAAATGAACTTTGTTTTTCTATTTTTTGTCAATCGTAAAACAATGGGAAATGTTTTATCCTTCTTTTGATAATTTTTACGTAATATTATCTTAATGGTGGCCATATCTCACTGTCTAACAATGCTAAAGATACAAAATCCATGTACAACATATGTACAACATTTGATGGTTTTTAATGGTTTTAAATCAATTTAAATTGTTAAACGCAACTGATAATCTACTGTTTTAGAGCTATTTAAGACCATTTAAGTACAGATCTTTGGAAATTCATAACCCGGAGGTCTCGGGTTCAACTCCCGATCTCGCTACAAGTAAATTAGGGAAACCCTGGAGATAATTCTTCTGGGTTTTTTCTTTTAAAATACAAGTTATTACAGCACAGCTATTTATAACTCTTTACCCCTTCCTGTAATTAGATACGTTAATGGATTACTGCTGAAAATTCACTTACAAATCCTGTGAGGTTGACCGTCTCGAATCTTTTACTCTCCCTCCTGAACACTAGTTAGGTTTGTATTTGTTAATTTAGTTTTTTAAAAACGCAACTAGTCTTATCCAACGTTGACAACAAGCATTAAAAAATGAAAAAACAGCTTATTACAGTATTATTAATAATATTTACACTCCAAGTTTCTACTGCGCAATTAGAAAATTTACAATGGTTAGATATTGAATTATCTAATTACAAATATCCTTATCCTGTTGCCTCAATCCACTTAAACATACAAGAGCAAAACTTAAAAATGGCTTATATGGATATTAAGCCAGAACACTATAACGGTAAAAACATTGTACTACTTCACGGAAAAAATTTTAATGGTGCCTATTGGAAGACCACAATAGAAGCCTTAACTAATGAAGGTTATCGTGTAATAGTACCAGACCAAATAGGTTTTGGGAAATCGTCTAAACCCACTCATTTTCATTACACATTTCAGCAATTAGCACAAAATACCAAGGTCTTATTAGATACCTTAAAAGTAGATAAAGTCTCTGTCTTAGGACATTCTATGGGTGGAATGTTAGCCACCAGATTCGTTTTAATGTATCCTGATATTAGTGAAAAACTTATTTTAGAAAATCCAATTGGTCTAGAAGATTGGAAATTAAAAGCGCCCTATAAACCTGTAGAATGGTGGTATAAAAATGAACTAAAAATAACCTATGAAGATATAAAGAAGTATCAGTTAATTAATTATTACGATAATAAATGGAAACCCCAATACGACGAATGGGTAAATTTACTTGCAGGCTGGACACTTAACTCCAATTATAATACCATTGCCTGGAATAATGCATTGACTTTTGACATGATTTTTACACAACCTGTGGTATATGAGTTTAAAAACATTAGCACACAAACATTACTCATTATTGGCACTAGAGACCGAACCGCACTAGGCAAACCCTTGGTTACTGAAGAAGTGCGAAAAACTATGGGATTGTATAACGAATTAGGAAAGAAAACGCAACAGGCAATACCTAATTCAGAGTTAGTTGAATTAGAAAACGTGGGACATTTACCCCATATAGAAAAATTTGAAAGCTTTATTAATCCCTTAATACGATTTTTAAAAAATTAACGATTACCGACCTAGGCCCAAATAATACCAACCAAAAAAAGGTCATTCTTGGTAAATATTTGGCTCATTCTATTATACATTAATAAGAACATGATAGGAGGTTACCATTTAAACCCTTAAAAGTAATTGTAGTGAATATACCCCTACTTTATGCTTTTTCAGCCTAAATTTGAAACAAGTTCCATTAAAAAAATGATTTATCATTTTAAAAATGTGTCCGAGTTTTAAGGTAAACTAACAATGCTCAAAACATGCCCATTATAGAAAACAACTATAGGACTTAACAGAATCCTCGGAAGATTATATTCTCATTTAGTGAGTAACTATCAAATAATATAAAAATGAATAAACTAGAGGGTAAAACAATTTTAATTACAGGTGGCGCTTCTGGAATTGGTAAAATAATGGTTCGTTTACTATTAGAACGAAACGCCAAAGTTATCATCTGGGATATTAATCAAGAAAAAATAGACGAAACAATAGCGCAATTCTCTAACAAAGGGAAGGTTTTTGGTTACCATGTAGATGTTTCCGATATAGCGCAAATACAAGAATCAGCTAAAAGAGTTAAACAAGAAATAGGTATTGTTGATGTATTGATCAATAATGCTGGAATAATAGTTGGTAAATATTTTAGCGAGCATACGGTATCTGATATTTCCAAAACAATGGAAATTAATGCAAGTGCCCCTATGCATATCACCAAGGTATTTCTAGATGATATGATGGAACAGAATTCTGGACACATTTGCAATATTGCTTCATCTGGAGGGCTCGTTTCCAATCCTAAAATGTCTGTTTACGCTGCCAGCAAATGGGCGCTAATTGGTTGGTCTGACAGTCTGCGATTGGAAATGAAACAATTGAATAAAAAGGTGAATGTTACCACCATAATGCCTTACTACATCAATACAGGAATGTTTGATGGTGTACAATCAAAAATACCAATACTTGAACCAGAAGCTACAGCACTAACCATTGTAAAAGCCATTGAGAAGAATAAAAAAATGTTGAGTATTCCTGGGTATATATACAGGTTTACACGCTTTGGTCAGGCTATAATGTCGATTAATATTTTTGATTGGTTTGCGGGAGATGTTCTCGGAATTTACAAAACAATGGAGCATTTTACAGGTCGTAAAGAATAGTAATATTTTAGGGGACATTGTAAAGTTCATCTGACACTTTAGACCTACCCAATACTTTAAACCTGCTTAAATACGAACTTTTGTGGAAATTTATATTTAAGTAAGTAACATACAAAATATTGTTTTTGGGAGTCTTTTAAACTAGGTATTTCAATACAAAGGTGTTAGACCTAGTTATCATTAAGAATGCATATAGTGAACTCTATTTAAGTAATCTGATCAAAATCAATAAACTGAATAAACTTAATATTTATGAAATATATATTTCATTTATTAATCCTTACAACCCTTATTATTGGCTGTAAGGAAACTTCTAAGCAAAACGAAATAGAAAAGCCATCACAAATTAAGCTTGAAAAAAGTGAAGAAAAATTAACAGATAGTATTCAGATAAAAAACATTCAAATAGGTTCGGAAACCACTAATGACAAGAATAGGTTTCATTCTTCTTACCCAAGCACTACCTATACTTTCATTAATGATCACCAGGAAGAATTCACCCAAACCTACTTAAATGAATTTAAAAATGCAGCAAAAAAGGAAAATGATAATGCTGTTGCAGGATTAGATTTTGGTCAACATTTTGAATTAATAGAAAGTTCACCTTCAATTATTGCTTTTTTAATAGAGCGTTATACTTCTTATGGGAATAACTATGACACACAATATTATACCCATATTTATGATTTAAAAGAAAAAAAGGAACTTCAATTCTCAACTCTTTTTTCTCCACAAAAAAACTTTAATAAGCTTGCTGAAATTGCTAAATCGAAAACAGAAGATATTTTAAAAGAAAAAATCAATTCAATGGAAGGTCTAACAAATAGTGATAGAAATACTATTTGGAAAAGCACTCTAGACATGATTGCTGAAGGAACCAAACCCACCGATAAAAACTACCATGCCTTTTCTTGGGATAAATCTGGTAACCTAACTATTTATTTTGATAAATATCAAGTAGCATCAGGTAATCATGGGAATATTCAGGTAACACTTTCTCCAAAATCCTATCAACCTTTAGTAACTAAAAAGTATCAATCTGTATTTCATATACAACGGGAAAAAATAGACACATCAGCATCTTCCATAGCGCGGGACAGTATTTCCCAAAAAACGTTTGAAATAGACTGCAGCAAAGAACCTTGTATAGCGATAACCTTTGATGATGGTCCAGCCACACACACTACACAACTTTTAGACATATTAAAAAAGCATAATGTAAAGGCTACATTTTTTGTTTTAGGTAAATCTGCCAAAGTGCAAAAGAACACCCTGTTAAGAGCTTATAAAGAAGGACATCAGATAGGAAATCACAGTTGGGATCATAAGGATTTAAAAAAGCTATCGGAAGAAGCAATTGCTAATCAAATAATTAAAACTAATGATGTAATCTCAAATATCACAGGGGAAGAAGTACAGGTTATGCGTCCGCCTTACGGCTCTTTTAACGACATGGTGAAAAATAAAGCCAATATGCCCATAATTTTATGGAATTTAGATCCATTGGATTGGAAGGATCGAGATGCTGATATTGTAGCAAAAAGAATAAGTGAGGCTAATTTAAATGGAATAGTATTGGCCCATGACATTCATAAGTCCACCGTAGAAGCTATGCCCGAGGTAATTTCTCATTTTAAGGAAAAAGGATATCATTTAGTAACCATAGACAACCTATTTGCTGATAAAAAGCTAGCAAATGGAAAAGTTTATGACCGTAGACGATAAAAAAAAGTGATTATTCTATTTATCTTCTAAAAAATTCAATAGATCACGGAACGGGCTAGTGGCATAAATTTATAATCTCACTTTTTGAATAAAAGAAAACTATGATTAAACAAGATTTTACGGAACAAACAAAAAGAGCTTTTCCGTGGCTGATAATGATCTTAATGTCCTCCGTGACATTTGTGGGAATCCTGTCCGAATTAATGCCTTCCGGTGTCTTACCACTTATGATGGCCGATTTAAATATTAGCGAAGTGCAAACTGGTAATCTAGTGGGATACTACGCTATAGCTTCCGCTATTTTTGCAATTCCTCTCATTTCTGTGACCATGCATTTTAACCGTAAATATCTATTGTTACTTCTACTTGCTGGCTTCGCAATTTCTAATATTATAGCCGGACTTGTTCACAATTATACCATCATTATAATTCTTAGAATTATCGGTGGTATTTGTGCTGGGGTAATGTGGCCAATGATTGCTGCTTACGGAATGCGATTGGTAGGTGAACAGCATCACGGGAAGGCAATAGCAGTTATCATGGCAGGCACTACATTGGGGATTAGTGTTGGGATGCCTATTATGACCACTATTGGAAATGATTATGGCTGGCGAACAGAGTTTATAGGGTTAGGTATTGTTATTATCGGTATTGCTTTAATCAGTTTATTTGCTCTACCCTCGATACCCGGGGAGAAACTAACTAAAAGCTCCTCCCCCTTTGCACTATTAAAAATACCAGCAGTTTTAATTGTGCTGTTGCTTACCTTGCTTGGCGTAATTGCACACTATGGGGTATATGTATATATCACAAGCCTTGTAGATGAAATTCAGCTTGCTGGTGGTGTTGAAAGGGCGTTATTGTTTTTTGGAATTGGATCTTTAATTTCTGTCTTATTAGCTATAAAACACACCGATAAACACCTTAGATTGCTCACCATCCTAATGTTTGGCTTGCTGATTATCTCCATGGTTATTTTTCTAACATTAGGTAAAACAACTATAATGGGGTATTCTGCCTTCTTTTTATGGGGACTTTCATTTGGACCCTTAGTAACTTTGTTGCAGGCAGCGGTGAGCAGACAGGTAGATACTGCCAAAGACGTCGCTACCTCTGTACAATCTTCTGTATTTAACTTCTCTATTATGATTGCTTCATCCGCCGCTGGAATGTTGCTCCGAATGTACTCGCCCATGAGTTTAATTTATCTTGCCATAGCTTTGTCCATTCCAGGTATAATTATTTCATTTTATTCTAAAAAAGCATTAAGCTGACCTATATAGAAGCTATTGGGTTTAATTTGAAAACAGTCTTTTAAAGGATAAGGTAATAAGGGATTTGTTGATTATACCGCAATTTCGTAGTTATTAAATACAACACCTTTACATTAAAATTGGTAATTTTAGACAGCATTGATTTATAAAACATAAATTCTAAAAAATAAGACAAATGAATTATAAGAATATTACCGTAGCGGGAAGTGGTGTTCTAGGCTATCAAATTGCTTTTCAAGCTGCTTTTCATAATTTTAAGGTGACAGTTTATGATATTAATGATGAAATGCTAGACAAGGCAAAAGCTAAATTCAGCATAATGAGTAATGCTTTTAAAACAGATTTAAATGCCAATGAAGAACAGTTAGCTGCTACTTATGCCAATTTAAAGTATAGTTCTAATCTTGAAGAAGCCGTAAAAGAGGCCGATTTATTAATTGAAGCTGTTCCAGAAAACCCAAATATAAAAACCGATTTTTACCAAAAGTTAGCAAAGGTTGCCGTAGAAAAAACAGTATTTGCTACAAATTCATCTACGCTTTTACCAAGTCAGTTTGCCGATGTAACTGGTCGTCCTTCTAAATTTTTAGCTCTTCATTTTGCCAATGATATTTGGAGGAATAATACTGCTGAAATTATGGGACATCCAGGTACAGACCCTAATGTCTATAAAGACGTAGTTGCTTTTGCTAAAGCTATTGGCATGTTAGCTTTGCCTTTACAAAAAGAACAACCAGGTTACATTTTAAACTCTTTGTTAGTGCCATTTTTAAGTGCTGCAACAAGTCTTATGGCTAATGAAGTAGCTGACCCTAAGGTTATAGACAAAACGTGGATGAAAGCAACTGGAGCTCCATTAGGCCCTTTTGGGATTATAGATGTTGTAGGTATAAATACGGTGTATAACATCAATAGAATGGCTTCTGAAGAATCAAAAGACCCTTTAAAATTGAAAGCGACCAAATACTTAAAAGAAAACTTTATTGACACCAACAAATTAGGAGTTTCTACCGGAGAAGGTTTTTATAAATATCCTAATCCAGCTTACCAAGAAGATGATTTTTTAAGTTAAAGTAGGGGTTTGTTTATTAACTCCTAATGCGGAGCTATTGGATTCTAAATTAGAAATTAAAACATAAAAACTAACTTAGAGGAATTGTCCATAGGGGTAATTGACAATACCTATAGAAATCATTTTGCCCCCCGCCTCCACGGATTCGGGCAAGCACGCCTGAATAGTACGGGCAGGCCCGCCTTAACGCATTCGGGCAGGTCCGCTTGAATGGACCAGGAAGTTAAATAAACGGGGAGTCAAATCCACTAAGTGAAGAAAACAAGGAAACCCGGGAAGTAACATTTCTGGTTTTTTGTTCAGTTTATTTCTTAAGACTAACCTTCCCCCTACTGACCAATATCATAGTTTAAAAAAGTAGGTGTATTTATTTTTATAGAAACCGATAATTGGAGGACTTATGAAAAAAATATTAATTCCCACAGATTTTTCCGAGAACTCCAAAAACGCAATTCGTTACGCGCTTGATCTGTTTAAGGAGACTCCTTGCCATTATTATTTGCTGTATGTTAATGTAGATGGTTCAAAACATTTTGAAAACCCAGTTTATAATTTGGGTACTAACATCTTGGTGGACAAAAAACCTAAAGTTATAGATGAGAGATTAAAAGATTTAGTAAAACTTATAAACTCCGCTTCCACCAAGAATCAGCAACATCAAACTACTACGCTTAGTGAAGAAGGTTTTTTTCTTAAAGCCATACGAAAACATGTCTTGGATAAGAATATAGAACTTATTGTTATGGGAACCCGTGGAGCTACCGAGATAAAGGAGTTTTTTATGGGCAGTCATGCTGGGGACGTAATCACTAAGGTAGAATGTGATGTTTTAATTATCCCAGATAAGGCGCGTTATACAGCCTTTAAACAAGTAATCTTCCCTGTAGATTTTGAATCGCCCCTAAGTGAAGAGATTATTAAAACCACCCGACAGTTAATCGGTTCACAAAAAGCTCATATCAAACTACTCTATATAACAAAATCTGGAATCCCACTAATTAAAGAGATAGAGATATTACAAAAACAGTGGATAGAAAAGCTTTCTAGAATCCTACTCAATCCTATTAGCTTTCACAGGGTAGTCGCCAGCAAAATTGAGCATGGTATTGACCATTTTGCGAAAAGTACCAATGCAGATCTTATTATCATGATATCCAAAGATTATGGACTACTACATAGACTGTTTTTAGACACCACGGTAGAAGAAGTCAGTTTTTGCACGAAAATTCCCCTTCTGTCTATACAAGGTTCCTGATTTGAAATCCTTTAAACTGACCTTTATCATGGTTATTGAAAATTAGCTGTTTTAATTTTACTATATTATACTAAATAAAAACACTATGGTTCGCATTCTTTTACCCACCGATTTTTCTGATAATTCTTTTGAGGCTATTCAATATGCTACAAAAGTCTATAACAAGACGGAATGTACTTTTTATTTACTACATACCTATACCCCAACCGTTTATCAATCTGACTACCTAATGGGTAGTCCGGAACAAATAGAATTGGGAGATATATTGCAAAAAAGCAGTACTAATCAATTAGAAAAGTTAAAAAGTAAATTGGAGGATACCAATGGGAATCCTAAACACAAGTTTATTGTTCACTCTGCCTTTAACACCCTAATGGGTGAAATTTCTTATATGGTAGAGGAAGAAAACATAGATTTGATAGTAATGGGAACCAAAGGCGCTACAGGTGCCCAAGAAATACTATTGGGGACCAATGCTGTACACGTAATAAAACGTGCTAAGTGTCCAGTATTAGTAGTACCTCCAAATTATGAATACGAAGCCCCCAAGGAGATATTATTTCCCACCGATTATGAGATCACCTATGAAAAGGAAAAAATGAAACCACTACTTTCCATAGCAAATCTTCATAATTCTAGAATAAACGTAATGCACGTGCGAGCCGGCTATGAGCTTAATCCTTCTCAGGAGAAAAATAAGGCCCAACTAGGACAAGTATTAGAGAATAAAGGACAATTCCATGAAGTGCCAGACAACGGGATTATAACAGCTATAAACGAATTTCAGGTGAAGTCCAAATCTAACTTTTTAGTAATGGTGCAAAACAAACACACCTTTATAGAGAGATTATTCATTGAGCCGGTGATTAAAAAAATCGGTTTTCATGTTACCATACCATTTATGGTCTTACCACAACTTTAAGCTTAAGTATTTACACCGAGCTAAATAAAATATATAGCTCTTTAATCCATTTATGGGGGATATCCATCGCTTATTACAAAAAAAGCAGACAGGTATCCCTCATTTTACTCTTGCTATAGCCAACTGACCATTGTCATAGTTATCCTGCCTCTGCTACTTTATATTTACATAAACATCTCCTAAAAAAGGAACTCATGGATAAAAGAATACTAGTTCCTACCGACTTTTCAAAAAACGCACTTAATGCAGTGCGATATGCACTTGACTTGTATAAGAAGATAAACTGTGAATTTTATTTACTAAACGTTTTTAGGCTAGACAGTTATACCACAAGTAACCTCTTGGTTCCTGAACCTGGAAGTACGGAGTATGAAAATGCTAAAGCAAAATCTGAGGAAGAATTCGCAAAGCTATTAGAGATGATAGCTCTGCATCAAGACAATTATAAACATACTTTTTATACCATATCCTCTTATAATTTCTTATCGGAGGCCTTAGAACAGACCATTGCCACAAAAGATATCGATTTGGTGATTATGGGAACCCAAGGGGCCTCCGGAACTAAAGGAGTGATATTTGGCAGTAATACCGTCAACACCATGGAAAAAGTTAGGGAATGTCCTGTATTGGCAATACCAGAAAAGGTGCAGTTTACAGCACCTAAGGAAATTGTTTTTCCTACCGATTTTAAATCCCGATACAAAAGAACAGAATTGAAATACCTCTTAGAAATTGCCAAAATTCACCAAGCCATCATTAGAGTAATCTATGTGAATAAGAACATGGATTTAAATGAAACCCAAGAGAATAACAAACAATTAGGCTCTAGTTTAAGTTTGCGTTGATATTAGTTTTTCATACCTAGTGTCTATATTTCTGTATCTGGCATAGGTTCCAATGTCTTCAACGGTCTTGGGAACAAAGGCCTGGAGCATGTCCTTACTACCCTTGAGGTGCTCCTTTACCCTAAACCAATTCAGATACTGCTGAAGATATTTGGTCGAAACGCCCCAAAAAGTGCCGTCTATCCATTTCTTTAGTCTATTGTGCGTGGAATTCACATGTTGTATATGGTAAACGCCTTGCTTTACCCGTTGTTTTATAATTCCCTTCAGGGCATGGTGTTCCAGTTTTCGATCCATTGCAAAACCTTTGTAGAT
>NZ_AUKX01000038.1 GCF_000424985.1 Arenibacter latericius DSM 15913
AAATGAACCCTATATTAATCTTATGAAATATGCAGCTTAGGATTGTTGATAAATTAAAGTAGATATCCTTTTTTTAATCATAGAATACAGGCGGATCAGTCGATTACAGCTAGAAGTATCCAGTTGTTTCCAGGTAATAATGATTTGGTCACTTCTTGTGAATTACAGGCCTTTGTTGGGAATGAATTTGTTACGATAAAACAATTTGATTTTGATCGTCGTGATTTTCAGGGTCAAACAGGCCCATTATCCTATGGTCCATTAGCGGTTTCATTTCCTGAAGTAACTTCAAGCCAGTTTAAATTGATTTTTAAGGATATTCAAGCTTTAAATGCAGTCGATGTTTTGGCGGCAAAGCCTTCAGGTTTAGCAGAGATACGCATATCAGGAGCGGTGGTTTTGGATAATTATCTAGATAAAACACTTGGTAGGATGCATCCTACCCCATGGCCTAATGCTGAATCTTATGTTTGGCAGGCGCAACCTGAACTACACAACACACAATTGGTCATAGCCGACGACGGAGTGCTGGATATTTCTGAATATATGGATGAAAACGGAAATCTCGTTTGGGATGCTCCTGAAGGGGATTGGACTGTAATGCGATTTGGAATGACCCCAACAGGAGTGAAAAATGATCCGGCGGCACCAAGGGGTAAAGGATATGAAGTGGACAAGGCGAATCGTGAATTAGCGCGTTTCCATTTTGAAAATTTTATTGGAGAGTTTTTAAAACGAATTCCTGAGGAAAGTAAAAGTGCCTTCAAATATGTGATTGCAGACAGTTTTGAAAAAGGATCACAAAACTGGACAGATGGATTTGCTCGAAAATTTGAAGAACGCTATGGTTATGACCCGAAAAAATACCTGCCAGTATTCTCAGGTAGAGTTGTGGGTAGTGTGGCAGCATCTGAACGTTTTCTTTGGGATCTTCGCCGAGCAGTTGCTGATGATGTAGCTTATGAATATGTAGGCGGTTTACGGGAAATAGCGAATGAAAATGGTCTGAAATTGTGGTTGGAAAATTACGGCCATTGGGGCTTTCCTTCCGAGTTCTTAATGTATGGTGGACAATCGGATATGGTCAGTGGAGAATTTTGGAATGAGGGTACCTTGGGTAATATTGAATGTAAAGCTGCTTCTTCGGCAGCACATATCTATGGTAAGAAAACTACTTCAGCTGAAAGTTTTACAGCCGGACAAAGATCATTCGTAAGGCATCCAGCTATGTTGAAGAGGCGTGGTGATTGGGCTATGACGGAAGGAATAAACCATCATGTGCTTCATTTGTATATTCATCAACCAGATAATGATAAAGCGCCAGGAGTGAATGCATGGTTTAGCACTGAGTTCAATAGACATAATACCTGGTTCGAACAAGGAAAAGCCTATTTTGATTATTTAAGAAGATCTCAACATCTGTTACAACAAGGAAATTATTCTGCTGATGTGTGTTATTTTATTGGAGAAGATGCCCCTATTATGACTGGTGCTACTAACCCACCTCTACCAGATGGATATTCCTTTGATTATATTAATGCGGAGGTCATATTAAGCAGAATGACTGTCAAAGAGGGAAGGTTTGTATTGCCAGATGGAATGAATTATGGTATGATGGTGTTGCCTCCTATGGAAACTATGCGCCCAGAATTATTGGCTAAGTTAGAACAATTAGTATTGGAAGGAGGTAGGATTTATGGACAAGCGCCAAAAACATCTCCTAGTTTACAGAATTATCCTCAGAGTGATGAAAAGGTTAGTACTTTGGCATCAAAATTATGGGCAGGAGATTCGAAAATTAAGACCTACGGTAAAGGGGCTGTGATCGTAGATATTCCTTTACAAGAAGCATTAAATGCCTTCGGCATCCATAAGGATGTTGAGGTTAGTGATGACGTCTTGTGGACGCACCGAGAACAAGAAGGTCTTGAGATTTACTTTTTGACCAATCAAAGCGGAAAGGATATTGAAGTAAATCCTTCGTTTAGAGTAGATGGATTAAAACCGCAGCTTTGGGATGCTGTGACCGGTGAAATTAAAGCGATTTCAGAATATTCAGTCGTGAATGGAAGAACTATTATTCCTCTAAAAATGGAAATAGATAGAAGTTGGTTTATTGTATTTAGTAACAATTCAAGTGATTTAATCAAAAAGGGTAGTATTTCAAATATACCTGAATATTATGTAGCCCAAACTATTGATGCCTCCTGGGAGATTGATTTTGAAGCTAAGAATATTGCTCCAAAAACGATTGTGACAACCGAATTGATGGACTGGTCCAAAAGTGAAGAAGAGTGGTTGAAGTATTATTCAGGAAGAGCTAATTATACAACCAGTTTTAATTACCAAATACCTGACGATAAAGAGATATTCTTGGATTTAGGTGACGTAGGGGTAATGGCAACTGTCATGCTGAATGGGGAAAATGTGGGTACTTCATGGATGCCACCATATCGCTTAAATATAACCGAGGTTGTGCAAGAAGGAAAAAATAAGCTGGAAGTAAAAGTAGTTAATGTTTGGCGCAACCGATTAACTGGAGATAAGAGATTGCCGTTAGAGAAACGTACAACCTCAGTGTTGATAGATCAAATTACGCCAGAAGAGGAAATGATATCTTCTGGGTTGATAGGGCCTGTAACTATTAAGACTACTGCAAATTAGAAAGGAGGGGGTAAATTAAACTCTGTCTGAATTAAGTATAATTAATACTATTCAGACGGCATTATGACACGCGAAGAACAAAAAGAACTGAAGAAAAGACTCTTGCCCAATTTATATCGGGCAAGAGTCTTTTCGGCAAGGATAGCGCCTTTGCACCTATGCTCAAGAATTTCATTAAGAAAGCTCTAGAGGCCTAATTTGATGGTCATTTGAACGCATCTGAGAACTCCATTGGTAACAAACGCAACGGTAAGGGCAAGAAAATGATCAAGAGCGGCTTCGGTACTTTCGAGATCGATACCCCTCATGACCTATTAAGCAGTTTTAGTCGGATTACCGTTAGAATCATCCCAGATGTGAAAGACTGGCAGAACCGGCCCTTGGAGTCGGTCTATTGCATCGTATGGTTTGATGCCATGCATTATAAGATCAAAGTGGATGGAAAGATAGTGCACAGAGCTCTTTACAATATTTTAGGGATCAACAAGGAGGGATATCGGGAAGTCTAGGGAATATGCATCTCCGAGAGCGAAGGTGCTGACTTTTGGCTACAAGTACTCACTGATTTCAACCAGCATGGACTAGAGGATATACGGTTTGCTTGTAAGGATAACTTCAAAAGCTTTATTAAAGTTATTGATGCATTTATCCGAAAACCCAGGTATAACTGTGTAGCAATATCTTATAGAAGTAGGCATATGAAAATTCACATATTCTTATCCCTTAGAAGCACTGGTCTATAGCACACTTTAAATAGTGGAATACCATACTAGGACATTTAGCTCTACGGAAGAGTTTTGGCCTTTATTAATGACAAAAGAAACAGCATAATTAGTAATAAATATATAACAAGATTAATCTTGTTATATAGGAGCAAACCAACTAAGCATAAAAAAATATCAATTAGTTATTTAATTTAAACACATTTACGAATGAGCAACAGTCCTATTTTTGATAAACCTATTTTCTTATTCGAAAAAATTGCTATCTACTTATATATAAATTTATTATCATTGACATAATAAATATGCGGAAATGATTCCAAAGGATTTGAAAGGTTTTTTTAGTAAGTTCGAGCCTATTAATACAGCCTCAGGTTATTTCAAGCGCCCTATCGACCGACTATTAATTCTTAACTAAAGGAGCTCAGGTCACTGCGGTAAGCAACCTACATTGTAGGTGCGGGTATATTCGATCCAACCACGGGGTCAAGGAGGGGCGACTTTATGTTTGCAAGGAATGTGGGAAGAGTTTCAGCGAGATAACTAGCAGGTTCTGGTTCAACGTCAATAATATAGAAGTGCGTTTGAAAGTATTCATGGATATTATTAATGGTGTAGCTATCTGAATATAAAATTATTTGAATAGGCTCTTTACCCTGTATAGGTAGAAGACCACATGCGATTTTATGTCATTGATTATTTCCATGGCTGTAAGTCTAATACGACATGGACGAAATGCAAGAATATCGTACTGAACAATATGTTAATTGGGTCATTGCGGAAATTGTAGAATGCTAGGTGTTTGAATGGCAAGATTGGTGAGTTTATTGTTAACTTATAAATTATATTAATAATGGAAATGTTTAAGTATATTGAGATTGATGAAAATTCGCGTATACCCAAATATAGGCAGATAGTAGAATCCATCATCAATAATATATCACATGGACACCTGAAAATAGACGATAAAATACCTTCAATAAATAGTTTTAGCGAGGAGTATATCCTTTCTCGGGACACAGTTGAAAAGGCTTACCAAATTCTTAAAGATAGAAATATCATCACCTCAGTAAGAGGGAAAGGATATTATGTAACAAGAACAAAATTAATATCAAAAGTCAATATTCTGTTCCTTGTCAATAAATTGAGCACTTATAAAATGCTTATTTACAATTCATTTATTAACAATATAGGTGGTAATTCCCATACCGATCTTCACATTTATCATTGCGACAATTCATTGTTCCTAAATTTAATCGAAAAGAATATCAATGCATACGATTTCTATGTTATTATGCCACATTTTAAGACGGAAGGTCTTAATCATGTTAGCTATACCGAGGAAGCAATCAAGGCTCTGAATAGGATTCCCAAGGATAAGCTTGTTATCATGGATAACAACGATCTTAAACTTGAAGGACATGTCTCTGAGATATACCAAGATTTTGAAAACGATATCTATAATGCTCTAAAAGAGGGATTGGATAAGATATCTAGATATAAAAAGCTGATATTAGTATATCCACACAAATCGGTTTATCCATACCCAAAAAAAATTTTATATGGTTTTAGAAAATTCTGCGTGGCATACAATATTGATTTCGAAATACTGGATGAAATCATAGATGATATTGTTTTAAAAAAAGGGGATTTGTTTATCACTATAGAAGAAGCGGATCTTGTGAATTTAATCAATCAAATTCGTGAAAAGGAATTTATAAAGGGTACGGAAATTGGGGTGATATCATATAACGACACGCCTTTAAAGGAATTGCTGGGAATTACTGTTATTTCAACGGATTTCAAGGTGATGGGGGAGTCGGCTGCAAGGATGATCTTAAATAAGGAGAAAGGGAAAATTAAAAACCCCTTTAATTTTATCGATCGGAACTCCTTGTAAATTGTAAAAAAGGATAATGCCAAGTTGTATTGTTTTATCGTTGACTCTGGTAGTATAGGCAATCTGAAAATCCAATTCTTTTACATTTTAAAGCAAGTATCTATTCCTAATTGCGATTGACAACGAGATAAATAATTGCAAATTGTTTTGCATTTATCTAACCCCTCAAAAATATGTAAGGTAAAAAGGTGGCGAAGGTATTATATTGAGTAAAAAAAACATTGATCTTAGTAATAGAGCGCATCAAATAAATGGTTTTCAGATTGTTGATTCGAGTTTTAATCTGTTACCAGTATTTTATAAAGAGTGAAACATCGAAAACAAGCCCATGGTTCATGAATCAGAGTTTTAATTTAATTTTTAAATTCAAGATACAATGCATCAAGAATTTTATTTCAGTACACTTTTACATTTTCATTGAGTATTTCGGTTCGTTTTGTGCCACTGGCTTTAAATCAATGGGCTGCTTTGCTTCATTAAGCTTTTGGCCATAATCGAAGCATCGGTGATCAGCCAATAGCATTCTGCAACATTGGCAAGATATTTTATTCCTTCGGTATATCTGGTATCTGTCAATGGGATATGGTATAGCATTTCCGAACCGTGAAAATGTTTCAATCCACTTAAAATTTCAATGATTTGCGCTCTCATTGTGATTTTGTTTTAGAGGATAATAATGAAGAAAAGGACGCAACTTTCTGCAGATACGCCCTCTTTAATACATTCTAACCGGCATCATTGCCGTTATTGGTTCCCAACAAAAGGATTTCCCTTGCTTCTACTTCGGTGATGTACCGTTGGTTTCCGTCGTTCGTTGTGTATGTACGGGTCTTTAATTTCCCTACTACACCAATTTCCTGCCCTTTACCGGCATATTTCTCTATGATCTCGGCGGTCTTTCCCCAGGCCACGATAGAATGCCATTCTGTATTCTGGGTTTTCTCACCTTTTACATTTTTGAAAAATTCATTGGTGGCGAGCGAAAAACGGGCTGCTTTTCTCCCGTTTTCCAAAATGGTTACTTTTGGGTCCTCCCCAAGGTTTCCGATTAACTGAACATGATTTCTGATAGTACTCATAATACAAGATTTAAAAATTAATAATTGTCTACCCGAACCTCGTCAGAATGAACTGTCGGACCGGCCTTCGGATGGTTTACGTTTATATTTTTTTAATTGATTTACTTATTATATCCGGAGCGTTTTCCTTTTTCTGTCTTTTTAACTTTGGTTCTGCGATTTTGTTGATGATTTCGTAAGATTTCATAAGAATCTTTTTAGATTTACTTCCCATAGAGCGGTTGCTGTTACCTTTTTTTGTTGCTTTCGGAAGTTCAATATTCAGGCTAGGTTAGGCGTATAAAAAGTGGAACGTAGGGAAACGGTTTATGCCGCTGCCCTAGAATGAATGTTGTTGTTTTGCTGTCAAAAAAAGGTGGGGTCAGTGGAGGTTCGGGAAGTGTGTGTAAAAGCTCTGTGAAGTAGGAAAACTTTGGAAGCGGGACCAAATGCAAAAATGATTTTCTGATTTGGCGGACTCCGTTTCCAGTTTCGTCTTAAAGAGAAGTGTGCTTCCCAGCAGAGCGGGAAGGGCTAACGAAACGGAAAGAAGAAATAGGGGACGGTGTCCAAGACCATTCTAGAGAAGCTCTTTGTCCGTAATGGAGGGTAACGCAATGAAGTGGCAATGTGTTGAACGGGAGAAGAAAATAGATTGTTATTCTGAGTAGGATTATAAGCTGAATTACTTTTAATGATAGTTGAGATTTAAGGGGTTATTTATGAGCTATTTTTGATAAATTAATTATTTTTAGATTATTCCTCCGTTTCGCGAAATTATAATTTCAAGGAATGGCACAATCAATGATCTAATCTGGCAATAGAAGATCCATAAAGTGGAAGTAACATTGATCTCCATACGTAGAAAAGATTTGGACGTCAATTTTTTTAAGGTAAGAAATGGTAACTTAAATGTATCTCTTATTATTTCTATGTAGGAGATTATTCTAATCGATAAATTAATGAGTCGCTATATCTTATGGTTTGGCCCCTATAATACAAGTGTATTTTTTATTGACAAATACATATTTGACTTTTGGGCTCGATTGTAGATTATTAATTTAAACAAATAGTTTATTAGGATAATTCCATTTAATTTTCGCTACAAAAACGCTTCCATCACTTCCGTATTTTTCAACACCTTCTGGTTGCATCCATTCTGAAACTGTAACCCAAGTTTCATTTTGAGACACGTCAGTTATACCAAAATTACCTAATCGTGCACCTCGTTCTGGAACAAGAATCCTCTCTGTAGATCTAATTACACATAAATTTTCTGAATCAACCTCGCCAATAAATAACGGTGCCCTATTACGGAATACATGATCGTTACCTGCGCCTTTGCGTGTATATGCTAAAAATAAGGCTTTGCTATGTGTTATCCAATGTTGTTGTGTATTGTAACTTCCAAGTTCAGTTCCATCATCAAATTTCCATGGTCGATATTGGTCAAAATGCAATCCATCTTTACTTCGCGCTACATAAGCTTTTTTATCATTTCGCATTGTTAAAAAATAATCATCTTTGAATTTTGTCAAAGAAGGTTCTCCTAATCCTCGGGTTTCATCATTTAATTCTAATTCTGTTCCATGTGAAAGATAAATTAATTTTTTCCCATCAAAAGAACATCTACTAACAATAACTCGCGAATTTTTTCCTTCAGGATTAAAATAAATAGGCAGTAGAATTTCACCATTTTTTAAGTCATAGCGTTGAACAGAACCTGCTCCGGAATTATAAAATTTTACTTTATCTGGCATTTCTAATTTTCGCCAATCACTCCATTTTCCCTGGCGTATGTCATAAACTGAGTATCCTGTGCTTCGTGGTCTAGGATTTGTTACTTTCCAATTTGGCGTATATGCAACAGTATGTCCCAAGCCTAATAAAGTTTTTGTAGCAGAATGCCATTTTAATGAGAAATCACTTAAGGCTACAGGGCGCTCAACACCATCTATTAATTCGATACGGGGCGCTAAAGTTTTTAACTTTTGTGGCTTTGTCCAGTTTTTAGCGAGGTTATTTGTATTCAATCCATACATTCCATAGAAAACGTCACTTCCTTCTAGATTTAATTTGTTCATGGTCATTACTACCTTCGGCATACTATTTTCACCTGCACCTGGTACAATTCCAGCCCTTGGATGACACCAGCAACTTTTTCCATCAAACAATTTTGTGGGAACCTGTAAGTCTATGAGATAACCTAAATTCTCTTTTTTAAAGTTGTAATGCGACGGAATAAAAGCTATGGTAATCCCACCAATCAAAGTTGATTTCAGGAAATTCCGTCGGTTTAAATCACAACCCTCGATTCTTTTACCCATATTTTATAAAATTTTTCAAAATCTCAACTAATTTTAATGATTCGTTTATTAAAGTAAATTAGAAAATAAATATGGAAAAGAAAATTTAAATGATTTTAGTTAAAAATCTACATCTTAATTTCTATAAATTTTTCATTTAGATTGAGCTCCGTTTTTATATGATTATTGATCTGAAGTTTTTTATAAAAATTACTATTGATAAATTTCGTCGTTATATATGTTTCTCTTTGGCTATTAGATTGTGATAATGTTTAGCAATTCCAATTACATTTCTGAAATAAGTTTTGTTACTTTATGTAAATTTTAAATTCATATATTGAGAGTTAGGATATAGCTTTGTGCAAATTAAATATGGGTATAGGTATGAATTTTACTTAAAATGAGTTAATTTCTAAGTTCTATTTTATACAAGTTTGAGACTTGTAAGTAACCGATGACCGATATAAGAATAATTATTTCAATTATATTTGAATTTAAAGATGTTATTAAAGCATTTGATTCAATACTTATAATTGTAAAGAATGAATGCGCTTTTAATACCAACTTTTTTAAAATTTTAGGGCGCTAAACTATTTATTAATGTTAAGTGTTTTCACATATCCCTTATAAAGGAGTCTTAGCAAAATGAACTAATCTGCCAATGGATATTAAGATAATATCTTATTGCAAATGAATTAAATTAATGAATATAAATCTAATACACATTATTTAATGTAGTTTGTTTACTTAAGGGTATGAAAGGTTGTTTTTAATATATTTAATCATATGGTTCTCCAATTTTTAAATTGAAGTATAGATTTAGATGTTTACCCACTTCAAATTTCGTTTATTATTTGGAAGGTGGATTTAATATTAGATTAACGAAACGAATCTAATATATCAGATTTAAGGTTTATAGAAGATGAATAAAACTGTATTAGTAACTGGAAGTACAAGTGGAATTGGCTTAGTAATCGCTAGTCAATTCGCTAAGGAAGGCTATCAAGTAATGTTTCATGGTTTAGAAGCTAATGGTAATGAGATTGCAAATGAAGTAGGAGAAAGGTATAATGTAAAGGTGGCATTTTCTAGTTCCAATTTACTTAGATCAGAAGACGTGGAAGGCTTAATAGAGGAAACGATAAGTATTTTTGGATACTTACATGTTTTAGTCAATAATGCAGGTATTCAATATGTGTCACCAATAGAAGACTTTCCTAATTCAAAGTATAAAAACATTATAGCTATCAATATGAATGCTGTTTTTTATGCGTCAAAAGCAGTTTGGAGTCAAATGAAACGACAGCAATTTGGAAGAATAATTAATATTTCCTCAGTTCATGGTTTGAGAGCATCAGAATTTAAATCTGCTTATGTTGCAGCAAAGCATGGGGTTATTGGAATGACTAAGGTATTGGCATTAGAAGGTGCACCATATAATATTACTTGTAACGCAATTTGTCCAGGTTATGTAAAAACTCCTTTGGTTGAAAGTCAAATTGATGACCAAGCAAAAGTACACAAAATGACAAAGGAAGATGTGATAGAGAAAGTAATGCTTAAAAAACAAGCAGTCAAACAGTTTGTATCTGTTGAGGCGATTGCAGAAATGGCTATTTTATTGGCCAAAGATACTTCAACGACTATTACAGGTACATCGTTTGCTTTGGATGGAGGTTGGAGTGCTCAGTAAACCATTCCATATGACACGTATTTCGTCTGTTTGTTATCCGTTTTAGGGTATTAAAAGAATAACGACAAATTTGCTACTAATATTAACACCTCTAGTTTATGAATGTTATATGCTACCCTTAAATATACAGTATAATGCTCCGCATTAGTCATTATTACGGCCTAGAACAAAGTTTTTATTAATTGCTTACGGCATTATCCTTCACTATTTTCACATATATAAATATATTCTCCTGTTAGCAATAGTAATATTGCACTAAAAGCATTTAATTATCGATAATGATGTTGAAGGTGACGCTTCAAATATCAAAATTAACTCAATGAAGTTTAGACTTTGATCTAGGTTTACATAAGTAGTCTTTTTGGAATTTCTAAATTACAACTTCTTTTTCTTTCTTGGTTTTTAGAGCTTTACTTTTTTTCCTAAATCAATCTTGAACTACGCAAAAAAGATTGAGAAATGGATTTTTTATATTAAAGTTTTATACGGTTAAAATATTTTCAATTATATAATATATAATTGAAAAAATATACATATATTGCAGTACACTTGTCCTACAAGTGAACGTGTGACATGCAGCTAGTGATTATTTTTGATTAACCTTAGTATGAATAAAATTTTCTAAGCAGGTTTGTGAAATAAAATATATTAAATAGGAAATACGACTAAATGAAATTAATCAAGAACCAAATATTTATGAAAAACCTAGTCTTTAGCTTGATAATCTTAACTTCAATTATAACCCATGCACAAGAAATTGAAGCAATTTCGAATGCAGATTTAATTTCTATAGAAAAAGTTTGGGGTATAGAACAGAGTGGGAAACCACATAATGCATTTACTGATTTAATCCGTTTCAAAGATTATTGGTATCTCGGGTTTCGTGAAGCACTTAAACATCATGGAGGTTTGGAAGGTAAGGGGCGATTAAGGGTTATTCGTTCAAAAGATGGCGAGAATTGGGAGTCCTGTGGAATATTCGAAATATCAGAAGGAGATTTGCGTGATGCTAAACTTTCAATAACAGATGATAATCAATTGATGCTAAATTCTGCAATTCAAGTTTACAATCCAAATCCCTATAAGCATAAAAATTTCGCTTGGTTTAGTAATAATGGTGAAGATTGGGGGGACCCCATACAGATTGCTGAAAACAATGTATGGATCTGGAGTGTCACCTGGCATAATGGAGTAGCATATGGTGTTGGCTATCACACTGTTGGTCCTACATCCAAGACTCGATTATACAGAAGCGAAGATGGTATTAATTGGGAGACTCATGTGTCAGAATTTTATAAAGGTAATGAATCATCTATTGTGTTCAAGCCTAACGGTACGGCAATATGTCTTATGCGTACTGGTAATGCTATTGGTATGTCAGAACCACCATACAAAGAATGGAACTGGAAACCGACTATCAATCTTGGAGGACCTAAGATTATAATGCTAGACGATGGGCGGTTCATTGCTGGTGGTAGAACACAATGGGGGACTATGGTACTTTTTGAGATAGATCCTGAAACTGGCGAATCAACAGAGTTAATTAAACTGCCAGCAAATGGAGATAGTAGTTACCCAGGAATGGTGTATCATGAAGGTATTTTGTGGGTTAGCTACTATACAAGCAGTGATAATGCGAGTGAAGGAGGGCGTTATTTGATGCCAACCGAGATTAGGCTAGCTAAGGTGAAATTGTAATAGATTAGAGTGTTTCACTTAATTTGAGTTATGATTTCAAGGTGGATTTATATAAAAAACACTGAAATAATATAGATTAGAAAGGGTAAAAATATATTACTTAACATCAGGAGCGAACCTTGTTGGTGTTACTGTAAGTAACCTTGGTAAAATAAAGGAAATTTGAAGGTTGGCAAGATCAATTTGTCTTTACGAATGACGATGGTCAAGAAATCACAAATATCCTTCTTTATTAAATAATAATATTTAATAGTTCATTGCTGTTGAAAAAATCATTGTTACGTATGAATGCAAAATTTTAAAAGTTCTAAAATGAGAAAAAGTATTTTGGTTTTTATTGCAATGTTAAATTTATTGTGTTCACAATCTATTTTTGCTGAGGTTAAACTTCCTGCTATTGTTTCATCAAATATGGTTTTGCAACGGAATTCTACAATTGATTTATGGGGGTGGGCAGATGTAGGTGAGAAAGTTTCTATTAGTGCTTCTTGGTTAGAGGATACATTAGAGATTGTTACTGATTACAAAGGAGAGTGGCGAGTTATGGTTGAAACGACCGGTAGTAAAAAAAAACAGTCTCTAGTAATAGAAAGTAAAGTATCACATATTGTTTTAGATAATATATTATTTGGTGAAGTTTGGTTGTGCTCTGGCCAATCTAATATGGCACAGCCCCTAAATGGTTATCCTGGTCAACCTACCTTTGGTGCGTCATTAGCTCTTGTAAACTCGTTGAATCCTAATTTGCGTCTATTTCAATTAGATAGAGTTGGTTCCAAAAAACCGTTAAAGGATATTGAAAAGTATAGTACTTGGTTGCAAGCTAGTCCCGAAAATGTATTGGATTTTAGTGCAATTGCCTATTTCTTTGGTAGACAGTTGCAAGATTTTTTGGATGTTCCTGTAGGTATTATACATGCTTCATGGGGTGGAAGTAAGGTAGAAGCTTGGGTTAGCAAGGAAGTAATTAGCAATTATAGAAATTTTAATCTTGAAAAAACAGATATCACAGATAATACTCATAAAATTCCCACCGCTTTATTCAATGGAATGATAAATCCGTTAATTCCCTATACAATTAAAGGTGTCTTGTGGTATCAGGGGGAATCTGATAGAACGGAGCCAGAGAATTATAAGATGTTATTTCCAGCTATGGTGAAAGATTGGCGTGAGCGGTGGGGACTTGGTGATTTTCCATTTTATTACGTTCAAATTTCTCCTTATAAATATGGTGATAGAAGTGCATTTCAGACTGTTGATAATTCTGCTTTTTTTCGTGAAGCTCAATTACAATGTTTGGACTCCATTAATAATTCGGGTGTAGTTATTACAATGGATCTTGGTGAGGAAAACTTCATCCATCCTCCAAAGAAGAAAGAAGTTGCTGATAGGTTATTGTTTATTGCACTTAATCAAACCTATGGGTATAAAACTATAGATGGAGCTGCTCCTATTTTTAAATCTCAGAGGATAAGGGATGGGGGATTAGTTTTGGAGTTTAAAAATGCTGAAACTGGACTTTATTCATATGAAAAGCTAGACGGATTTGAGATTGCTGGAGATGATAAGATCTTCTATCCTGCCAATGCAACAATTGTAAAGGGCAAAGAAGTATTTGTAAAGAGTGACAAGGTAACTAATCCTATCGCAGTAAGATATGCTTGGCGAAACTGGGTTGTTGGAACTTTATATGACAATAATCTCTTGCCAGCGTCATCTTTTAGGACAGACAATTGGAAAGAAGCTAGACGAGTTGGAGAATAATCTTATAGTCTTTTTTTATTATAGATAAATCTTCTGATACTTTCTATATTTAATATGAATAAGAAATGATTATGAAGCTAAGTTATGGATTGAGGGACCATTCGATATTTTTTTTAAAATAATTATTAGATATTTTGTTCCTCTTTTAACCATTACACTAAGTTATTATTTAGAATATTAGAGAAAATGGGTAAAGTATGTTTTAGCTTCTTTATTTTTATTCATGTATTGATTACTGGTCATGCACAGTTCAATGACCGTGAGATTTCGGAGAAGTCAGAAAGAATAGATTCTATCCTCACGTTGGAGCAACAGTTGGAATTATTGGTATCTCATTCTGAAATCTTAAGATATCGTAGACTACGAGAAGAAAAAGCAGATGATCCCTACCGCCCATTATATCATTTCTCCACTCCTGAGGGGGCGTTAAATGATCCAAATGGTTTTACCTTTTGGAACGGGTACTATCATTTATTTTATCAATTATGGGGAATCGGTAGAGGCGGTATGGAATGGGCTCATGCTTATAGTAAAGATCTTGTTCATTGGAAGGATTTGCCAATGGCCATAAAGATAGATAGTGGGCAAATATATAGCGGACAGGCTTTGGCGGAAGATAATCGGGTAATAGCGATGTATCATAATACAGCAGGCGGTAACTATTTGGCAATCGGAAATGACCCGCTACTACTGCAAATGAAAAAATATTCAAAAAAACCTGTTATTGCTGAAGGAATTGTTTCAGGGGAGGGATTTCAACCCCCATTTGATCCAAATATATGGAAACAAAATGATGGTTATTATTATTCAATCAGTGGAACAAAAAAGAATGGAAAGCTTGGTGTGGATGGTTTTCCTGTAACCGATTTATTCCGTTCAAAAGATTTGCTTCAGTGGGAATACATTGGCCTGCTAATAGAAGATGAAGACTGGGTTAATATGGGCCTGGGCCCTGGAAACGATGCTGCCGTACCAAATTTTCATCCTATTCAGACTAGAAATAAAACAGAGGAAGTTATTAATAATGAACAAGAGTATTGGATGTTTAACTTTTTTAGTCATGGGCATGGAGGTCGTGCTTTGATTGGAGTTTACGATAGTAAAAAAGTGCGTTTTCATCCGAAAAAATTTTATCAAATGAATTTTGGTCCGGTTTACAAAGGAACATTACACGCTCCCTCAGCTTTTGTAGATTCAATAGGACGATTAATTGTAATTTACAATATTAGAGAAAGCCTAACGACAGCTAGAGAAGCAATTTCTTCTCAGTCGGGTAAATTATGGTATGGTATTATGTCTCTAGTTAGACATTATTGGCTTTCGGAAGACGGAAATTTACGGATGGAGCCTGTAGGAGATTATCAATCCTTGCGATATGATCATAAGAAAATTACGAATATTAACCTTAATAAGGATGAAGAAATTGTTCTTGAAAATTTCTCTGGGAATTCACTCGAAATTAGAGCTGTTATTAATCCGATGCAGGCGGAAAGAGTCGGCATTGAAGTTTTACGTTCACCAGATGGAGTGGAAACTACGTTAATAATATATGATCCAAAGGAGAAGACAATAACTTTGGATGTTTCACATGGTTCTAATCACGATAAAGTACCTCTTCGTGAACCTGAAAAAGGGCCTTTAGTTTTGAAAAACGATGAATTATTGGAGCTACAGATATTTATAGATCGTAGTGTAGTAGAGGTGTTTGCTAACAAGCAGCAATGTCTTATAGCGAGAGTTTATCCTATAGGGAAGAATAGTAATACCATTTCTATCTTTTCTAAAGGTGGTAAAGCTAAATTACAATCTCTAAATGCTTGGAAGATGAAAAGCATTTGGGAAGATTTGGAATAGAGACATATTGTTTAAAGTCCAACTTTATGTGTGCTAAATTTATTTATGTTCACAAGGATGGAAAAGTGCGGGTAATAATTTTGTAATATTATTTTAAAAAAAATGTTTGTTTATTAATAAATATATACATATGTTTACAGTATACTTGTAGGACAAGCGGATAGGTATATGTTTGATATATAAATAATAGGTTTAAAAACATAATAAATTTTATGGAATTATCCGCTTGGAAATAATACTCATCGTAAACATTATAGCTCTGAATAACTTACCAAATGTTAATTATATAGATTCAACCATGAAAATCAATCAATTATGACAAAAAAACCAAGAAAAACTAGTGTATTCATTTGGCCCTATAATAGTTGGTCAATGTTATTGGCCGTGCTATTTGTCAATGCAACAATTGCTAACAGTAGTTTTCATGACGCCAAAAAATTAACAAAGAGATCTGATATAAACCATTTTGTATCGGATGAAGAGTTGGTGAGTCAAGATGTTATGGTTAGTGGTAATGTCGTTGACGAAAATGGACAGCCAATTCCTGGAGTAAATGTTGTAAATAAAGTTACATTAAAGGGTGCTATTACGGATTTTGATGGTAACTTTTCCATAAGTGTTGGGGCTGGGGATGTGGTTCTTAGCTTTAGTTTTCTTGGGTTTAAAACTCAAGATGTAATAGTAGATGGTCAAACAGTGATAAATGTTGTGCTGGTAGAAAGTGCAACCAATTTAGATGAAGTGCTTCTTGTTGGTTATGGTACACAATCAAGGAGTCAAGTGACTACAGCAATATCTAAATTGGATACTAAAGTTATGGAAAATGCGGTATTTGCAAATGCTGCCTCTGCCTTACAAGGTTCAATGCCAGGGGTAAGGGTACAAAGTCTATCCGGGCAGCCTGGTGTAGCTCCCAGGATAATAGTTAGAGGTGGTACTTCTATTAATAATCCTAATGGGGCAAAACCTTTGTATGTGGTAGATGGAGTGCAGCGCACAAATATGGATAATATCGCTGCCGACGATATTGAGTCGGTTCAAGTTCTTAAAGATGCTGCATCTACTTCTATTTACGGTGCATTAGGCTCCAATGGAGTGGTGCTTATCAAAACAAAATCGGGGAAAGCAGGTAGGCTGGCGGTAAGTTACCGTACTAATTCTGGAATATCAGAGGTGGGAAGAAGGTATGAATTGGCAAATGCTCGTGATTACTTAACTCTTTCAAGATTAGGAATGTTATCTCGTTCTGGACAACCAGATAATTTATTTCGGCTCGATTTAGCTGATGCCTATGGAACTGGGAATGATTTAACGAAAGCTACAGCGCATACTACACAGTACCTGACTTCTGAAAATGAACATAAACTAAATGAAGGTTGGGATAGTATGCCGGATCCGGTTGATCCTACTAGAACTCTTATATTTAAAGATACAGATTGGCAAGATGTTATGTTTAGGACTGGTATGATTACCGATCATCATCTTTCTGTCTCTGGGGGTACTGAAGTTGCTAGAGTGAACGCAAGCGTTGGGTATTTACAGCAGGAGGGGACTGCAATTACATCTGATTTTAATAGGTTTACTACTAATTTAAATGGGAATTTAAAAATTAATGATAAGTTGGATGTTTTTGCTAATATGGCTTTTGCTAGAACAGTGTCTAATCATCTTTCTAGTTTTTCGAATTCATTCGCAAGAGCTATGACTCTTCCTCCGACAACAAAATTTAGATTTGAAGATGGGAGCATGGCCCCAGGTGTTGCGACAAGTGAGGCTAATCCTGCTTATCTTTTGAATTTAGAGCAAAATGAAAATGTAATGGAGAATCTAACCTTAGTTGGAGGTTTTCATTATGAAATATTGCCTGGATTAACCTTTGATCCACAGGTTTCGCTCTATAGTACCACTGCGAATAATGCTTTTTTTAGACCGTCATTTATGAGTGGTCCTAATAGTTTAAATACAACTCGTACATCTGTTGCGTGGAACAATAGAACGCGGAATACTCAAGCTGATGCCGTTTTTAATTATAAAGCGAATGTTAATTCTAAACATAATTTTGGTTCTACTTTAGGGTATTCTTATGTTAAAAGAACCAACTATGCTTTAAGGGCGGATGGTTCTGGAGCTGCTACGGATAATATTCCAACTTTAAATGCTTCTTCTGAGCCTGTTAATGTTAGTAGTTCAGTTAGTAACCGGGTAATAATGGGGTACTTTGGAAGATTAAATTATAATTACGAAAACAAATATTTTTTATCCGTAAATGCTAGATATGATGGTGCTTCTAATTTAGGAGCTGAGAATAAATGGGGGATATTTCCGGGTGTCTCGTTGGGGTGGAATCTGCATGAAATGAAATTTTGGGATGTATTCCCAGACGATATGTTTAGTTTGAAATTAAGAACTAGCTACGGAGTTAATGGAAATATAGGTAATCTAAGTGATTATGCGGCACAAGGTCAATATAGTGTTGGAAGTAGGTATTTTGGTAGTTCTGCGTTGCGATTAAGTGAATTGCCGAATGATGATTTGCAATGGGAAGAATCTAAAACCTTTGACATAGGTGGTGATATTGGACTTTTCAATAGAAGGGTAAATATAATTGTAGATTATTACAGAAGGGTAACAGACAATCTGATTACGAATCTTGTCTTGCCTCCTTCCACTGGTGTTGGTGGTGTGCGAACAAATTTGGGATCTTTAGAAAATAAAGGATTTGAAATTGAATTAACTACGCAACTATTATCAAATGCCTCAAAACTACAATGGAGTTTATCCTTTAATGCAGCGCACGTTAGAAGTACTGTGTTGAGTTTACCAGATAATGGGACAGAAAATAACCGGATTGGTGGTTTTCTTGTATGGGACGATGCTTCTGGTGATTATAAGTGGAAAGGGGGGATACAAGAAGGCGGTAGAATAGGCGATTACTATGTGTATAAACATTTAGGAGTTTATGCTACAGATGAAGAGGCTCAAGCGCCTGGGGAGCCTGTTGATCAGCTTGTATCTACTCCTTCGAAGATGAAATTCGGTGGAGATAGTAAATGGCAGGATACTGATGGTAACGGCTTAATAGATTCTAGAGATAGAGTTTATGGAGGTAATATTTTTCCAGAATGGACAGGTGGTTTTACTAATTCATTTGAATATAAGGGTTTAAGTCTTACTGCTCGGTTTGATTTTACAACTGGTCATTCTATACATAACTATGCAGGGCAATTTATGGATGGTGGATGGAAGACAAATGTTAATATGACGCAACGTATGGTGGATGAGTCTTGGAAAAAACAGGGTGATATTGCGACAAGACCAGTATATGGCTGGGAGAGTGAAAGGTCACAAAGGAATTTATTTGGAATTAATGATGGGTTGAGAAGGAACACCTTGTATACTCAATCCGGGAGTTTCTTAGCCTTTAGAGAAATGACCATTGCATATAATTTTCAATCTGTTTTTTTGGAAAAATTAGATATTAGTAGTTTAAGATTGAATCTAACTGGAACTAACCTTGGTTATTTTACGGATTATGAGGGGCTAAATCCTGAAGACGGTGGACAGGATAATGGGCGCTACCCAAATCCAACAAACTTTACCTTAGGTTTAAATGTTACATTTTAACTTATAAATAAAAAACATGAAAAATTTATTTCTTTTAATAGTTTTATTCACTGCGTCTTCGGTAATTATTTCTTGCTCCAGTGAATTAGATCAAGAACCTATAAGTATAATTTCAAATAATTCATTTTGGAAAACTAAAGATGATGCTGAAGGTGCCATTTTAGGGGCGTATGTAGATTTGAGGACGACAGCTAATACTGATTTATATATATTGGGTGAGGGTAGAAGTGATATCCTCGGAATTGGGCTTGCGGGTGATGGAGGCTATCGAAAATATTATGAAAATACTGTGAATGCAGATGATGCTGGGCCTTCTTGGAGGAATTTTTATAAAATCATTAATAGTAGTAATTTAATTCTGAAATATGTCCCTGATATTGATTTTTCTGGAGATGAGAATGCTAAAAGTCGGATTTTAGCTGAAGCTTATACTATGAGGGCATTTACCTACTTTGTTATGGTAAGAACTTGGGGAGATTTAATAATTCATACAGAGCCAATAGAATCTTCTAATCCTAATTTAACAAATATAGAAAGGTCATCAAAGCAAGAAGTTTTTAATTTAATTAAATCAGATTTGGAAATGGCGATACAGCTCTTTCCTGATAATGAGATTCCAAGTGGTCGAAATAGATGGTCTAAAGTAGGGGCTAAAGCATTAAAAGGAGATGTATTTTTATGGACAGGAAAAATGCTCAATGGGGGAGAGGAAGATTTCAAAATAGCGCTGAATGCGTTCAACGACGTGGCTAACACAGGTGGCTTAGAACTATTGCCTAATTTTTCTGATGTACATGATTTTGATAATAAGGGGAATAGTGAAATTATAATGTCAGTTCGTTATGATGAGCATGAAAGTGGCTCTAATTACATTAGGGATATGTATATTATGGATATGCAAATTCCTACGGGTATAGATTCAGAAACAAGAGAAAAAATAGGTCAAGGCGGAGGTAACGCAATTGTTGTCCCCACGAAATACATAGCCGATAAATTTTTATTAGATGACTCTAGAAGAAGTGCCACATTTTTAGAAATCTTTTCGCAAGGTAAGTTATCCACTATAATAGCGAAAAAAAACTCAGGTGTTGTTATAAATGGTAATCGACAATTTATAAATGATGTTGTTCTTTATAGGTTAGCCGATATTTTTCTTATGAGAGCCGAAACACTGAATGCACTAAATATGGATCCTTCAGATGACATTAACAGAATTAGAAAGCGCGCTTATGGAGACAGTTATACCGATCATATTTTTATAAATAGAACCCAGTCATTAAATGATGAAGAAATTTTAAGCGAAAGACTCTTTGAACTTATGTTGGAAGGAAAAAGATGGTGGGATTTAGTACGATTTAACAAGGTTTTTGAATTGGTGCCAAGCTTACAAGGAAAGAGTGATGATAAATATTTATTGTGGCCAATTGATAATGAGATTTTGAGTTTGGAACCTAAAGTTAATCAGAATCCAGGTTGGGGATTCTAATAATACTCAGAAGGGTTGTTTGTTTTGAGTTGGTTAAATTGGAGCACAGGTTGTCCAACCTGTGCTTTTACCTACATTATAAATTAACTGGAATTTAGATTTATTAAGTAAAATACTTATATAAATATTGTAATTTTGTTATTAACTTGTACTACAAGTGTATATGTTTATAGTTGTTTTTAACTATAGATAATCACTTGATGATGTTACGAACGATTAATAAATAACTAAAATACAAATTCATGGGAATTTCTGAAAAAGAGAATTTTAAGTCAGTAACCAGAGTAAAGAATTTAAGTGGACAAATAGAGGAGCAACTTATCATCGCTATTAATAAGGGCGTTTACTCCAGTGGAGAATTGTTGCCTAGCGAAAATAAACTAACTGAGATTTTTGATGTGAGTAGAGGAGTAGTTAGGGAAGCATTGTTAATGTTATCTGCTAAAGGCATAATTGAAATAAAAAAAGGAAAAGGTGCAGTGGTTTTAACCCCTTCTGTAAAATCACTTTTTGAACCGCTTACTGCACTTATCAATTATAAATGTGGAAATCGTGGGTTTGAAAGTTCTCAACAAGTCAGAAAAAGTATTGAGCCTTTTATAGCTGGACTTGCAGCAGAAAATAGGACTGCTAAAGATTTGAAACATATGCAACAATGTATTGATAATATGGAGAAATATTCGAACAATAAGGAAAAGCTAACTTTTTATGATGTTGAATTTCATAAATCTATTTCTCAGGCGAGTGGAAATCCAATGTTTTTAATCATTATGGAACCTATATATAACTTTATAAGGACGTACCATTTTTCAGAATTTGAAAGCACTTCTACTTATAGTGTCACACGTGAGTTCCATAATATGATTTTTAATGCGATTAAGAGTGGGGATAAGGAGAAAGCCTGTAATGCCATGTTAAGCCATTTAGAGGTAGGAGAGAAAAAATGATTTAAACCATTTAAAAATAGACCCTGAAAAAAATTAATAAATAAAAAATGATGAGAAAAAGTAGAGTTCTTAAAAAACTAAGATCGGGTGGGGTCGTTAGTTGTTTGAAAGTTAATCTTGATGCTCAAGCAACTGAGATAGCTGGAATAAGCGGTTTTGATTGCGTTTGGATTGATCGTGAACATTTAGCAGACGACTGGTCATCCTTAAGGTCACATATTTGGGCCGCTAAATCTAATGATATGGACATTGTTGTTCGTACGACTCGTGGTTGTTACAGTAATTATATTAAACCTTTAGAATTGGATGCTAGCGGTGTCATGATTCCACACGTCATGAATTTAGAGGATGCTAAATCAATAGTTAAGATGACTAGGTTTCAGCCTTTAGGTCTGCGTGCAGTTGATGGAGGTAATGCAGATGGCAAGTACACTATGCTAGATCCAAATGAGTATGTTAAGCAGGCCAATAATGAAAGATTTGTGATTTTACAAATAGAAGACCCTGAGCCTCTTGAAGACCTTGAGGAGATAGCGAAATTAGAGGGGATTGATATGCTCTTTTTCGGTCCTGGGGATTTTAGCCATGCGATTGGGGATTTAGGGAATTGGGAAAATCCTAGAATAATTGAAGCACGTAAAAATATAGCGGAAGTATGTATTAGAAATAACAAATTTGCGGGAACAGTAGGAAGCATCAATAATTTAGAGGAATTAATTGGTTTAGGATATAAATTTATTTCTCTTGGAGCCGATGTTGTGGGTCATGCTAACTATTGTAGACAGATTATAAACGATTTTTCTAATAAAACTTAGAAAGTAAAGCATTTCAATAATTTGAATTGATATAAGAACTTAGATAGTTAATTTAAATAATATAAAAATGAGTAAAGATTGGTGGAAAAAAGAAGCTAACGGAATACCGCAAATAATTACGGAGTTACCTGGCTCTAAGTCTAAAAAAATGCACGATAACACTAGTAAATATGTGCGTGGACTTTCTTCACAAGTAAAGTTATTTCCGGTAGCCTTTAAAGAAGGGTCGGGAATTACGTTAACTGATGTTGATAATAATAGGTATCTAGATTTTTCATCTGGGATTTATGTGGCCTCTCTAGGTCACTGCCATCCAAAAATATCTGAGGCTATTTCTAAATGGGCAAATAAATTAATGAATTGCCATGATTTTGCTACACCGGTTAAAGAGAAGTTACTCGAGAAAATGTCTGATGTGCTGCCTAAAGGACTTAATTCTATTCAGTTGTATAGTGATGGGACTACGGCGGTAGAAGCAGGGATAAGAGCTGCTAGGGCGATTGGAAATAAACATGAATTTATTTCCTGTTATAGAGATTTTCATGGTAAGACGATGGGAGCTGTTAATTTGGCTCAAATGATTAGAGGAGATGTTTTTAGTTACGGGCCTACGAGATCTGCTGGTTATTACATGGTTCCGCGTCCTGATCCATATCGTCCTGTTTTTAAAAAGCCAGATGGTACAATAGATACTGACGCTTATATTGATTTTTATAGACAATTTATTCAAGAAGCTACAGTAGGAAATGTTGCTGCATTTGTTTTAGAACCTGCTCAAGGTTGGGGAGGGTCTATTTTCCCACCAGAAGACTTTTTCCCAAAACTCCAACAATTATGCAGTGAAAAAGGAATTCTGTTTTTTGCGGATGAAGTTTTGACCGGTATGGGTAGAACAGGAGAATGGCTATGCATGAATCATTGGGATGTGGTTCCAGATATTGTAACATTGGGCAAATCATTTGGTAATGGTTTTCCGGTTACTGCTATGGTGGTTAAGGAGGAGCACGCAGATGCCATCGACAGAATTTCGGCATCTTCTAGTTACGGAGGTAATCCAATGGCCTGTGCTGCAGCATTAGCTTCGATTGAGGTTATTGAGGAAGAGAATATCTTAGAGAATGTACGAGAGGTTGGTTCCTATTTCATGCAAAGGATGAAAAAGATGAAAGAAAACCATCCTATTATTGGGGATGTTAAAGGAAAAGGATTTTTACTAGGAATGGAATTGGTTAAGGATAAAACCACAAAAGAACCATTTGATGAGGCTGGTAAATTGGTCTATCAAAAAGCATTTGCGAAGGGGCTTGCATGGATTCCTGCTGGTCATATTTTAAGAATGTCCCCACCTCTTATTATGGATAAAAAATATGCGGATATGGGATTAGATATTATAGAAGAGTCTATTACAGAAGTTGAAAAAGAATTTGGTTACAGATGAAAAAATATCGTTTAAATAGGTTATTTAATGAAAAATCAAATCGTTGTCTAAATGTGGCAATTGATCATGGTTTCTTTAATGAAATTGGATTTTTACAAAGTATAGAGAATTTGCAATTAGCTGTTGAAACTGTTACGATGGCTGGACCTGATGCTATTCAACTTACTGCAGGTCAATCCCATTATTTACAATCGATGCCGGGTAAAAATAAACCCACCTTGGTTATGAGAACAGATATAGCCAATGTATATGGTAAAGAATTACCTAGTCATTTATTTAGTAGAATGATTGAAGATCCAGTAGAGCAAGCAATTAATCAGGATGCAGCGTGTGTTGTCGTTAACCTTTTTCAGATTCCTGGGCAACCCATTGTAACCGACCATTGTATTCAAAATATACTGAAAATTAAGCCACTTTGTGAACGTTTTTCAATGCCACTGATGCTAGAGCCGTTGGTGTTTCAGCCAAATGAAATAGCTGGAGGCTATATGGTTGACGGTGATCCAAACAAGGTTCTCCCTTTGGTGCGTCAAGCTGTGGAACTAGGAGCTGATATTATTAAAGCAGACCCGACTACAAATGTCGATGATTATCACAAGGTAGTTGAAATTGCTGGTAAAATTCCAGTGATGGTAAGAGGAGGCGGAAAAGTATCCGATAAGGAGATCCTCACAAGAACAAAGGCGATGATTGAGCAAGGGGTCGCGGGAATAGTGTACGGTAGGAATATTATACAACATGAAGACCCAGAAGCTATAACAAAGGCTCTTATGGGTATTGTTCATGATGATCTTACAGTAGATGAAGCTTTGAAATTTTTAAATAAATAAATCAGAGAGTTGAAAGAGGAAGTTTTTATAGTATTGGATATTGGCACTAGCAATATAAAATGTGGGTGTCTTAATTCTGCTCAGCATATTTTGATTGAGAAACAGGAGAAATTTCCTATGATTCATAATGAAAATACATATGAGATCGATGTTGTTTTACTATTTGAAACTGTCAAAACTTTAATTCATAATTGTCTTTCAAACAAACTCTTGCAAAAAAGAAAAGTTGCAGCTTTACTTATTACTAGTCAAGCAAATACATTTGTTCCAGTTACTAATAATTTTATACCATTACGTAACGGAATCGTTTGGTTGGATGAACGAGCGAAGGATGAAGCTGAGTATTTAAAAGAGCAATTACCCGAATTTTCAAAATACTCAGGCTTTGGAGAACCTTTAGCCGCTTTATTTGTTTCAAAACTATTATGGTTGAAGAAAAATGAACCAGCTGTTTTTAAAAATGCGAAATATTTTCCTTTGATCAATGAATATGTGGTTTATCAACTTACAGATAAATTCTATACGGACAGTACAAGTTTTGGGATGAGTGGAATGTATGATTACGTAATAAAAGATATAAATAGTAAGCTGTTACAGATTATGGGACTTACTAAAGATAATTTCCCGCAAATTAAAAAGTCTGTAGAAAGTAGTGCGCTGATTTCAAACGAAATTTCAAAGGATTGGGAAATATCATACAGGTTTCCTGTTTATTTCTGTGGAAATGATCAATGTGCTTCTGCCTCAGGGGCCGGTTTGAAAGGTGCAGGTGATATATCAATAAATTTTGGTTCTGCGCTTGTCATATTTTCTATAACTAAAGAATTTTCCAATAATTTAGAATTGCATCAAATAGCGGGTAAATTCCCAATATCTAATGACTATTTTTTACTTAGCTATGAACCTGATTTTGGTATTATTGTTAGGGAATTAAAGGAAAAAATGTTTGAAGCAGGCTCCTATGATCAACTTTTTCAGACCTATTTAGATTATCCAGATATAGAAGAGAGAATACCCAATATTTCAGTTAATGATCTGGAGTTCAATACCCATAGCGAAGCTCATCAATTATGTGCTGGTATAATCAAATATTATATTAATCAATTTAATAAGCATCTAACTAGCATAGCTCAAAAGGTGAGTATAAATAAGGTTTATTTATCAGGAGCAATGACACAGTCAAACGTGTTACTTAAAATTATAAAAAAAGAAGTTAAACATATGATAATCATTAACAATCAAGAAAATGCTGGATTAGTTGGTGCTTTGAATATTTATTTATTAGAAAAATGAAAAACTTAGATTTTAATTACGAGCCTTCGAAGCATGTTCCTTTTAGAGATGAAAAAATACTGGAAAGGGTGAGGAACATTAAACGGGAGGATATTACAAATCATAAAAATCCAGATTTTAAGATTCATGTAGTTCCTGATGCGGATATGGGAGTTATAATGCTTTTTGATATTTTTCATCGAATAAAGACTGCTTCAGATGCTAACGAACCAATAGTGTTAATAATGCCAAATCCATGGCCTCATTTCAGAATGTTGGCACATATGCTCAATAAGTTTAAAGTGGACTGTAGTAAATTGTATACGTTTAATATGGATGAGTATGCAGATCAAGATGGAAACATTGCTCCTGAAAGCTGGAAGTATGGTTTCGGTTACGCGTTTAAAAAATACTTTTATTCAAACTTAGATAAAAAACTTCGTCCTGATGAGAAGCAATTACACACTTTTACCAATAAGAATATCAATGATTACGGTAAAATGATTTCAGATCTTGGCGAGGCTGACATGGTCTATAGTGGCCCAGGTTGGACAGGTCATTTGGCTTTTATTGAGCCAGACGCACCAGAATTTAAAGCTGATTCAATGGCGGAATGGATGGAAATGGATGCTCGAATTGTTACACTCAGCCCATTTACACTAGCTCAAAATTCTCTCCATGGAAGTTTTGGAATGAGTGGTGACTTAGCTATTGTTCCTCCAAAGGCTGCGACTATTGGGCCTGCTCAGGTAGTAAGGGCGAAAAATAGGATGCAATTCTGTGGAATAGGTATACATGGTACCACTACCTCTTGGCAAAGATTGATAACTCGCCTTGTTTTACATGGAGATCCATCTCCATTAGTTCCTGAATCTGTACATCAACTTTTACGAACAGATTCTTATGTTACAGAAACAATAGCGATGAATATTGAATCAGATTTTGAAAAAGGATATTAATGAACACCGATACAATTAAACGAGGTTTATATAAAACCGAGGCTGTTATTGACATTCATACCCACGTTGGTATTGCTCCCAAGTTTTACTATCAGTTTGGGTATCCCTATGCACTTTCCGTAGAGGACCTTGTGATCCGTATGAACCAGCTTGGCATTGATTATTCCGTAACATTTCCTTTTGTGGATTCTGCTTTTTACGTTAAAGATAGTAGCTCACCAAAGATTAAAACGACGAAACAATTTTGTGATTTTCCATTTGAATTAGAAAACCGGAATTTATTAAATGAAGTAAATGAAATATTTCCTGAGTATACAAATAAAATACTTCCTTTTTTAATGTTCGACCCTTCCAGAGAAACTGAGAAACAGGCTGATTTTATGGAAGAAATTTCAGAGAAATATCCTGTTTTTGGAATTAAAACGGCAACCACTTATATACAATCTTATGTAAATGACCTAGAAACCATAGGAAAGCCAATTTTAGAGTTTGCGCGTAAAAAAAATTTACCCATTATTTTTCATTCCTCAGTTCATCCTGAGGATCCTTGGGCCTCGGCATCTGATATTGTGAATTTAGCAGAAAAACATCCTGATATTCGTTTTTGTATAGCTCATTGCGCTCGTTTTCTAGAACCAGTCTTGGAAAAAGCTGCAACTTTAGATAACTGTTATGTGGATTATTCAGCTTTTGTAATTCACTGTAAACTAGCAGTGGAAAACTCACCAAGTATTGCTGCCAAAAACCATCGGTTTAAAGCTAATTATAATGATCCACTCTCTGTGATGGTTAAAATGGCGGAAACTTTTTCTAACACAATGCTTTGGGGAAGTGATACACCTTTTAATTATTGGATTCAAAAGTATTATACAGGTGATGGTAAATTAGTAGAAAGTAGATTAGACTGTGAGTATAGGGAAGAAACGGACATCTTACATAAATTACCCAAGGCCTTAAAAACCAATATTAGCTACAAAAATAATTTACAATTTTTATTTGGAGAACAAGTATGAAAAAGTTATATGCAGGAGCAGCCATAATCGACGTAACACCACAAAAACCAATGTTTTTACACGGTTACCCACATGTGGAGCGAACAAGTGAGGGTACTAATGATCCCTTATACGCCTCTGCTCTAATAATAGATAATGGAGAGAACCTAATTGGACTTTGTGCAGTAGACGTAATTTTTATAAGCAAGGAAATTACAAAAAGGGTTAGAGAGCTAGTTCAAAGGTCAATAAGTATAAATGGTGATAACCTTATGATATGTGCTTCCCATACACATTCAGGCCCTTTAATTGTAGCTGATATTTATTATGACCCAATAGTGCCAGAGGTTGACTCTGAGTACATCACCTATTTGGTGAATAAACTTGCGCAGGTTTTTATAGAAGCATATAATAGAATCAGACGATGTAAAATTGCTATCACGTCAGCCGATAGTACTGGTGTAGGAGGAAATCGACATGATATTGATGGAGCTATAGACCCTGAAGTACCTATAATAGTTGTAAAAGATTATGAAACCGATAATATTTTCGCGTTATCAATTATTCATTGTATGCATCCAACAATTTTGCATGAAGACTCAAAGCTGTATTCAGCAGACTTCCCAGGATATACAAGAGAGTTTATAAATAAAAAATTAGGGAAGGATGTGGTTTTGTTATACCAGACAGGACCTTCTGGTAATCAATCTCCGAGACATTTTATTAATTCAAATACTTTTGATGAGGCGAAACGACTTGGATTTATGTTAGGAAAACGAATTGCAGAAAGTGTTTCGCAACTTAGTGATTCGGAATTTAAGGACTGGCATTCGCAAAATATTCGGAAGTCCTTTTTAGACCTACCTAGAAAAAAATTTATGCCTCTTGAGGATGCTGAAAAAAAGGTTGATTCTGTTAAGAACAAATTAGACTTAATGCGGCTTAATAATGAATCAGCAACAGAAATTAGAACAGTTGAATGTGATTGGTTTGGTGCAGAAGAAAATTTAAAACTTACTAAACTATTAGTTAATGGAGAACTTGAAAAAGCGTATAAAACCATTTTGCCAATAGAAATTAATTGTATTACACTAGGTGGAGTTCACTTTGTTTTTCTTCCGGGAGAGTTATTTGTGGAATACTCTTTAAAAATAAAGGAGAAATTATCAGAGAAGGTCTTTGTGTGCAGTTTATCTAATGGTGTCTTAGGAGGTTATATTGTTTCAGAAGAAGCAGAAAAGGAAGGTGGATATGAAGCATGCAATAGTGTTTTTTCTGCTGAGGGAGGGGAGTTAATTGTTGAATTAGTTCATGAAATGTTGAGTTAAACCTATTGAATAATAATTACTTTAAGTGCTATGATAATAACCACATTAGATTGGATAATAATAATTGGATATGCTGTTGGAATGTTACTATTGGGTTTTTATTTCTCAAGTAAAAATAAGAGTTCGGATGATTATATGCTTGGTGGAAGAAATATGTCTCCTTGGAAGGTAGGCCTTTCACTTTTTGCTACAATGTTTAGTGCCGTATCTTACTTATCAATGCCGGGAGAAATGATTAAATATGGACCAATGATTTGGTCATCCTTATTTGCCTTACCTTTTATATATTTCATAGTGGCTTATTATTTTATTCCTTATATAATGAAGCTCAAAATATCAAGCGCCTATGAATTATTAGAAACAAAGTTAGATATTCGAAGCAGAATAATCGCAGCCGTTTATTTCTTAACAATGCGTATCGTTTGGATGGCGGTTATTATTTATATGGTTTCTGAAAAGGTAATTATTCCAATTATGGGTTGGCCAGAGGAGACCGCTTTATTTGTAAGTATTATTATGGGGGTGGTAACTGTAATTTATACTTCTTACGGTGGTTTAAAAAGTGTTGTTTTCGGAGATGTTGTGCAAACATTTATTTTATTTGGAGGATCAATTGTTGCTATCGTTCTAATTGTGAGTGATCTTGGGGGTGTTTCGAATATCATACCAAAAGAATGGCCAGACCAATGGGCTGAATTAAAATTTTTTGATGCGCAGGCACGTTTAAGTTTTTTACCTGTTGTCTTAACAACTTTTGGATGGTATGTCTGTACGGCAGGTTCAGACCAAATGGCCATTCAACGATATCTGGCGACTAAGAATGTTAAAACAGCTAGGAGAATGTATTTACATTCTATTTTGGCCAATGCGCTTGTGACTTTGCTATTAGCTGTTCTAGGAATTGCATTATTTGCATATTTCAAGATGAACCCTGATTTGCTTTCAAATGGAAATTCTATTGTCGATGATGCAGATTTACTATTTCCAAAATTTATCGTAATAGGATTGCCATCTGGATTTTCAGGTCTTGTTTTAGCAGGACTACTTGCAGCTTCTATGTCAAGTTTATCTTCTGGTATTAATTCCTCAGCCATGTCCATTATCAATGATTTCATTTTAAGGTTTAGTAAGAAAGTTATAGTAGAAAGGAATCAGGTAAAGATGGCGAAATATATATCTTTCGGAATTGGCTTTATAATTGTTTTATTGAGTTTGGTTGTAGGTAACATTAAAGGGAATTTGTTGGAAATTACATACAAGACAATCAATCTATTGGTAGCCCCATTATTTGTACCCTTTTTTATGGCCATGTTTGTTAAAAGACCAAATCCTACAGCTACTTTTATTGGAACATTATTAAGTGGCTTAGCTGCAGTTTTAATTAGTTTTTCACAGGAACTTTATGGAGAAACAATTTCCTTTCTTTGGATAATTCCAGGTTCATTTATAGTAGGGATAGTAAGTAGTTTTATTTTGAGCTTATGGGGGAGAAATAAATAAAACATGAAGACTTTCAGCTCGAGATTTCTTCTTAATTATTCTTTGTAATAAACATGTAGAGCGTCAATATTTAAATAACCATAACCAACAATTTAAAATTAAACATTATGAAACCAAAAAGTCTTTTTTTCTTGTTTTTTTATCCCTGGCTTAGTTTTGCTCAAACGAACAGTAGTAATAATTTGGATTCAATCCAGGTAACTAAAATTTATGATACAAAGGAGTACAGTGCTTTTACAGATCTTCTAAGATTCAACAATGCTTTTTATTGCTCTTTTAGGGTCGGAGCTAAACATGCAGGTTACGAAGACTATGGAAAGGTAAGAATTATTAAATCTTTGGACGGTAATAACTGGGAAAGCATTGCAGAATTAAACATAAAGAACCTGGATTTGCGTGACCCCAAACTTTCGGTTACTCCAGACGGACGGATTATGGTAATAATGGCAGGAGCCCGTTTTAATTCGGATAATTTAGTAAATGATTTGTATCCAATGGTATCCTTTTCCAATCAGAGAGGTGAGGACTTTGAGGATCCAACAAAAGTAGTCTTAGATCCAAATATTAATCCATCGAAGGATTGGTTATGGAGAGTAACCTGGAATAACAATGTTGGTTATGGCATAAATTATCAATTAAAAGAAAATAGCAGAGATTGGTCAAAACTTGATAAGGACGCGTGGCTATTATATTTACTTAAATCTAATGACGGAAAATCTTTTGAGAGCGTCTCGCAATTAGATATTGACCATTTACCCAATGAATCTACCATTCGCTTTGATAAGAATGGAACCATGTATGTGTTAGTCCGTCGTGAATCAGCAGGCAAGTTAGGGGTTTTAGCAAAAAGCAGCTATCCATATACCAACTGGAGTTATACCAATTTGGATTTTAGGTTAGGTGGACCAAACTTTTTGTTTTTGAATGATAATAATTTAGTAATCGGAACAAGAAATTATATCAAAAAAGCATCTACATCCCTTTTGGTAACAAATTTGGATGGAAAGGTTTTAAAAAAAATTGAGTTGCCGAGTGGAGGTGACACTAGTTATCCTGGAATGTTAGTTCATGATGAAAAATTATGGGTATCCTATTATTCCAATCACGAAGGAAACTCTAGTATTTACTTGGCTCAAGTTCCACTAAACAAATTAAAATAATTCCAAATTGATTATATAATGGGACTACTTAACTTAAGTGGAAAGAGTATATGGGTCATTGGAGGAGCTGGCTTTCTTGGACAATCAACTGTAAGAATGCTTTTAGAATCAGGTGCAAATGTTTTATGTGCCGATCTAGGAAATAAGGCTGTCGAATTTGGATCTTCAATAGAAGCTATTGATCAATTCAAGCCAGTTTCATTAGATGTAAGGGATGAAAAGGAAATAGATTTATTTATTGTCGAAAATATTCAAAAATATGGCATTCCAGATGGCTTGGTAATTTTAACTTTTGGTTCTTCTGGGAAAACTTTGGAAGAAATTTCAGGTGAAGAATTTGATATTGTAAATCATATAGGTCTAACATCTACATTTTTACTAGCCAGAGGTATCGGGAAAGAGATGGAAAAGCCAGGAAAAGGAAGTGTTGTTCTTTTTTCAAGCATGTATGGAATGGTATCTCCCAATCCTAGTAATTATAAAAAGCCTATGGTGGTTAATCCGATAGAATATGGAGTTGGAAAAGCTGGTATTGTTCAAATGACCCGATATCTTGCAGTGTTCTATGCAAAAAATGGAATTCGTTTCAACTGTATTTCTCCTGGACCATTTCCGAATCCTTCCGTTCAAAAAGAATTTCCTGATTTTATTGAAAAATTAAAACTAAATGTACCCATGGGAAGAATTGGACAACCAAAAGAGGTTGCAGGTGCAGTAACATTTCTATTATCAGATTTAGCTTCTTTTATTACCGGACAAAACCTAGTAGTCGATGGAGGTTGGGTATGTTGGTAAAACGGAAGATGTAGAGTTGTTTGGATACTTTACATAAGAATGGAAATCGTCATAGATATGTTTCTTATTATTATTTAAATTAATGATGTGAGAACCCACAATCTGAAAATTTAATATAAACTGTTATTAAATAAGGTAAGTAAGAGTCTAGTATAAAGTATTTCACTTTAACCGTGTTAACTATATGTCTTAACGAAAGTCACGTAAGGGCTCCTCTTTATGTATAGAGGAAGGCAAATTTTAGCCTAATGCTAATTTGAAATTAATTCAGATATTGAAAGTGAGTAAAATAACGCCAGTATGATTTCCTTTTATAATAAGATGATTAGTGAAGCATGCTTTGGAGAATTTAGAAATATAATTTATAAATACAATATTATCAATGAAAACAAGAGAACTAGGTAAAACTGGTATTATGGTATCAGAAGTCGCTTTTGGAGGTGTTGAAATAGGGATGCCATATGGGATTGGAATTAAAAGTCAAGCCGATATGCTTTCTCATGAAGAAGCAATTCACCTATTGCATGAAGCCATAGATAGAGGGATTAATTTTTTTGATACAGCCCGTATGTATGGTGCTAGTGAAGAGATTATGGGACAGGCTTTTCGATCAAAAAGAAATGAAGTGGTGATTAGTTCCAAATGCTGTAAACTACGCGATAAATCAGGAATTCTACCTTCATCACATGAACTAAAAAGAATAATTGAAAAGTCATTAGAGGAGAGCCTTATGGCCTTGCAAACCAATTATATTGATGTGTTTATGTTGCATCAGGCTGATCTTGAAATTTTAGATAATGATGAGATTGCTCAAACCTTTCTAAAGTTAAAAGAAGAAGGAGTGATCCGCGCCACTGGAGTTTCTACTTATTCTGTTGAAGAGACAAAAAAATCAATTGAAAGTGGTAATTGGGATGTTGTACAATTGCCATATAACTTAATGGATCAATCACAAGAAGTTAACTTTTCATTGGCAGAAAAGAATAAAGTTGGGATTATGGTCCGGTCCGTTCTATTTAAAGGAATTTTGAGCAACAAAGGAAGGTCACTGCATTCAAAGTTAAAAGATGTTGAAAAACACATTCAATCATATAAAGAACTTTGGAGTCAGCTTGGTTGTGATCTGGCCGCATTAGCTTTGAAATTCGCATTGTCATCTGAGCAAATATCCTCAGTACTTGTGGGCATGGATCGATTAGAATATTTAGAAAATTCTTTAAGTGTAGCAAATGGCAAGTACTTAAATAAAGCTCAATTGAAAAGAGCGAAAGAACTTCAATATTCTAATATTGAGTTTTTGGATCTGGTTAAGTGGGAAAGAAAAGGGTGGTTAACATAACTATTACTTTGATAAAAATTCAAAGAGAATGTAGTGTAGTAACAATTAATTAAAAATGTAATTATTATGAGACGTAAATTAATGAAATTTAGTTTGTTAGGATTTATCTTGATGCTTTCCGTGCAATGTGTAGATAGGAATTCTAGCAAAACCAACTCAGAAGCAAAGTCAGAAAGCGCATTAATGGCATTAAATGAAAATGCTCAATTTTTAGGAGATAGTACAGTAGGTTTACGTAAAATTAAGGACATTGTCATTTATTCAGATTCTTTATTTTACTCAACATTTCCATCTGTAATAACTCGACCTGACGGAGAGGTATTAGTGTCATTTAGGCGTGCACCTGATCGTAAAATATTTGGAGAATCTGGATCGAACCATGTTGATCCAAATAGTTATTTGGTAATGGTTAGATCAAATGATAATGGGGAAACATGGACAAAGACCCCTGAATTAATTTACTCTCACCCTTTTGGAGGTTCTCAAGATCCATGTCTGTTGCAATTGCAAGACGGAACAATTCTTTGTGCAAGTTATGGTTGGGCTTTTCTTAGACCGGAAGGTATGGCTAATTTAAAAGAGCCTTCTTTCGTTAGTTCGGATGCTACTTTTTTAGGGGGCTACCTGGTTCGTTCCTCTGACGGTGGAAATACATGGGGGGATGTTATTTACCCACCACATATAGAGCCAGAAGTTCTTAATAATGCATTTGGTAATCCGGTGCCGGCATATAATAGAGGAGCATTATATGAGGCAAAGGATGGTAGAATTTTATGGATAGTTGCTGCTCATGATACTCCCACTAAAACCTCAAATCATCTTATTGTCTCTAAAGATAAAGGATTAACTTGGGATTACGTTTCTCCTGTAGCGGTTGACAGCAGTGTTTCTTTTAATGAAGCCTCAATCATTGAAACTCCTAAAGGCGATCTTGTAGGATTTTTAAGAACAGCGGGCTTTGGAGATCAAGCAGTTATTTCTCGTTCAACAGATGGTGGAAAAACGTTTAAATGGGAATCCATGGGTTTTCAGGGTCATCCATTAAATGCATTGAGGCTAAAGGATAATAGAGTCCTATTAACTTACGGATATCGTCATAAACCATATGGGATTCGAGCCCGTATATTAAATCCAGAATGTACAGATTTTGCCACAGCTCCAGAGTTCGTACTTCGAGAAGATGGTGGTACAACAGATATCGGTTATTCATGGCCAACCCAATTAGATGACGGTCGTATTTTAGTCGTTTATTATTTTAATCAAGATAATGGCACTCGTCATATTGCAGGGACTATTTTAGATATACAGAACAAAATAAAGTAGGTACTTATGAGGTGTGTCAACATTACTAAGTACATAGCACTACTATTAGGGGGTATACTTTTTTTATGTTGTGGAGAATATAAAAAACATACTGTTTCGGAATCTATAAGGGAAGAAGCTAAAATAAAGCTGCAATATGCTTTAGAAAATTCCTCAAAGTGGGAAAAGGTTCATGCTGCGGAGTACATTCTAAATCTTGATTATTCTAATAACGTGTATGATCTTTTTCTTGAGGAAGAGAAGCAAAATAGGAATGAACCTTATTATCGTATAGGGGTGTGGCGTGTATTAAATCAGGCAGCGATATCTTTGGAAGAAAAAACCCAATGGTTAGATTCAATTTCAAGAGTGTATAAAGGATATTCTTCTTTAGATAGAATTCACGCTGCTGAATCTTTGGCCAAATTGAGGGTATCTCCATATACTATTTCTACTGACATTACAGATTCAATTCTGGGTGGTGATCACAATCCAATGTGGGCTTATACATATTGGGGTACAGCCTACACTTCAGAAAAAGATATGGATTTAGTGATAAATAATTTACTTGAAATAATCCTACAATCAAAGGAAACAGTTTTAATCAAGAAAATAGCTTTATATGCATTACTTAAAATGAAAAATTTAAGTGTTGACAATTGGGATTTATTGATTTCTAAAACACTGAACGAACCTAAGAGTTCACCATTATATACAAGTTTGCTAACCTGTACACTGGCAAATACACCAAAAGATTCTTTGATGTCCTCTCGTGTAATTAAATGTAGGGAAAAGTTGAGAAGACAAATAGACTCATTAGATAACGATGAGATTTATTCATTATTGGCTGTATATGAAGATATTGCAACTGAGGAGGATTTGTCTTTTCTAATTGCGAAAATGAATAAGGGAAATGATTTAGGCAATACGGAAAATGTAATGGCAGCTGCCAACGCAATATTAAAAATTGACAAGAAAAGATGAAAGATTTTGACTAAAGTTTAAAGTTATGATAAAATTAGGAATAATTGGGATGAGTGAAGGAAATGCTCACCCTTACTCTTGGTCAGCCATAATTAATGGCCACTTCAATGCAGAGGAAATTGATAGAGTGGGTTATCCAGCTGTTTCCAACTATTTAAAGGCTAACGATGATACTTTGGGGATCATTGGTGCAAGGGTTACCTGTATTTGGACGCAAGATATAAAGGTTTCAGAAAGTATTGCTAAAACTGCAAAAATTGAGACCATAGCAATTAGTTTGGAAGAAATGGTAAGATTGGTGGATGCTGTAATATTGGCACGAGACGATGCAGAACACCATGTTGATATGGCAAAACCTTTTATTGATGCTGGGATTCCAATTTTTATCGATAAACCACTCGCAATAACAAGAGAAGATTTGAAATATTTTTCAGACCAAGTTGCTATGGGTAAGTTTATAATGTCTTGCTCATCTATGCGATATGCTAACGAATGCAGAATTGTTAAACAGGAAATATCTGCATTAGGAAAGTTGGAGTTAGTTACAGCAGTAGGCAAAAAGGATTGGAATAAATATGGTGTACATCTACTTGAAGGTCTATTTTCATTGTTGAATGATCCGAAGCCAGTTTCTGTAAAACATGTAGGAAAATCTGGAAAAGATATTGTCTATATTGAATTTCAAGGTGGACTTTTGGCAACTGTTCACCTTTTTATGGACATATCCCCAACCTTTCAAGTCTCCTTATTTGGACAAAAGGAATGGAGGATAGTGGATATTAAAAATTCGTATTCTATGTTCCGGGACAATATGATAGAATTTGTCCGGTCTGTAGAGCAGGGTAAGCCTAGGCTCCTTTTCGTAAAAACAGATATGATTATTAAAACGCTGATTGGTGCTGTTGAAAGCTTAGAAAAAGGAGGCGAAACAATTTATTTAACATGATAGGCTTTCTTTTATAGAATTAAATGAAGAGAGTATAGAAATACTTTATTCAAAGATGGATAATTACTATAGTAAGGCAATATGTTACTATTAGAAACAAATAATTCTAAATAGATGAATGTAAAAGATTTATTAAACTTAAAGGGGAAAATTATCGCAGTGTCAGGTGGTGCTGGATTTTATGGTAAAAGTATAGTGGAAGGGCTGGCCGAAGCTGGAGGAACTGTTATAATAGCTTCACGAAATTTAAAAAATGGACAGGATGTTGCTAACGCATTTCGTTTAAAAGGACTTGATGTACATTCTATGCAGGTTGACCAGGGGGATCATAAATCCGTATTGTCACTTAAAAATAACATTTATGATACATTTGGGAAGTTGGATGTATTCGTAAACAACGCTGTTGCTCGTCCAATGAAAAAATATGATGATCCGATGCAGAATTTTTCAGAATCTATGCGCATTAATGCAACTGGGATGATGGATATTGTGCGTGAAATGTGTGATCTTATTGGGGAAAGTGGAGGAGGAAGTGTAATCAATATTAGTTCTATGATGGGTATGTATGGTCCTGATCTTTCCAATTATGAGGGAACCGATATGGGAAATCCTCCCCCTGATTATTTCTTTCATAGGGCAGGAATAATTAACCTTACCCGATACCTTGCAAGAGTTTTGGGTAAAAAGAATGTAAGGGTAAATTGTGTAAGTCCAGGTGGGCTATTCAATAATCAACCAGAACGATTTTTGGAAAATTATTGTAAAAAGGTTCCAGTTGGACGGATGGCAAACAATGATGATATTAAAGGTATTATGGTACTACTAGCTTCGGATGCAGGTGCCTATATTAATGGAGAAAATATATTGATGGATGGTGGGATGAATGCTTGAACAAATTTAATTAATTCAAATGAAATTATAAAAGTTGGAATTTACAATGACATTACTGAAGCAGGATTATAAAATAATCGTATCCAAGCTTGAAGGCTTTATTCCAGATGAAATATTTGATATTCATGCTCATCCCTTTAATCCAGCACATTTTGCTTCGGATGCCTGGCCTTTTTTGCATGATGTTGGTGTTTTGGGCTGTAATGAACATCGGAGCGCATTGTTACGATATATGCCGACTAAGACCATTCATGGGCTCTATTTTGGAATGCCTCATAGAACTGCAAACCGAGATGAAATGAATAGATGGGTTAGAGAAGAAACCCAATTGAATGGTACATCTTTAAGTCGAGCATTAAAGGTAGTATCTCCTGTAGACGATCCAAAGAAAACTTTAATAGAACTCCGGGATGGCCTTTTTTGCGGTTTGAAAGTCTATCATGTTTATGCTGAACGACTAGATTCAATGAACGCATCTATAACGGAATACGCACCTGAGTGGATGTGGGAAATATTAAATGAAACGAATGGAATCCTACTACTTCACTTGGTTCTTGATAAAGCAATAGCGGATATCGGTAATCAGAAGGAAATAATTCGGTTATGTGCTACTTATCCAAATGTAAGAGTTGTTCTTGCCCATGTTGCCAGAAGCTTTAATTATAGAAATGCTCGGAATGGTTTATGTTCTATGTCAGAAATTAACAATGTTGTTGTAGATACATCTGCTGTATGCGAAACGGAGTCTTTTAGGGCAGTATTTAAAGCTTTAGGGGCGCGTCGTATTCTTTGGGGTTCAGATTTTGCTATAAGTGAGATGCGTGGTCGATGTGTCTCTACAGGCTCGACGTTTTCTTGGCTTCATCCTGAGATCATAGGTTCTGATTCTAAGACTTCTAATAAAACTGATATGACCTTAGTAGGTATTGAGTCACTGTTGTGCTTGCAAGAGATGTGTGAAGATGAAGGGTTGACAGCTGAGGACGTAAAGGATATTTTCTTAAATAATGCACTACGCTTACTTAGCCCACATCTTCCTCCTCCAGTAATTCCTACTGAAATGGATGGCCCAGGGTTATGGGAAAGTGCGCGATCAGTGATTTCAGGTGGTACTGGATTGCTGTCTAAACGCTCAGAAGGATTTGATTCTAATTCTTGGCCTTCCTTTTACTCGCGTTGCTCTGGTTGTGAGGTATGGGATACGTCAGGGCGGAAATATATTGATTATGTAGGAGCTATTGGTGCTGTTCTACTTGGTTATGCTGATCCAGAGGTAAATGCGGCAGTCAGTCGCCGAATATCTCTAGGCTCATATTGTTCATTAGTAAATCCACAGGAAGTTAATTTAGCTGAAATACTCCTTAAGTTGCACCCATGGGCTGGTAAGGTACGTTATGCCCGTACAGGAGGTGAGGCAATGGCTATAGCAGTGCGTATTGCAAGAGCATCTACTGGTAAAAGTGGTATAGCTTTTTGCGGTTATCATGGTTGGAGTGATTGGTACTTTGCTGCAAATTTAGGTAACGATAAGGCGTTAGATGGACATTTACTACCAGGTTTAGACCCAAGAGGTGTGCCTCGAGAATTAACTGGTACTTCGGTACCTTTTAAATATAACGATTTAAATTCATTGGATAATGCACTTAAAAAGCTGAATGGAAATTTTGCCGCAATAGTCATGGAGCCAATGCGCTCACAATTGCCTAATAAAAATTTTATAGAGGAGGTAGCCAAAAAATGTAGCGCTGCAGGCGGGGTTTTAATTATCGATGAGATTACGAGTGGTTTGCGTTATGGCTTTCCAGGAGCACTTTCAAAAATTGGGATTGTTCCAGATATTGTTGTCTATGCGAAGGCTATGAGTAATGGTTATCCATTTGCAGCAATTATCGGTCGCGAAGAAGTTATGCGTAAATCCAATAATAGCTTTATTTCGTCAAGTTATTGGACGGATGGTATTGGAACAGCTGCAGCTCTAGCAGTTATTGAAAAAGTTCAACGCCTAAATGTTCAGGAAGAAGTTTGGAAAAGAGGTCAAAATTTTCAAATTTCTTTGCGAGCTGTTACTGATCGTTATCCATCCTGTAAAATTGCTATTGGAGGTATGCCTGCCACACCTACACTTAACTTCCAACTGGGAGACAAAACAAATGATGCCAAAACTTTATATGTCAGAAAAATGCTTGGTCACGGTTTCCTAGTATCATCTACCTTTTATTTAATGTATGCCCATAAGGAGGAGCATCATAATAAATTGATTGTTGCACTTGATATTGTCTTGAAAGAAATTGAGGAAATCATTAAAAGTGGACGGCTTAAGGAAATGGCAGGAAATAATCGGAACCAATTAGGATTTGCACGTTTGACTTAATTTAAGTTAAAACATTTTAATTTGAATGAAGAATATAGGAAAAATAGCATTTTCTAAATAAAAATTAATTTAGAATGTTTATGGTAGGTGATATTATCAGACGCTTTCCTGAGACAAAAAATTAATAGTCCACTTTTATTATGATAAAAGTAATTGGTGATAAAAGAAATAGGACTGTAGATATTTAAAAATTATTCATTAATTAGAATATAAACTAAGTAAAATAGGAAATGGAAAAACTTGCCATTATAGGATGTGGAACCATGGGACATACGATTGCATTAAGTGCAGTTATTTCTGGGATACAAGTAAAAATGTATGGTGTAAACGATGAGGATATAGAAGGAGGAAAAGCGGGTATTCTCAAAAACCTTAAAACTTTGTCCAATCATGGTTTTATTGATAGAGATAAGATTTTGCTATTAAGTAGTAAAATTATCACAACTTCCTCAATAAATGAAGTCATAAAGGATGCTACTTATGTGATAGAAGCTATTCCTGAAAATTTAAACTTGAAAATGAATCTTTTTAAAGATTTGGATAATCTTTGTGATGAAGACGTAATTTTAGCAAGCAATACATCTGGGTTAAGTCCTAACTCCATTGCATCTTTAACAAAATATTCTCATAGAGTAATTGTAACTCACTTTTGGAATCCCGCACATCTTGTTACTTTAGCCCCACATAAGTTCGGAGTGATATTTTAAATTTCAAATTTATACATTTGAGATATGAAATATAAGAAATGGACCTTAGCGCAGAAGTTGGAGATATTATCCAGTTCCGAAGAAATAGGTATTGTAGAAACCTGCCGTAAATATGGGGTCAGTACTGGCACTTTTTATTCATGGAAGAAGAAGTTCGACCAGAAAGGGGAAGCAGGTTTAAAAGTGCCCTATGACACTAAAAGCAAGGAACTGAAAGAAGCAGAAGAGGAAAATCGTGTGCTTCGTAAGTTACTTGGTGATAAGGAAATTGAACTGGAAGTGCAACGGGAACTTCTAAAAAAAAAGTTTGGGACATCCGATCCAAGAAAGATTTAGTGGATAGGATGCACGCCAAACACAAAATCAGCAAGACCAAACTAATAGATATGGTGGGAATGGTTCATAGCAGTTACTATAGAAAGCCCACCAATGGCAAGAAGGGGAATAAACCAAGCAAGTTTACCTATCACAGCAAAAAAGGCCCGGTTAGCCAGGATAGTGTTATTGAGTCGGTAAAATCAATATTAAAACATCCATTTATTGATTGTGGATATCGGTTAATGACTTCATACCTAAAGCGGGATGGCTATACTATAAACCACAAAAAGCTTTATAGAATAATGAAAGAAGCAAACCTATTAAAACTAGAAGACCGGATAGATAGAAGTGGTTCGGGACGCAAGTTTGTTAAGTTTAGAAAAGTAAATACCTCTAGACCTTTTGAATGTCTGGAGATGGATATAAAGATGGTTTGGATTCCTAACGCCGGTAAAAACGCTTATTTGCTATCTGTAATAGATGTACACACCCGTAGGATCTTAGCCGACTTTTTTTCCTATTCCATTAAACAGAAACAGGTTATAGAATTGCTTTCCCAATTGATTATGGACTACCAATACCCTGATAATATTGTAATAAGGAGTGATAACGGGAGCCAGTTTATAGCCAAAAACGTGAGGGAATACCTTGAGTTAATAGGCGTGAGCCAAGAATTTACCCACATTGCAACACCGGAGGAAAATGCTCATATAGAAGCTTATCACGGAATTTTAAAGAAGGAAGTTTTTAATCGATATGAATATAGAACCTTTGGTGAAATAGAGAGAATCTTAAAAGAATACGTAGTGTTTTATAACAATGAAAGGCTACACGGACTCTTGGGAAGAATTACCCCCATGGAAAAATGGAACACTGAAAAACATAAAATTGTAACTGAAAAATTAACCGCTTAAATTAATCAACGAAATTTAAAAGAATACTCTTGTTATATAGGGGTCAAACCACTTGTTCCGCTTGTGGAAGTGGTTAGAGGGAAGGAAACTAATGATAAAACTGTTCGTCGAACATTTGATTTATTAAAAAAGATGAAAAAGAAGCCTATTGAAGTGAAAAAGGAAATCCCTGGTTTTGTCGCCAATCGACTTCAATTTGCTTTGTTCCGAGAGGCTTTATTTTTACATCAGGAGGGTGTAGCTACAATGGAAGATATCGATAAAGCTGTAGTTTATAGCATAGGGAGAAGATTATGTGTTACAGGACCATTGGTCTCAGCGGATATGGGAGGACTGGATGTGTTTTCTTCGATATCAGATTATTTGTTTAGTGATCTATGTAATTCTAGTGAATCTTTTTCTTTATTAAAGGAAATGGTTCGTGATGATAAATTGGGGAGTAAATCTGGACAAGGTTTCTATAATTGGGATAAGTCATTTACTGAAAAAATACATAATAAAAGAGATAAAGAATTAATTCGATTATTAAAACTTGATTCAGAATACTAGTTTAGGTATGAATTGTGACAACTCCATTTATGTTTTCTTATTCATATATACCTACTCAAAGATTTTATATATAGCTTAGTTTTATAGCTGAAATAGTGCTTATCCTTCCCCGACACCTATGTTGATTTTCCTAAACAATTCATGATAAACAGTAAAAAGAAGAATTTGACTAAAGCAAAAGAGCACTTGCTTCATCTATAACTGAACTATCAAGTTCTTTTAAATAAGCTTGGGTGATAGCCATATTCTGATGTCCTAAAGACTCACTAATAATATCCGTAGCAACCCCTTTCTGCTTTAAGCTATTGGCGAAACTATGCCTAGCGACATAGCTGGTCAAGGTTTTTTCAATATTGCAAATTGAGGCAATCTCTTTTAAATCCTTGTTATATTTGGCTAATGTTTTCTTCTTGCGATTTTCAATTTGAATCGGGGTCATATTATCACGTAAGAGTAGGGGGAATACATACTTGGTTCCATTTGAATTGTCTTGAAAATAATTTAAAATATCCCTAACTGGTGGCAGTATGGTAATATTGAAACTACCTTTAGTTTTGGACCTTACATAAAACAGTTTATCGCCTTTTATTTGTGACCATTCCAAACTCATTTGGTCTGCAAAATTCATTCCACGTGTATAGAAACTGAAGACAAAATATTTATGACTATTGATAAGGTGAGGATATTTGGAAATGTCCATTTTAATTATTTTCGTTACCTCTTCAAAATCTAGGGCTCTTTTAATAGGCTTGCTCTTTAGCTTAGATATTTTGTATTTTTTAAAAGGATATATTGCTGGCGTAATTATATCTCTAGTGATAGCTATGTTGAACAACGTCCTTAACGATCTCATGCGTATACTGATTCCTCCATCAGTACCATGACAGGATCTTAAATAGCCTTCAAACTTTGACAGAAATGTTACATGAATATCTGAAAATTCCAATTTTGAATTTTTTGTATATCGCTTTAATGCTTTAAACGCTTCACCATGAATCCTTGCACTTCCCGTTCTACCAGAAGTGTTTAATTCTTCCATTATTTCCTGCCAAAAACCAAATACATCTTTCTTATGGGGATTTGAAGTTATTCTAAAAGCATTTTCGAAATCTTTTAGAGTGAAATGCTCATTTTTAATTTTTAATTCAGAATAAACCGTATAGGCCCTATCCTTCATCTTAAGTAGTACTCTATTTTGCTGAAGGTACTTGGAGTTATTCTTGAAAAGTCCCAAATTATCATCCCAATTACTTGAACTGCTATTATAAAGTGTAGTAAAATATTTTGATTTCCTATCTTTAGTGACACGTAAGCATATGGGAAATGTACCATCTAATAGTGGCTTTCTTCTAAGAACCAATCGTATAGTTGCCATAATAATAGTTTATCGGGTACAACATAGGTACAACATTTTGTCTAATAAAGGTACAATAATTACAATTAGAAGAAAAGCATTATTTTGTAAATACATGAAAATCAGCTAATAAGAAGCTAAAAGTAGATATATGAAAAATAAAAATCTGTGCCTGGGGGGCGTGGGGTCGCAGGTTCAAATCCTGTCATCCCGACTTAACTATTTTATATAGTTGCATTTAGCTGTTAATCGACTGATTAGCAGCTTTTTGCGTTTTTAGGAGTATCATAAGAAATCACATGAAACCACCTAAAAACGACTTCAACGTGTTGAATACGGGATTTTATAAACCTCCTAAATGTCGTATCTTGAAGTAGCTTCTGAGGGTATTTACTACGTGTTTTTACTTTCTAATTTCACTAATCTAAATGCTACTTAATATGTTAGAATATAGCAAGTTATACATTTTGTTCTTCACTAGAAAGCACAAGAAAAAAAGCGATACATTAAAATTATATGCTCGGTTGACAGTTGGAAAAACACGGTGTGAATTCAGTTTAAATCGGGATTTAACAGCCAGTTTATGGGACAATAACCGGAAAAGAGGAAAGGGATTTTCTAAATATGTGCTGTCTCTGAACAAATATTTAGATCAGATTTTCGCGGGATTGTATGAGGCGCATCGCCAACTTTTAGATGAAGGCAAGGTTATTTCTTCTGCCTTGGTAAAGGCCAGGTATTATGGAGAAGAGGAGGATGAGGGAAAAACCTTGCTTGATTTGATTACCTATCATAACTCCACTATGCATACATCCCTAAAGCCGGGGACTATGAAAAATTATTATAGTACGGAGCGATGCATAAAAAAATTCCTTGAGGACGAATATCAGATGGAAGACATTCCCCTTAAAAAGCTCAATTATCGTTTTATTGTAGATTTTGAGCAGTATGTAAGGGAATATAAACCCGCTACCCGCATGGGCTGCGCCAATAATGGAGCCATGAAGCATATGGAGCGTTTAAAAAAGATGTCTAGGTTGGGGGTCCGATTAGAATGGATGGACAAGGATCCTTTCATCAATTTTAAACTTAAATTTAATAAAACAGAACGACAGTTTTTGACCGAGCGGGAGATAAAACTTATCCAAGAAATCACTTTCAGGGAGTCTAGATATGAAAACATTAAGGACCTATTCATTTTTGCCTGTTATACGGGACTCTCCTATATTGATGTAAAGGAATTGAAGGCAGATCATTTAGTGATTGGTCGTGACGGAGGAGACTGGTTATTCACCAAAAGGGAAAAGACCGATGAACCTTTAAAAATCCCCTTGCTGCCCATAGCAAAGGGAATTATAGAAAAGTATAAGGACAACGAGGATATTAAGGCTAAAGGTAGATTACTCCCTGTTTACAGCAATCAAATTATCAATCAGACTTTAAAAGATATAGCTGAGGCTTGTGGTATTCGAAAAAATTTGACATTTCACGTTGCTCGGCACACTTTTGCTACTGCAATAACACTGTCCAATGGTGTACCCATTGAAACAGTTTCTAAACTATTAGGGCATTCTAAATTGTCTACTACTCAGATTTATGCAAGGGTTTTAGAAAAGAAGATAGGGGAGGATATGCATAATTTGATGATACGGTTACAGGAGAGGTAAGGATTTATGGCTATAGGAAAGGAATAAATGTAAGTAGCTTGCGGTAGGATAATTAACCCCAAATCTTACCCAAGAACTTTGTGCCTGGTTCCTGTCCGATTTTTGTAGTGTTCGGGCAGATAAGCGTATAGCAAAAATCGGATAGGGCGCACTTGCTTAAGTAAATTGGAGAGGTTTTATATTTTATCCATGGCAATTAATTGTGCGCTGGCAAAGATAAAGGCATGAGGTGTTTTTCTACGCTCCATGCTTTTATGAGCGATCCTGAGGAGGTTTAAAAATTCAGCGGTTTTTCAACTTCCACAAGGACTGGATTCGTTTTTCGGGATCATCCAATAGCGCTATCCTAGTGCAATTCTTTTTCTATTTTTATTTTAAGTATTTCAAAATCTGCAGGGGTCATATCCAATTGTAATCTCGGCTTCCCAAAACTGCTCTTTACCAAGTGTAACTTTTTGAGCACTATATAAAACTCCTCCCTGTTTTGCCTTAGGTCTCGTTTAAGGTTGGTATTTTCCTTTTCCATAACAAGGGCCTGCTCCACCTTTTTAAAGAACATATCCCTTTCCGGATCACTATCCTGACCGTATAGTAACAATGGAGCTTGTTCTTGTTTCTTTTTGGGCGAGTGCTCAAATAAAAGTTCTAGCATTGCCTTGGTTGGGAGTATCCCTTGTTTTTCAATATTTTTCATCATGGCCGCCATCGCATTAAACCTTTTTTTGATCAGGTTAGTTATGGTCCTCCCATTGGGTCCAAGGGATTCCTTTGGGGAAATCTCGTTATAGAGGAAAAAGTCCAGCATAGCCTGTAGCGCCTCCGTATGCGTCTTAAAAAACTTCCTCGAAAAGGCTTGGAAATCCTTGACTGTTTCTTTCTTAAAGCGTATACTTTGAAATGACTTCATAATTTTCTGTTTTGTCGCAAATTCTTCCTAAAAGGTTGGGGTTTACAGGGTGTTTGTCGCAAATTAATAAAATTGGAAAAATCATTATTTTTATAAACGCTTAATAATCACCATGTTGGTGGTTAGAATATATATGTAACGCGGCTCTGCCCGTTACCCTCTTGCTATACCATTGTTTTTGTTTCATCTCGGTTTAGAATACCTTTGTTAGAACCAAAACATTGAACCTATTGAAATTTCCTTTTTTTTCTCAAGCTATTTTCTTCGGCTAGGGCCATCCAACTTTAACTGGTTGAACATTCTGATAAACCGATCCGAGATCTGTGTTCCGTAGCGGTTCTCTATTTGAGCAAAACTCAAGTTGGTCGTTATGTGGGTCTTTGTCCCCAAACGTTCAAAGTTCCGATAGCGGTTTAAAAGTATCCTGACAAATACTTCTTCCTTTCCGTATTGGTATACATTGTTTCCCACCGTTTCAGTACCTAGGTCATCGAAGAGAAAAGTCCCCTTAGAATAATATTCTATAATCTCGTCCTTGTTTCTTACGGCATTATATTTCGCTACTACCTCTTGCGCTGCAATGATGGGAAACCACAATTCTGGAATTCGATATTGTTGAGACATGTTCTGGATGATCTTAAAGCTCGTTGTCTTGCCGGTTCCGTAAGAACCAAAAACCAACAACCCTTTTCTAAGCGATATGTTCTCCAAAATTTCAAATTGGGGGTCACCATTCCAATACTTACAGAAATGCCTTAAGAAGTTCTTATTTGTAGCGTCTACCTCGAAATTGATCTCCAAAGGGGCGTAAAACTCTACTGCCGACTTAAAAAAAACTTTTTTAAAAAGCGCTGGGTTGCAAAGCTGTTTGCGCACTGTTTGATGTTCCGAAATTTGATTTAGCCATCCCTTTTCCATATCGTCTATTCTAAGATTGGACTTCTATTTTCTTTTTCTTCTTTTAAAAAGGTAAATTGTTTTATCCTTTGTTTTGTAACTGGTTTATTATGGTAGACATTTTTATCTATGCAGCCTGGACTATACTGTCTACGCTGTTCCGACGCTTTTGTCCTGTCAGCCTTGCCATTATAAATGTTGAAACGCAACAAACTTTTCAGATAACGCTTCCTACCGTCAAAGGCCGTTTCCTCTATCCATCCCAATTTCTTTAGTTCGGTTACGTACCTAGAGACTTGCCGTTCTGAAATATGCAGAAAAGATGCAATGTGCTTGTTGGACATATAGCATTCCTTATCATTTTCGGTAAAGCTATGTATCTCCAGGAATAAAATTTTTGCATACCAGTTCACCTCAGAGTTCAAGTAGATCGATTTCGGAATCCAGATTCCTTTAAAATTTCTATCTAATTTTTCCGTAGCCATAGGCTTCAATTATTTCCTGTTCCTCAACAAGGACCTATTAAATTGCTCCTCCAAGGTTTCATCCGAAACATCGGGTTCCCCCAATAGCCAACTATCTATCGTATCCTTGTTAAAGAATTTCTGACGTATATGGGGGTTGTTGCCCATAGGGATGAGTTTTAGCTGGGTAAGTTTGTAGATTTTGCTCTTGGACAGGCCTGTGTACAGTGCCAAATCTTCCACGTTCATTGTTTTCTTGTTGTGTGCAAGTAGCCCCTTGATTTCCGTTAAGAGATCCACCACTTTTTCTTGTTCTTCCATGATATATGCTTTATGGTTTCCTTCAAATTAGAGAAGCAAATGGCACTGAAAATCAATCGAGAAAATTTTAACTTATAAAAACACTGTTTTTTGTGGGATTGACAACGATTCTTAGAAAAAGGCTAGAATATCGCAACACGCAATTTTCTTATGACCCTATTTGATGGAAGAGTGGGGGATTAAGTAAAGTAGGATTTTAGCATTCTCGTTGTTTTAGTATTTATCAATAAACATATTCTTATCTGGTACACCTCGTACTTTTCTTTCTATTTTATTAATAAACCAACTTTTAAAGATTTACAGTTTTTTAATTCTAACTGGTCAATGCTTGCAAGTATTATTGAGTCAGTTATTTCTCACTACCTGTATTACGGAAAATGACTACTAAATTCATTTTTAGCTTTAGGTTATAATTTAATTTTGCTAAAAACCAATGACTTTAAATTTATAAAGCAGTTTAATAGAAAGAGATTATAAATTTATAGTGTTTTAGTTGATTTTTATAAATCAAATCATACCTACTTAATTTTGGTTCTGGTAAGATTTTGTAAGTCGATTAAAAGATGAATTGGAATAAGGTGAGCTAATAGTTTATCATTTATCCTGAATCTTCTTATTGGTATAGAAGTCTAGTATTCTGTATGAAAAATTATAGTGATTAATCATTAATACGTGTTCAATTTACGATAAAAATAAATTCATGCTATTAACGAATTAAGTTCATAAAAGAAATCAATTATAATAGTAAATTTTCATGAATGTTAATTAACAAATACCATCCATTACTTAATAATCAACTTAATAAAATTAATTCGAAAGGGTTGAGCTATGCAAGTATTTTATCTTTTTTAAAAGATGTTAATCAGACCTATATAAAATTTGATAATGAAATCAACACTTTTGAACATAATTTGGAAGATAGCTTTAAAGAGCTTTCCATAGCCAATAAAAAATTAAAACAGGAAAGAGATGTAACCAAATCTAAATTAGAGACTATAATTGATAATGTAGAAGGGATTATTTTTGAGACAGATTTGGAAGGTAATTTCGTATTTTTAAATAATGCATGGACAAATTATTCCGGATTCTCTATTAAGTCCTCCATAGGTAAAAGTTTCAAGGATTTTCTTAGAAAAAATTCAATAGAGTTAAATGGAGAGGGAGCCAAATTATGGAATAAAGAAAAAATGCAAATTAAATTTGTATTTAAGCATGAGAAAGAAAATGATTTTATATGGTTTGAGGTAAAAGCTAAGCTAGTTACTGATGATAAGGGGGATGCAAAAGGATTTATAGGAACAATTATAGATATTACAAATCTAAAAACTACGGAGATTGAACTAAAGAGAGCAAGCGAAACAAAGGATATGTTCTTATCTACTATGTCTCATGAGATTAGAACACCATTAAGCGCAGTTATAGGTTTAACAGACATTCTATTTTCAGAAGAATATTTACCTCACCAAATGGAGAATCTTAAAGCTTTGAAATATTCGAGTGAACACCTATTAGGATTGATGAATGATTTATTGGATTTTAATAAAATTAAATCTGGCCAACTTAAAATTATTGAAAAGGATTTTAGTCTACAATCATTTCTGGAGAATATTAGAGTTCAGTTTTCGATAGAAGCACAAAAAAAAGGAATCGAATTTAGTATCGTAGAGGAGAATAATGTTCCAAATATTATAAAAGGGGATAAATTAAGACTTTCTCAAATAATAAAAAACCTATTAAGTAATTCTTTAAAGTTTACTGAAAAGGGAATAATTATATTAAGGGTTATAAATATAGGTATTAATAGTAATGAAATTTCTCTCCAATTTAACGTTGAAGACACGGGAATAGGAATTTCCAAAAGTCAGCAAAAGACCATTTTTGATAGTTTTGTGCAAGCTGACCCTGAAACTAGTGTTCGGTATGGAGGTACTGGTTTAGGTCTTTCTATAAGTAAAAAGTTATTAAAGATGCAGGGGAGTGATTTATTTGTAGAAAGTGATTTGGGCAAGGGTGCTACTTTTTCTTTTATTATCACCTATAAATTATGTAATCGGCTTAATATATATAATCCTGAAAAAATTATACAATTGCCAATATACACCCCTCTAAATATAAATGTTTTAGTAGCTGAAGATAATAGAGTGAATATGCTGATATTAAAACGATATTTTATTAAATGGCAGGTAAATTACACCATAGCTGAAAACGGTGAAGAGGTATTAAAGTTGTTATCTAGTCCAAATAATGATTATGATTGTATTTTGATGGATTTACAAATGCCTATTTTAAATGGTTATGAAACAACTAAGATTATAAGAAATTTGACAGATCCAGAAAAATCCTTTACTCCTATAATAGCTTTAACAGCATTTAGTCCTACGGAATTAAAAAAGGAAATGGAACATTATAAATTTAACGGTTTAATAAGCAAACCATTTAATCCAAAGGAATTGTATACGGTATTAAAATCATATTCCAAGGAACTTTGTCACATGTAAGGGATTTCAACCCCATTAAATGATATTCATTAAATTTTATTTCTAGTGTGTTGAGATAAAGAGATGTCATTATTTAAAATGACACGACCTAATGTTAAAAGATTATTAGAGAAGAGAGCTTTATACTTTAATTAATTCAATTCTGAAATTTACTCTCATTAAATTTTAAGCATTATTAATTGTAAATAGAATATAGATTAATTACATCCATACTCTAAACCTGATTTATAGTGTTCCGGCTAGTTTATTAATCTAGGTATTATATTCATATAATATTCGCTTCAATGGACCTTATTATTCCCATTCGAAAACATGAATCATTTTGCTAAGATTTACGTATGTTTTGTTAAACAATTAAATGACAGGATCTAAACTTGATATATCCTATACTTTTAATTTAATCCATTTTTATTAATAGTACTTGAGTAGTATAATAGTTTAACAAAGAATATTAACTTTGTTATTTGACTATTATTTACTAAAAGGCTTGCTATTATCAATACTCTCACGATTACTTTAATGTTTTTTTTCTGCCTGCAATGTAATTTATTGCTAGCATCCGATAGTATAGAACCAAAGAATGAGTTGTCTCATATCAATGCATTAACAGATAAAACAGCAAAGAGTCATATTATTGAAGCTCAAATTTTGATTGATTTGGGAGAATATGATAAAAGTATAACATATTTAAATGTAATAGCTGAACGTTACAAAGGTAATAGTAAGGAGGTGAAAGCTCGCATATTAGGTGGTTTAGCGAGAAATGCCTTTATGCTGGAGCTGTATGAAAAGGCTGTAAAACTTTGGGAAGAAGCTATTGAAGTTATCGATGATGCAGATAAATACCCATATCTCTTAGCTGTTTTTCGGAATAATATAGCTTCGGCTTATTTAAATCTAGGAAACACTGATGATGCACATCGCTATTTACTTAAGTCTATAGACGGTTATCCCTTGAGTCAAACTTATCAAATGCTTTCTAAGCTTGTTTGTATGCATCCCACCAAACACATATTGTTAACTTAATTTCCTGCATCTAGCTTTGCCCATAAATTAGTATATAATGAGCAAGGAAGAGAAAATGTTTGCCCTTATCGAGGAATTTGAGGACAGTTCCCTTAACGGTAGAGAATTTTGCAAGGAAAAGGGCCTTTTGCCCTCCACCTTCTATTACTGGAAGAAAAAGAAAGCACAAGAGGAGACATCCGTGAGCGGGGGATTTGTTGCCATCCATCCTAAATCGGAAATAACGGGAAACTTAGAATTGATTTACCCTAATGGGGTCCGGCTACGATTGGACACCTCACAACTTCCATTGATCAG
>NZ_AUKX01000039.1 GCF_000424985.1 Arenibacter latericius DSM 15913
AAAGTTCTTGCCATCTGAATGACGCCAGCCCTACAGAAAATAAATAGGTGCTCTCTGTAGTTGATGTTATGAGCAACATCACTTTTCACTCCGTATCATACTTCGTAGCTTTTGACTGGAGGTACGCAACTTCTCGACACCTCTTCAATGGTTCACTTTCGTTCAACTCCTTTATTCACACCTGCCGACCTCATGGATCGGATTCTCCCAAACGCTCAGTACCATTGCTATTCACAACAGCACCTTTGGGTGGTTTAGAGCCATCGCCTATACGACGACTCTGATGGGCCTACCATCATCTTATTTGCAGCATGCAGCCAATTTATTGCCGTGGCTGCTTCTTGGCACACTATGAACAGTACGGGTGCAAACTTGCGTGTACTTTCCGTAAGGCACTTAGTAAAACTGTTTATTTTCTTTTTTTTCAGGTCAAAGCAAAATCGAACAGATTTTGCGAACATCATAAAGTACGCAAATTTTTCGATTAAGCCCGGAGCCCGTATTGTTTATAGGGGGTGTTGTAAAACGTTTTAATTATTAGTGTTTCACATTTTTTGCGAGAAACATTCGGCTCAGATTCAGACAAAGAATTAAATATTAGCCTGCTTTATATAGATAAAGAAACATCATTAGAAGATATTTTGAATGAGGTCAGGAAAATAAACTCTAAACATTTTTCCGATTAAACTTCTTGAGGTTAGAGTTGAAAGAGGATATTAAATCATAAGTTTCCGTATCCAAGCTAATTCCTTTTGGGTATTCTCTTAAAAACCTATCCATACTTTCAGAAAAGTTATTTAATGCTTCTGCTAGTTTTTCGGCAGTTTGATTGTTTAAATCCATAGTGTTTAATTAAATTGTTATTTCAATGTTTAGACGTTTCAGGGATTGGTTTAGTTCGTTCAGGCGCAGGATTATATATGACTGCTTTCATTTCGGTTACTCTACTGTTTTTACTCTTTAAATCGGTTTTTTCGTTGCTATTTTTTTGACTGCTTTCATCGTCTTTAATCTCGTTGCCGTTATCCTTTTGTACTATTTTAGTATAAACCTCTATTCCGGAATTTATAGCTTGTGGCAATGCTATAATAGAAGCTAAAACTAATAACCACGTAGTTATATTCTTATAGTATTTGTCTTTTTTCTTATTTTTGTGTTCCATCAAGTAGTCAATGCCTTTAGGTAATAACTTAACTTTTAAAACACACTCTTCGGTAGGTGTCTTGTACCTTTGTCCTTGTAATTCAGAAAACAGTTTGTTCTCTATTATCCGTATAAATTCAAGTTGCTCGAGTTCCTTAAATAATTCATCATTTCTATGTTGGTCAGTTACTGAGCCGCCACCACCTTCTTCAATCATTGACCCTTTAGGGGCCATTAATTTTATTTTTATTAGAAAAGGAATAATATCGTAAGCGCTTAAGCCTGCCTTATCTTCTATTTCGGACAATATTTTAATTAAATCACTGCTCTTTGGTTTGTAGTATCTTTTTTCCAACTCGGAATTTAACCGTTTAGTGTTTCGGTCATGATTTCGATTATCCTTAAAGTCGCTAAACCAGCTTTTAATATTCATTGCGCTCGTTAGGATTTAACGGATCAATTTCATCTTCCGCTAATTTCTTCTTCTCCATGTAGTTCCTAAAAGCAATGAGCTTTAGCTTTTCCATTCTACTCATTTTAGGTTTGTCTGTGTTTTCCATTCTCCTCTGTTTATGTCCAAATGTTTTACAACATACGGATATAGGTATATGTTACTAAACATCCATTTAATCGAATTACTAACATAGCTCTTATTTCCCAAAATATCCAGTCGGTTATTGAAAAGTAGTTAACAATCAGATGTTTATAACCATATGAAATCGTTGGAAAATGGAGTAGAGGAGTCCAAAAATTGTATTGAATTTAGTTCCCTGTTCTATAAGCTAGGGGATAATAGAACCTTTTAGGCTGTTACATCAAATCCAAATTCAACTTAGGAAGCAAATTGGCAGCTTCTTTCATTTTCTTGTCAATGATTTTGGCATAGATCTCCGTAGTTCTAATTTCACGGTGACCAAGACGTTTGGAAACGGTATAGATATCCGCACCATTTTCTAATAACAGTACCGCATTGGTATGCCTGGCAGAATGGAAGGTGATGTGTTTGTTAATACCTGCAAACATACACCAACGGAGGAGTTGGAGGTTCATATGGGCACTATAACGGAGACCTTTAAATACTCGATCATTTGGACCTCTGCGTTCCCCCAATAGCTCCCTAGCCTGTTGTGAGATATATAAGTATTCTACGCCCTCTGTTTTCTTTTGTTGAAACACAATTCGGTAAATAAGATCCCCGGAATTGTCCGTTCCCTCATCACGTACCTCGGACCACTTTAGTTTATTAATGTCGGACCAACGTATCCCCGATAAGGTGGAAAAGAGAAAAGCACGTTTTAATAGAGGAATAGTGCAGGGGGTCTGGGATAGTTTTTGAAGCTCATCTGAAGTAAGATACTCTCTGGTGGATTCTCCAGCAGTAAACCCCTTGACTTTCTTAATGAGGTTCTCTTTTAGGTACCCTTCTTCAAAAGCTGCATTTAAACAAGCCTTGAATTTATTGTAGTACGCATTTTTGGTGTTTTGGGATAACTTCTTTTTACTCTGTGTAACCGCAACGGTGTCCAGGTATTTCTTATACCCTTTAATAAAATCGACATCAATATCGTCAAATGTTATGGTAGGGGAGCAGTAGGCTTCTAGATGTTTCTGTGCCGCATCCCAATTGTCATAATTTCCTTTGGACTGGTAGCGCTCCTCTTTTTTCTGAACATAAAAGTCTAATAAACTAACTTTTCCTTTGGTGTCGTTTTTAAGGTTATACTTCCCTTGATAGAGTTCAGCCTTTCTTATAGTTAAGATTTTTTCTGCGAGTTCTAAGGTATCTTTGTTTTTCCTTATTTCAGCATCGGTTTTGGGATCGGTTGTGAGATAGAGCTCTAGATATTCAAAATCCCTTAAAATTTTACTTTTACCTTTGGGCGTTGTGGTATGACCTTTATAGTATTCTATATAAAGACTGGTCAATCCGCTTTTCAGCTTTTTCTTTCTGAGATGAATTTTCATACGAGATACAAATTTTGTATCTCGACATCATTTTAACTTAACGAGATACAAATGGGATACAAAAATGTACGAAAAAAGGATGAATAAGAGAAAGCATAAATTTGAAAGTTGTTAACAAATTATTGATTTTCAGCTATTTGCAATCAAATGATATTATATGATATCAAATAAAATGAATGTCTATTTGCCGATACAGAAATTAGCGAAAATGTTACCCAACAATTCGTCATTGGTAACTTGTCCGGTAATTTCTCCCAAATGGTAAAGCGCTTCTCGGATATCGATGGCTAACAAATCGCTAGGGGTTTCCTCGTCCATTCCAAACTGTACTTTCTCTATCTCTTCTAAAGCTTTAAGTAGGGCGTTGTAATGTCTGGTATTGGTAACAATGGTTTCACTGTTTCGCAATGCCCCAGTATTTACAAATTCTAATAAACGCGATTTTAATTCCTCTACTCCAAATCCAGTTTTAGCAGACAATAAATACAGCTCCGAAATTTGTTCTTTTAGGGGCTCTATTTCTTCTGGTTGCAAACGGTCTACCTTGTTGGCAATGACCAATAGTGGTTTTTGAGGATACCTGTTTTTAATTTTTTCTAATTCTACTGTACTCGATTTTAGCTTGACAGGATCGGAGGCCATTTCCCAAGCATCAACCAATAGCACTACTACTTGGGCCTGAGCTATTTTCTCGAAGGTTTTCTGAATACCTATGCTCTCAACCCTATCTTCGGTATCTCTAATTCCCGCGGTATCAATAAATCTGAATCCTACTCCGCCTATATTTATTTCATCCTCTATAGTATCTCTAGTAGTACCAGCAATATCACTTACAATAGCGCGTTCCTCGTTTAATAAAGCGTTTAAAAGGGTGGACTTTCCAACGTTGGGTTCTCCTACAATGGCAATCGGTATTCCATTTTTAATCACGTTCCCAACTGCAAAAGAATCAATCAGTCTTTTTAATACCTCCTGAATTTTAGATAATAATATTTTAAACTGACCCCGATCGGCAAATTCTACATCCTCCTCTGCAAAATCGAGTTCCAATTCTATTAACGAAGCAAAATTAAGCAGTTCTTCACGCAATTTTTCTATCTCGTTGCTAAAGCCGCCCCGCATCTGTTGCATAGCTATTTGATGACTAGCTTCATTATCAGAAGCAATAAGGTCGGCAACGGCTTCTGCCTGGCTCAGGTCCATTTTTCCGTGTAGAAATGCCCTTAGCGTAAATTCCCCCGCATGTGCAGACCTACAACCATTACGTAAAAAGAGCTGGATGATCTGTTGCTGGATATATGGGGATCCGTGGCAGGAAATCTCTATCACATCTTCACCTGTATAAGAATTGGGACCTTTGAATACAGATAACAATACCTCGTCTAATACTTTATTGTCCTCCACAATATGGCCCAAATGAATAGTATGACTCTTTTGCTTTTTTAAGTCCTTACCTCGAATGGATCTAAAATGTGACCCTGCTATAGTAATGGCATCTTTTCCGGAAATCCGTATAACCGCAATGGCACCTGCACCTGAAGGGGTGGCTAAAGCAATAATATTGTCGTTGTTAATCATATAATTCAATCTATGAGCACCCTATTTTAGACTATAAAAATGGGAGGTTATTAGACATTTTTAAATTCTCCGCAAAAATACAATTTATTGAGGACACTCTAAGATAAGGCAAAGGTGGACTAGGTAAATATATTTTGAATTGTAGGGTACTGATCAACTTATAAATTATAAATGTCAAATATGACAAAAATATTATAAGGCATAGAATTTGATATTACTTATTAGGAGAGTAATGAATTATTTAGTTAGGCATAATATGGTGGGAGATATTAGGTAATTTTGTATCGAGAAAATCTTAAGAGCATCCGTATTATATAGACTTGCAAATAAATTATTCTTCAAAAATAAATTGAAGGGTGTTAATTATAACCACCCTTATTAAATACTAGAAAATGAAACTGAAAAAAAGTTTAAGATTATTGTTGTTATTGGCCTGTGTTAACTTTTCTTATGTACAAGCACAAGAGCCAGAAACACTTCCAGTGCCTACCGCTGAGGAGCTAAAAATAGAGCAAGCATTGGAAAAGGAGCGGTTGAAGGAAGCCAAGGAGTTAGAAAAACGCATGGCTAAAGCAGAAAAAGAAGCCAGGAAAGCTGAAAAGGCGCAGAAAAAGGCAGAAAAGGAACTAAAGAGAAGAAATAAGATAGCTTCAAAAATCAATTCTACTAACAAAAAGATCGATAAGGATATAAGCAAAGTAGAAAAGATTCAAGAGAAAATGGAGCGGGATGAAAGGAAAGGGAAACTGTCTCCAAAGGATTTTGAAAAACTACATAAGAAAATAGATAAATTAAATTCTCGCATTGAAAAAAATCAACAACAACTGAGAAAGCTGTATAGCAAACAGTAGGTTGCAATAATTTAGTTATTGCCATTAGTTTTGTAACAAATAGAAGCTTTTATCGTCTTAGTTTTATAACCTTTATTTTCAATTTAAAAAAGCAGGGGTCTAAAACTTAAATTAGTTTGGCCCAATTAAAACATCTGGATGAAAGCGGAAAACAAACAACTGATAGTGATTACCCATTTAAGCCAGTTATTAGATTTAGTAACTGGCTTTGGTGGGTTAATTGTACCCTTAATTTTATGGTTAGTAAAAAGAGATACTGTGATAGATATGGATGAGCACGGCAAATCTATAGTTAACTTTCAAATCAGTATGATTTTATATGCGTTGGCATGTATTCCTCTTATCCTACTATGCGGCTTGGGATTCTTGGGTATTATTGGTATAGGCCTACTTTGTATTATATTTCCCATTGTGAATGCTATTAAGGTATCTAATGGAGAGCCTCCTTATTATCCGCTGAGCATTAAGTTTGTGTAAGCCAATTATCTTAAAATAAAAAAAATCCGCATCGTAAATTTACAATGCGGATTTTTTATGGTTTAAAGAATAAATTCCTTAACTATTAAGCATTACAGGCATTACCAACATGGTAACCATTTCTCCTTCATCTAACCCGTCTATAGGGGTAAGGATACCTGCTCTATTAGGTAAGCTCATTTCTAACTGCACGTCATCTGAGGTAAGGTTGTTTAACATCTCTACAAGAAAACGGGAGTTAAACCCTATTTGCATATCGTCTCCTTGGTAAGAACAAGTTAAACGCTCTTCCGCTTTATTGCTGTAGTCTATATCCTCTGCAGAAATATTTAATTCCGCACCAGCTATTTTTAAACGTATTTGATGTGTAGTCTTGTTAGAGAAAATAGACACTCGTCTTACTGAACTTAATAACTGGGTTCTTGAGATAGAAAGTTTATTTGGATTCTCCTTAGGGATTACGGCTTCGTAATTAGGGTATTTTCCATCAATTAATCTACAGATTAAGATGGTGTTTTCAAAGCTAAACTTAGCATTGCTTTCATTGTATTCTATAACAACATCGGTCTCGCTTCCTGCCAAAATTCCTTTTAATAAATTTAATGGCTTTTTCGGCATTATAAACTCGGCTACTTTAGAAGCAGTAATATCCGTTCTCTGGTATTTTACCAATTTATGGGCATCCGTTGCTACAAAAGTTAAGTTCTCTGGAGAAAACTGAAAGAAGACTCCGCTCATCACCGGTCTTAAGTCGTCATTCCCTGCTGCAAATATCGTTTTGTTAATAGCGGTAGCCAATACATCTCCTAATATAGTAGTAGAGGATGGATTGGTTAGCTCCACAGATTTTGGGAATTCAGATCCATCAGCGTAGGCCAAGGCATATTTACCGTGATTAGAGCTAATTTCTACTGTGTTATTGTCTTCTACAACAAATGTTAAGGGTTGCTCTGGAAAAGTCCTTAAAATCTCTAACAATAGTTTTGCAGGCACCGCAATGGTTCCTTCATTGTCTGAGTCCACCTCCAAAACGGAACTCATTGTGGTTTCTAGATCCGAGGCGGAAACGGTAAGTTCCCTTTGATTTAGATCGAAAAGAAAATTGTCCAGAATTGGTAGGGTGTTACTGTTATTGATAACCCCACCCAAAATTTGGAGTTGTTTTAGTAAATAGGTACTAGATACTATAAATTTCATGTGTCTCTTATTTATTTTTAAGGAACCTAAATTTCAAATTTCCCATTAGGTTAATTAGGCTATATTCAGCAAGATTCCTTTCATCTCAATCAAAAACAAAGATATTTTAAATGTCCTTTTTAAGGAAACAAACTTATTAACACTTATCGGCTGTATTTTTTCCTTCTAAAAGCATTTATAGCCCAACCGAAAATAAGCGTCAAAACTAGCGGGAGGCCAATATTTATCAACTGCCATCTGGTTTTTTGTTCTTTAATTTTAACCTCATCTAAAAACGGAATTGCAACTTGCTTTGTACGAATGTTTATAAGTCCATTATCGTCTAAAAGGTAATTAAGGGAATTTATTAGGAATTCTTTGTTCCCATAATAGTTATTTGTCCATTTATCATATCCCAATTCTAAAGGTCGTCCCTGTCTTGTCTGGTTCCTAATTACATCACCATCCGATATAACAATCATTTTGTTGTCTGGTCCATTTTCTAGAACTTCATTAAGGGCAACAGGTTTAACCCTATTGGTGAAAGTAGAGCTAAATTCTCCCTCTACCAAGACCGCCAAGGGTTTATTTCCATTAGAATAAGATTCCTTGTCAGGAGCCTTGTTTATTATATCGAGGCTTATTTGCCTAGGAACTCCTTCTATTTTAGAAAGGGGAGAGCTCTGTAATAATATTTTCTTGCTATAGGAATTTGGGAGGGTGTCTATAGATCCTGTAAACTGAAATCTAACTGCTTCTATATTGGTGTTGATGGGATGATCATTCTTAGAGAAGACCATAGGGTGATAGTACCAAGGAACCGGATTGTATTGGGAATCGTTCCCTTCACCACTAGCCAATACAATCTGAGTAAAGTACATGTCGTTAATAAGATTGGCATTTAATCTTACCCCATATCTAAAGAAAAAATCATTTAGATTTAATTGTCGGGGGAAGGCCATGGCAGTGCCACTTTCATTATATAGGCTATCCATTTCCATTACGACCTGATCTATTAGCCAAAGCGATTTTCCACCGCCGGTAATATATTGGTCCATAATAAACTTCTCCTCATCAGTGAATGCCTCTGTGGGTTTTGCTATAAGCGCTAGATCAAATTCCCTTAACTGGTCTAACACCTTTTGCGGATTATTAGCAACTGAGTCGAGCGTTATAACCCCTAAATTATAATAGTCCCTAATAGTAGTAAGGTAATCTGCTATGAGTGTATCCTCTAACTGTCCATTTCCTTTTATAATTGCTACCCGCTTTTTATCGGAAAGGTTTAACTGAGAAAAAGCATTGGCAAAGGCATATTCTAAATGTTGTACGGAATTGTTTACTCGCTCTTCAGTAGTGGTCCCTATTTTGTTTTTGAGAAGGGGGACTTTAACCGATTTTTGATTGTAATTTATAACTGCCCACGGAAAGATAATCTCCTGAGAGACTTTACCACCCTGGTCTACTGTTACGTGAGTAGGGGTAAGGCCCAATCCGTGTAGTTCTCCAATTACCGCATCTGGAGTAGCAGCATCCTTTAAGGGATCTACAAATGCGAATTGTATATTTTTATTTTCTGCGGCAAATTCTTCTAATAATTGTCGGGTTTCATCCTTTAATCGTAAAAACTCTGGGGGTAGGTTCCCATCCAAAAGGATGTCTATAATAACCGGAGATTCAAACTTTTCCACAGAGTTAATGGAAGGAACAGATAGGGTGTATCTTTTGTCCTCTGTAAGATCTACTCTGGTGTAGAAAATATTTCCTACCACATTTAGCAAAATCAGGACGAATAAGGCCTTTAAAACGGATAACAAACTTTTTTTCATTATCGAGTCTGATTTTTAAGCTGGTTAATGGTTAGGAAAAGGAAAAATGAGCAAAGCCCAATAAAATATACGATGTCTCTGGTGTCGATCACCCCTCTAGCAATACTATCAAAATGAGCCTTCATTCCGAGGTTTTTTACGAATAAGTGCATATTTCCAGAAGGAATGAGGGATGCAATAGCTTCAAAACCATAGAAAATTAGAAAACTAACTACCATAGCAAGGATAAAGGCTACAATTTGATTTTCTGATAGGGTAGAAGCAAACAAGCCCACTGCAGTATACCCCGCAATAAGGAACAAGAGTCCAAAATAAGATCCTATAACCATTCCCATATCTAAATTTCCAACAGTAGTACCTAATTCAGAAATTGTATAGACGTATAATAGGGTGGGTAAAACGGCAATTAAAGAAAGGATAAAAGTCCCTAAAAATTTCCCCACTACCAGGCTGCCTATAGATATGGGCTTTATAAAAAGGAGTTCTAAGGTTCCCATTTTTTTTTCTTCAGAAAAACTCTTCATGGTAATAGCGGGAATTAGGAATAGAAATACCCAAGGGGCAAGGAGAAAAAACTGACCCATATCGGCAAATCCATATTCAAATATATTGAAGGGTCCCTTAAACACCCATAGGAATAGTCCGTTAAGTACTAGAAATAGTCCAATAACTAAATACCCTATTGGAGAGGTAAAGAAGGATTGGATTTCTCTTTTTAAAATAGCAATCATGTTATTTGATTAGTGGTTTTAACTTTTTTGTAAAGACCATGCTTCTGGCTTATCAGCAAAAAGCAATTTGGTGGCCTTCCAAACTTCGCCAAAATATTCCGATTTTCTATAATTTTCTAAATCGGCGTTGCTGTTCCAATAACTATGGGTGAAAAATATACGTTCGTCATTTACATCCTGTAGCAATTCTAAAAAAGTACAACCCTCCACATTTTGCATTGCCTTTTGGTGCTTTTTAAATATGGATTTAAATTCCGGGATATTTTCTAACTCAAACGTTAATTTTACTATTCTTACCAACATAGGTTAGGGCGTTTATTCAAAGTTTATAACTATGGTATCCCTATAGTCGAGTCCTAATAGGGTAGAGGCCCCACCAACAGTATTAAGGTCACTTTTATAAATCGCAATTTCCAGGTAACCAGAAGTATTAAAAAGTGCTAAAAGATCCCCAGGGGTTTTCCGCTTTTCCTTTTCTTGTTGATAATCTACTATCTCACCATATTTTCGGTGTATTTCCCTAATAACTTTATTGCGGACCAATAGCTGAAATGGCCTTGCCTTTCCGTGTAGTAGGAAGTCGCTTTGCTCTATATTAGTAACAATATTGCCATAATTATCTATGTAAATAACACTTCCGTATAGGGTGTTTCCATCGTCTGACAACCTTGGCTTTACATTTCTAAGATCTTTTAAAGCTTTAAAGTCTCTTCCTATAACCTCTAACTTTCCTCCTCTGGCAATGTGACAAGCAACCTTAACAAAAACATCTAAAACCGGAAAAGAACCATCTACCGAGTTTGGTAATTGAATCTCCACTACTTTTTCTGGCATTATTTCCGAAGTTATTAAACCTATAACACCATTATTAGCCATTATAAAATAGTGGTTATCCGCAAAAACAGCAATGTGCTGATTTTCTGGAGAAAGTTCAGAATCTATTCCCACAATATGGATGCTGCCATCTGGAAAATTTTTGTAGGAATTTTTAAGGATATAAGCGCACTCCTGAATATTAAATGGGGAAATGGAATGGGATATATCAACAATTTTAGGATCACCCAATTCCTTGTAAATTGTTCCCTTAATGGCGCCTACAAAATGATCTTTATATCCAAAATCAGTAGTTAAAGTAATTATAGGCATAGAGGACTGTTGATATGTTTTTGGTTTGGTAAGTAGTTTTTTACTTAATTTTGATTTTGTTTCACAAAATTACACAAAATATTATCGAACCAAAATATTATATTTTTTTCTAAACCATTTAAAATACACCAATTTTTTGAACGAACTTATAATAGAACTTACAGACATCGGCCCAAGGGAGTTTTTTGGTCAAAACAATGAAAATATTGATTTGTTAAAAAAGCATTTCTCAAAGTTGAAAATCGTTGCTCGTGGCAATAAAATAAAAGTATACGGCGATGAAAAACGGTTAGACGAGTTTGATCGGAGATTTGAAATGCTCACCTCTCATTACGCCAAGTACAATAAGCTTGATGTAAATAGTATAGAGCGTTTACTAACTATTGATGGTATAGAAGAGGTAGAGGCTTCACAGGCTAGTGGGGAAGTGTTAGTGCATGGGACTCATGGCCGACTCATAAGGGCTGTGACTTCTAATCAAAGGAAATTGGTAGATGCAGCAAGGAATAATGATATGGTTTTTGCTGTAGGTCCTGCAGGAACTGGTAAAACTTATACCGGTGTTGCACTGGCAGTTAAAGCACTAAAGGAAAAAGAGGTAAAACGTATAATCCTAACTAGACCCGCAGTGGAGGCAGGAGAGAATTTAGGTTTCTTACCAGGAGATCTAAAAGAAAAACTAGACCCCTATATGCAGCCTTTGTATGATGCTCTTAGGGATATGATTGCTCCTGAGAAGTTGGCCCACTATATAGAAAATGGGACCATACAGATAGCACCTATGGCATTTATGCGAGGAAGAACCCTAGATAATGCTTATGTTATCTTAGATGAGGCGCAAAATACTACCCATGCCCAAATGAAAATGTTTCTTACCAGAATGGGTAAGAATGCTAAATTTTTGATTAATGGGGACCCTGGACAAATAGATCTGCCAAGACGCTTTGTTTCTGGACTTAAAGAAGCCTTGTTGGTGCTGCAAAATGTTGAGGGTATTTCTATTATCTACCTAGACGATAAAGATGTTATCCGACATAAATTGGTGAAAAAAGTAATTGAAGCCTATAAAGGCATTGAGCATAATAATTGATTTTTCTTGATGAGTAATACAATAATTGATACGAATTTTAATTTCCCAGGCCAGAAAGAGGTCTATAAGGGAAAGGTTAGAGAGGTTTATACCTTAGAGAATGATTTGCTGGTAATGATAGCTACAGACAGGCTTTCTGCCTTTGATGTAGTAATGCCAAAAGGAATACCTTATAAAGGGCAGATCCTCAACCAGATTGCCACAAAAATGATGGCTGACACGGCAGATATAGTGCCCAACTGGCTATTAGCTACTCCGGACCCTAATGTTGCCGTAGGACACGCCTGTGCCCCTTTTAAGGTAGAAATGGTTATCCGAGGATACCTTTCCGGACATGCAGCTAGGGAATATAAACTTGGAAAACGCGAGCTGTGTGGTGTTGCTATGCCAAACGGTATGAAAGAGAATGATAAGTTCCCAACGCCTATTCTTACTCCCGCTACCAAAGCGGAAATGGGAGATCATGATGAAGATATTTCTAGGGAAGCTATTCTAGAACGCGGAATCGTAAGCGAAGAAGATTACGTTATCTTAGAGAAATATACCCGTGCCCTTTTTCAAAGAGGAACCGAAATAGCTGCTAAGAGGGGACTTATTTTAGTGGATACTAAGTATGAGTTTGGTAAGACTAAATCTGGAGAGATTGTTTTAATAGACGAAATCCATACCCCAGACTCTTCCCGTTATTTCTATGCAGATGGGTATCAAGAAAGACAAGATAAAGGGGAAATGCAAAAACAATTGTCTAAAGAGTTTGTTAGACAATGGTTAATTAGTAATAATTTTCAAGGTTTAGAAGGACAAGTAGTGCCGGAGATGACCGATGAGTATATCCAAACGGTATCCGAAAGATATATTGAATTATATGAAAATATTACAGAAGAGAAATTTATAAAAGGTGATATTTCCAATATTCAGGAGCGTATAGAGACCAATGTGGTTCAATATTTATCCGATTTAAAAAAATAAGAGGTTAGCCCATTTTTACAAGATCTTTTAGTTTAAGAGACTCCTTTTCTTTAAGACGAGATTTAATTTTTAAAAAAGCTATAGCAGTAATATAGGCATCCCCCATGGCGGTATGCCTATCTTTTTTTGATATATCAAATTTATCAGCCAATTCATCCAATGAATAGTGCTCCTTTTTCTTAACCAGATTAGTGGTTAAAAGGGTGTGTTTGTATAAATTGGAAGTATCTATTGCAAGATTTTTTAATTTGGGGAGCCCGTTTCTTTCCAAGGCCTTATTAATCATATTAAGGTCAAAGGTTGCATGGTGAGCTATAATTACAGCATTTTGCAAATAAGCTAATAGTTGTTGTAGCGCTTCTTCCTCACTTATACGGAATATCGCCTCACTTTTTAAAATACCGTGTATTTTTATACTATCGGCATTAAAGTGTTCCTGCTCTAAATAGAGCTCTAAATTATTGGAGACCTCTATCATTTTGTCCTTGAGAGTTAGTGCTCCAATAGAGAGTATTCTGTCATGTACATAATCAAACCCAGTAGTTTCCGTATCTAACACTACAAAACGAACATCCTTGAGTTCTGCGGGCTGTTTTTGCTCAAAGCATTTTTCATACTCCTCCCAATAAAGGGGATACTGTTTGGGTTTTCTTTTAAAGAAATTGATCATCGCATTAAATTTGAAACTTTAAACCTTACACTGATCAATTCTTGAATATCCTTGATCGTCTTAAATGTTCGCTTTAGTTTTATCCGTTCTTCTTTGGATAGTTGCTCAATGGCAATATACCGGCCAGAATCGTTGTGTAATAAACCTTGTTTGGTCCTAAACTTTAAAAGAGCCTTAGTGGCATAAGAGCAGGCTAAAAAGGTTTCCTTATTGTTAGGTTCTAATTCGGCTAATTTTTCAAAACGTTCAAATGTATTGTTTACAAATTTTATCGAATGGGATAAAATAAGCACCCTAGCCGCATCGGTAAGGGGCATCAATGCCCTCCGTTTAACATCAAAGGTATCCTTGTGTTCTCCATCTGCTTCTAATAACATCTGCCTAAAAAATCCTGTAGGGGACGGGTTCTGAAGCGCTCCACTAGCCAAATGCAAGTAGAAAATGGGATAATTTTGCGTAGTCTCAAAAATATGTTCCGATAGTTTGTCGGCTAATTCCATATCCCCATAGGTAACATTATAATCAAAAAATATGGAAGATAGTAACACCTCATCGGCGCCCGGATTAGTAATCCATTGAGAAACTTTAGCTTTCCATTGATCTAAACTATGACACCAATTTGGATTAGAAGCCATCATCTCTGCGGGACAATATTCATAGCCAATGTCAAAAAGGCCTTTATTTATAATCTTTGCCAATTTTAGAAAGTAATTAGTAGTCTCTTCAAGATCTTCCTCGGGCACATTCTCAAATAAAATGGCGTTATCTTGATCGGTTTGTAGTAATTGCTCGCTTCTACCTTGACTTCCCATAGAGAGCCATGTAAATTTTACTGGAGGCTCGCTAGGCATTTCTTTTAGAGAAATTTCTATAATCCGCTTTATACAGGCATCATTAAGCTCGGTTATAATTTTGGAGGTAAGGGTCATGGGGATATTCTGCTCCAAATACCCAGCTAAGAGGTGATCTATACTTTTTCTTATCCGTTTTATATTCTTTATTTTCTTTGCTCTTGTAATGGCTTTTATTAAAACAGCAGGGTTGTTTCCCATGGCCACCATGATATCGTGTTTAGATAAAATCCCAATGGCTTTGGTATCCGGGGTGCCGTCTTTGGTAATACACAAATGACTAATATTACTCTTCATCATAGCCATTTGGGCCTGAGTAATAGTAATATTTTTTCTAAAGGTGGTAACAGGCGAAACCATAATTTTTGAGGCTTCTACGGTAATAGGATATTTCCCAGTAACAATATTGTTGCGTAGGTCCCTGTCTGTAATAATTCCTATTGGAAGTTTATTTTTCAAGATTAACATGGCCCCCACCTTATTTGCGGTCATCTTTTCTGCCACTTTATTTACGGGGGTATTCTCAGTACAAGTAATCAGTTTTTTGGAATACTGTACCGTTTGTAAGTCCATTAATGGCGTGTGGGGAGTATCAGGCTCTAATACCTCTTGATAGAGTTTTCCACGGTGGGTGATAGAATACGGGTTTCTTGTGTTTGAGGCAAAGCTAGCAATCAAATAATCGCCCACCTCATTATTTTGTTGTGCATAGGGTTTAAATTTCTCTATAGGAATAGCGTACAAAATACTTTCTTCCTGTGCCCTAGCTTCCATCTTGTAGTTTTCCGATGCCATAAGGGGTCTAAGGCCAAAAATATCACCTTCGTCACAAAGGTCCATCATGCTCTTTTCATTACTCTTTTTTAGGGCAATGGCGCCTTTATTCACAACATAGAAATGTGCGTGTGGACTGTCGTTTTCCAAAAAAACCGGACTTCCCTTCTCCTTGTAGATAATGGTAATCTGCTCAGATAACTTTAGCAGATTCGGTTTATCTAACAGGTTAAAAGGGGGATAGTTTTTTAAAAAATCGGCTACCCTATGGGAAATGGTATTTTTCATATGGAGGGGTTTATTGTTAATAACAGTCACACCTGAACAAGGTAGTTGGGCAGGTATGTAAACTTGCCTTGCGCCAATCAGGATTGCATTTCTTCATTCAGATTTGCGACATGTTTTCGTTTATGCTCATTTCATAACTCGTATTTGGGATAAAATTACTTTATAAGGTTCATCATTAAAAGAAAAAAGATACACAAAAAGTAATTTATTATCGTCATTCACTATTCTAAATGAGATTATTGATGCCTAAGTGTGAAAGAAAGTATTATTGATGTCGTTTTTATTAAATGGGATTACTTAAATTTGAGATGTATTGTCCAAAATTCTTTAATTTGATTGCAGTATGAATAAAAACTATATTTTTCTTGCTGATGATGATGAGGACGACAGAATGCTGTTTTCGGAGGCGTTGAAGGAACAACGTCCAGATTCCATAATACTTACTTTTGATAATGGGGTGGACCTTATGGCTAGTTTACTAGATAGGGACCAAAAACTCCCAGATATAATTTTCCTTGATCTTAATATGCCCTTGATGAATGGGGAAGAATGTTTAGACGATATTAGGAGAGAACTAAGCTTGGCTTTTATTCCCGTTATTATCTATTCTACTTATTTAGATCCACAGAAGGTAGATGCAGTTAGAGATGGCGGGGCAAATAAGTATTTGAAGAAACCTGAATCTTATACAAAACTTAAAGAATCCTTGGAAAAAGCTTTAACCTCCGTTTTAGATGAAAATGAGGGAACAGATTCTGAGTTTATTGTGAGGTGCTAGTCTGTAAAGGAAAGCTTACTTGCCCGAGGTTCCTATTTTTAAATAATTAAAGATAAGATGGACTTATAGGGGGTATGATTTAGGTGTCCCACGACATAGATAATCAACCAATTGATTTTCAACTTTACCATTGAAGATTATTTCCTTTTTATAATACAATCAAGGTGTTTAGCGGTTATTATAGCTAGGAATATAGTTCAAATTTGCATTTAGAGTAGTTTTAATATTTTGTTTCCTTACTCACTATAAACATGCCCGTTTGCGTCTATATATTATTCAATAAAGAGCATCATTAGGGGAAGAATACTTTAATTTTAAGGTACACTTAAATAATATCACTATGGAATTAAAGTATCAAGATTGTATAGACGCCTGTCTAAAATGTATAAAAGATTGTGAGTATTGTCTAATACAGATGGCTGGGATGGAAAGTAAGAACGACTGCCCTAAATGCTGTATACTGTGCATAGAGGCATGTACTACTACAATGAAATTTTTAATGGCCGATAGTAGTTTTGCCAAGGAGTATTGTAGGTTGTGTGCAGAAGTATGTCAATGGTGTGCAGAGCAATGTGGACAACATGATCATCAGCATTGTGAAGATTGTGCCAATTCCTGTGTTAAATGTATGGAAGAGTGTAGAAAAATTCTAGCCGCATAAACCTGGGAATTTACTATCAATGGCTAATTCTAAATGAAATGACAGTAGATATAATCCTAGTGTTTCTAGTGCTGGTAACGGTAATTGTTTTATTTGCATTGGAGATTTTCCCTGTAGATAAAATTGCCTTTTTCATAATTGTATCACTAACATTACTAGGATTAATTTCCCCTGAAGAAGCTATCAGTGGATTCTCTAACAGTGCCACTATTGCCGTATTAGCATTAATGATTTTGGCCATTGCCATGGAAGAAAATGGCGTTATCTCTTGGCTTACCTCAGGTTTAGGAAAGTTAAAGGGAATGTCGGTTTACATTATGGCTCCATTGTTTATGGTGGTTACGGCTACTATATCAGCCTTTATAAGTACCACCGCAGTAGTCATAGTCTTTATTAAAATAATAAATCAGCTCTCCGAAAAATTTAAAGTCCCAAAATCCAAACTGTTGCTTCCTATTTCCTTTGCAGGAATTTTAGGAGGTTCCTGTACCCTAATGGGGACGTCCACTAACCTAATTGTTAATTCGGTAGGTAAAAATCTAGGAGCACCGGTTCTGGGGTTTTTTGAATTTACTGCAATTGGACTTATATTTCTAGGAGTATCTATTATATATCTTACATTGATATTAAGATGGTTGCCATGGAGTAAGAATAGAGATCTAAATGAAGATTATAGTTTAGAAAATTATATCACTAGTGTACGTATTAAAAGTGAATCTCAATTAGTGGATAAAAGAATAGAAAACACCTTTCTATATAATAATCCCGAAATTTCCGTACTACAACTTGTACGTGACAACCGAGTGCATAACGCACCGGGAAAATACATTTCCCTTAAGGAGAATGATGAGTTACTTCTAATGTGCGATATTAATACCCTGTCTAAGTTAAATGAATCTCAAGGTCTGGGAGTTAATGAACAGCATCATTGGATGATTCCCGATAATCAATCAGAAGAAGGAGAGAAAGACGCTAAGCTAGATGAGCGTGTATTTGTAGAACTCCTAATGCTACCTGGATCAGCCCTTCTCGGAAAAACCTTGGGTAATCTTAGGGGATATATGCAGCAAGATGTATTGCCTCTTGCTATTAAAAAGCGGAAAACACTTACTAATATTCGCCAAAGGATGGTACGGAGTAGTGTAAATAAATTGGTTCTAAAAGCAGGTGATAGATTACTAGTAGATGTTAGTAGGGAAAATGTACAATCCTTAGAGGCTATAGAGAATATAGTACTACTTCAAGAGTTGGATAGACCAGATAATAATGCTCCACATAAAAAATATTTTTCTTTAGCAGTCCTGCTAATGGTGGTTGTTTTGGCGGCAACAGGAGTATTATCTATTATGGTAAGTGCACTATCAGGAGTGGCATTACTACTACTAACCAATCAGCTCCATTTAGATAGGGTGTATAAAAAAGTAAATTGGCAGATATTCTTTCTACTAGCCGGGATGATACCCTTAGGCTTAGCTATGAATAATACTGGTGCCGACATATGGATTTCCGAGCAGTTATTAATGTTTTTGGAGGGGCAATCCGAAATGGTGGTGATAGGAACACTTTTTTTTGTAACCATGGTTATGAGTGGTGTTGTTAGTAATAATGCTACAGCCATCATTATGACGCCTATTGCGATAGCAGTAGCCCATGGTCTTCAATTAGATTTTAAACCGTTTATACTTGCCGTAATGTTTGCCGCCAATTTTAGCTTTTTTACTCCTGTAGGGTATCAAACCAACACCCTAATCTATGGAATTGGTAATTATAGGTTTCGTCACTTTTTTATCATAGGCGGAATATTAAGCCTTATTTTATGGATTTTGGCCACCGTTCTTCTTACTCGTATGGTCTAATGACTATAAGACCTTCAGGCTTTTGGGTAATATAAAAATTAAACGATCTTAATTTGAGGTGCTTCAGGAAATTAGTCCTCTAATAAAGGAAATTGGGTTACCTAATCAATAATCATAGTGCAGCATATAGGTATTAAGGGATCATGACCAATTGTTGTGTTTATGCAAACAATGAACCTTAAATATTAATTCAAATTAATAAGGTTTTACATATACGATTAACTGAGTTTTACTCAAATATATTCTTTCATTTTCTTTGCTTGTCCAAAGAAAACGAAACAAAAGAAAAGACACCTTCTCCGATGAATTTTTTAGATCAAATCTAAAAATCGGTTTCAAAACTCCGCGCTTTTTTGGAAATAAAAAAGCTGAATCTCGGAGCTTTTGAATCCTATTCTGCGGATAAGGATAACAAAACAAGAAGCCTTCTTTTAAAGGTTTTCGGCCTACTTTCTCTTTTAGTAGCAAATCAAGGAGTTTCTACGTTGGCCGAAGGAAGGCGTCCAAAGAGCATTTCACCTTAGTGAAAGCGGCCTGGACGCTGTGGCAGTAGAAAGTCCGTAGATTTCAAGAAAGGAGAAATAAGCCTAGATTTTTTTGAATACTTTTTTCATCAATGGAAAAAAGTATTGACATGTCAAAAAGGAAAGGTTTTAACCATTTGTCCTTACCGTTAGTTTAAGTCACACACAACTTTTGATCTTGGTCCGTATTTAGGCTAAAACATTCGATTTAAAGTGCTATTTTGTGTGCTATTGTTAGTTTCATTCTAATTTAAAAGCGTGCTATAACACGCATTGTGTAAGGTAATCTGGTATGAGGGGATATGTTATATTGGTTTTTTTGTTGTTGTTGATTACTTCTTGTTCAGAAAAGAAAAAGGGGACTAAGTATTCAGAAATAAAAGAAATTCCGGTTTCTAAGCTTCAGGGAGATCAGTTAGCACGTATCCATTGTTCTAGTTGCCATCTTTTTGTTCCTCCAGATAGTCTGCCGCAATTTAGCTGGAGGGAGGACGTACTTCCGGCTATGGCTTTTCGATTAGGGATTTATGATGGAGAGCAGCAACCAGATAGTTTATTTGAAAAAGGGAGTGGGGGAGATAGAGTTAGAAACGCCAATGTTTTTCCAAAACAACCCTTATTGGCTAGGGCAGACTGGGATAAGATTGTAGAATACTATATAAATAATGCGCCAGATTCAATGCCTTCCCTATCGTATTCTAAAAAGATTACAATAGGCTTACCGCATTTTAATTACAAGGAAGTGGCATATTCACATAGACCCCCACTTACCACTATGGTGAAAATTAGACCAGAGGGAAAGGGAGTGGTATATGCCGATGGAAAGCAACATATAAATAGTTTAACCTTCCTAACACCCAATTTGGAAAAGGATCATGAAGTGCGATTGAAAACGAGTCCCGTTCAATATCGTGAAAAAAATGACACCTTATATGTGACTATTGCAGGAAAAAATATTTTTCCAAATGATGCCGCAGACGGAACCTTACAAATGCTAACCATTTCTGAAATTGGGCATCATTATAACAGCGCAGAAATGCTTATAGATAATATGCAGCGTCCCGTATTTATGGCTTATGGAGATTTAAATAATAACGGGAGAGAGGATATTGTAGCTTGCGAGTTTGGAAACCAGACAGGAAGATTGGTTTGTTATTTTAATGAGGGGGAAGAAGGGTATAAAGAGCAACTATTAAATAATAGACCAGGAGCTATTTCAGCAGTAATAAAGGATATGAATGGGGACGGACTAAATGATATAGTGACATTAATGGCGCAAGGCGATGAGGGGGTATTCTATTATGAAAATAATGGTGACGGTTCTTTTGTAGAAAAAAGACTCTTATCATTTATGCCTTTATATGGGTCACAACATATAGAGCTGGCCGATTTTAATAATGACGGCTTGGATGATATACTCTATGTTAGTGGAGATAATGCGGATAAGACTCCTTTCCTAAAAAATTATCACGGGATTTATATATTTATAAATAAGGGGAATCTACAATTTAAACAGGAATACTTTTACCCTTTAAATGGGGCATATAAGGCTGTGGCAAGGGACTTCGATTTAGATGGGGATTTAGATATCGCAGCAATATCCTTCTTTCCAGATTATATCCGCCATCCAGAGGAGAGTTTTGTATATCTGGAAAATAAAGGGAATTTGGATTTTGAAGACTACTCATTTCCACAATCTACCAATGGGAGGTGGATTGTTATGGATGCCGAAGATATGGATGGGGACGGAGATGTTGACCTAGCCTTAGGGTCCTTTGTTTATTTTACCCCAGCAGGGGACACTACAGGGCTAGGCAAAAGGTGGCTTACTAACAGTCCATCTGTTATTATTCTAGAGAATACCATAAGATAATCCCGTTAACTTAAAATTTAGGAATAGCGAGCTGATGACCTATAATGACCTTATCTCCCCTATGCGCTATTATTACAATCCCTAAAATTTGTAACTCCACATAGATGGTTAATACATAACTACTTATTTCGTGATATTGAGAAGAATACAACTATTATCGGGTGATTTTTATGTAAAATTTGTTGATTTCATAAAAAAGTAGGATTTAAAATTTTATTTTGTAAGTAATTAACCTAATTTGGTGGATTTAAGTAGTTCTAATGTAAAAATCCTGATGATACTTTCAAAATTTTGGAATGCTATTATTTAACTCCTAAAGTAGATAGCATTAGCTATAAAAGGATAAATCATTTTTATTTTATAAGGTAGAAGATGGATTTAGACAGGGAGTATAATATAAAATAAGTAATAATATGATGTTTTTACATTAGGGTTAAATGATTTCAAGTTGTTATATATAAAAGGAATTGTACATCGCGTAAATGGTAATTGGTCTAGTAAAGTCCATTATTTTTTTAATTAAAATTTAAATTATGCCAATGAAATAATGGAAAAAAGACTCGTCCTAATATCCTTAGCGTTGTTTGTTATAACTACAGCTACTATTTGGAGAATATCTTTTCAAAGAGTTGAGGTTTATCGAACCAATGTAGAGCTAGTAGAAGAAATTAAAGCTGACAATCGCCTTTCTGCCGCGAATCACCAACTAGGTGATTTATATAATTTCAGCAAAAAACATGTCTTTTTTATTAGAGACCTTATCAAATTAGATTTAGAGTCGGATCTTTCTATTGAATTAATTAAAGAAAAACTAGGTCTGTTTCTAAAGACTGATGACAACTATTTCTTAGCCCGATTTATAGATGCTTTGGGGATGGAAATAATTCGAGTTGAGGATAATAAGATATCTGATGTAGATATCATTCAATACAAAGGAAATCGCTATTTTTTTAAGGAGTCCATAAAACTAAAACAGGGAGATTTATATGTTTCTAATTTGGATCTTAATATGGAGCATGGTGAAATAGAAATTCCGTATAGGCCTACTATTCGTTTTTTCACGCCCTTATTTCTTAACGATGAGTTAAGGGGAGTTGTAGGATTGAACTTAAAAGCTCAAAATTGGCTTAATCATTTTAAACGACAAAATGTTGGATTGCTAACCGATAATAGAAAGGATTTACCTGTGGGCTTCGGGGAACTGTACCCTATTTCTGAAGAGGAATTACATCGAAAAAATCTAAACGAGAATCCAATATATTCACATCGTAAGGTAAATTTAGAAGGTAAAACCCTTTTTACACTTTACACTAAAATCAATAATGATCTTATTGATAAAAAGGTGAAGGACTATAAAAAAAGAACGTTTTTATATGCTTTCTTGCTGAATTCTGGTGTGGTTTTATTCCTGTTTATCATCTATAGCTTATATAGAAAGAACGCTGCTATTTACACGCTGAATGATAAGATAGAAACCCGGATTAAGGAAAGAGAATTATTACTTAAAGAAATTCATCATAGGGTAAAAAACAACCTTCAGGTTATTACTGGTTTATTAAGTTTGCAGTCCACCTTTATTAAAGACGAGGCAACAAAGGGGCTTTTTAGATATGGGCAATATAGAATAAATTCGATGTCTATTATTCATGAAATGCTATACCAATCCGACGATTTAACAAAGATAGATTACGAGGAATATTTAAATAGATTGGTGACTAACCTTATCACTTCCATGAAAGGAGATGTTTCTAAGATTAATCTAAGTATTAAGGCGGATGAACTCTATCTTAATTTGGATACCTCTGTGCCATTAGGCCTTATAATCAATGAAATAGTGACTAATTCTTTAAAGTATGGAATTGTAAACGATGAAAAAGGTAGTATTTACATAGAAATTGAAAAATTAGACTACCCAAATTATCTTCTAAAAATTGGTGATGATGGTATTGGGTTTCCAGAGGATTTGGACTTTCGTAATATAAAATCACTTGGTTTAAAATTGATTCATAAATTAGTGGTCCAGGTAAAAGGTAGTATAGAGAAAGACAATTCAAAATTAGGCACCCATTATATAATTAAATTTCAAGAAATAGAAGAAATCTTGTAGGCTATGTCGACAAAAATTTTAATAGTAGAGGATAATATGGTAATCCAAATGTTTTTGGAGTTTACCATTAACGAAATAGACAACGTTGTTATTAGAACTGCTAATAATGGAGAGGAGGCATTGAATATGATGGAAAAAGAGACTCCAGATCTTGTCCTTTTAGATATCGGATTAAATGGAAAGTACAACGGGATAGAGATTGCTGAAATAGTCAATGAAAAATATGGTATCCCCATTGTTTTTATAACTGGTAATTCGGATCAAGCTACGTTAGATAGAGCTAAGAAAGCGAATCCTGAATATATCATCAATAAACCTATTGATGAATATCAATTAAAACAGGAGATTGTTCGAATAATAGCAAAAATATTGGACCGAGATATGGCTTAGGGATAGGATTAATTAAAACTGATTTTAAGTAGTATAAATAACTACATCACCCTGGTGTCTCTGCTAACTTGCTTGTATTTAGATTTCTAGGTGCTGTTTTTCAATTGGGGTCTAATCAATGCGATATTTTAATTCTTACCGTTTTATTATCTTCTTTACTAAGAGAACAATGGATAAACAGATAACGCCCACAATTAAGCCAACTATAAATTCGCCCAATATAGAGGGAATACCAGTAAACCAATGGTGAAGGAATTCCAAGTTATGCATAAAAATACCCCCAGCCACCAATAGTAGAGCTATTGTTCCTATTACTGATAAACTTCTAATTACAACAGGAAGTGCGTTTACCAAAAACCTTCCTATCTTATCAGATATACTATCGTCCTCTTCATTAAGATCAATTAGTTTAAAGCCAAAATCGTCCATTCTAACGATTAGGGCTACAATACCGTATACACCTACCGTTGCAATAAGGGCAATAATAGATACCACTATTATCTGTATTGTTATTGGCTGACTAACCACCGTTCCCAATGCTATAATTACAATTTCTACGGAAAGAATAAAGTCGGTAAAGATGGCCGATTTAATTTTGTCCTTTTCTTGCGCTAATATTTGAGCCTTCGTAAGCTCCTCATGCAACACCTCTTTACCTCCGTGATTTCTATGAAATAGATATTCATGAACTTTTTCTGCTCCCTCATAGGCCAAATATAATCCCCCTAAAAGTAGAATTATAGTTACCGCAATGGGTAAAAAGGCACTAAGGGCAAAGGCAACTGGTAAAATAATTATCTTGTTAAGCATGGAGCCTTTAGTGATAGCCCATAATACCGGTAATTCACGTGAGGAAACAAATCCAGAAGCTTTTTCTGCATTTACAGCCAGATCGTCCCCTAAAATACCTGCGGTTTTCTTTCCTGCAATCTTACTCATTGCTGCTACATCATCCATTAAAGCTGCAATATCATCTAGTAATGCAAAAAAACCTGACGCCATATTTGTTTATTTTAATTTGATAAAGTGGAAAGCAAGATTACGGATTTTTTATTTTTTATAATGCTTTAAAAGCGGTTTTTCTTATTGCTATTGAGATTATTTCCCCAAGTTGAGGATTATTGAGCTTAGTAGCGCTATTGAGTTCTCCAAAGGCAAATAGATTCGATTTACCATTTTAAGAATAAAATATCAAAAACACTAAAACTTTTATTGTTAGGGTTAATTGTCTAATAAACAGGCTATTAAATTTGATATTCAAGAGGGGGTTCCTAAGGTAGTTTAATCTCTGCTGTTATGGAAATACTCTTAAAACTGAATGTTAAATTAAAATATACGTTATGAAAACTTTAAAATTAGTAACAACAATGGTTGTTTTATTGGTGACCTGTGGTTCTTTTGCCCAGAATGATAAGAATCAGAAAATTATTAACGCTGCGGAAGAAGCGAAAACGCATGCTGAAAATATGGATGCAGGATTGGACCTTTTCTTTAACAATGCATCCGGTTATGTAATCTTCCCTAATGTTGGTGAGGGTGCCTTTATTGTAGGCGGTGCCTCTGGAAATGGTGCTGTTTATGAAGATGGGATGTTAGTAGGAATGGCAGACCTCAAAAAATTAGATGTAGGCCTTCAAGCAGGGGGACAAACCTTTACAGAAATCATCTTTTTTGAAACAGAAGATGCACTAAATCACTTTAAACAGGGTAAGTATGAGTTTTCTGCTGAAGCCAAAGCTATTGCTTTAGAAGAAGGTGTTTCAGTTAGCGCTAATTATAACGATGGTGTGGTGGTATTTGTAATTCCAAAGAAAGGATTAATGGCAGATTTATCCGTAGGCGGTCAAAGACTAGCGTTTGTTCCTCTAAAGTAGTCAACATACCCTGATAATTTTAATCACCCTGTTGCTAGCGACAGGGTGTTTTAATTTAAATCTTGCTTAAATGGTGAGTTGCCATAGGGGCAATTGCATTCTAGGAATTGTCTGATAATAAGAATGCCTATGGTATAGTGAAATTTTAACGCTATTCGTTTAATCATTTCCTCTAAGGCAATATACCCGCCTTTGTAACAAGAAATTCTGTAAATTTATATAAAGCAAAAGCATGCAAAAGCCAAATAGAAGACTTGAAAATCAAACTTGTATTGTAACTGGAGCCAGTTCGGGTATAGGTAAGGCAGTGGCAAAGTCTATGGGAATGGAAGGCGGGAATATTGTTGTAAATTATCTTTCAGACAAAAAAGAAGCAGAAGAACTAGCCCATTGGATTTGTGAAAATGCCGATTGTGGTGAGGCCATCGTATTTAAATGTGACGTGAGCAAGGAGAGTGAGGTGAAAGCCATGTTTAATAAAACAGTCACCCATTTTGGAACAGTAGATGTTTGCGTTGCCAATGCCGGAATCCAAATAGACCACCCCCTCCATGAAATGCCTTTAAAGGATTGGCAAAAAGTGTTGGATGTTAATCTTACTGGACAGTTCCTGTGTGCTAGGGAATCCATAATAGAATTTAAAAGAAGGGGAATAAGAAAAGATGTTTCTAAATCCTTGGGAAAGATTATACATATGAGTTCTGTACACGAAGTAATCCCCTGGGCGGGGCATGCTAATTATGCAGCCTCTAAAGGAGGGTTGTTGATGTTGATGGAGAGCATCTGTCAAGAATATGGACCAGAGAAAATACGATGTAATAGTATTGCCCCTGGGGCCATCAAAACAGATATAAATAAGGAGGTGTGGAGTACAAGAGAAGGTGCAGAGGGAATGTTAAAGCTTATTCCTTATAAAAGAATCGGTATTCCCGAAGATATTGGGAGCGTAGCTAGTTGGTTGGCTTCCGATGAATCTGAATATATCAATGGTACAACCATTTTTGTGGATGGTGGAATGACCTGTTATCCAGGATTCACCACTAATGGTTAGATATAGAAGCTTGCAACAGCAGTAGGAATAATAATCTTTTAATCGATATATCATGGAAACGGATAGCGGAAATTGGAAAATTAGACTGGATGATTTGCTTTGTGAGGTAATTTCCTCCAAGGAAGCGTATAGAGAATTATCACTCACGGAAGAGATTCTGCAGAAGCGACAATTTTTTAAAGAACAAGCGGAACAGCGACAAGATTTTGAACAAATCTTAAGTGACGAGATTATTGCCGTAAAGGAGGGAGGAGTATTCAAACGTAAAAAAGAAGGGGTATGTATTTTTGATGACGTAGCGGAAAAAGTGAATAGCAAAAATCTTACTGCCATTGAGGTAGATCGGTTGATTTTACAGCGAGAGCAAGACCTGATTAAAAAATATCAAGAGGTTTTAGCCTATGAAAATATTCCCGATGCCACTAATGCACTATTACAATCGCAGGCAGAAGATATAAACGATATCGCCCAAAAACTGATATTAGATCTGAACCTGGAAGAAAATAACTTTTAGTAGGAATAAGAATTAAAAACAAGAAACATCATTATGAAAAATATTATTAAAGCATTACTAGCAGGATGGGGTGCAAAGAAAATTGGCGGAGGTAAATGTGGGTGTATAGGAACAATAATTGTTTTTATAATTCTCTATTATCTATTGGGATACGTATTATAATTACCACCTGGCGGAATTGAAGGGTCACCAAGAGATGTATATTTTAAAATAAAAAACCGCCAATTAAGGCGGTTTTCATAACTCTTTTTTTTTGGTGATAATATCCTGCTCTAATTTATAAAACGCTGAGCATAGTGTTTAATCACAACTGATTATTTTGGCATTGCCTCCTTTAGGGGAGCGTAATAGATACCGTTGTTCTTCCAGATTTCCAATAGGTTTGGGAGTGTTTTTAGGAAACGATCAAAATCTTTCTGCTGAGGCTGTGTCCAACCCACTTCCGCATAGGCCGCAATTCGTGGAAACGTCATAAAATCCATATACCCGCTAGTAGGTATCCATTCTCCCCACATCTGGCTTCCGGTTCCAATTATCCTATCGTGATATTTAGCGTCTAAATCCTTAGGGATAGGATTAAAGTCATAGGCCCTATTTAAAGGAATATTTTGGTAGGAATAATCTAAATACGTCTCTGTATGCAGAGAATTTACAATATTATACCCTTCTTCGGCTGCTTCTGTCATAAGCTTAATATCTCCCCTCCAAAAATGAATTACCGCAGACTTGGAAAGTTCGGTTTCTGCTTTACTATCCTTTTCAGCTTGATATTCATGAACATTAGTTCCTAGAATCTCGTTCCATCCCATCATTTTTCTCCCTTTACTTTCAATGTAATTGGATATTCTATTAGTAAAATCTACTTGCAGGTCGGCGAAGGTCTTTAGGTTATTATCCTTCATGTAATTTCTAATCTCCTCAGAATTCTCCCAATGATCGTATTTTGCTTCATCCCCACCTATGTGAATTACTTCAGATGGGAATAAGGCCATTACCTCGTCTAATACATCGGTAAGAAAGGAGAAGACCTTAGGATCTACCACATTAAAAATATCCTTACTCACCCCAAAATTAATAGGGACTTCTATTTGTTTTCCAGAAGAGCCTAACCATGGGTAGGCTGCAATTGCTGCAGAAGAATGTCCGGGCATTTCTATCTCTGGCACTACTGTTATGTATCGCTCTTTGGCATAGGCCAGAATCTCTTTTATATCTTCCTGGGTGTAATAACCTTCATGGGGTACTCCAGACTGTATAGGGCTATCCCACTTTCTAGGTCCTACTTGAGTGCTTGTTCTTTTAGATCCCACTTCGGTTAATAGTGGGTATTTTTTAATCTCTATTCGCCACCCTTGATCATCTACCAAATGCCAGTGGAAAACGTTCATTTTTAGTCTGGCCATCTCATTCAGTAGCTTCTTAACCTGATCTTTTCCTTGAAAGTAGCGCCCTTCATCTAACATAAAAGCCCTCCAGCCAAAGCGGGGTTCATCGGTGATATTAATATACTCTAACTCGCTCTTTTCTTCTTTTTGGGCTAGTAGCTGCCTAAGCGTTTGCAAACCGTAAAACAACCCTTGTTCATTGGCAGAAGTGATTAGGATCCCTTTTTTATCTATCGTCAAGCTATAGGCGCCATCGGTTGGATTTGCTTTTTTGCTGAGCTGTAATGTTAAATCCGATTTCCTTTTATCTGTACTTATTACAGATTTCCAATTAAAATCTTCTTCAAACATATTAGAAGCATATTTTAATAAATGACTAAGTGTTGCATTATCCCCAAAAATCTGAACCTCTTCACCAGGGGAATATACTCCATTCTTAGGTTCTACTACATTGGGTTGCGGAATAACACTTATGTTGGAAGGTTGTGCCGTTAAAAGAATGGGAACAAGCAGTAATAAACTCAATGTAAATACTATACTCTTTTTGTTCATTTTAATTTATTTGAATTGATTTATTGGATTAGATTAAATTTAATTGCGGAACATATATGGTTGGGCTGTTCTAAAGGCTGGGAGTTGTGTAGATGCCAACCATTAATTTAGGTTTAAATCTACGGAATATTTAAAAATAGCACCGCTAACCAAGTCGAAAATTAAAATACTATTGATTGGTTTTTTGTTGATTCTATAACGATAATTTTTCCTGTTTGTTCCTTAAAGAGACCAAAAGGTTAATCTGCTATATACGTTTAGGCTTTTTTAATAGTACCGCTTACATAGTTATATATCTCGGCCTTAAGGGTTTTAAAGTCATCCATACAATCCAATACCTCCATTTCTAAATCATCGTGTTTGTGGTAAAACGCAGCATCAAAGGTTTCTTTTCTGAACTGTGCTAAACCCCCAAGATGATTTTCGTGTTTAGAAATCAGTTGACGTAGCTTAGATTTCCTAGCTTCAAACTCTCCTAACCGAGTTAAATATTTCTGTATTCTTTCAAATAAATTAGGAGTATTGGGCTTAAAAATATCGGAGTTTAATAATTGATGAATAAAACTGGTTTCATTCTCCATAAAATGAAGGTCCGATTTCCAATGTTGTATGTGCCAATGTAATTTTTCAATTTTTGGTGGTGTGTTAAACACTTCGTTATTATCTTTCATCTGTTTATATTTTATTGTTTTTTTCGGTCAGATGTAATTCGCCATTAAACATTAAGGTTGGTATCAACTTATTTGTAATGGCTCATTTCATAGGGGTAATTTCTAAAAGTGAGTTATAAAAATTGCCAAACCTTAATGGGGTGCAGAACTGTAATTTACTCGATAATAGAGATTTAAATGCTCCGAGGCTTGCCCGCCCGTGCCGTTCTGGCGGGCCTCGAAATCAATACGTTTTTTTTCCTTTAATGCCTTGTGGGCTTGCCTCAAGGTAGTTTACTAATCTTATCAATCATTAATTGAAACCAATGTGCCGAGGATACATTCCTTAAATCACATTAATTCTCACGCATAGCATTCACCGAAAAATCAGTCCGCAGTAAAATACGTTAGCAACTCATTTTTATCTAATGTAATAATCAATAATAGGCTGTTTTTTAATGAGATACAATGATATTGGTCAGGAAGAATATTAGGGTCAGTTTAAAAAATACTCCCTTTTGTTAATCAACTAATATATAACCCTGAAGGAATTGATTATTTTTAGCGAATAAATTATTTAGGTCTAATGATGAATGTATTTAAAGTACTCCCTTTTCTTCTTATTTTAATTATCACTTCTTGTAAGAAATCAGAACCCATTTTTACTGGAATAATTCCACAACCTAATGAAATTACCTATCAGGAAGGTTCTTTTGAGATAAATAAAAGCACTGTAATTGTGGTTGATAGTAGGGTGGAGGGTGAAAAGCTTGGAGCTGAATTGCATTCATTTTTAAAAGCTAATTTTAATTTAGACCTTAAATTAACCTCTGAGAATCAAGATAATGCTATTCAATTGATACTTTCTGGTGAGGATGAATCAGAAGGAGCTTATGGTCTAACTATCAATAAGTCGGGAGTGTCCATAATAGGAAGTACTTACCAAGGCTTATTTTATGGAATTCAGTCTTTAAAACAACTCCTCACTCCAAAATCAGCCATAAAAGAACCTGTTCTTAACTACCTTAACATTAAAGATGCCCCGGAATTTGGATGGAGGGGAATGATGCTAGATGTATCTCGTCATTTTATGCCTAAAGATTCTGTGAAAAAGGTGATAGATGCACTAGCAATGCATAAGATGAATAAATTTCATTGGCATTTGGTAGATGGAATAGGATGGAGAATTCAAATTGATGCCTACCCCGAGCTCACCAAAAAAGGGGCATGGCGAAAAGTAAAAGAAAACAAGAAGCCATGGGAAGATTTTGAAGTGACCGAAGAAAATGCAGAAGGGGAAGTCTATGGAGGTTACTATACCAAGGAGGATATTAGAGAGATAGTAGCCTATGCAAAGGATCGGTATATAGATGTGATTCCTGAAATAGAAATGCCAGGGCATTCCGAGGCCGCTTTACAATGTTACCCTGAATTCTCTTGTGATATCAATAATATTACTGGTGTGTATTGCGCTGGTAACGATGGAACTTTTCAATTTCTACAAAATATAATTAGTGAGGTGGTAGAATTATTTCCTAATGAATATCTGCATATTGGTGGGGATGAAGTGGGAAAGGATTCATGGTTAAATTGTGATAAATGCAAAATAAGAATGCAAGAGGAAAACTTGCAAAATGGAGAAGAACTGCAGAGCTATTTTGTAAAAAGAATGGAAAAGTTTATACATTCTAAAAATAGGAAGCTTATTGGATGGGACGAGATTCTAGAAGGCGGCTTGCCAGAACGAGCCACGGTGATGTCTTGGAGAGGGGTTGCAGGTGGAATAGAAGCAGCTAATGCCGGACACGATGTAGTAATGTCACCAGGAGATCCATTATACTTTGATCATAGTCAAGGTAAAAGCGAATTTGAACCACCCTCTTGGGGAGGTTATAATAACCTTTTAAAAGTATACGATTTTGATCCTATTCCCGTAGCTATTGAGGCGGATAAAAGACACCATATTTTAGGCGGACAAGCCAATCTATGGACAGAGCAGATAAAAACCTTAAACCATGTTCAATATATGATGCTGCCTAGACTCACCGCTCTTTCCGAAGCACTTTGGACAAAATCTGAAAATAAGGATAAAGAATATTTTAAAGAAAAATTAGATTTACAATTGGATAGATTTCAAGACTTGGGATATAATTTTGCTGGTAGTGCTATGTCTCCCAATTATGAGGTAAGTTATAATAAGGCGAATAAAGTGTTTAGCCTTAGTCTGTTTAACGAACTGAATCAATACGACATTAGATACACCTTGGATGGTTCCGAGCCATCATTAGAATCCAAACTGTATACAGTGCCAATTGAATATACTTCTACTATTGAATTAAATGCTCAATCTTTTAGGAATGGTAAGGCTATTGGGTTTCCCTTAATTAAAATGTTCTCTACTGGCTTTGGAGATCAGGCAACCATCATTTACACCAATCCCTATGACGAGACCTATAGTGGAGGAGGGGATAGGGCACTTGTAAATAATAAATTTGCCACTGCCCGTGGAGACGATCCCAATTGGCAGGGTATTCCGAAAAAGGATTTTGAAGTAGTTGTAGATCTAGGCGATGCCAAGGAACTTTCTTTCGTAGGGCTTAATTACTATCAGGACATAGGCGCCACTTCCGTAATGCTTCCTACTCATGTCACCATTTCTATTTCAAAAGATGGACAAGACTATAAGACTGTTTTAGACCAGCCTATAGAAACCTTAGAAAAAAGGGAGCCTATTATTAAAAAGATAGTGGCCAATTTTGCTAATCAAACGGTTTCCTATATTAAAATTACTGCCAAGAATAGAGGAACATTGCCAGAGTGGCATTTGAGAAGAGGGGATGCCTGGATTTTTATGGATGAGATATCTATAAAATAAATGGTAGTAAATAAGGTGGCTCCAATTTATTTAGGATGAAATTTTAAGCAAAAAAGGGCTTAGCTGATTTATATCATATCTAATCAGGAGGTTGTTGATTAAGTTTGCTAATCTCAGGATCAAATTAAAGTACTACGGATCTATGATGGTCTCGAGAATATTATATAATATTAAAATTGAGACGTATGAAAGCTAGGGCTAAATTGGAAAACTTAAACTGTACTGCAGATAAACAGATTATTGTTCGAAACCTGAGTCGCATTATGAATATCAGGGTTCTTGAGGTCAATATTGATTCAAGTACCATTGACTTCCTATATTCCACCTCCGTTGTGTTTGAGCAAGCTCAGCGCGAATTGTGGAGGATTGGTTTCCCTATAAAGTCTTGTGCACTTAGTGGATTTGATCAAAATACGGCTAAAAAAGAAATAAGGGTAGAAATGGCTTAAACCCTCGTTTGTTTAAAATGTTATTTGTGTAATTACAGATTACATAAATTCTTTATTTCGTTAATAACCCTTTTTGTTCTCAAAGCTGAAATTCCAATTTTCTCTAATGCATGTGGAGCATTAAAAAGCTCAACGGTTAAAATTATATCGTTCTCAATTAGTTGGTGTTTTTCTTTCTTAGTCAGCGTAGTTAAAGTGGTAATAGGATAGAGAGCATAATGATCTATATTGTGTTTTATCCCATTGTTTTCTGGGTAATCCCAACTTAATAATTGCAGCCCTACACAATTGGAGTAGTCTATAGCATCTGAAGAAAACCGGGTGTTGGTAACTAGCCAGCCTTGTTTGAGGTGCGATTTTTTTACAGGGTCCTTATTCCAACGATTTTGAATATCTAGAAAGCGCGAATTAATGTATAATGGCACCTTTACACCACTAATTGATTTGGGGTCTGAGTGAAATTTGCATTCTACCGCATAGGAGTTCCCGTCTTTCTGGGCTAGCACATCTACTTCATGAGTAACACATTCCCCTTGTAGAGTTACACTAACCTGAGTTTCAAAACCTTTTTGACGGAGTAAGGCACCAATTAATCGTTCAAAAGGAAACCCCGTAGGTCCTAGGTCCAATATAGCGCGCTTTAAACTGTATTTGGAAGCGGAAATACGGTTGTGTTTTTTTAATAATGAAAATACCTTTTTATATATTTCCTTGGAAGGCATGCCATCATAAAGTGTGGGAGTAATATGCGCAACAATATTTTCTATCTCCTCTTCCGAGGCCTTACTTCTTCTTAGGGAGTTTTTTAATTTTTCGACTTTAAATTCTTCAATCTCTCCATTAAATTTTTTAATATATATTGGATTGTTTTCCATGTTTTTTATGCTATTTTTTTACTGATTTTATAATAGACCATCGCTGAGAAATCTAAGGTAAGAATAATCCTAAAACTCATAGCGCCTATCGTCCTAATTTCAAATATACCGCCTTGGTTAATATAAATGACCAAAGCGATAGAAGCAAAAATAAGAAGACTAGTTATCCTGATCAAAACCCAATGGGTTCAGTTCATTGCTTTAAAGAAACCATAGAGTGCTAATAGATGCAGAAATCCACGTACAAATTGATACAAAGCCTTGGAGAATAACTCAATTCTCTAAACCTAGAACACGGTCCATTTAAGAATTTGGATTCCCTTTTTTTTTGTAAATATTATTAGATTTCTTTTTTCATTAGTTTACTTTTTTATAACTCCATACGGCTAACGCATTCATCACTAACGCATAAGCTAAAGTTTTTAGTAGTTGAGGTAGTATATCCTGAAGACCAGAGCCTTTTAGTAGCACCATGCGCATTACCTCAACAAAGTATTTAATAGGATTAATTTCGGTGAAAATTTGTGCCCACTGGGGCATGCTTTCTATAGGGGTAAATAGGCCACTCATTAAAATAAAAATGACTATAAAAAACCATGCTATAAACATTGCCTGCTGTTGGGTATCGGTAAAGTTTGAAATTAGTAATCCCATTCCCAATATCACCAGAATGTAAATAGAGGTATAGAGATAGAGCAATGGAATGCTGCCCAACATGGGCGTATTGAAAATTAATTTTGCTAAAATCAGGCCAATCGTTAACAATCCCATCCCAATAATCCAAAATGGAAATAGCTTACCGATGATAAATTGACTTTTTTTAATTGGGGTTACATTTATCTGCTCTAACGTACCTATTTCCTTTTCCCTAACAATGTTCATCCCAGACAAGAAGAGGGTGATCATGGTTACCAACAACACCAAAATACCGGGCACCATAAAAGTTTTGTAATCCAAGCTTGTGTTATACCAAAAAGAAGGAATACTACTAATATTCATTGGCTTAATACTCCTATGCGAAGTATCCATAAGGCTTACCCGAATATCACGGTTATAGCCTTGAATTATTTGATTGATATAAACACTTTCTAATCCTGCTGCTGCGCCATCTATCGCATTGATGCTAATACCAAGTGTAGCTGATTTTTCCTTTATCAAATTCCGTTCAAAATGATTTGGTATTTCTAAGACTACATCCACTTCTCCGGCAAGCATAGCGGAATTCGCCATCTTATTGGACGGTAAGTCCATTAAGACATCAAAATAAGAGGAGGCATTAAATTTTTCGATTAGGGAACGAGAAGTGGAGGTACGATCAGCATCGATATAAGCAAACTTTATATTTTTCACCTCATAGGTAGCAGCATTGGAAAGAATGACCAATTGAAGGATGGGCAAGATGAAAATAATTGGCAACATTCCTTTATTTCTAAAGATCTGCTTAAACTCCTTTTGTATGATATAGCCTATAGTTCTCATTATTCCAGCCTAATTTTATATTTCTTGACGCTTACGGCAATAAAAAAAACAGTCATACCTATCAGAATCAGAGTTTCCTTCCAAACAAATGCCAGTCCAACACCCTTGAGCATAATACCTTTAATGATGATGATAAACCATTTGGCGGGAATAATATTACTGATTACTTGTAGCGGTGCTGGCATACTAGAAATGGGAAAAATAAAACCCGAGAGTAGTATTACGGGAAGCATTAACCCCATTAGTGAAATCATCATAGCAGATTGTTGCGTATCTGAAATAGTGGAAATCAAGATTCCAAGAGCTAAGGAAGTAATGATAAACAAAACACTTTCTGCCCCTAGCAGAAATAAACTACCTTCCACTGGCATTTTAAATATAAATATGCTTAAAAGTACAATGACAGCTGCGTTGATTATAGATAGGAATATATATGGGACCACTTTCCCTATAATCACTTGGAACGGTTTTAAAGGAGAAACCAAGAGAATCTCCATGGTCCCCAATTCCTTTTCTCGAGTGATAGAAATAGAAGTCATCATTGCCGAAACCAGCATTAAAATAATGGTCATTACTCCTGGAACAAACATGAATACGCTCTTTAGCTCTTGGTTATAGACCATGCGAGTTTGCGGAATAATCTGATAGTCTATTTGAATACTCTTGTTTTTTTCTAGTTGGTAATTTTGAAGGATGGCGTTTATGTAATTGGTTATAGAATTGGCAGTATTGGGATCGGTGGCATCGGTTATTATTTGAATTTTAGCGCTTTTCTCTTTGATGAGATTTCTACCAAAGTCTTTCTCAAAATTTAAGACCGCTTTTATTTTTCCTTTTTGAAATATACTTTCAATTTCCGCTTCCCGAGAAATTATCTGCTTAATACTAAAGTATTTGGAGTTGGAAATTTTATTGATGATTTCTAGGGTAGAAGCATCTTTAGAATGATCCTGGATAGCAATATTTACATTGTTGATCTCATTGGTTATGGCAAATCCGAAAAGCAATATCTGGGCAATTGGCATTCCAAACAAGATAAAAAGCGAGCGCCTATCCCTAAAGATATGGTAGAATTCTTTTCTTATAAAACCTATAAATCTTTTCATTTGTGTGAGATCATCTTTCCTTATTCAATATTCCTGGCCAATTTTAAAAACACCTCGTTCATGGAAGTAACTTTAAATTGTTGTTTTAGATTTTTTGGTGTATCCAATGCTTCTATTTTCCCTTCTACCATGATGGAGACTCTATCACAATACTCGGCTTCATCCATATAATGTGTGGTGACAAAAATGGTGGTGCCTTGGTCGGCAGCTTTATAGATCATTTCCCAAAATTGCCGTCGGGTAATAGGATCTACACCACCTGTGGGTTCATCCAAAAAAACAATTTTTGGTTCGTGAAGGAGTGCAACAGAAAAGGAGAGCTTTTGTTTCCATCCCAACGGTAGGGAACCTACCAATTTGCTCGAAATTTCATGCATGCCTAATTCAACTAACAAGTTTTTACTCTTCTCCCTAATGACTTTACGTGACAAGCCATATATCCCTCCAAAAAAGTTTATATTTTCTTGTACGGTAAGGTCATCATAGAGTGCGAATCGCTGACTCATATATCCGATATTTCTTTTAATAGCCTCGGGTTGGGTATACACATCGTAGTCCACCACCTTTGCTTTGCCAGAAGAGGGATGGGAAATTCCGATCAGCATTTTTATCGCGGTTGTTTTCCCTGCGCCATTTGCACCCAGAAAACCAAATATCTCTCCTTTCTTAACCTCAAAGCTTATGGCATTCACCGCTTTAAAAGCACCAAATGCTTTGGTTAAATTTTCTACCTCTATGACGTTTTCGTTTTTCATTTTTTCGCTAATTCCATAAATGCATCCTCAATATCAGCATGGGTGGGGGCAATGGTAATGGCATTGAGACCAGAGGATTCTAGATAGTGTTGTAATTCTTCCGTTTTAAAAGTGACTCTTTTATCGGTGTAGTGTACAAATTCTCCAAAGGGAAATACGCTATAGGTATGTTCATAACGTTGTAAGGTTTGTATCAACTTATACATGTTGTCTGCTTTAACGTTGTAAATGTCCTTTGGAAACTTATCTACAATAGCTTGAGGCGTATCTATATCTAATATCTCGCCTTCTTGGATTAGGGCTATACGGTCACACAGGGCAGCTTCATCCATGTATGGCGTAGATACCAAGATGGTAATTCCCCGTTTTTGCAATCTTTTGAGCATTTCCCAAAACTCCTTTCTGGAAACCGGATCTACTCCCGTGGTAGGTTCATCCAAGAAAAGCACCTTAGGTTTATGGATAAGGGCACAGGAAAGGGCGAGTTTTTGTTTCATCCCACCCGAAAGTTTACCTGCTCGGCGATCTTTAAAAGGGGCTATCTGCTCATAAATATCCTTGATTAAATCGTAGTTTTCGGCAATAGTAGTTCCGAAGATGGTAGCGAAAAAGTTGAGGTTTTCTTCTACAGTAAGATCTTGATAGAGGGAAAAACGCCCAGGCATATATCCTACCGAATTTCGGATGGCTTTGTAATCTTTAATTATATCCAAGCCTGCTACGGTTGCCTTCCCATTATCTGGCAATAAAAGTGTGGCTAAAATTCTAAAAATAGTGGTCTTTCCCGCACCATCTGGCCCAATAAGTCCAAATAACTCCCCCGGATTTACATCAAAAGTAATGTTCCGTACTGCTATTTGCTTCTTGTAAGACTTGTCGATATTGCTTAAGGAAATACCCATTATTTGTGATTTATATTTAGGGCATCAGGTAAACCCAATGCCCTGAATTATGTATTTATTGTATTATCAGCGTCTTATATTTTCTTTCCAGTCATGGGCATTAATTACCTTGAGCAGGCTAGATTATTAGACCACAGCTACAGTTATTTCCATGGAAACCTTGGTATTTATTGAGTTTGATATTAGGCAAGCCTCTTCAGACTTTAGAAGAACTCGTTCAGCTCTATCCCTGTCTTTTTCGTGCATGATTATCAGTTTTGGTTTTAGGATTATTTCTGTCATTAGAAATCTCTTTTCTACTTTTTCCATCACTCCAATAGCCTCGCACTCAAAGGAGGTAAATTCCAATTTGGAGTTCTCTGCGATGGCTAAGAAGGTAGTTAGCAAGCAACCGCTCACAGAAGCTGTAAATAAATGTTCTGGCGACCAAATATGGGGCATGCCCTTGGGAAATTCTGGTGGAGTGGCCACCTCAATACTATTGTCTGTCGCACTTTTACCAGCTGATAATTCTGGAGAGGAGAGGATACCCTTACGCTCTTCTACCCATTTTAAGTTTACCTTGTATTCATGTTTATCCATAATCTTGCTTATTTAAAGTAAGTGTAATATCCGTCTAAGTTTTCTTTTATACTCTTTATCGTTTCTTTACCGTTTTCAACAGAATTTACTTTTCCTAAAGCATCAATTTTCTCAATAAGGGGATGCAGAAAAACGTGTAGGTTATCGTGTGAGGGTCCGGTCATAGTACATTCCTTTACCACAAAGTTTTTCTCATCATTTAATTTTGATGCTAATTGATGATAGTCCTCTACAGTTTGCGGATTATTTTCTTTAATCAACCCCAACATACTCTCAACTCCTTCCGTGGTTTCTATATTGGCTTCCCATTTGTTACCTTTATCTAGTTGGATTTCGTTTACCCAAGAGTTGTTTAATACCATTTTATCATCCTCGTGTACGTTTTCATGAATAGTTTCTGTAGTTTCCACATTTGTAGAGGTATTACTTTTTTCCTTGATTTCCTTGCAGCTAATAAATAGTGCTACAATCATTACCGTTGTTAAAATTGTTTTCTTCATAATGCGTATTTTAATTTGAGTTTATAAATTTCTCCCCATAGGAGAAGGTTTTATGATTTGTGGTCAGCTTTCCTTTTCATCGAATAAATGGGAATCTACTGACCATTGATCCACATCTCAGCGGGCATTCCTATTTTTAGACTTCCATCGTTTTCAACTATAATTTTTACGGCATACACTAAATTGACGCGCTCTTCTTTAGTCTGAATAATTTTGGGAGTGAATTCGGCCGAAGAGGATATCCAGCTTATTTTACCCGTATACTCTTTCATTGTATCTCCAGAGTCGACTTTAACAGTGACCTGCTGACCAATTTTAATATTTGATAGTTGAGTCTGACTCAGATAGACCCGCAACTCCATTTGGTTTAAATTGGCAACCTTATACAAGGGTTTGCCAAAGGAAACTATTTCTCCAGGCTCGGCATATTTGGCGAGGACGGTACCATTTATTGGATTAGTTATATTACTCCTTGTAATTTGCTCCTCAACCAGTGCCACCTGTGCCGATATAGTTTTACCTTCATTTATAATAGGTGAATTTTTACTCTCTACATTTTTAATCTGCTTTTTTAAAACGTCTACTCGACTGTTCGCTCGATCTAATTCCTGCTGGGTAGCAGCATTATCGGCAAACATATTTTGTAAGCGCTGCTGCTCTATTTTTGCGTTCTTCAATTCTTCTTGTAGCACTTCTACTTGCGACCATACTCCGCCAGATTTGGAGGCTACCGTTGCTTTAGTAGCCAGCAGTTGTTGTTTGTTTAGATAGGATTGGACGGTATCTACCAATCCTAATACAGCACCCTTTTCTACTAGTTGCCCTTCTTCTATGTTTAGGAATTGTAGTTTTCCGTTAGCTTCCGCGGAAATAGTGATCTCAGTGGCTTCAAAGTTACCGTACCCATCTGCTTTTTGGTCATTAGAGCACGACAGTAGTAGGGCTATGAAACTTATTGGAACAATTAATTTGAATGATTTCATCTCAGTATCTTGATTATAAATTTCCTATAATCAGCTTATAATTAGCTCTGGCTAAGCTTAGCTGCGTTTTATGTATTTCCTGGGTAATTTTTGCTTCGTATAGATTGTTTAATTCAGTAATGTATGCTGAAGAAGGTATAGATCCATTTTTAAATTGTGAGGTCGTAGCTTTTAAAACCTGCTCTCGCAATTGGATAATCTCATCATCTGTTTGTAGCATTTCTGTAAACTTGGCTATATCGCTTTTAGCTTCTTCTAATTGAATAGCATTATTAAGGACAAAAGTTTCTTTCTCGCTAGTAAGGATTTCCTTTGAAATCGCTACCATTTTCTTCTTTTCTTTAGATGTTCCCCAATCCAGAACATTCCATTTCATTTTTAGACCAACCATATAGAAATCTTGAAAAGAGTTGTCTAGCATATTTAAGCCTGGATTTCCATATCCCACTTGTCCAAATCCAATTAATTTAGGGGAATTGGATTTGGAGATGACCTCTTTGGTGATTTCTAATTGACTTTGTTGTAAATCGAAAAGTTTCAGTTCTGGTCGCTCGGAATTAGTTTCAGATAAAATATCGGTATTAGCTCTTTGAAGGATACTATTGTTGTCTATATCCTTGGAGACTAAGGCTGATAGATTTGCTAACTCTTTTTTACGATCATAATTAATTTCAGATAGTTGTTGTTCCAATTTTAGGCTTTCTGCTCGTAAGGCTTGTTGTGCAGATGGTAGTATTGCACCGTGTTTTACCCCGGCTTCAATTTCCTTTAATCTTGTTTCTAATTCATGCATTTTTGAAGTCAAGAGTTTGGCTTGTTCCTGATGGAAGAGCACTCGGAAATAACGCTGATTAATTTGTGCTCGTAAAGCATAAAGTGTTACCTCTACTTGTTGCTGTTGTGTTTGTAGTTCTGCTTCCTTTAGTTTGATATTCGCGTCAACACTTCCCCCATGGTAAATAAGCTGATTGGCATCTAAGGTAGCACGGTACTGATCTTGGTTGGGAGATGCTATACTAATATTTGGTAGCGCTATTGGGAAATGGATTACGTCCGATTGATAGGTTGCTTGGGCATTCAAATCTAATTTTGGTAATCGCTCCTTATTAATTACACCTACCTCCATTCTGGACCTTTCCTCTAACAGAACACGCTGTTTTGCCAAAGGATATGTTTTTTCCGCGAGCTCATAACAGGCTTCTAACGTTAATACCTGCTGTGAAAAAGCAGAGAGAGAAGCAAAAATGAAAAGGAGTAATAAATAACTTTTCATATGGAAATATTTATTGTTTTTTAACGGTCATACCAGCACGAATAGGTCGTTCTGGCGGGCCTGTACAACTACGTCATTCAGGTTGGTGCGATTCGCATGTCTTCCTTCGTGTTTGTCCGCCAGAATGAATCTTTCGGGCTGGCGACCAGATTTCGGTCATGCTTATTTCATAATAGTATTGTATCATTCCTTTTCAGGTGTTCCTTGTGCTATTGTTGTATTATTAGTTGACAAATTCATAGATAGTACTACTTCTTTATGGATGCAATAATGAATTCGGCAACAGCTGTTTTTCTTTCCTCCATTAATATCTTAAATCCATTATCTTCAATATGTAAAAGGCCTTTTATTAGCGGAGATGCTACAAAAGGGAATACATTGAGGGAAAGAATATGAATAAATAGCTGTTTCCCATCTATATGTTTTATAATGCCTTGCTCTACCTCATAGGCTACTTGATTTTCAAATTTTTCTAAACTAGGGAATGCGGCATTTTTCCGTAATGTTTCAAAAAAATTCGGATTTCGGTTCAATTCCTGAATTATGAAATTGGGTAAATAGGGGTGCTTCATAATAAAGGATATATAATTATGAGTAAAACTTCTCACTTTTTCCTCTATGCTGGAGTCGTCCTTTAAAACTTTGTTCAGCTCTGGAGCAAGGAGAGAGAAAGCATTACTAAACACCGCCTCAAATAGCATTTGTTTGCTTCTATAATAATAATGGAGCATAGCTTTATTTATGCCCGCCTTATCCGCAATTTCTTGCATCCGCGCTCCATCCATGCCCTTTTTCTGAAACACTTTTTTAGCAGCATCTAAAATTTGCTCTTCAGTATCTTGATTCTTTTGCTTTGTCATCCTATTAACTTTAATATTTAACCTTACGGTTTAACCATCTGGTTAATAAATATACAATATTTATTCTAGACTTAACAAGGTTCTATTGGCTAAGGAGTTATTATGCTGATTTAATGAATTTAAAGTTGGTTCAACTTAGATAAAATCAGTACTGGTGAAAATCTATTTTACGAGATTCCAAGGTTTGCATCTTATATACAAGTAAAGAGTTTGGAGTACACTTTAGGCCTCCCGTTTCTTTCCAGTAATCTCCTTAATTTTTATTCTATAAACAATGGGAGCACCTCTTCCATAGGATTTACTAGAAAACTCATTGATAAAATTAACCTCTTTATTGTCTTTCTGTTGGATGACACTTTTGACTCCTTCAAAAAAATCGTGCAATTTTTGCCTTGCAAAACTACCTTCGAGCTCTTCAAACTCACCTTGGATTAAGGCCGACTTCCAATTCACCAAGGATTGTATCTGTTCAGTAACCATGGATACGGATGGATTTTCTCGCATGGCATCTATTTTATGCCCCTCTCCTGTATAGCTTATAATACTATTATCTGTTGGATCGAAATAAAAGGTAATAGGAACCACATATGGCTTCCCATTGGAAATGTAGGCCAAATGACCGTTATAATTGTTTCTAAGGATGCTGGTGCTTTCACTTATATTTAAATCTGCCATTGTTTTATAGTTTAAAGGTTACTGATAGTACTAATTGCTTTCTTTATTTGGGAGTACCAAAAAAGGTACATCAGAATACATACTTAGGTCTTTAATTACAGGTTCACGCGTTAATCGTTGAAAAAGGCTTCGTCGGTTGTGGACCATAGAGAACAGATCTATTTTAAACTTATCTAGTGTAGAATCAATGGTCTTTGCCTTATCACTAAATTCATATATTTCATGGTAAGAATGCGTTATTCCTTCCAAACAGGTTCCTAATAGTCCTCTATTGATTTCTTGGGTGTTGCTCAGTACTTTACTTTCGTTAATATGTATAACTTTAATAGAAGCATCTAAAAGTGTAGCGAGAAATAGTAGTGGGGCAATAGTCTCTGCTTGGCAGCCTGTTCTATAATCGGTAACAAAGGCTATATCTTTTGGAGTTATATAATCCATTTCACCTGGGATGGCTAGTACTGGGCAGTTAGTCATCTCATTTACAACTTTAATAGTGTTACTACCAAAGAAAAGCTCTCTTGTTTGATTCTGTCCTTTATTGCCCATAACAACTAAGTCTATTTCTTTGTTATCTATTATTTTGAGGACTCTTTTAATTAGATCTCCCTTTTTGGAGATGGTTTTAAATTGATGATTGGGATTCCCATTGTCCAAAACAATTCTATATGATGTGCGTGCTAGGCCTTCCTCGGATGCTGCTTTCAATTGGTTCATCACCTTTTTACCTCTAAAACCTGGTAAATTTTCACCTTCTAAAAGGGAAAGCTCATTGTAGGTGTTCAACAAATAAAAAGTACACGGTTGCGATTTAAGTAGTTGAGTTGCGTAAAATAGAGCGCAATAAGCATTATTAGAAAAGTCAGTGGCAACAAGTATGTTCTTCATATTCATATTGTATTAAATTTCATCTTGTTCCATTTCCTAATTCTCCACTACGAATACACATTGTAAAAAGCCTATCTAAGTCAATTAACTCAAGGCAGACCAATAAAGCTTCGGATAAAAACTATCGTCACCAATTTTCAGCAAGTGTTGAAGCATTTAAGCCTCACTTAGTGGGGGAGTTCATCACCTCTACACCTGTTATTGCTTTATAGTACAAGATGCTCTCAAAATTACAAGCTAATACTGTTGATTAATATGATTTTGGTCAGCTTTAAAACAAATTGATTTGGATCAATTTTCTTAAATTGGGTCATTCTCAATTGAAAAATCGTAATTTAATAGAGTCGATGGAACTAAATCAGCATGAACCAGTAAGTAGAAATATAAATCAGGTTTTCTCCTGATAAAGATCATTACAGTTACTTGATTTAAGACATAACTTTATTTTTTAAAGTAGTAAGTAGAAGTTGGCGATTATGAATATTTACAAAGCCACTTTTTAATAAATTGGAATACATATAACTAAATAATTAAATAAGATCATATGAAATATCATATCAGTAAAACAGTTACAGGCACCTTTGATGAGGTGGTTAACAAGGTAAAAGAAGAATTAAAAAAAGAAGGCTTTGGGGTGTTGACAGAAATCGACATCAAGAATACATTAAAGAACAAATTGGATGTCGACTTTAGAAAATATACCATTCTAGGAGCTTGTAATCCAGGTTATGCCCACAAGGCACTTTTGGCAGAAGATAAAGTGGGTACTATGCTGCCCTGTAATGTTATTGTTCAAGAGAAAAGTGAGGGCAATATAGAAGTGGCCGCCGTAAACCCAAAAGCATCTATGATGGCAATTGATAACGATAGTTTAAAGGAATTGGCTACTGATGTTACTCAGAAATTAGAAAAAGTGGTGGCAGGAGTATAGCCGTTAACTGTAGTAAGGAGATTAATAGTATTGCTGAGGAGGTGTACAACAAGACAAGCCCAAATGTTGTACACGGTTGTGGTATTTTCTAAAGAGTTTCTTATAACATTTTAGCAGCAAGTATTTTTTGTAACGTCCTGATCTAAAAACTTTAAAATAATCTCCTTCATTTTGGTCCAGTTATCCGTATCTATACAATAGCAAACGCTGGTACCTTCTACGTTGCCTTTAATGAGACCTAGATTTTTAAGTTCCTTTAAATGTTGGGAAATGGTGGGTTGTGCGAGACCTATTTCGTTTACTAAATCCCCACAAACACAAGAGTTAATTTTAAATAGGTGCTGCAAGATAGCTACCCTTGCAGGATGTCCAAGGACTTTAGCGAATGAGGCAATGGTATTCTGCTCTTCAGTAAATTTTTCAGTTTTAGTGGCTCCCATCTTATGTGTAAATTGATTGTAATATTACGATAAAGTTATTCTATGAGCAAAATTATTTCCTTATACAACTAGATATAAGGCGATTAAAGGTTCTGTTTTTTTGATCCAGTAATTGCTTAAAATTGATAACTACTCCAATCTTGTTAAGAGTCTCTTATGGGTTCGTTACCGCATTATTCCAAATTTATATGGGTGGACAATGGGGAAAGGCTTTTGTAAAACTGACCAAAATCATGATAATTAGCAGCATAGGGCCTTAAATTGGACTAAACAGATTAAATATGGGTACTATGTGGTTTGTAGTTCTGGTTTCACTATACTTTCTTTTTGCCGCTGCTATTGTAATTGTGGTATTGCTAAATGGGGTAAGACCGTCTAAATCCTTAGCATGGCTATTGGCTATATTTACTGTTCCCGTTGGTGGTATTTTATTGTATTTGTTATTGGGAAGAAATAGAAGGAAGAATAAGTTACTCAAACTTAAAAAACAAGCGTTTTTAAATTTACCGAAACCAACTGCCTCCCATATGTCTACCCTAGATGGAGAGTATAAAAAATTAATGAAATTGGTTTATAAAAACTCCTTCTTCCCACCTACGAAGCATAATGAGGTTTGTCTCCTAAAAGATGGGAAAACTACTTTCGAGGCTATTTTTAAGGCCTTGGAAAATGCCCAAATACAAATACATCTACAGTATTATATTTTTGAAGAAGGGGAGCTTGCAGATCGCTTATTATTGCTTTTTAAAGAAAAAATTGCCCAAGGGGTTCAAATACGGATGATTTATGATGGTATAGGGAGTTTTTCACTGAGTAAGGCCTACCGAAAAAAATTACTAGCTGTTGGGGTAGAGGTGTATCCTTTTCTTCCTTTTAAGTTTGGGCGCTTTCTTTCTTCCCTGAATTATAGGAACCATCGAAAAATAATTGTAGTAGATGGAATAATTGCCTTTACAGGAGGGATTAATATTTCTGATAAATATCTAAAAGGAGACCCTGCTTTGGGCAATTGGCACGATATGCATATTAAAATAGTAGGGGAAGCAGCAAGCCACCTGAATACTATTTTTGAGATGGATTGGTACTTGGTCAGCCAGATAATATTAGACCCCTTGGTAATAACAGAAACTGCCATTGCGGAAAGGAATTATTCTTTAGTGCAGATTGTTTCTGGTGGACCCGATGACGATTTCCCCTCTTTAGAACAGGCCTGCTTTACCATTATCAATAAAGCAACGGACTACCTATATATTACAAATCCGTATATAATTCCTGGGCAAGCGATTATGCAGGCTTTACAGACTACGGCACGGAGTGGGGTAGATGTACGTCTTATGGTTTCAGAAAAGGTAGATAGTAAGATAGTGGGGTGGTGCGTGCGTTCTTATTTTGAATCGTTGCTTAAGTCGGGCATAAAAATCTATCTCTTTCCAGAAGGGTTCCTTCATAGCAAGATAATTGTAAGTGACGATTCGGTTTCTACTATAGGGACAGCAAATTTGGATGATCGTAGTTTTGAACAGAACTATGAGGTAAATGCGATCATTTATGATAGGGAATTTGCAAAGTTGCTCCGTAACGATTTTTTAAAAGATGCCAATATTAGCAGACTGCTTTCTTATCAAGAATATGTAGGAAGACCCTGGATTGAGAAGTTAAAAGAAGGTTTTGGAAAAGTCTTTAGTCCGCTGTTATAAAGTGTTTATTTGCCATCCCAATTCATTCTTGCCAGTTACTCCTTCTGCCCAGCAGTCCAAATTATAAAAAGTAGATTCTGCAATGTTAGTAAGTGCTTCACTGGTTATAAAGCCCTGATGAGGAGTAAGAAGTACATTAGAAAAAGATAGTAGCTTTTTAAGTTGATCGTCCTTAATGCCGGTTTTAGAGTTGTCCCTAAAGAAGGTCCCTTTTTCATGTTCGTACACGTCAGTGCCATAGGCCCCAATTAAATGATTTCCTAATGCCGTAAGCAAGGCAGAGGTATCTACCACTGCGCCTCTGGCCGTATTAATCAGAATAACATTGTTTTTCATAATCTTGAAAGCAGAATCATCAAGTAAGTAGTGAGTTTCTTGTGTTAGCGGCACATGAAGACTAATTATATCTGATTTTGAATAAAGCTCTTGCAAACCAACATATCGTGTTCCGTATTTAGAAACTAAATCTAGATTAGGTTTTATGTCATGGGTTAAAATATGGCAACCAAATCCGTGCATAATCTTTACCATAATAGCTCCAACATTCCCAGTACCAATGATACCTACCGTTTTTCCATTAAGGTCAAAGCCCAATAGGTCATTTTGAATAAAGTTGTAGTTTTTGGCTCTTAAATTTGCCAAGATAACTTTTCTATTTAGCGTTAAGAGTAAAGAAGTAGCATGTTCTGCAATAGCATAGGGTGAATAGTTAGGTACATTGGCAACTTTAAATCCAAAGCGTTTTGCGGTGTGGATCTGTATGTTGTTATGACCAGTAGAGCGAAGTGTGATATTACGTACCCCCAAATCCCATAGTTCCTCTAGTACTATAAGGGAGGGGTCGTCCCCAGAAAAAATGGAAATGGAATTATAACCAATAGCTTTAATTGCGGTATGGGTATCTAAGGCTTCCTTGTAATAGGTAACTTGATACTTTCCATTATTGGCTTTTTCCAAAAATGGGATTTCAAATTCTTTGGCGCTATAGACTAGTAATTTCATTTTTCATGTATTTAAAAATTAAAATAGATCACCCCTTATCCCTAAGCTATTTTTTTATGTTTATATCCAATTCGGGTACTTTTAGTAATTGTAATGTGGTTGATGCTAGGGTGACCTTCCCGTAGGTACCCAAAACTGCCTGTGATATTTGGTAATACAAATTATTCTTTGTTGCCCTCCTTAACTTGTAATCTGTGATATATCTTAAATTTATCGCAATCCAATTATCCGTTAAACGTAAGGCTAAGGTTGGTTCTAGTCTTGCATTTTCAATATAGTAGTGCGCTACCATTTCCTCCCATTTTTCCAAAGAGCTTTCTGTATATTCCGAAAGCAATTTTGTAGCGGTATCCAACATTATTTTTTTAGTCAATTCCACATCGGAATCATAGGTGATTAGGATATCCAATTCGTCCCAAACAAAGGGGAAGTCCATGGAATAGTTCTTTATAGGACCCTTAAAGACAAAAGCATTACTTATTTTTACTATTCTACCAGAATAATTATCGCTACTTACCCATTCGCCAATCTCCATCATAGTAGTGTAAATACTATCTATATCAATAACATCTCCCTTAATTCCATTAATCTCTATCCGGTCTCCAGGTTTGTAAACTCGAACAAAGAAGATATAAAAAGAGCCTGCTATACTAAGGATAAGTTCCTGCAGCGTAAAAGTGATTCCTGCAGTAAAAAGACCAATGATTACGGTGTAGTTTTCTATATTTTCTACTGTAAAGGATATCAATATCAATAAACCGATAAGCAGATACCCAAATACTTCAACTCCTTTTTGGGCTTTATATCGTATAGAGACATCACTTATCCGCTTTTTTAAAAGCTTCCTCAAAAAACCTATGATTAGTACAACGAAGACTATCCATAGGATAAGTTTTGTAATCCTTGTAATAATAGGATTATCAAAAAAGTCGAGTAATTCTATCATATAGTTTTTGATCTATTTTACCTCCAAAAATACGTAGCGTTTTAGCGGTGTTTGATTAAGTTTTAACCAACTACTTTCCTTTATTAAAATAATTCCGCACCAAAGCTTTCACTTGGTTTTCTGTCATGCTATCAGATTTGATTACCGTTTTCAGTTTTGCAGCTATAGACTTGTAATTGTTGGTTAATTCTTTTTTAAACTTTTCGTTGGTATCTCCAAGGCCAAAAAGTGCTATGGCATCTGCATCTTTAATGGCGTTGGCAAGATGGCTGAAGTAGGTTTTTAATTGATGCTTTTCCCGCTCTAAAAATTTGCTGTCTTGTATTACGTCTTGGGGTCCCCATTTTGCTGATCTAGTACCAGATCCGCCAGAAGGTCTATAAAATTCAAGTTCAGACATGATAGTTTCAAACCCTACCTGTTCCCCTGCAAGCATCACAATGTGAGCTTTTTCCTTGTCCATCCAAATTCCAAAATTTTTCATAATAGTTTTATTAGTGTAATGCTAAAATTGGTATGCTAGCTTTATAACCTATCTCTTTAACTAACGGCCTTGAAAATATGCTACCGAAGAAAAAATGTTTCCGATTAATAAAGGCTATCATATCACTCTTCCTAAGATCTGCAAATGAGGTAATCCCTTGGGCTACATCTTTCTTGGGTATGGTATGGAAACTGTGGTCTACGGTCTCCAAGATCTCTTTTAATAATTGTTGGCTCTAGTTTATAATAGCTATTATTTGTATCTTTAGGTATGGAACTAGAAGAATTAAAACAAAAGATCCTTTCGCTTCCTCTGGTGGACAGGCGGAGATTGCTCAAGGATATCGAAAAGCACGATGTGACTACGGGAAGTCCAAGGGCACAGGCCTCCCGCCGACATCTTCTCGACAATATGATGGGCGAGTGCCCGCACTGTGGCCATACCAAATATGTCCGTTTCGGAAAGGACAAGGGTGCACAGCGCTATAAATGCAAGTCCTGCAAGAGAAGCTTTACCGAATATACGGGCACTTGGATGGCGGGGCT
>NZ_AUKX01000040.1 GCF_000424985.1 Arenibacter latericius DSM 15913
AACCGAAAAAGCGTTAAACAATTAGACGAAGCGTAAGCGAAGTCAAATTTATAACCGAAAAAGCGTTAAACAATTAGACGAAGCGTAAGCGAAGTTAAATTTAAAACCGAAAAAGCGTTAATCAATTAGGTTGAGCGACAAACAATTAAATACATTTTTAATAAATATAGAGCCCTACAACAATGTGGGGCTTTTTTTATGTCTATTACCCACTTAAGACCAACCACAACCACTATTTATCCAAACAGTTTAACCTATATAATAATAGCGATAAATGTTAATCCCTTCCCAAACGTATTTAACTAACTTTGCACTCAATAATTAAATCTCTATTTTTAAAGCTAATTCATAGATTTCTTTGAGTCAAATAAAAAAACTTTTCAAACAGACCTTTATCTATGGCTTGGCAACGGTGTTGCCAAGAATGCTTTCTTTTCTTTTACTCCCGCTTTATACTGGAGTGTTAGAAACTGCAGGCTATGGAGAAATAAGTATTATTTTCTCCTGGTTTGCTATTTTCAACGTTCTACTAGCATACGGCATGGAGACCGCCTTTTTTAGATTCTACAACAAGGTAGAAGACAGGAAGAAAGTGGTCACCACCTCTTTAATCTCTATTGGAGCCTCTACATTGGTATTCGTTATTATAGCACTCCTCTTCAAGGATTCCATAGCCCATCTCACCAATATAGAATCTAAATACATCCACTATGCTATCTATATTTTAGCTTTGGATGCTTTAGTCATTATCCCCTTTGCTTGGTTAAGGGCTAATGAACAACCAATGCGTTATGCCATAATTAAAATATTAAATGTTTCCGTAAACTTTGGACTCAACATATTTTTTCTAATTCTCCTACCAAAAATGGTAGCAGACAACCCCGATACCTTATTTTCTGGATTGCACAAACCCCACTTTGAGCTCTCCTATATTTTTATCTCCAATCTTATTGCCAGTGGCCTTACCCTATTATTAATGCTTAAGCTATATTTAAGAGGCCCTTTTGTTTTTGACAAGCAGTTATGGCGTAAAATGATAAAATATGCACTACCAGTGCTGATAGCAGGGATAGCATTTACCATTAATGAGGTGTTTGATAAAATATTACTATCCTACCTTTTACCTGAAAACATTGCGGAAAGCGAAATTGGAAAGTATTCCGCCTGCTACAAATTAGCCATGTTTATGACCTTATTTGCCACGGCTTTTAGAATAGGTATAGAACCTTTCTTTTTTAGTCACTCCACCTCCGAAAACCCACAGAAAGCCTACGCACAGATTACCAACTATTTTGTGATTTTAGGGAGTATTATTTTATTAGGAATAGTCGTTTTTGCCGATATATTAAAAGTCCTATTCGTGCGAAACAGTTCTTATTGGGAGGCTATGTCTGTTGTCCCTTTAATTGTACTAGCGGCTTTTTGCCTAGGAATCTATCACAACCTTTCTGTATGGTACAAAGTAACAGATAGAACTAGGTTTGGTGCATACATTTCAATTGCAGGCGCTATTCTTACCATAATTATTAATCTTACTTTTATACCTGTTTATGGATATAAAGCATCAGCTGTAGCCACCTTAGTAGCTTATGCCACCATGATGTTGTTATCTTATTATTTTGGAAAGAAATATTATCCGGTACCCTATAACCTAAGAAAGATCATTTTCTATTTAGGACTATCTATTATCTTCTCTATATTATCGTTCTATGTGTTTGATAGAAATTTATTTATAGGAATTTTATTCTTAAGCATCTTTCTAGGAATAGTTTACAAACTTGAAAACGATTCACTAAAACAAATATTTTTAAAGAAATGACAATAAACATAATTAATAGATCCGAACACCCACTACCCCATTATGAAACTATAGCTTCTGCTGGAATGGACTTACGAGCAAACCTCACGGAAGCGGTTACATTAAAACCCATGGAACGCACTATCATTAAAACCGGTCTCTTTATAGAACTCCCTATAGGGGTTGAGGCACAAGTAAGACCTAGAAGTGGATTGGCTGCAAAAAAGGGGGTTACTGTACTTAATGCACCCGGAACTATTGATGCAGACTACAGAGGGGAAATTGGCGTGATTCTTGTAAATCTTTCTAACGAAACCTTTATCGTTGAAAATGGCGAGCGAATAGCACAATTAGTTATTGCTAAGCATGAAAGGGCAGAATGGAACCAAGTAGAGGTGCTTTCTGAAACCTCGCGTGGCGAAGGTGGATTTGGAAGTACAGGCATAAAATAAGCACAGGCTTACGCTTTTTAGCGAAAAGAATCCATTAAATTTGATTTAGAGGAATTATCGCTATCTCATTCTATTTTTAAAAAGCAATAGGTAAAATGAACAAGATCGGTTACCTTTTTTATCTTGCCATAGGGTGCATATTAACACCTATAAGCACCTATGCTCAAAAAGTGATTTTTGAGGAAGAAGAAAGCGCCGAACTTTCTCTGGAAGCATACTCAGATGAATTTCAAGAATTGTTTTTTGAGGCATTAAAACAAAAAGGCATAGAAAACTACGACAGAGCTATCAACCTATTCTTAGAAGGTAAAACTTTAGGAACAAATAACGCCGTAATAGACTATGAACTTGCCAAAGCCTATTTAGCATCTAAAAATTATGTTCAGGCTCAGGAGTACGCCATTGCGGCATTAAACTCCAAACCAGAAGATTATTGGGTACTACAAACCGCCTACACCATAATGGCTAAGCAAGGTCTTATGTTAGACGATATAAAAAATAAGATACCCTTTACCAATGCCAAAATGCAAAAGAACATAGTCTTGATCTATTATGAGCATCAAAACTATGAAGCCGCAAAAGAACTATTGTTGGAGATGAAATCATCGTCATTCACAAAGGAATATTCCTTAAAAATAGATGATCACCTTCGTATTAAAAAGGAGAAACCAGCAGAACTATTTGAAGAAGTAGAAAAGCAAGTGACCAAACAGAGCCCTATTGATAACTACCTAAATACGCTTTCAGCCCTATTAGACAAAAGCGATTATAAGGAACTTCAACTTAAGAGCATGGAAGCAATGGAAAACTTCCCTGCGCAACCTTATTTTTATTATACCTATGGTTTGGCATTAAATATGCAGGGCAAACACAAGGAGGCCGTATCTATTTTAGAATCGGGAATTGATGTTATCATAGACGATAACGAAATATTAAATAAAATATATAAGGAATTAGCGGATGCCTATACCGCATTGGGAAATTCTTCCAAGGCAAATCTGTATCTTAGCAAAATAAAATCTGGCTCATAACAACATGGGAAATTTAACAATAAATATTAGAAATTGGACGGTTATCATAGTGATGGTATCCCTGTTCATTTCTTGTAAATCTACTAGCGTTGTAAAAGACGGGACTGTAGATGAAAACATAAGTGCTAAATCGGTTATTAGAAACCACTATTACAGCAAACTTAGTTTTAAGACCCTTAGCGGTAGGATGAAAATAGATTATTCAGACGGAAGCTCCTCTCAGGGTGTTAGTGTAAGCTTTAGAATGGAAAAGGATAAGGCTATATGGCTAAGCGCCCCCTTAGGCATCGTAAAAGCCTATATTACCCCAGAAAGAGTATCCTTTTACAACAAACTGGACAATGAGTATTTTGACGGTGATTTCTCCTATTTAAGTCAGCTTTTAGGAACCGATCTCGATTTTGACAAGGTGCAAAATTTACTCCTAGGTCAGGCTATTTTAGACCTTAGGGATGATAAATACACTGTGGATATCACAAACAATAACTATCAGCTTAAACCTAGAAAGTCAGGGGAGCTGTTTAAGACTCTCTTTCAAATAGAACCCTTAAACTATCGCATGGCTGCCCAACTATTGTCGCAACCTTTGAAAAATAGAATATTGGAGATCCAATACAAAAATTACCAAAAAGTTAGCAATTGGATCCTTCCCAATAAGATTGAGGTCCTAGCCAAATCTGGGAATAATTCCAACAGCATCCAATTAGAATATAGGAATATGGAGTTTAATAAGCCTTTAAACTTCCCCTATAGCATACCAAATGGTTTTAAAGAAATTGCCTTAAAGGAATATGGGAATTAAACGATTATCTGTAGTATATATCCTGATTTTTATAAGCCTTCTTGGGGGTAAAGACCTATTTGCACAAACCAGTGAGCAAAAAGCTTTAGAAACCAAGAGAGAGGAATTAGAGAAGGAAATTAAGGAGATTAACCGTTTGCTTTTTGCCGAAAAGAAGGAAAAAGGGAATGTGTTAGACCAAATGGAGGCCATGAATCACAAGATTAATGTACGTCAACAATTAATCCGTGTCACCAATCAGCAATCCAACCTTTTAAACAGGCAAATCAACACTAATATTAGAAATATTGGCAAGCTACGTGATGACCTAGCTCACCTTAAGGAAGAGTATGGCAATATGATCCTTAAATCTTATCAGAATAAATCACAACAAAGTCGACTAATGTTTCTATTGTCCTCAGAAGACTTTTATCAGGCGTTTAAGCGACTTCAATACATGAAGCAATACACCCAATACAGAAAGGAACAAGGGGAACAAATACAGCTTAAAACAGAAGAGCTCACTCAGTTAAACAAAGAGCTTTCCGCTCAACGAAAAGAAAAAGATAGATTGGTTGCGGAGAACACTGCAGTTAAAAATCAGTTATATAAAGAAATGCAGTCTCAAAAGGAATTACTGAACACCATTAAGCGCAATGAAAGTAAGTATGCAACCCAAATTAGAAATAAACAGCAAGAAGCAAAACGTATTGACGCTCAGATAGAGCGATTAATCCGAAGTGCCATTGCCGCATCTAACAAAAGCACCAGCAAATCCTCAGATAAAAAAGCAACTAGCAGTAGTACTTTTGTACTAACTCCAGAAGCCACTATAGTAGCCAATAATTTTTCTGCTAATAAGGGAAAATTAATATGGCCAGTAGAAAAAGGCATAAAAAGGCAAGGCTTCGGAATCTATAAAGATGCCGTTTACCCCGGTATTAAACATCAAAGTAATGGGGTTATTATTGCTACGGACCCAGGCTCACAAGCCCGTTCTATTTTTGAAGGGGAAGTAATTGCAATTCTATCCGTACCTGGCGGTAATAAAGGAGTACAGATAAAGCACGGGAATTATATTAGCACCTATTATAACCTTTCTACGGTAAATGTAAAAAAGGGAGACAAAGTAAGTATAAAGTCAAGTCTAGGGGAAATCTATACTAGCAAAAGCAATGGTACTACCCAATTAAAATTCTACCTGTACCGTGATTCCCAAAAGTTAAATCCTGAAGAGTGGATTTATCGATTGTAAGACTATAGAAATTAATCAGAATAAGGCTTATAGAAAAAGATGTTTTTTAGTGAATTAAAAAGAATCGATGCACTGTTGACAAATAAAAACTCCACTTTCTATAGAGGAGCATAACCTTCTTTTTAATGATTGCAAAAAAATAGCATATAATCTTATTCCATAAAGAGGGCACGTAATTCCGTTGCCTCATTAGGTTTCATTTTTCCCGCTAACACTAAACTCAATTGTTTTCTGCGCAATGCAGCTGCATAACGTTCCTTTTCTAAGGGTGTTTCAGGGGATAATTCTGGCACTTGAATGGGTTTACCACTATCATCTACCGCAACAAAGGTATATATTGCCTCATTTACCTTGGATCTCTCTCCACTAAACCGATCTTCCATCCAAACGTCTATGTAAATCTCCATAGAGGTCTTAAACGCTCTAGAAACAGCCGCTTCAACTGTTACTACACTACCAACAGGTACCGCTTGGTTAAACGCCACGTGGTTTACAGAGGCAGTAACAGTAATTCGCCTACTATGCCTTCTAGCTGCAATACTTGCAGCCCGATCCATACGAGCCAATAGCTCTCCTCCAAAAAGATTATTTAAGGGGTTTGTTTCACTAGGCAAGACCATATCGGTCATTAAGGTACGCGACTCACTAGGTGTCTTGGACTCCATAAAGAATGATTTTTTATCCAAAGGTACATTGCAATTAAGAGGGTAAAAAATAGAAGTGTAATTATTTAACTGAACGCATCCAAGCTTCGGAAGATTCAGACTTCTTTATTTTCCTCAATTCTTGTAAAGCTTCTTCTGCATTATCATAGCTACCATAAGCTACCATGTGCAGGCCATAATCATTTTCTCCAATATAAAATGCATCGTAACCTTTTTCCTTTAACTGCCCCACCTTCTTATCTGCATTATCCTTAACTCTAAATGCACCTGCAATAATCTGATGCGATTCACTCTTTTTAGGAGAGCTTATATTAAGTGATATTACAGGTAATTCTAAAGGCGCCGTATTAAAGAAAGTAGCTTCTTGTATATTCCTAGAAACCTGTTGTTGGGCTTCTTGCCTTACCAACTGTTGGGTATTAATATTGTCATTGTATAAACGGTAACCAGTAAAGCTAGTTGCTACCGCCAATAATATAACTGCTGCATATTTAAAATAAGGCCTACTACTTCTTTCCTTGCGAGCCTCTGGAGTAATAGTAAATGGAATCTTATCTTCTAGCTCTAACACCTCTTCTTTTAACACTTCTCTAGTTACTGGAGAAGCAACAAAAGAGGAAAGTCCAAAGGAAGACGTTAGGTAATTCACTTCATTTGAAGGTTGAAACTGAGTTTTCCCCTCCTGATTACGCCAAAGCTCACCAAGATTGGGAAATGAGAGTCTTTCTCCTGCTTCCAAACGCAACTTCCACTGCTGAGCAACCCATGCAATTTTTTTCTGCATATCCTCATAAGACATCTTTTCAGCGTCAGCCATATATGATACTAAAAGTCCATCATTAGAAGTAAGCTGCTCATTAAAGGAAATCGTTTTCCTCGGCGGCGTAAAGGTGTTGGTAGTTCCGTTAATAACCGCAGACTCCATCTGGGTTAAAAATGCGCCAAATTCTGGCACCATAACACAATTATATCTATAAAGTAGCTCCGCTATATAATGTTCCGTTCTCATAATGACAAAGATTGCAAATATTCTACAAGTTAAAAACCCTCACACCATCTTTTTATTAACATAAAATTTTATGTATTTTGTGAACAACTAAGCGCCACCTATAAATGTCTAAAGATGAAATAATTGCCTTATTACGATTACAAAGCGTTCCAAATATTGGTGATATCACCGCCAAGAAATTAATTGCCCATTGCGGTAGCCCTGAAGCTGTTTTTTCTAGAAAATTTAATTCCCTACTTAAAATAGATGGCATTGGCAGGCACACCATAAACGGATTATTAGACACAGAACACTTAGAAGCAGCACAAGAGGAATACCAATTTATCCAAGAAAACGACATTCAGCTATACTCTTTTACAGACCCTAATTACCCTGCCGCATTAAAACATTGTATAGACGGCCCAATTTTGCTTTTTGGTAGTGGCAAAATCGATTTAAACAACAGAAAGTTAATTAGTGTAGTGGGTACTAGAAACATTACCAGTTATGGCACTGCTTTCTGCGAAGAGTTTATAGAAGCGGTGGCGCCGCTAAACCCTATTATTGTAAGTGGTTTTGCCTACGGCGTAGATATCTGCGTACAAAAAGCAGCGGTAAAGAACGGCCTACAAACCATAGGTTGTTTAGCTCATGGATTAAACCAGATTTACCCTAAGCTTCATGAACGATTTGTAGTAGATGTAGAAAAAAATGGCGGATTCTTAACCGAATTTTGGAGCACATCACAACCCGAAAAAAAGAATTTTTTAAAGCGAAACAGAATAATTGCTGGAATGAGCGAAGCAACAATCGTAGTAGAATCAGCCGAAAAAGGAGGTAGTTTAGTTACTGCCGATATCGCAAACAGCTACAACAGGGATGTATTTGCGGTTCCAGGAAGAGTACAAGACCGATATAGCACGGGCTGCAACAATCTCATTAAACAACAAAAGGCACAAATGATAACGTCAGCTGCCGACCTCATCTATATGCTAGGATGGGAATTAGAAGACAAACAACCTGCCCCAATACAAAAACAATTATTTGTAGAATTAGATGACACAGAACAAGACATCTATAATTACCTCCAGGTAGGGGGAAAGAAAATGCTAGACAACATTGCCCTAGATTGCAATTTACCTATTTTTAGGGTATCCTCTACCTTACTAAATATGGAAATGAAGGGTGTGGTAAGACCTTTACCAGGCAAACTATTTGAAGCGATATAAGAACACCTTCCTCAACATATTCGACTTAAAACACCACGCTCTAGCTTACATTTTAACCTATAAAACCTCAGAAATTCTAATTAGATTACCAACCAATTGATATGTTACACACTTTTATAAGCAAAAACAGGGTTAATTTTTAACCGAATATCGAAAAATATCACCAAACATCGACCACTACATACTAACCTTAAAGAATAACTAACACTGCAAAAGACCAAGTGGTCTTTTACAGTGTTAACAACATTTTTAATACCCTACTTTAGTTCTAACGCGTTCTAAAACCTCATCGGCAACCACTCTCGCCTTTTCAGCTCCTATTTCTAGAGCCGAATCTAGTTCATCTAAGTGATTCATATAGTAATCGAACTTTTCACGAGCTTCTCCAAATCGGTCCAATATAACTTCGTAAAGCGCCTGTTTAGCATGTCCGTACCCGTAATTCCCTCTAAGGTAATTTTCTCGCATTTCTGCCACTTGATCCTCAGACGCTAATATTTTATAAAGAGCAAACACATTGTCGGTATCCGGATCTTTGGGATCTTCCATAGGCGTACTGTCTGTTTGGATTCCCATGATCTGCTTTCTCAATTTTTTATCCGATTGAAAAAGACTTATTAAATTCCCTTTACTTTTACTCATCTTGGCTCCGTCTGTTCCAGGAATATACATAGTCTCTTCCTGCACCTTTCCTGTTGGCAAAACAAAGGTCTCTCCAAGTTGAGCGTGGAATCTTGAAGCTACATCACGTGTCATTTCCAAATGCTGCATTTGGTCTTTCCCTACCGGCACTATTTCGGCATCATACAGTAAAATATCTGCTGCCATTAACATAGGGTAATAGAATAAACCGGCATTAACATCATCTAACCTATCAGCCTTATCTTTAAAAGAATGCGCCAAAGTAAGACGTTGATATGGGAAGAAACAACTTAGGTACCAAGCCAATTCCGTTGTTTGCGGAATAGCACTCTGGCGATAAAACACCGTTTTATCTATATCTAACCCAAAAGCAAGCCAAGTAGCAGCCACTGCATAAGTGTTGTTACGCAATTCTTCACCATTTTTAATCTGGGTAAGCGAGTGCATATCAGCAATAAAAAGAAAAGATTCGTTCTTAGGGTCGTTTGCCATATTTATGGCTGGGATAATTGCCCCAAGTATATTTCCCAAATGTGGGATTCCCGTACTTTGAATTCCTGTTAATATTCTTGCCATGACATTATTTTCAAAAGACTACAAAGGTAAAAGAAATACTAAAAAGGAACTTATAATTATTATTTTTGATTTTATGATTTCAATACTCAAGAAAATAGGCCATACACTATACCGTATATGGTTTTATATTTTAGTAGCATTACCTATTTTGCTAATGCTACCCTTACTGATCCTCTTTACCATGTCCGAAAAAACTTACGCACAGTTTTTTTGGTTGGCTAGGAACATTTGGGCGAATTGTATCCTCTACGGCATGGGGTGCTTTCCCAAAATTAAGAGGGAGCAACAGTTAGTAAAAGGGGAAAGTTATATGTTAGTAGCCAACCACACTAGCATGCTAGATATTATGCTGATGTTAAAAGTAAGCAAAAACCCCTTTGTTTTTATTGGGAAAAAAGAGCTCGTTAAGATTCCACTTTTTGGCTTCTTCTACAAAAGGGTGTGCATCATGGTAGACCGCGAAAGCTCTAAGAGTAGAACAGCAGTCTACAGAAGAGCACAAAGGAGATTGAACCAAGGTTTAAGTATTTGTATTTTTCCAGAAGGCGGCGTACCAGAAGAAGAAATTGTATTAGACCATTTTAAGGACGGTGCTTTTAAAATGGCTATCGCCCATGGAATACCCATTGTCCCAATTACTTTTTGCGACAACAAAAAACGATTCTCTTTTACTTTTTTTAGCGGAAGTCCCGGAAGAATACGCGCAAGAGTTCATCGGTTTTTTAATACAGATCCATTAAGCGCAGAAGAGAAGAACGAATTAAAAGAAAAGGTAAGATCCGTAATCTTGAAAGAATTAGAAGCCAATTGCCGGGAACAATAAAATTTCACTTCCAGACCCACCCACAACTAAGACAAGCGGTTATTAGAACTTAAAACTAAAACCACTATACACCCCAACAGAGTAAGGGTTAAAACTCCCAGAAGTATCATTAAAGGTATTCAGCTGATATTTAAACACTGGCTCTACATTTAGCCTTAGATTATCATTAAACTGATAATTAAGACCAAGTCCAATATTTGTACTAAAATTCACCGAATTAATATTATTAGCTTCTCCCAATTCTGTAGTCTGCCCGCTAGATTGCAAAACCACCACGTTATCCGTCAGAAAAAGCGAACTTAATCCACCTATAAGGTTTACTCCAAATTTACTATCCAATACAGCATAATTTACTTCTAGGGGGACTTCTAAATACCCAATCTGCTGCCCCATTGTTCCCATACGAGTAGGGCTCTTCCCGGTAAAATCTAGAGCAACCTGCACATCAGAAGGGGGAAGTCCTAATGGCCTGCTAGTCTCTCTAAGAACAATAGACTGAGCGGTATTATTATAATTAATATTCTTTAACTGGGCCTGGGCAGGGGCTTGGAAAGATGAAGAGAAAGACACATCATTAGTATTATATCCAAAATCTACCTTATGAACTCCGGTTCGTATACTAACTTTCTTAGAAACCTCATAAGCCACATTAACCCCATAGCTTAGCGTAACATTCCCAGTTTTGGTATTGGAGGCCAAAATAGAATTTATAGGAGACCCTCCACCTATACCATTAAAATAAACAGGAGCCACACTTGGCCCAGCAGACCATTTCCCTCCTTTTGAAGTCGCAACTGCAATATCCTCTTCTCGTTTTTCTATCTCGTCGAAAATTGACTTTTTCTTAGGGTCTGTTTCCTCTAATGACGCCTCTGTATTTTCGACTAATTTATTTTCTCCTTTTTTGCTAAAAGTATCCCCATTTACCAACTGATGATCATCTGGGCTCTTATTTTCTTCTAATGCAGGACCACCCTCTAAAACAGGATTTATTATATCTTTTATTTCACTTCCACCATCAGCAACGCCTATAGCTTTAACCTTTTTGCTAACCTGATACTTTAAATCAGCCTCTTCTTTATCCGAAACCGATGCAGTTGTAACAGCATTATCTTTTTGCTTGGCCCCCACATTTGCTACAGCATCAGTTTCAGGTTCTACTTTTTCATCCTGCACGGTAGTTAAAGAGGGAGCCTCCTTAATGGATTCCTCTATAATAGAATGCTTTTCATTATTAACATCCTTTTCTACTCTATTTTCTACATCCGTAATAATTGGTTCTACACTAGTTGTATCTGAAAATGGATTAACTACCAAGAATAAAAAGGTCAAGACTGCCGCTACCCCACCAAGCTTCCACCAGAGCGGTATAACCCTTCTAGACTTACCTTTCTTGTCCAAGGAAGCTTCTATGGAGCTCCAGACTTTACTGTCTGGAGTCTCCTGAAAGTCGGCCAACTTTTCTTGAAATAATTTATCTAATTTATTTTCACTCATTTTTGTACACTTGGATAGCTAAAATTACTTGTTGTAGATTACCCCTCTACCCCAACCTTAGCTTTGTTCGCTTCTAGTTTTTCTTTCAGTATTTTCCTGGCCCTAGCCAAATTAGATTTTGAGGTTCCTTCAGAGGTTCCTAGCATTTCACTGATCTCTTTATGACTATACCCGTCTAATACATACAAATTAAAAGTTAGTCGATATTTATCAGGCAGTTCTTGGATATATCTCAATAACACTTGAAGGCTCACATCATCATAGACTGTTTCTTCTTCAACCTCCTCCTCAATATTCTCGGATACCAAGGACAAATTTTGTTGCTTCCTATATTTCTGCAATACTGTATTTATGGTAATCCGCTTCATCCACCCTTCAAAAGACCCATGATGCTTAAACTGATCAATCTTACTAAAAATTGTCATAAAGCTATCATGCAGGCTATCTTCGGCCTCCGTTTTATTGCGTGAGTATTTGAGACAAATACCGAACAGTATACGGGAATAATCCTTGTATATCTGTTCTTGCGCTTGTCTACTCCCCTTTTTACAATTATTGATGAGCTCAATTAAATTACTCAAAATACAATGTGGGTTAAGCTACTATTCCTTATTCTGGTCCGAGCTCTCCGAACCTACGGGGACTGTGAATTCTAAGTACTCTGAATCTCCATTCTCATCCTCCCCTGTCCAAAATTTAAACAAATAAGGTTGATTGTACAACACTTCAAATTTAAAAGATGTGGTTACCTCCTCCAACTTTTCTATACACTGAACATTATCATCTTCTATTACCGTACCTACAGCTACCACTTTACGGGTAGTAAGATCATCCTTAACCACATCAAAACCTTCAAAATAAGTACAGTTATCTGGCCTTACATAAGTGACTTTTATCTTATAGATATTACCATATTCGAATGTTTCTGGCATTTCTACTGATTTAACTTCTAAGGCTTTAAAATAGTAGTTAACACCATCATCATCCGAGCAGGATGTCAATACTGAAGATATAACTACAACCAGCAAAAAGAGTGTTCTTTTCATGTCTTATTACATTTACTATAAAAATTAATTAATGAAAACCTACAGTTATATTTTAGGACTAAAAACGAAGCTCTTAGTTTAATTTAACTTTTGGCTTAAAAGCAATTCCTTTTTATTAGTAGATGATATTTAAAACAAAGGTTGCGTGTAGGGTAAAAAAAAATCCCGAATAAATCGGGATTTACTATTTGTATTTATGATTTCACTGTTTTGATGGCTTCTAATATCTTACCTTCAAGCTCTTCCAGTAACTCTGGATTGTCTAGCAGCAGCTTTTTAACGGCATCTCTACCTTGCCCCAATTTGGTATCACCATAACTAAACCAGGATCCACTCTTCTTAACGATTTCAAACTCAACTCCTAAATCGATTATTTCTCCAACTTTAGAAATGCCTTCGCCATACATAATATCAAACTCGGCAGTTTTAAATGGTGGTGCTACTTTATTCTTTACCACTTTAACTCTCGTCTTATTTCCTTGCACCTCACCATCGGTATCTTTAATTTGCGTAGACCTTCTAATATCTAAACGTACCGAAGCATAAAACTTAAGGGCATTTCCACCGGTAGTAGTTTCGGGGTTACCAAACATTACTCCAATTTTCTCCCTTAGCTGGTTAATAAAAATAACGGTACAATTGGTCTTACTAATAGATCCTGTTAACTTTCTTAGAGCCTGTGACATTAAACGTGCATGAAGTCCCATTTTAGAATCTCCCATCTCACCTTCTATCTCACTCTTAGGTGTCAATGCCGCAACGGAGTCGACCACCACAATATCAATAGCACCAGATCTAATTAGGTTATCGGCAATTTCTAAAGCTTGCTCTCCATGGTCTGGTTGAGAAATAATTAAATTGTCTATATCAACTCCCAGTTTCTGCGCATAAAAACGGTCAAACGCATGCTCCGCATCAATAAAGGCTGCAATTCCGCCATTCCTTTGTGCTTCTGCCATAGCATGAAGAGTAAGAGTGGTCTTACCAGAAGATTCCGGCCCGTATATTTCAATAACTCTTCCTCGCGGATATCCGCCCACACCAAGTGCAACATCTAATCCTAAAGAACCGGAAGATATAACTTCAACATCTTGTGCTACGCTATCCCCCATCTTCATTACGGCACCTTTACCGTACGTTTTATCTAATTTATCTAGGGTAAGTTTTAATGCTTTTAATTTTGCTTCTTTTTCAGAACTCATTTTCATATCGTATTAAGGATGCTAAAATACCATTTCTTTTTGCATAAAACCATCTAAAACGAGGATTTTCTATGTCGCGTTTTTTAGCAAAATAGTCAGCACAGACTTTTCTCCACTAAGCGCTACGCATTTCGCAAAAGGTTGTAATATAGACCATTCCCTTAAAAACTTTTATTTTTTTTAAAATCTACGCAACCTTTTTTAAAGTATACCATCTAAACAATAACTAACTCAAATTAGATTACTTATTGTTTTTGGTAGAACAATAAGGGTTGTGGGTCAATACTGAATTTTAAGTCTATGAAAAAGAGTATTGGTATTGACCAAAATTAAGGGGTCTTGAAGTTTCGAGCCCCTTTTTTTTGTACCCTTAATACTGCTTCTACTCCTTAAAAACTCCCTAATAATTTTCAAACCCGCATTGGATATAGTAAATTTGCACCTTTAATAACTACTTTAACTTAAAATATTAGTATAGCATGCAACTGTACAATACCTTAAGTGCAAAGGAAAGAGCGGCTCTTATAGAAGAGGCTGGTCAAGAACGCTTGACAATTTCTTTCTACAAATATGCACACATTGGCAACCCGTCAATTTTTCGAAATCATTTATTTATCCATTGGAACGAATTAGATGTTCTAGGCCGTATTTACGTTGCCCATGAAGGAATTAATGCCCAACTATCTATTCCGGCAGAAAATTTTGCGGCTTTCAAATCCCATCTAGACAGTATTGTATTCCTAGAGAACGTACGTCTAAATATCGCCATTGAACAAGACAACCTATCGTTTTTAAAACTGAAAGTAAAGGTTAGAAAGAAAATATTGGCAGATGGTTTAAACGATGCCACTTTTGACGTTACCAATAAGGGCGTTCATGTAAACGCAGAAACCTTCAATAAACTTATTGAGGACCCAGATACCATTCTGGTAGATATGCGTAACCATTACGAAAGTGAAATTGGACATTTTAAAAATGCTTTAACTCCAGATGTAGATACTTTCAGAGATTCATTAGATATAATTGAGAAAGATTTAGTCGACCATAAGGAAGATAAAAAGCTAGTAATGTATTGCACCGGAGGGATTCGATGTGAAAAAGCAAGCGCCTATTACAAACACAAAGGTTTTAAACAGGTCTATCAGCTAGAAGGAGGCATAATAGAATACACCCGACAAGTAAACGATAACAACTTGGAAAACAAGTTTTTAGGGAAGAATTTTGTTTTCGACCACAGACGTGGGGAACGTATTACAGACCATGTTATCGCTAATTGTCATCAATGTGGAAACCCATGTGATGTACATGTGAATTGTGCCAATGAAGCCTGTCACCTCCTATTTATCCAGTGCGATTCTTGCGCAGAAAAAATGGATCAATGCTGTTCCAATGAGTGTAAAGAGATAAACGCCCTACCTTACGAAGAGCAAAAAAAACTAAGACGAGGAAAGGTTGTCAGCAATAAAATCTTCAAAAAAGGAAGATCAGAGGTACTCGCCTATAAGAAGTAGGTACTATTTGCATCATGACACGCTGTTTCTTTTCATCGCTTAAAAAAAACACTATCTTTACGGTTGATAAAAATTATGAACCTTTTTCGGCGAAAACAACACATGTTTTCGCCGAACCAACATATTAATTATGGGTTGTAGCAGTTGTTCAACCGGTAAGGACGGACAGCCAAAAGGATGCAAGAACAATGGGACTTGTGGCACTGATGGCTGTAATAAATTGACGGTATTTGATTGGCTTTCCAACATGTCGCTTCCAAATGGGCAAAAACCATTTGATTGCGTGGAAGTCCGCTTTAAAAATAGTAGAAAAGAATTCTTTAGAAATTCCAAAAACCTTTCACTTTCCATCGGAGACGTGGTAGCCACACAGGCCACTTCTGGTCATGATGTAGGCATGGTTACCCTTACCGGAGAATTGGTACGGGTACAGATGAAAAAGAAGAAAGAGGATTACAATAACCCTCAACTTCCCGTTATTTACCGAAAGGCCTCACAGAAGGATATTGATAAATGGCAGAAATGCAGGGACCGGGAAGAGGAAATAAAAAAGAGAGCTCGGGAAATTGCCATTATACTAAAACTCCAAATGAAAATTTCCGATGTGGAATTTCAAGGAGATGGCTCTAAAGCTACCTTTTATTATACCGCGGAAGACAGAGTAGATTTTAGGCAGTTGATAAAGGATATGGCCAAGGCTTTTGGGATCCGTATAGAGATGAGACAGATTGGATACAGGCAAGAGGCGCAACGTTTAGGAGGAATTGGGTCTTGCGGCAGGGAGCTATGCTGCTCTACCTGGTTAACAGATTTCAGATCTGTTAGCACCTCTGCAGCACGTTACCAGCAACTTTCCCTAAATCCGCAAAAACTAGCCGGCCAATGCGGAAAATTAAAGTGCTGCCTTAATTACGAATTAGACGTATACCTAGACGCCTTAAAAGATTTTCCTAGTCAGGACACCAAGCTTTTTACCACAAAAGGAATGGCCTTTTGTCAAAAAATAGATATTTTTAAAGGATCCCTATGGTTTTCTTATAAAGATCAACCTGCTAATTGGCATGAACTTACCAAAGAACAGGTAATAAATATCCAAGAAAAGAATAAGAAAAAGGAAAAGGTAGCTAGCTTAGAGGAATATGCTGTAGAAAATGTAGAAGAGCTAGAAAAGGTGTTCGAAAATGCAGTAGGACAAGATAGTCTTACCCGCTTTGACACTCCAAAAAGGACAAGGAACAAAAAAAGGAGCAAGAAAAGAAGAAAACCAGCTCCCAAAAAAAGACCTTCCAAGAATGCTTAGGGGGTTAGCGTCACTTTTACTAGTAGTCTTAATCGCATCCTGTGATGGACAAACGATTAGCTCTGGTTATACCTCTACCAATAATGGGGTGTGGCACAAGGACAGTATTATGCAGTTTCAATTCAGCGGTGTAGATACGATACAACCCTATAATATTTTCATCAATATTAGAAACGACCAAACCTATCCCTACAGCAATCTGTTTCTAATTGCCGAATTAAATACCCCTAACGGAGATTTAGTAAGAGACACTTTGGAGTATGAGATGGCTCTCCCAAATGGCGAATGGTTAGGGAGTGGCAATGGCAGTTTAAAAGAAAATAAATTGTGGTATAAGGAAAAAATCATTTTTCCATCTTCTGGAGTATATACCTTAAAGGTATCACACGCAATGCGAAAAAATGGCCAAGTAGAAGGCATCGCAGATTTGGAAGGCATTACCAATGTTGGATATCAAATAGAAAAAATTAATCCATAGGCCCATGGCGACCGCAAAAAAAACAACAAAAAAGAAAAAAAATAGCTTTACAAAATTCATCATATGGTTTTGGATTTTGTTTATAACCGGAATCCTTTCCGTAGTTCTAATATTCCTATTGACGGCTTGGGGTGTTTTTGGACCTATGCCGGAATATGAAAGATTAGAAAACCCACAAACCAACTTAGCCAGCGAAATAATTTCTTCCGATGGCGAAACTTTAGGGAAGTTTTACCTAGATGACAACAGAACGGATGTTAGTTTTGAAGATTTACCTGAAAACTTAGTCAAAGCCTTAATAGCAACCGAAGATGCACGCTACTATGAGCACTCCGGTATAGATGCACGAGGTACTGTAAGAGCTTTTGCATTTTTAGGGAAAAGAGGTGGGGCAAGTACCATATCACAACAATTGGCTAGACAGCTATTTGTTGGAGTACGTTCTAAAAACCTAATAGAAACTATTACTCAAAAATTAAAAGAATGGGTACTGGCAACTAGATTAGAACGTAGCTATACCAAAGAAGAGATCATTACCATGTATTTAAACATTTATGATTTCACTAATAATGCGGACGGAATTAGATCAGCGGCCAGAATTTATTTTGGTAAAGAGCCCAAGAATCTTAAAACGGAGGAATCAGCAGTATTAGTTGGGATGCTGAAGAACTCCTCACTATACAATCCCTTAAGAAGGGAAGAATTGGTCTTAAACCGAAGGAATACCGTATTAGGACAAATGGCCAAATACGATTTTATCACGGAAAAGGAGAAAGATTCACTGCAGGCCCTAAAAATGAATATTAATTTTAACCCAGAATCTCACAGGGAGGGAATAGCGACCTATTTTAGAATGTACCTCCAAGGGTTTATGCGTAAGTGGATAGAAAAAAATCCAAAACCTGCCATAAAAGGAGAACGCGATAAGTGGAATATCTATTTAGACGGATTAAAAATATATACCACCATAGATTCCCGCATGCAGAAAAATGCAGAAGATGCAGTTTCTGCGCACATGAAACGCTTGCAAGCCGAGTTTTTTCATCAAAACACACCAGATAGGAATAAGACAGCTCCCTTTATTGAAGAATTTCCAGGCGAAATTGATCGTATTATGGAGCGTGGCATGAAAAATTCCGATCGTTGGCGAAATATGAAAGCCAACGGTAAATCTGAAAAAGAAATAAGAGCGTCTTTTAATAAGCCAACTGAAATGACTGTCTTTGATTGGAATAGTGAGACTCAAGACAAAGACACTATAATGACCCCAATGGATTCCATCCGTTATTACAAGTCTTTCCTAAGGGCTGCAATGATGTCTATGGAGCCACAGACAGGTCACGTAAAAGCATGGGTAGGCGGACTCAATTACAAACATTTTCAGTATGATAATGTTTACCAAGGCGCTAGACAGGTTGGTTCTACATTTAAGCCTTTTGTATATGCCGCTGCAATAGACCAATTAAGGTTATCGCCTTGTGACGGACTATATGACAACCAATACTGTATTGAAGCCAATAAACACGGTAACCCAGAACCTTGGTGCCCTAAAAATGCAAATGGCAAGTATTCAGGGAATTTAATTACGCTAAAAAATGCCTTGGCTAATTCTGTAAATACTATCACTGCTCAGTTGATAGACAGAGTAGGACCTGAAGCCGTAATTGAAATTACTAAAAACTTGGGCATTACAGGGAATATACCTGCTGTCCCTTCCATTGCCTTAGGAAGTGCAGATCTAAACGTATATGAGATGGTAGGCGCATACGGCACCTTTGCCAACCAAGGAGTTTATGTTAAACCAGTGATGGTAACAAGGATTGAAGACAAAAATGGTACCGTTTTGTTTGAATATGTACCAGAAACCAAAGATGTACTTAGTAAGGATGTAGCTTACGCTATGGTAGACTTAATGTCTGGTGTTACCCAAGGAGGATCTGGGACAAGACTTAGAACTACGGGTGCTGAAAAATGGAATAAGGTATATCAAGAAATTATCACAGGTTATCCATATCAATTTACCAATCCTATTGCTGGTAAAACAGGAACTACACAGAACCAAAGTGATGGATGGTTTATGGGAATGGTTCCTAATCTAGTGACTGGAGTTTGGGTAGGAGGAGAAGATAGAGCAACCCACTTTAGGTCCCTTACATACGGGCAGGGGGCATCTATGGCACTTCCTATTTGGGGAATGTATATGAAGAAGAATTACCAAAACAAGGAATTGGGTGTTTCAGACGGAGAATTTGAAAAGCCAGAGGAACTATCCATCAATGTAGATTGTAGCAAGCTTATCGAAGAAAAGGAGAATGATATAGATATAGAAGACGATTTGGATTTCTAAGGTTATCCTATTTTAATAAAAAATGCCCTTGCTTTTTACTAAAAGTTAAGGGCATTTTTCGTTTAAATCCGTATTTTAGAGGAGATCAAGGACTCTTAAGAAGCTAATAATAAAATTATAACGAATGATACTGAAAACAGTTGCTAATGTAGAGGAAGCATTAAAGGGCGTCCATAACGGGATGACACTGATGCTGGGCGGATTTGGGTTATGTGGTATCCCAGAAAACACCATAACGGAATTAGTGAAAATGGGAGTAAAAGACCTCACTTGTATATCCAACAATGCGGGAGTAGACGATTTTGGTTTGGGACTACTCTTACATAAAAAGCAAATTAAAAAAATGATTTCCTCCTATGTAGGAGAGAACGATGAGTTTGAACGACAAATGCTTAATGGGGAATTAGAGGTAGAATTAACCCCACAAGGAACCCTAGCAGAAAAATGTAGGGCTGCACAAGCAGGTTTCCCCGCCTTTTATACTCCTGCGGGCTATGGCACCGAAGTGGCCGATGGAAAAGAAACCAGGGAGTTTAATGGAAAGATGTACGTGCTAGAGGAAGCCTTTAAAGCCGATTTTGCTTTTGTAAAAGCTTGGAAAGGCGATGAAGCAGGGAACCTTATTTTTAAGGGAACGGCACGTAATTTCAACCCCGTTATGTGTGGAGCAGCAAAAATTACGGTAGCAGAAGTAGAAGAACTAGTCCCCGCAGGGGAATTAGACCCGAATCAGGTTCATGTGCCAGGAATCTTTGTACAACGTATTTTTAAAGGTTCTAACTATGAGAAGAGAATAGAACAGCTGACGGTGCGGAAGCGAGATTAATCAATTTGGAAATTAGCTAATATGTTAATTTGAAAATGAATTGATATTAAATCACTAAACTATGAGAAAGGATAAGGAAAATGTAATCGTTAAGAAAACCTTTGATTTCTCTCTCGAAATTATAGCGTATTCCGAACAGTTAAGAACCTTAAAGAAATACGAAATGGCATCCCAATTATTCCGAAGCGGAACATCAATTGGTGCCAATACTTGGGAGGCTCAAAATGGTGAAAGTAAAGCAGACTTTATCCATAAATTTAAGCTTGCGGCTAAGGAAGCGGACGAGACTTCCTATTGGATTGAGCTTTGCAAAGCTTCTAAACATTATCCAAATCCTAAACTCATTCTTTTTTCAGAATTAAACTCAATTATTCTCATCATTTCAAAAATAATAGGCACAACCAAACGAAGTACATTGCCAAATTAAAAAATTACCAAATTTTCAAATCAAGAATTATGTTGGACAAAAACGGAATTGCAAAGCGAATAGCACAAGAGATAAAAGACGGATATTATGTTAACCTAGGAATTGGTATCCCCACCTTGGTGGCCAATTTTGTTCGAGATGATATTAGCGTAGAGTTCCAAAGCGAAAATGGCGTATTAGGAATGGGGCCTTTTCCATTTGAAGGGGAAGAGGATCCCGATATCATTAATGCGGGTAAACAGACCATTACCACCCTTCCAGGAGCCTCATTCTTTGATTCGGCTACTAGTTTTGGAATGATTAGAGGGAAACATGTAGACCTAACTATTTTAGGTGCTATGGAAGTGGCTGAAAACGGAGATATCGCCAATTGGAAAATTCCTGGTAAAATGGTTAAAGGAATGGGCGGAGCAATGGACCTAGTAGCCTCTGCAGAGAACATTATTGTAGCTATGATGCATACCAACCGTCAAGGGGAATCAAAATTACTTAAAAAATGCAGTCTCCCACTTACAGGTGTTAGATGCGTTAAAAAAATAGTAACCAACTTAGCGGTATTAGAGGTAGTCTCCGAAGGGTTTAAACTATTAGAAAGAGCTCCAGGAGTAAGCGTGGAAGAAATTAAGAAAGCAACCGAAGGGAATTTGATTGTTGAAGGAACTATTCCAGAGATGAAAATTTAACATTTACTAGTTATCCTTTGTTCTTCAATCACTTAATAGTAATATTCACAACAACTATTGAACAATTCACAACAAATTATTATACAATTCGCAATGATGTATTATATTAGGTCCACAATAAAAATTAAACCCCAATTTTCACTGATATAAATACTTTTTACTATGGATTCCCAAATAAATCATGCCCCTACTCAAGAAAAAATTCAAGTCTATTATAACGACTTCTACCATGGATTCATAAGATTGACTAAGAAATTATTTATGTTGTAAACCATAGATTTACAATACAAAAGAGCGCAGTGTAAACCACATTGCGCTCTTTTTATTTTAAACCTTATCCCAAAACACTATTTTTAAAATAAAAGTAGGCAAATGGAGATACATGTAAAACCTTGCTCAATAGACGACCTAGATGCGTTAATCAGCATCGGGAAGCAAACTTTCACCGAAGCGTTTAAAGATCAAAATAATCCTGACGATTTTAACCATTACTTAGCAACCGCATTTAGCAGTGAAATAATTTTAAAAGAGTTAGAAGATCCTAACTCTTCTTATTATTTTGTATTTAAGAATACCATAAAAGTGGGATATTTTAAGGTGAACCAAGCAACATCTCAAACAGATATTAAGGATGATTCTTCCCTAGAATTAGAACGAATCTATGTGTTAAAAGAATTTCAGGGTAAAGGTATAGGAGGTTGGATTTTGAATTGGGCACTTAAAAAAGCTCGATCTCTAAATAAAAAGTACCTCTGGCTCGGGGTTTGGGAATACAATGAAAAAGCCATTAATTTCTACAAACAATACGGTTTTGTAAAATTTGGCACCCACCCCTACTATATCGGCAAGGATAAGCAAACGGATTGGTTAATGAGATACAATCTATAACATCATTAAACTTTAGCTAGGGCTAACACCGCAACTCTCCACATTTACGTTTTATCCACTCCTAGGATTCACAAATATTCCATAAGGTATAATTTGCAATTAACCCCCTTATATTCAGCGTTTTACACCTTTTTATTTAACAGAGTTAAAAAGAAGTTAAACCTTTAGACAACTACTGAGTCCAACTAGCAATAAAGAATCGGTTATAAATTAAATAAAGTAAATCTTGAGGACTTTAGTATCAATTTTATTTCTATTGGCAGTAAACTCTATTGCGGGCCAAAAATTCAATTTAGAAGGTGTTGTTCAAAATAAGGAGGAAGGAGCCTTAGAAGGAGCCACTGTATTTGTTCAAAATCCGAACGACTCTATAACAATGGCCTATGCTATTACCAATAAAGATGGAGCATTTTCTATAAGGGTTAATGCCGAAAAGGAGAACAAATTGCTTTTTAAAGTAGCTCATTTGGGGTATACCCCTTTTAGCAAGCAAATCATTGTCCCAGAGGACGATAAGCTGGTTTTAGATGATATTATTGTAGAGGAACAAGTGGAGGAATTAACCGAGGTGTTCTTACTTGGGGAAGCACCGCCAGTATTGATGAAAAAAGATACTATAGAATATAATGCCGATAGTTTTAAAACCCTACCCAATGATAAGGTAGAAGACTTATTGAAAAAACTTCCGGGAATAGAAATAGATATGGATGGCGGCATTACTCATAATGGAATAGAGGTAGAGGCAGTGAATGTAGATGGTATGCGTTTCTTCGGGGAAAAGAAAGGGAATATTGCCATAAAAAATCTACCGAGTTTAGTAGTAGATAAGGTTCAGGTAACGGATTATAAGACCGACTTACAGAAATTTACGGGAGAAGAGTCAGATTCTGGAACCAAAGAGCTTAACCTAAAGATTAAAAAAGGGAAAAATAAGGGTTATTTCGGGGATGTTGCCGGAGGATATGGGACAGATAAAAAATATCAGGCCAATGCCAACCTATTTCAACTTATTGACGGGAAACAACTAGGGGTTATTGCTGGAAGCAATAATATTAATATGTCCAATGGCTTTAATAGCTTACCGGATACGGATACTAGTAATGGATATTTAGAATCTAATTTTGTAGGAGCTAATTTCACTAAGGGAAAATGGAACGAAACACAGGTAAATAGCAATTATAGGTATAGTAATCAAAGTAGAGAAACAGAACAAAAAACCATACGGGATAATTTTTTACCAGATTTAAATTACACCACTTATTCAGAAAGAAATGGCAGTAACGATTCCGATAGTCATAATGCTAATCTGGATTTAAAATTTTTATTGGATTCTAAAAATAAATCCTCTCGCAACAGGGTACAAATTGCCAATAAGACAGATTTTACCATGACCAATTCAGATTCCTTTAATCAAGAGACCACACAATCCAAAGAAAGTAATGGCGATTTGGTAAGTGATTACACTTCAGCGAATCAAAATATTTCTGATCAATACAGCATTAGCAATAAATTTAGCGTAACTCCTAGGATAGGGAATAATCGTGATTTCTTTCATATTGGTGTAAATACCAGCATCAGCAAAAACCAATCTAGCGGGAAAAAATATTCCGAAAATATCTTACATCAGAAAAATACCACCAATATACAGGACCAAATAAGTGAAACAGATAACTTAAGCACCAATATTGGATTGAACGCAAACTGGAATAAAGAACTATTTACAGGCTTTAGAATAATTCCTAGATATTCTGTCCAAATAGGAAACAATAGCAATGAAAGGTTTGTGTATGATTTTAATGCCGATGAAGATACTTATGAGGAGTTTAATCAACAGTTGAGTACGCAAAATAACTATTTAACTACCACTATAAGACCTGCCTTAAGCCTTAGATATAATTATAAAGGATTTCGTTTTGATGCATCGGGTAACTACACCAATACCTACAGAAAATATGTAGATAAGATTATTGAGGCGCGTAATTTTAAAACTGATTTTAATTTTATGACGTACTCTGCTAGAATTAGGTATAGGGACGACAACGGCTACAAAAACATCAACCTTAACTATGATCAAAATGTAGATTTACCATCTATAAGTCAGCTACAACCTGTCCCAGATGTAAATAATCAATTACATATTCGCACCGGAAACCCCTTTTTAAAACCTGCGATAAACCATAATTTCCGTTTTCAGTATCAAAATAATCTAGCCTTTAACAACATTAATATTACTGGAGATGCAGGGGCTAGTTTTGTAAAGGATAAAATAATCAATAGTACAATTACTAATGAAGACCTCATAAAACACACCACCTATACCAATATCCAAGGGGATTACTCTTTTAGCGGTAATACGGCGATCACCAAAACCTATTTTAGTCAGAATAGCAATATAAATATTAACCTTAGGTTGCACGGAAGTTTTAGGAACAACCTCTCATTGCAAAACAATGTAAAGTTTACCGCTCAATCGTCTGTACTTAGACCTTCCCTATCTTTCCGATACGCCTATGACAAGATATTGGATTTTAACGCCTCCTACAGCTATGGATTAAACAAAACTATTTACGATACCGATATTTATGATAACAACGCCTATTTTGTACAAAACCTTCGGTTAAACACATCTGTTTATTTCTTTAAGGATGCATTTTTCACTAATAAGGTTTCCTACCGCTATAATAGCAGAGTAGGTGATGCCTTTGACGGGGATGCGGTTTTTTGGAATGCTGGAATAGGAATGCAGCTCTTAGACGGAAACGGCACTCTAACTTTAGTAGGCTATGATATCTTAGGAAAAAACAACGGATACGTAAGAACCGTATCAGAGGCCTTTATTCAAGATTCTGAAAGCAAAATTTTAGAACAATATTTTATGCTAACCTTTAGCTATAAATTTGGGCGAATTGCTGGACAAAGAATGGATATGAGCCGTAGTCCAAGAGGATCACAAATGAGACGAATAAGATCATAATCCTTATGTACCGAACTATATCCTGATTAGGCTAGTACCGCTACCCTACTGTTATACTGGTGTATAAGATGAAAATCAGGAATGTGGTAGTGCATTTTAGCATTTATGACCTAGTTAGAATTTTCACACGCTTTCCAACACCTATTCCATTATTGCATAGGTTATTGTAAAGCAAAGTTGAAAAGATTATTATTTCTTTCAATGGTTGTAAGACTAGACCTAGGATTAGTAGTCATTCTATGTTCACTTAGCGGTCTTTCGGTATATATCTCATCTGCGACTGTACTACTAGACTGTGGTAACGTAATTCCCTGTTTCGTTCCCAAATAGCCCGTTGATATAGTAATACGTCGAATAGTTCACATAAAATACCGACCACATCTTGCTAACTGTAGGCTTTTAACTAACTTGGTTAACGTGTTAGTACCCATATCATCATATTCTTAGAATGAAGAACATAGCAATAGTAGGAGCCGCCAAACATGGAGAAGTTATTTTAGGCTCTTTAGAGAAGTGTGAAGAATATAAGATTTTAGGCTTTATAGATGCAACTAAGGAAAAGGATACAACACACTATGGCTATAAAGTATTAGGAAGCGAATTAGACCTTCCTAAACTAATAAAGGAACACCACCTAGACGGCGGCATTTTAGCCATTGAGAACAATTGGTTGCGAATGAAAATGGCTGAAAAATTAAACTCTATCGTTCCTAATTTCAAATTTATTACAATAATACATAGCAGTGCTATAATAGGAAGAAACGTAAAAATTGGAAAGGGCAGCATAATAATGCCCGGCGTAATCATAAACGCAAACTCCACCATTGGAAAATTTTGTCACGTTAATGCTAATTCCTCAATTGGGCACGACAGTACCATGAAGGACTTTTCTAGTATTGCTTCTGGAGTATGCACAGGAGGAAATCTTGAACTAGGGACATATTCGAGCATTTTACTCGGTGCAAAGCTCATTGAAAACATCACCATTGGAGAACATAGTATTGTTGGTGCTGGTTCATTAGTGGTTAAAAATATAAGTAGCCTATCGGTTGCTTATGGCTCACCCGCAATAGTTGTAGAAGACAGGAAATTAGGGAAGTTATCTAAGAAATGAATAAAGGGCAGCCTAAAAATAGTTAGCTACCTAAAATAGGCTTCGGATACGATAAATTACTATCTATATGCATTTTGATAATCCAGAGCGGATCAAAGTATTTTTAAAGGATCCTAATAAGAAAAACTATCTCAAAATCTTTAAAGAAGTACTCGTTCTTTGGGTAACAAAAAAGGAGGTGCCTATGTATTATTTTAAGCATCTTTATAAAAAGGAAATTAGAAATTATAGGGATTACTTAGGCACAAAAGAAGCTGCGAAAATTAGAGAGGGTAAAAAATTACATCAAGTAGAATTTACCTCCATTTTAAGCAATAAACTTAATTTCTCGCTTTACTGCGAAAGAACCAATATATGTAGCCCTAAACTTATAGGCCATAACCTTGGAAATCACTTCTTTTGGGATGGCAATATGAGCCAGATAAATAACATTTCAGATCTTATCACCTTCTATGAGGCTATTTTTGAAGCCACCCAATTAGACACCCTTTTCATTAGACCTCTTTCCCAATATGGAGGAAAAGGCATCTTTTTATTGAAGCGAAATAATATTAAAAATAAGCTACAGTCTCAATATCAAAACCTGATTAATGGGAATTATCTGTATAATGAAGTTATAACACAGCATCCGCAGTTAACTGCCATTCATAGCAACTCTATAAACTCCCTTAGAATTTTAACCTATATCCATAATGGGGAAGTAAATATAATTTCATCTATTTTTCGGGTAGGTACGGGAGGGGCGGTGGTAGACAATACTTCTTCTGGCGGTTTATTTATAGGGATAGACCACAAAACAGGAACGTTACAAAATAAAGGATTTAGAAATCTAGAGTTTGGAGGAGCAGTCCTTACCAAGCATCCGGATACCAATATTGAATTCCTAGGATTTAAGATTCCCTACTACGAAGAAGCTTGTGAACTTGTTAAAAAAGCCACTACTGCCATTCCAAACCGACTTATTGGGTGGGATGTAGCCATTACTCCAACAGGACCAACAATTATTGAAGGAAACGAGCATCCAGACTTGTATGCAGCTGATCTTGCCTATGGGGGACTATTAAATAATGAGCAAATAAGAAGAATAAAAGCTTATTTAAAATAGGCCAAATAATGAGGTAGGAATAAAAAATCCTAAGCTCCAATAAATGGTGCTTAGGATTTAGAATTATCTTAATGATAAAGTGGTCTTACCCCTTTACATTAGCTTTAAAAAACTCACTATTTAAACGCGCTATATTTTCTAAGGAGATTCCTTTAGGACATTCTACTTCACAAGCACCTGTATTGGTACAGTTTCCAAACCCTTCCAAGTCCATTTGGGCCACCATATTCTTAACACGATCTACAGCTTCCACCTGTCCTTGTGGCAATAACGCATATTGCGAAACCTTAGCCCCTACAAACAACATAGCTGAAGCATTTTTACAACTAGCAACACAGGCACCACAACCAATACAGGTAGCAGAATCCATAGCCATATCTGCAGCGTGTTTATCAATTGGAATGGAGTTCGCATCCTGCGTATTTCCAGAAGTATTCACTGATATATAACCTCCCGCCTGTTGAATTCTTTCAAACGAACTACGATCTACCATCAAATCCTTAATAACTGGAAATGCCTTAGCCCTAAACGGCTCAATGGTAATAGTGTCGCCATCCTTAAAAGAACGCATGTGCAATTGGCAGGTAGTAATTCCTTTATCAGGACCATGGGGTTCTCCATTAATATGCATAGAGCACATCCCACAGATACCTTCTCTACAGTCGTGATCAAAGGCAACCGGCTCTCCTCCTTCATTGATGATCTGCTCATTTAAAACATCCATCATCTCCAAGAAAGACATGTTTTCCGATATATCCGACACCTGGTAATCTACCATTTTACCCTTGTCTTGAGATCCGTTTTGTCTCCAAATTTTTAATGTAAGATTCATATTTTAAGTATTGAGTATTGAGTATTGAATTTTGAGATTTTAATCCCGTCTAATAGATCAATACTACTTATTTATAACTCCTTTGCTTCAATTCTATATCGTTAAACTCCAATTGTTCTTTATGTAGAACGGCATCTGAAGGCTCTCCTTTGTACTCCCAAGCAGCAACAAATGCAAATTCGGCATCGTTACGCTTAGCTTCTCCTTTTTGCTCTCCATCTAGCTCTACAGATTCTTCTCTAAAATGCCCTCCACAAGACTCCTCTCGCATTAGAGCATCCTTGGCAAATAACTCTCCTAATTCTAGGAAATCGGCCACACGACCCGCTTTCTCTAACTCTGGGTTCATTTCATCTGCCTTTCCAGGAACTTTTACATCTCTGTAGAATGCTTCACGAATAGCTTTAATTTCTTTTATAGCCTCTTTTAAATCCGCAGCGTTTCTAGACATTCCACATTTATCCCACATTACCTTACCTAATTTCTTGTGGAAATAATCTACAGAATGGCTTCCTTTATTATTGATGAATGCGTTAATTTGGTCAGTAACCGCTTTTTCTGCTTCGTCAAATTCTGGGGTATTCGTAGGTATTTTTCCGGTCCTAATTTCATTGGACAGGTAATCGCCAATAGTATAAGGCAAAATAAAATATCCATCTGCCAAGCCCTGCATAAGTGCAGAAGCTCCTAATCGGTTAGCCCCGTGATCAGAGAAGTTAGCCTCCCCAATACAGTACAGTCCTTCCACTGTAGTCATTAGGTTATAATCTACCCAAACTCCGCCCATGGTATAGTGCGTAGCTGGATAAATCATCATTGGTGTTTTATATGGATTTTCATCCACAATTTTCTCATACATCTGGAAAAGGTTACCGTATTTGGCTTTTATAATTTCCTCTCCTAATTCTATGATTTTTTCTTTACTAGCATTGGTTAACCCATGAAGCTTTGCCTGCTCTGTCCCATAACGCTGAATAGCCGATTTAAAATCCAAATAAACCGCTTCTCCTGTTGCGTTAACACCATAACCAGCATCACATCTTTCTTTGGCAGCCCTAGAAGCCACATCACGAGGCACCAAGTTACCAAAGGCAGGATATCTCCTCTCTAGGTAATAATCTCTTTCCTCCTCGCTTAGGTCGGTAGGTTTTTTCTTTCCTTCCCTAATTGCCAACACATCTTCCATTTTCTTTGGCACCCAGATTCTACCATCATTACGAAGGGATTCTGACATCAAAGTTAATTTAGATTGGTAATCTCCCGAGCGCGGAATACAGGTAGGGTGAATTTGAGTATAACAAGGGTTAGCAAAAAATGCTCCTTTTTTATGTACTTTCCAAGCTGCAGTTGCATTAGAGCCCATAGCATTGGTAGAAAGGAAATAAACATTTCCGTATCCTCCTGTTGCAATTACTACGGCATGTGCAGAGTGGCGTTCTATTTCTCCAGTAACTAAGTTACGGGCAATAATTCCTCTTGCCTTACCATCTATCTTTACCACATCCAACATTTCATGTCGGTTGTGCATTTCTATCTTTCCACGTGCAATCTGCCTGTTCATAGCAGAATAAGCACCTAGTAATAACTGTTGCCCTGTTTGTCCTTTAGCGTAAAAGGTACGAGATACTAGTACTCCACCAAAAGAACGGTTATCTAACAGCCCACCATAATCACGTGCAAAAGGTACCCCCTGAGCCACACATTGATCTATGATATTACCCGAGACCTCTGCTAAGCGGTATACGTTAGCTTCACGTGATCTATAATCTCCTCCTTTAATAGTATCGTAAAATAAGCGGTAGGTAGAATCCCCATCACCTTGGTAATTTTTTGCCGCATTGATACCTCCTTGAGCCGCAATAGAGTGCGCTCTACGTGGAGAATCTTGGTAGCAAAATGCCTTTACATTATAACCCAGCTCCGCTAAAGTAGCCGCAGCAGAACCTCCAGCAAGTCCGGTTCCTACCACAATAATATCTATAGAGCGTTTGTTAGCAGGATTAACTAAGTTAATCTTATCCTTATAGGTCGTCCATTTATCTTTTAATGGCCCTTTTGGTACTTTAGAATCCAATATAGACATAGCTATGTAGTATTATATTAATGGTTGAAATGGTGAAAAAGAGCAATAAAAATAAATCCTAATGGGATGATTATCGCATAAGCTTTTCCAAACCCTTTTAATCCTCTTGTGTATTTATTATTAGCACCTACAGATTGAAATGCAGAACTAAACCCATGCAATAAGTGAAGGGAAAGAAAAATAAACCCTACACAGTAAAGTGCCACTCTCCAAAGGGGAGCAAATTTATGGGTAAGTTCTTCATAATACCGATATCCTTCTCCATCTGCGAGTAATCCCGACATATCTCCTTGTATAAACTTAGTATTGATTTCTGGAAACCAGAAATCAATAAAGTGTATTACTAGAAATATTAAAATAAATCCACCGCTCCAGATCATGTTTCTGCTCATCCAGGTAGAATTAGCAGCTCCATTATACTGGGCATACTTCACCGCTCTCGCATTCCTATTCCTAATTTCTAGGATAAAGCCCATAACAAAGTGAAAAACAACCCCAAAAAGTAAAATAGGCTGCAATCCAAATTGCACCAAAGGGTTGGTACCCATAAAATGGGAAATTTCATTAAATGCATCCGGACTAAACACGGATAGAATGTTAATGGCAAAATGCTGAACGATAAAAATCATCAAGAAAAAGGCTGAAAGTGCCATGGCATACTTTCTGCCAATTGAAGAGTTAAAAAATCCACTCATTATGTTAATTGTTTTGAATACAAATCTACTCTAGAATGCAGTTATTAACAAACTTTGTTTAGTTTATGTCGCATATTTAGAACCAATTTAAAGAACTTCCCCGTATAAAGTCTACCTAGTTATAAAAATCTCCCTCATTAAAATAGGGCAATTTCCTTAAAATAAAGTAGGAACCTCAGCAACCAAAACCCGATAAACTCAACAAATTCAACATCTTAATGCAACTCCACCTACCAGAATAGCATTCTATGATTTATTTTTCTACTTCCTTTTTAATTCAGATACAAAGCTATCCCTCTGCAGTTCAATAATAGAACGTGCACTTAAAATAGCTTTTTCTACAATTGCAGTATTCCCTGGATTAGCCATATCCTTAGCTGATTCAATAGCTTTGATATACCAATCTGCCCATGCCATTATAATCTGCTGTTCATCCTCTGAAGAAGCTCCTTCTCTTACAGCGCTTTCACTTAATAAATATTCTGCTGCCAAACGATTGGTAGCAGCCTTATTTATCAAATCAATTATTGCCGTGGCTGTATAGCTATCCCCGTTCACCAAGGTAAGGGCACTAGCTAATGCTGCAGTACTCACATTTTTTAAGGTTTCTTGAGACACCTTGTCCATGGTATCATTATCGGTATGGTAAAATTGGTCAGTGAAGTGCCAAAGCAATAAACCTGGTATATCGGCTCTTAAAAAGGGCATATGATCACTACCCCCTTCATACGGATTGGTTTTCACCACCCAATTAGCAAACTTCCCTTGCTTTTTAAAGTTATGAATTATAAAATCGTTTAAGTAATGAGGTTTCATATCCTTTAAACTTAACACTCTCCCGCCCCATTCAGAATGTTTATCTTCACCTCGTGTCCAAATGGCACTGGGATCGGGCATTTTTTCAATAAGGAAGGTACCTCCTGTTTTATCGGTATTCTCCCCTACCATATCTAGACTAATACCCCATTTAATATTTTTAGCCCTTGCTTCATCTTCCGCAACATAACGGTTGGTAGATATTATTTCATCACCCCAAAGAAAAGTAATACTTCTATAAGCCTCAATAGATTCGGAAGCTATGAGTTTCGCTGTTGTGATAGCCATTTCTAATTGCGCTCCCACCCCCGATGCATTGTCATTGGCACCTGGCTCCTGCACATGGGCGCTAAAAACGAGTCGCTCTTCTGGCGTTTCGGAACCCCTAACATCTGCGACCAAGGTTAGCTCTTCTGAAGGATACAACTTAGTAGCTACATTCACCTTTGCCCTAACGCTTCCCTTATCCATTGCTGCTTTTAATTCTTCTTTAGCCTCATAAGATAACGCTATAGCCCATTTATTATTTGGATGATATGCTAGACTACGAAACTGAATGGAAGTGGTATTTATCTCTGGCTTTAAATAACCAGGGTTGTTATAGCTAAACATCCCTAAGGCACCTTTATTTAGCACCCCTTCCTTATAAATTTCTGAAGCACGATTGGCATCGGTATATATAATCTTACCATTTACCGAGACCTTATTTAACGCCTCTAAGTCCTTTATATATACTACCTCTCCTACAACACCATTACTTGATGTTGAAGCAGAATTTAAATAAACCATATTGCGATTGGTGGCCTGACTCAGTAATGGTGAAGAACTCCCAACTAGACTAACTTCTGCATTCAAAGGCTCCCAAGTAGGGTGCGGCAAGGACCTCTTTTCTATCCTATAAGTAAATCGGTCTAAAACAGTAGCTTGCTCTTCTTTTACATAGCCAGCCGCTTCCAACTCCGAAGCAACCTTAAAGATACTCTTATTAAACCCCTCGTTGCCTACAACTCTCCAGTATTGAGATACAAAAGCTGTAGTTTCATACGCCTTTTCCCCTGTGATATGCTCTCTAAAAATTTTGAAATAATCATCAGTTGTGACAGCTGATTTTTTTTCTTGAGACCAGCCTATAATCACCATCGAGAAAAAGAAAAACATCAAATTTTTAGTCATGTCCATATTTATATTTACGAGGAAGAAATCTACTTTTAAGTGCTATTAATTGCACATTATAATTAATCTGCGAAGATAGGCTATTTTGATATTTTACAGAATGGAAGACTTTGCTTTTAAAATGATTTACGGCTTAATGGCATTAAGCATATCCTATTTCTTAAATTTGCATACAATATTAAAAACTGGTGCATACCGGAAGCCACTGTTCTATAGGTGAAAAATGTTAATCACACCGTTTCACCACTAAACACACCACTGGCAAGAGGCCATGCCCAAAAAAAACATAACTGATGAAGTACGAGCAAATACCACAGCAATTATTTGTAAAAAATCGCAAGAAATTTATGGCTCAAATGAAGCCAAAAAGTATTGCGGTATTCAATTCTAATGATATTTACCCCATAGGTGCAGACAGCACGCTACCCTTTGAGCAAGATAGAGATCTTTTTTACCTAAGTGGTGCCGATCAGGAAGAAACCATACTGTTACTTTTTCCTGATTCCCATGACAAAAAACACAGAGAAGTATTGTTTGTAAGAGAAACCAATGCTCATATTGCAGTTTGGGAAGGCGAAAAGCTCACTAAAGAAAAAGCAACAGAAGTTTCAGGGATTGAAACCATTTACTGGCTTACAGATTTTGATAAGATATTTTTTGATCTTATGACCGAAGCAGAAACGGTTTACTTTAATACCAACGAGCACTACAGACAAGCAGTAGAAACCCAAACTAGGGAAGACCGCTTTATAGCAAAATGCAAGCAAGATTACCCAGCTCACAACTGGGCAAAGAGCAGCCCAATTCTTCAGGAAATACGCGGAATTAAAGAGCCTGAAGAAATAGATATTTTGCAAACAGCCTGTAATATCACCGAAAAAGGCTTTAGACGTTTATTACCGTTTGTTAAGCCTGGAGTTTGGGAATATGAAATTGAGGCGGAACTCTTACATGAGTTCATTAGAAACCGATCTAAAGGGTTTGCTTATACGCCTATTATTGCTTCTGGAAATAATGCTAATGTATTGCACTATGTAGAAAATAATAGGCAATGCCATGATGGCGATATGCTTTTAATGGATACCGCTGCGGAATATGCCAACTACTCTAGCGACCTTACCCGAACCATCCCAGTAAATGGCAAGTTCACAAAAAGACAGAAGGAAGTATATGAAGCGGTACTTAGGGTAAAAAACGAAGCTACAGCCATGTTAGTCCCAGGAACCATGTGGGCAGAATTCCATAAAGAAGTAGGTCAGCTGATGACCTCCGAACTTCTAGGCTTAGGATTGTTAGATAAGGCCGATGTACAAAACGAAGATAAGGATTGGCCAGCCTATAAAAAGTACTTTATGCACGGCACTAGCCATCATATAGGACTTAACACCCACGATTACGGCGCATTAAAAACTCCTATGAAAGCAAATATGGTATTTACCGTTGAGCCAGGAATTTATATCCCAGAAGAAAAAATGGGAATTAGATTAGAAGATGATGTTGTTATCCAGGAAACTGGAGCACCATTTAACTTAATGGCCAATATCCCTATTGAGGTAGATGAAATAGAGGAATTGATGAATGCCAAAGCATAAGCATCATCCTTATTTTAATAATTAATAAAGAGCTGGCATTATCCAGCTCTTTTTATTTGCAATAATTTTTCGGTAAAACTTAAGAGTCTTTGTTAAGCATAGACGAATTTTCCGTAATGTTAGCAATCACAAATGTCACTACTGATGGCAGTACCCATCCTAATTGATAACTACTAAGAGGTATCCACTCAAAAATCTCTTTATTAAAAGACCAAAACTCCAAACTCCCTAAGAAATCAGGAATACTAAACAAAGCAGTTGTCAACACAACTACTTTAAAAACTTTAGGGGAAGCCAAGCGATCTGGCACCACATTTAAGAGTATCAGCACAATAGTCAACGGATAGATAAACATAAGAGCAGGCAAGGCCACCACTATAATATAAGCCACATTAAATTGACCAATTAAAACCCCAAGCACACTACCCACTATTGCTGTGTACAGATAGGCGTTCTTAAATTTAGCATAGCGTTCTTTAATAAAATCCGCAGTACCCGTAACAATTCCCACCGCAGTAGTAAAGCACGCTAAACTCACCAAGATACTTAGAAAAACGTTAGCGGTATCTCCTAGTGTTAATCTACTTATTCCTGTTAAAAGCTCTGTTCTGCTAATCGTAGAATCAAAGTTAGATTGATTTAAAGCTCCTGTAATTATTAAACCTGCATAAATTAGAAAGAGGGCGAGTCCTGCCAACCAGCCCGATTTGCGGATTAGCCCCTTTTTGGCTTCATAAGGTGCTTTAGTCTTAAGATTAACAGAAACTATAATTACACCACCAACTACTACAGCTCCAATAGCATCAAAGGTTTGATACCCCTCTAATACACCTACACTAAACGGATTCTCTATAGTTGCATCTCCAAAATTTAAGTTTAGATCAAAGATGGTAATTCCGATAATAGCCAATAGAATGATAATTATGGTGGGGGTAAGAATTTTACCTAAAATATCTAACAGACTAGATCTATTTATTACAAAAATAAATACTAGGGCGAAGTATATAATACTGGTGGTGAGAGACGAGATATTAAAAAATGGCTGAACGGCAATTTCATGGGTTACAGAAGCCGTACGCGGCGAAGGAAGACTAATTGCTATCGCATATATAGATAGGGAATATATTAGGCTAAAGGCAGGAGAAACCTTTTTCCCAAAATCGAAAATAGTTCCTTGCAATTTCGCGTGAGCCAAGATTCCAAAGACAGGCACTAAAACGGCCGAGGTAGCAAAACCCAAAGTGACTAACCACCACATTTCCCCTGTTTTAAAACCTAATAACGGCGGTAAAATTAGGTTACCGGCTCCAAAAAAAAGGGAGAACATCGCAAATGTTGTAATCAAAGTTTCTTTAGTCTTAAGCATGCCTACAAATTTCGGCGAAAGATAGGATAAAAACCACTTAGTATAAAACCCCAATTAAGCCCTTAAAACACGTCAATCATCGAAAAACGGAATGTTTGACCAAAAAAATCCAATAAAAAACTTATGCAACTCAATAATTCGCAAATGTTTGCGTTAATTAAATGTTATGTATTTTAGTAACAATAAAAACCAACAACCAAAACATTAATATTTTTCGCATGTAAGGTTCCCCAATTAGGACTACTACAATGCGCTCTAAAATCCTAAATTATGAAAGAAACAATCAACAAATACGGCAACAGACTTAGCGCAATTTTCTGCAGTATATTTGGACATCATTTTGGAGTTACCAAAGAAATAACATCACATATTAAAGAGTACAAGTGTGTTCACTGCAACAAAGAGGTAACAACGGACGCCAGCGGAAACCTCTCAGAACTAACGCCAGAATTACAGGACATCAACAATACACTAGAGCACATCTACCAAAAAAGACATAACTCTAACCAACAAGTTGCTTAAATCCGCTAGCTAAAGTTGAAACGACAACCGTTTTCTGCGTGGGTAAATAACATTGTTCCTGAAAATTGAATAAGTAACGATTATTTATATCTGTTGTTAACCCCACGACAGTAAAATGGAGTTGCCTTCAATTTTCGGGAATTTTTATTTTTAAGAAAACGAATTCCACCCTTGAGCGGTTATCGGAATTTTTGTATCACCACGAGAAATTAGATTAGCCCCCTCATTTTCTTCCGTCATGTGTCCGATAATAGAAAAATGTGGGTTGCCTTTAATTTTAGGATAGTCTTTTTGATCTATTGTGAATAATAGCTCATAGTCCTCTCCCCCACTTAAAGCCACCATAGTGCTATCTATATTAAACTCCTCACAGGCTGAAATTACTGTTGGATCTAACGGAATTTTATCTTCAAACAAATTACAACCAACTCCACTTGCCTTACACAGATGTAGAATCTCCGAAGAAAGTCCGTCACTAATATCAATCATTGATGTAGGCTTTATTTCTAGTCCTTCCAATAGACCTTTGACATCTTTTCTTGACTCTGGTTTTAGCTGTCGCTCTATTATATAAGTATATGGTGATAGGTCTGGCTGATTATTAGGATTCACCTTAAAAACCTCTTTCTCCCTTTCTAACACTTGTAAACCGCAATATGCACCTCCCACATCTCCAGATACAACTAGAAGATCATTTGGTTTAGCGCCACTTCTATAAACTATATCAGCCTCATTTGCCTCCCCAATAGCAGTTACACTAATTATCATTCCCTTAGTAGAAGATGTAGTATCACCACCAATTAGGTCTACGTTATATATTTTTGCTGCCAAGGCCACTCCTGCATAAAACTCTTCCAATGCCTCTAATGGAAATCTATTAGATACCGCTATGGAGACGGTTATTTGCGTAGCTACGGCATTCATAGCATAGATATCCGATAAATTAACCATCACGGATTTATACCCTAGGTGTTTTAATGGCATATAACTTAAATCGAAATGCACCCCCTCTACTAACATATCGGTAGATACCACTGCTTTCTTCTCGTTAAAGTTTAGCACAGCAGCATCATCCCCAATTCCTTTTAGGGTAGATTTATGGTTAATTTTAAAACTTTTAGTGAGGTGCTGGATTAGTCCAAACTCACCCAACTCTTCTAGGCTTGTCCTTTCTTGGTTCTTATCTTCTAACATACTGCAAAAGTAAGGAGTAAATTTATTTATTAGACCTTTTGCACTAAATATTGAGCAGAAGGGTAATTATTTTCTATTTTGAATATGATTAAGATTAATCAGCAATGAAGAAATTAGATATTATAAAGTAATAATTAATTGAGTCTATCAACCTCCAGAATGCAAATACCTATCATCGGGACATTCAAATACAATATAAAAACGCCAGCCCTTTAATAAAGACTGGCGTTTTTGTATTTGAATCAAGATGTTATTCCTAACCTAAGGAATACCCATCTCTATAGGTTCTCTTCACATATTTGTTAGCGGCCTCAAAGTTACTCACCTTCATATTTTCCGCATCCCATAAGAGTCGCTTTCTACCATAGTACTGAGAACCACCACTCCAGAATCCTTTACTTTCTGCTTTAGGATCTACCTCAAAATAGGCTTTAAGCGCCAAGTTCCCAATAAGGATACTTTCTGTAAACGGACCCGCATAGTCAAAAGATGAACTAGTTTCCGCATTTCCGTAACCCGCCATACAAGCATTTACCCACTGCAAGTAGTGCCCCTCAGGGACTCTTGCTATAGTTTCTTCAACTTCAAACTGCTCGTTTAAGCTTAATGGAAGTAGCCTTGGATTAGCTCCATAACAATCTGCCATTAATTTTCCTTTGGTACCTATAAATAGTACACCACCATCCCAGTTACCCATTGGCTCATCATCTCCCATTTCTTCTGGGCGCTCTGGAAGCAATCCGCCATCCATCCAAGTAACTTTTACATTGCCTTTCCCATCGGTTCTTGGATAGCTAAGGTGTATTTTACTGGAGTTAGGGAAACTTTTTGGATAATCTGCAGTTTCAAACTTCCCTTTAAAGGAGTCAGACACGCTACACTCAACCTGATTTGGATATAGAATAGGAAGGATCCTATAAACGGGATCCATAATATGGCAAGCCATATCTCCTAGAGCTCCTGTTCCAAAATCTGACCAACCTCTCCAATCAAATGGAAGATAAGCATCGTTATAATCGCGCATTTCTGCAGTTCCTAACCATAGATCCCAATTAAGTCCTTTTGGTATTCTATCCTTTTTTGTTGGTGTCTGTAATGCCTGAGGCCAAATAGCCCTATTAGTCCAACACTCAACGGTGTGTACTTCACCAATAATTCCGGTGTCATAAATCTCCTTCATCTTACGCACTCCATCTCCAGAACCACCTTGGTTACCCATCTGGGTGACCACCTTATATTTTTTAGCTGCTTCGGTAAGCATTCTCGCCTCCCAAATATCATGCGTCAAAGGTTTTTGAACGTACACATGCTTCCCCATTTGCATTGCCATATAAGCTTGTACCGCGTGATTATGATCTGGGGTAGATACTGAAACAGCATCTATATTGTTCTTTTCCTTCTCTAGCATCTCCCTAAAATCTGCATAGTACTTCGCTTTCGGGAAATTTTTCCTTGAATCTACAGCCTGCCTATCATCTACATCACATAAAGCCACAATATTCACATTGGGACTTTCGGCAAAAGAGGTAAGATCGCTCTTTCCTTTCCCGCCAACACCAATACCTGCAATGTTTAATTTATCACTAGGAGCAACAAAACCCGGGCCGCCTAATACGTGTCTCGGGACAATCATAAATCCTGCCGTTGCCAACCCGGCACCTTTGATAAAATCTCTTCGAGATTTATTATTAAATGTGGTCTTTTTCTTGGACATAATTTTAGAAGAATTATTTTGGTTTTTAAAAATGCAGTTGAATTTAATGTAAATTTCTGTAATGACAAGGAGAAAGCAGGAATAAATTTTACTATGCTGAGCTCTCTCAACCTTTTTATGATACCCTTAAAAAAAAATGTTTTTTACATTAACTACCTATATCGTTAAAGTAGTAAATTACTACTTTTCAATTACATACTAAGACTTTCTGTTTTCTTAACATAATAAGATTTCACTAAGCTCTCTTCATACTACTAATTCGTAAAACCAATTGGATTTCCCTCCATTTCTTTCACTAAAAAATGAATCAAGACGCCACGTTAGCACGCACTTCCAAACCATGTCTCCCAACATAAAATTCCCCATAGAAAGAACTGATAGTCCTATAGGCTAGATTAATGTTGGAAAATATGGTAAAACACTTCTTATGTAGTATCTTTGTACCCTAATTTAGATTAAATCCAATTAACGATGATTAAAGTATCTGAATCGGCAAGAGAAAGGGTAATGGCCCTTATGAGTGAGGGAGGCTTTGATGCAAACACCGACTTCGTAAGAGTAGGTGTTAAAAGTGGTGGATGCAGCGGCTTATCTTATGAGCTTAATTTTGATAAAACAATAGGTGAAACCGATAAGATGTTTGAGGACAACTCTGTACGGATATTAGTAGACAAAAAGAGTTTCTTATATCTAGTAGGCACCGTATTGGAATACTCTGGCGGACTTAACGGCAAAGGTTTTGTCTTTAATAACCCCAACGCTCAAAGAACTTGTGGCTGTGGAGAAAGCTTCTCACTATAACGCAACAGGAGAAAAAGTGATATTGTAACAATGAGCATTTGTTAAATTACTAAATGCGTTAAAAAGAGAAAGAGTAGCGTTTTAACTCTTCCTTTTTAACTCTTTAACTTATATGAAATGGCATACACAGAAGAAGAATTAAAGAAAGAATTGGAAACCAAAGAGTACGAGTATGGTTTCTATACGGATATTGAATCGGATACGTTTCCAGCCGGATTAAACGAAGAGATAGTGATTGCTATTTCTAAAAGGAAGGAAGAACCGGAATGGATGACGCTATGGAGATTAGAATCGTTTAAGATCTGGAAGGAAATGGTTGAGCCAGAATGGCCGAACGTAAAATATGAAAAACCTGATTTTCAGGCTATCTCTTACTATTCCGCACCTAACTCCAAACCAAAATACGACAGCTTAGATGAAGTAGATCCAGAATTACTGGACACTTTTAATAGGTTGGGAATTTCTTTAGATGAGCAAAAGAAATTGGCTGGAGTAGCCGTAGACATTGTGATGGACTCTGTTTCAGTAGCCACCACTTTTAAAAAGACTTTAGCGGAAAAAGGAATTATATTCTGCTCTATTTCGGAAGCGATTAGGGAGCATCCAGAATTAGTAAAAAAATATATAGGTAGTGTTGTTCCCCAAAAAGACAACTTTTATGCAGCCTTAAATTCGGCCGTATTCTCAGACGGATCCTTCTGCTACATCCCTAAAGGAGTACGTTGTCCTATGGAACTGTCTACTTATTTTAGAATTAACCAAGCAGGAACAGGTCAGTTCGAAAGAACATTGGTAATTGCAGATGAAGATAGTTACGTTAGTTATTTGGAAGGTTGTACCGCTCCTTCCCGAGATGAAAATCAATTACACGCAGCAGTAGTAGAACTAATAGCCTTAGACGGGGCAGAAATTAAATATTCTACCGTTCAAAACTGGTTCCCAGGAAACAAAGAAGGAAAAGGAGGCGTATATAATTTTGTGACCAAAAGAGGTATTTGCGAAAAGAACGCTAAAATTTCTTGGACACAAGTAGAAACTGGATCAGCCGTTACCTGGAAATATCCTTCTTGTATATTAAAAGGAGATAATTCTATTGGTGAATTTTATTCTGTTGCAGTGACTAATAATCACCAACAAGCAGATACTGGTACTAAAATGATCCACTTAGGGAAAAACACAAAAAGTACCATTATCTCTAAAGGTATCTCTGCAGGAAAATCGCAAAATAGTTACCGAGGTTTAGTACAAGTGAGCAGCAGGGCCGAGAATGCTAGAAACTTCTCCCAATGTGATTCACTATTAATGGGGAACGATTGTGGCGCACATGCATTTCCATATATAGAAGTCAAGAACAAGTCAGCCATGATAGAACATGAGGCAACCACAAGTAAAATTGGGGAAGACCAGATTTTCTATTGCAACCAAAGGGGAATAGACACGGAAAAAGCCATTGCACTTATTGTTAACGGGTTTAGCAAAGAGGTATTAAATAAATTGCCAATGGAATTTGCGGTGGAAGCTCAAAAATTATTAGAAATAAGCTTGGAGGGATCAGTAGGATAAACCTCCGAAATCCCTGATGGGGAAATAGTAATCTGGATTATTAAAATACACTACAACTAGAAAAATAGTTTTAAAATGCTAAAAATAAAAAACTTACACGCCAATATAGATGGCAAGGAAATATTAAACGGAATCGATCTAACCGTAAATGCAGGAGAAGTACATGCTATAATGGGACCAAACGGTTCTGGTAAAAGTACCTTGGCATCTGTAATTGCAGGAAAGGAAGATTTTGAAGTTACAGAAGGGGAAATAACAATGGATAATGAGAGCATAATAGAAGACTCCCCTGAAGAAAGAGCTCATAAAGGTATATTTCTCTCGTTTCAATATCCTGTAGAAATTCCTGGTGTATCGGTAACCAACTTTATTAAAACCTCCATAAACGAATCTAGAAAAGCACAAGGCTTGGAAGAAATGGGAGCAAAAGATATGTTGAAGTTACTTCGTGAAAAGTCTGAACTACTAGGTATAGATAGAAAATTCTTATCTCGTTCTCTTAATGAAGGTTTTTCTGGAGGAGAGAAGAAAAGAAACGAAATATTCCAAATGGCCATGTTAGAGCCTAAATTGGCTATTTTGGATGAAACGGATTCCGGTTTGGATATTGATGCTCTTAGAGTGGTTGCCAATGGAGTAAACACCCTAAAGACAAAAGATAACGCTGTAATTTTGATTACTCACTACCAGCGTTTATTAGAGTATATAGTACCTGATTATGTACACGTACTTCACAATGGAAAAATTGTAAAGTCGGGTACCAAAGAATTAGCACTAGAACTAGAAGAGAAAGGATACGATTGGCTAAAGCCAGAGTCGGTAGTATAGTTTAGCCCTGTCTAACGTCACAAGTCCAAATGTAAAAGCCGATATATCGTAGTGCATCACTAAGTTGGGAATGTCAAACAAAATCATTTGAAGAAACAAACGCTTGAAGAAAGCAAATCGATTTCAACAAAAAGATTTAGAAAATTAACCAACAAGGGTAAAACTGAAAAGGACATCGATTTAAAAGGCAAATCAGAAGAGCTTCCATTTCTATAAGCTCCAATATTGCAGAAGGATTTGAAAGAAAGACGGATGAAGAATTTATTTACTTCCTATACTAACTAGGAGATCTACTACAGAGGTAGGGTCACCGATATAGCAAGGATTGGATTTAGAATAGGTAGATAATAAGGAGTTTTTCATATTAAAGGAACAATTAGAAAATATATCTAAAATATTAAATGGTTTTATAGTTCATATTAGTGCATAAACAAGAAACTGTATAACATTTGACATTTAGACATTACAACTTAGAAAAATGGATTTAAAAGAAAAATTAGTCTCCTCTTTTTTAGCGTTTGAAAACAATGTGGACGTGGAGCATTCTGTACACGATATACGCACCGAAGCAATAAAAAAGTTTGAAGAAAAAGGATTTCCATCCCGTAAAGAGGAGGAATGGAAATACACCTCATTGAATACGTTACAAAAAGTAGATTTCAGCATATTTCCCAAAACCGAAAGCGACCTAGACTATAAGGATGTTAAGCGGTATTTTATGCATGAAATTGACACCTATAAAATTGTATTTATCGATGGCATTTATAGCTCCTATTTATCGGAAACTACGCATGATGGAGTAGATGTTTGCCTAATGAGCTCTGCACTAACCAAGCCCATGTACAAGGCAGTCATTGATGTCTACTTCAATAAAATTGCTTCTAAGGACGACTCGTTAACCAACCTAAACACTGCGTTTAGCAAGGAAGGGGCTTATATCTATATCCCTAAAAACAAGACGCCTAAAAAACCTATAGAGATACTTCATTTTACTACTGGTACAGAAGCGGCATTGATGTCACAACCACGTAACTTGATTATTGCGGAAGAGAATACGGAATTACAAATTATAGAGCGTCATCAAAGCCTTACCTCTAACGACGTCTTTACCAATGCAGTTACGGAAATTTTTGCTGGTAAAAATGCCATTATAGACTATTATAAAGTTCAGAATGACGCCCTTACAGCATCTTTGGTAGACAACACCTACATAGATCAAAAAGATGGTAGTACTGTAGATGTACATACCTTTTCCTTTGGTGGTAAATTAACTAGAAACAACCTTAATTACTATCAAAACGGAGAGCGTGTAAACTCCACCCTAAGAGGCGTTACCATTATAGAAGGTAAGCAGCATGTGGATCATCATACCCTAGTACATCATATAAAACCCAATAACGAAAGTTATCAAGATTATAAGGGAATTTATGATGAGAATGCTACCGCTGTCTTTAACGGAAAGATTATAGTAGATCAAATTGCACAAAAGACTAACGCGTTTCAGCAGAACAACAATATCTTATTAAGTGATAAGGCCACTATTAACACTAAACCTCAGCTAGAGATATTTGCTGATGATGTGAAGTGCTCCCACGGATGTACTATTGGTCAGCTAGATGAGGAGGCATTATTTTACTTACAGTCTAGAGGTATTCCTAAAAAGGAAGCCAAAGCATTGTTAATGTATGCTTTCGCCAACAACGTTTTGTCCACGGTTCGTATTCCAGAACTTAAGACTAGAATCAATAAAATCATCGCCAAAAAATTGGGGGTTAATATTGGCTTTGACCTATAAAAAGGAAAATAGCATCCCCAAAGTCAGTTATTTACCGTTATGATAAACACCATTTTGGATATACATACCATTCGTAAAGATTTCCCAATTTTAAATAGGAAGGTCAATGGCGAAGCTTTAGTGTATTTGGACAATGCCGCCACCTCACAAACGCCTAAGATGGTTATAGATACCATTGTGGACTATTACACTCGGTACAACTCCAACATACACAGAGGGGTACATCAGCTCTCCCAGGAAGCAACCGAAATGTATGAGGAGGCAAGACTTAAGATTCAAAAACATTTTAATGCAAGCCAAAGCCACGAAATTATTTTTACTCCAGGTACTACCTACGGTATTAATTTGGTGGCAAATGGTTTTACTACCTTATTAAATAAAGGTGACGAAATAATAGTATCTGCACTAGAACACCATTCCAATATTGTTCCATGGCAAATGTTATGTGAACGTACAGGGGCAGTGTTAAAAGTAATCCCTATGGATTTAGAGGGACAGTTGGTGATGGACGAATATCACAAACTACTAAATCCAAAAACTAAATTGGTGTTCTGTAACCATGTTTCTAATGCCTTAGGCACTATAAACCCAATTGAAGAAATTATTACGGCAGCGCATAAAGTAGGTGCTGCAGTGTTGATAGATGGCGCACAGGCGGCCCCACATATTAAGGCAGATGTTCAGCAATTAGATGTTGACTTTTATGTGGTATCTGGCCATAAGATGTGCGGCCCAACAGGGGTTGGTGTCCTTTACGGTAAGGAAGAGTGGTTAAGAAAATTACCTCCCTACCAAGGAGGTGGAGAAATGATTGCGGAAGTTACCTTTGAAAAAACAACTTATGCTGATCTTCCTCATAAATTTGAAGCCGGGACACCTAATATTTCTGGTGGGATAGCCTTTGGCGCCGCTTTGGATTATATGAACACTATTGGCTTTAATGCCATTGCACAATATGAAGACGAGCTATTAAAGTATGCAACGGAACAACTCTTAACTATTGAAGACTTAAAGATTTACGGTACATCTACCGATAAGACTGCAGTTGTTTCTTTCAATATAGAAGGCATACACCCTTATGACATAGGAAGTATACTAGATAAACTTGGAGTAGCAGTTAGAACCGGACACCATTGCGCACAACCTATTATGGATTTCTATAAAATTCCAGGAACGGTCAGGGCCAGTTTTAGCTTTTACAATACAAAGGAGGAAATAGATATTTTGGTCGCTGGAGTAAAACGCGCCAAGGCGATGCTGATATAGTACGCAATCCTATATTTACATCCGTTTGAATGTAAATGGTACTTGTTGTACTTTTGTAATGAATTTCCATATTATTTGGACAAACACACAATATGAGTATAAAAGAGATACAGGAGGAGATAATTGACGAGTTTTCCATGTTTGACGACTGGATGCAACGTTATGAATATATGATAGAGCTGGGCAAATCCCTTCCTTTGATAGACGAGCAGTACAAAACAGAGGAAAACATCATTAAAGGTTGCCAGAGCAAAGTCTGGGTTCATGCCGAACTTAATGATGATAAGTTAGTCTTTACTGCTGATAGCGACGCCATAATCACCAAGGGTATCATTGCCATATTGATAAGAACTTTCAGCAATCAAAAACCAAGCGATATCATTGCTGCAGATACCGATTATATAGATCAAATCGGTCTAAAAGAGCATTTATCCCCAACACGGGCTAATGGCCTAGTAAGTATGATTAAGCAACTGAAAATGTACGCTATCGCTTACCAGACCCAATTAAATTAAAAGGCATCGCATTAAAAAGCGGCCTTAGTGGTTATTCACCATAAAATTTTAATACAATGAGTACAGAAACACCCGCAATAGACACCCAAGAACTAGGCGAAAAAATAGTTCGAGTTATAAAGACCATATATGACCCAGAAATTCCTGTGGATATTTATGAGTTGGGACTAATCTATGATGTTCTTGTAAATGAGGAATACGAGGTTAAAATTCTAATGACCCTAACTTCTCCTAACTGTCCCGTAGCAGAGTCTATGCCAATGGAAGTAGAAGAAAAGGTAAAATCTATTGACGAGATAAAAGATGTAGAGGTAGAACTTACTTTTGATCCACCTTGGACTCAAGAACTAATGAGCGAGGAAGCGAAGTTAGAATTAGGAATGCTATAAAGTAGTATTGAGTAGTGAGTATTAAGTAGTGAGACTCGCTCGGGCGATCCCGAGAACACGAAATTTAGCTAACTTAAGTTTTGGGTAGTTTTATGGTAAAGCTACTTCATTGGCGAAGCGAAACTCCTTATCCGCAGAGGACCGCGATGTAAATGCAACGATTTGCATATAAAGTGAGGGGCCAGATGGCGCGCCGGCCTTCGCTACGGCTGGCTCCTCTAAACCAAGGTACACCTTACCTTAGTTTATCAGCCCTGTTCGTTTCTTTTGGGCGAGCAAAAGAAACCGACGTAGGAGGTTCATGAATACCTTTAAAAAGGAAATAGAAGTCTATGAACTAAATGAAAGCAAGTAGGTTAGAGAAATTGATTAAAAGCACTTATGATTCAATTACAAAACTAACAACATAATGCAT
>NZ_AUKX01000041.1 GCF_000424985.1 Arenibacter latericius DSM 15913
AAAGTTTCGATAGCACCGAGACCTGAAGAAATAGTTGCAGAAATACTAACAAAACTACCCTAAATAAAAAAACACCGGAAATCCGGTGTTTTTTTTATAAGTTAAAATAGCATCCTATTCGGTTTTAACAACCAATCTAAATCCTTCTCCGTGGATGTTTAGTATTTCTACGTTTTCATCCTTTTTCAAGTATTTACGTAATTTTGCAATATACACGTCCATACTACGAGAGGTAAAATAATTATCATCTCTCCAAATTTTAGTCAACGCCAACTCTCTAGGCATCAGATCGTTTTCATGTAACGCCAATAATCTAAGCAGTTCATTTTCTTTCGGAGAAAGCTTTATAGGCTCCTCATCCTTAAATTTTAAGAATCTAAGCTTGGAGTTTAATTGGAATCCCCCAAGAGTAAATTCAAACTGTTTGCTATCTGCCAAGGAGTTAGAAGATTTACGTTGGATAATAGCTTTTAACTTCATCAAAAGCACCTCCGAATCAAATGGCTTATTTAGGTAATCATCAGCACCAGCCTTATATCCTTTAAGCACATCTTCCTTCATGGTTTTTGCAGTTAGGAAAACTATAGGAACATTTTCATTTTTTTCCCTGATCTCCTTTGCCAAAGTAAATCCATCTTTATAGGGCATCATTACATCCAAAATACAGACATCAAAATTGTCCTTTTTGAACTTTTCAAAACCCTCCATTCCATTTTTTGCCAACGTAACGTCAAAATCGTTCATGGCCAAATAATCTTTTAGGACAATTCCAAAATTTGGATCATCCTCAACTAGCAATATTTTTTTATTTACTGTTTCCATAATAACTTTTAAATTAAGGGTAGTTTTATATAGAAAGTAGATCCTTTTCCTTTTTCACTTTCAGCATAAACTTCACCCTGGTGATCATCAACTATTTTTTTCACGTAAGCTAAACCTAGTCCATGGCCCTTTACATTATGTATATCACCGGTATGTTCCCTATAAAACTTTTCAAAAACCTTTTTTAGGACCACTTTACTCATCCCGGCTCCCTGATCTTTTATTTTGATTAATATATTATTCCCAACAACTTCTGTATACACATCAATCTTAGGAGCATCTGTTGAATACTTTATCGCATTGTCCAGAATATTAACTATAACGTTGGTAAAATGCATTTCACTAGCCAATACTTCTGTACGTTCGGCACTTAAATGCGTATTAATATAACCTCCCCTATCTCCAACAATCAGCTCTACATGGGTTATAGCATCTCCTATTATTTCGTGCACATCTGCTCTATCTTTAGAGATATCTAACTGGTTTTTTTCCAGTTTTGAAATCCTAAGTACATTCTCTACCTGAGCGTGCATTCTTTTATTCTCATCTCTTATCATTTGTAGGTACCGTAATACCTTCTCTTTATCTTCAATTATTTTTGGGTTTCTAATTGCCTCTACCGCTAAATTTATTGTGGCTATTGGCGTTTTAAACTCATGGGTCATATTATTGATAAAGTCCGTTTTAATTTCTGAAATCTGCTTTTGTTTTATCAACTGATAGATGGCACTAGAGTAAGCAACAACAATAACTAAGGTAAACGCCAAGGATAAAATTGCCATTCCAAGAATAGATTGTATCAAAAATCTTTTCTTCTTTGGAAACGTAAGCAATAGGGAAAAATTTGTACTTCCTTCACTATCCTTAAACAAAGGCGCCTTGTAAAGTGTTGTTTCAGAAAATTTAAAATCATCAGATCTCAACTTAGTAGGCAACCCTCTACTATACACCCCATATTCATAATCAATATCTATGCCTCTATTTTCAAGTTCACGACTTAAGAACAATTCTATTTCTTGTTTGGACACCCGCTTATAAATAGATTTGGATTTGGCCATCTCTCTAAAGTTATCGTCCATTGCCGCCTTATCTATAGAAGATAACCCCCCTATCTTTTCAAGTTTTTGCACCGGAGTAAGGGAATATTGTCTGCCATCCAAACCGAAATCCTCCTTATAAATTTCTGTCCGCCTTATACTAGTAATATTCTTAAAGGTAGCAGTATCAAACCCTATATCAAAGAACTTAGATGCCATATTATAATCTTCCTCCAAAATCCCATGAGAGTAAAATCGGATTTCATTGGAGTTAAGATCCCTATCGAAGAAAAAGAAATTTTTAAGATGGGTCGCCTTAGGCTTCCCTATACTATCTTTTAACTTATAAAACTCGTTAAGGTAGTCTTGTACTTCTCTTTTTTCAATATTCTCTACAACCCTATTTAATATTTGGGTTACCGTATTAGAAAATTGTTCTTCTTTGTCTTCTACTGATTTGTTTATCCAATAGCTTTGAACAAAAATTATCCCAATAAGGGATAGGCTCATTAAGACAACAAGAAGACCAAATAACCTTTTATTCATTAACAGTAAAATTATAAATTTAACATTTAGCGCATTGTAGGTTTAACCTAAACTTAACAATATTGTTAAAATTCAGCGCTTATGTCCTGATTTTTAGCAATTTTAGGTGTATTTCCTCTACTTGAGCCCTTGTTCTCTTTAAATCTGAGTTTTCTATAACAAAATGGGATAGCGAAGCTTTTTTATTATCCTCCCACTGATTCTTCACCCGTTCCATAACTTGTTCTGCAGTTACCCCATCTCTTTTCATAACTCTCTTGATACGGGTTTCCAAAGGTGCGGTTACCAATATTATTTGATCGTAACGGTCATGGGAGTCATTTTCGAATATAATAGCAGCCTCTTGAATTACATAGTCTGAATTTTGCGCTGCTACCCATTGCGTAAAATGTTTACGCACCTCTGGATGTACAATATTATTTAATCTCTTCAGCAATTCTGGGTCGTTAAAGACCTTTTTAGAAATAAAGCCACGGTTTAATTTACCTTCTTTATAGCTATCAGTCCCAAATAAAGCAATAAGGTTTTGCTTTATTGATTGGGAGGTATTCATTAATTTCTTAGCTTCTTCATCAGAAATGTACACCGGCACCCCTAGATCTCGAAACATAGTCGCCACTGTAGATTTTCCACTACCGATTCCCCCTGTTAAACCTATAATCTTCATTGCTTCATTAATATAAACTCAACTTTATCTTCCTTTAATTGTACTTCATTTACCGAATTTACTTTCTTAGTAATCTCCAATTCAAGAATATTATCCCCCATTTCGTCAATTTGAAGATAATCTGCACTAACCTCAAAATCGGTTTCCTTTATTTTTTTTAAATTCTCCAATCGATCTCTACACAAAACTTCAGCAGTTTCTGGAAAGGTTCTAACTACCACTCCTTTTGGAACATTTATAATATTTATAGGAACCGTTAATATTCGTTCAGAAAACCTAAAGACCTCTCCTTCCACTCGGACCTGATTAGTAGAATAGGTGGTATTCTGTAAAACTGTAGGGAGATCTAAACCTACAGTTTTAGAAAAATTTCCAGTTAATTTAGTCAGAGACAAACTCTTTGTTGGGATAAACTCTAGATCTGCCACTTCATTTTCGGGACCGATTACAGTTATGGAATCGGGAATCAATTCTATCTCCCTATCTAGTAAATAATGTTGCTCTAAATCAATATCTACTTTGGAAGCCACCGCAACTTTCTTTTTCATAAGTCTCTGAAAACTAAAGAACATGGTGTCCCGGTCCATTTCTATAATTTCTATAGATTTTGAAAGTTGATTTTCTATTTGACTCCTATAGTCCAAAGGTGACATGTAAAATTTTTTGCCACGTTCTTCTAAAGCAGATAAGTCTACATTAACCACTTTATTTTTAAATCCGAATACTAAAAACTGATACCCACTAGCCCTAAGCCTAACCCGAACATTGTTTTTGGACACTTTTTTTAACAATAAGCTATCGGGATTACTGTGATACTGTACCTTAAAGGTAGCTTCATTGGTATACTCTTCTGCCAAATTACTTATAAACCACGCCAAACTAGAGGCTAAAAGAAATATCAAGAATTGTTTTACTTTTCTTTTTTGAAGTATGTTTTTTATGATTTCTACCAATTTCTATAAGGTTTTAAAAAACAGTTTAGGGAATAATACTTGAGGTTCTTTTTTACTAAAAATTAAAAGAACGGAGTTTTTAAAAAATCCAATCCCATATCCAAAAAATTGAATCAACACCGCTATAAGAGACAAAAATGCCACCTTAAAACTTTTGTTCACTATAAAGGAATGTACAAAAAGTAAACCAAAATAAAGGAGATAAATAATAATTGGTAGAAATAGTCCGAAAAATAGTGAGACAATAGAGACAAGTAGCCCTATACAGAATAGACTAGGGAACCAATATGTGATTTTAGCAGTTCCTGGATGCCATTGATTTAAGATAGGCCTTACCATACCAAATTTCCGAACTTGGGTATAAAATTTACTCCAATCAATCCTTCTTTTATGGTAAACATAGGCCTCTGGGATAAGCCTTGTTTTATACCCTGCTTTCCAGATTCTAAAAGTTAAGTCTGGATCCTCACCTGGGTGTATATTACCGAACCCTTGTGTTTTCTGAAACGCCTCCTTAGATATCCCCATATTAAAACTTCTAGGCTGAAACTTCCCCACAGAATTCTTACCTCCTCTTATCCCACCGGTAGTGAGAATAGACGTCATAGCGTAATTAATCGCTTTCTGCACTTGACTAAAGGAGGAATGGGCAGCATCTGGACCACCAAAACAATCTACATAACTTTTAGAAAGCGAAGCATCTACAACAGAAAGGTACTGCGGAGGAATGATACAATCTGAGTCCAACACAATAAAATAATTTCCTTTAGCACGCTGCATCCCATAATTACGGGAAGAGCCTGGCCCAGAGTTTTGTTTAAATAGGTAAGTGATATCTAGTTTATCCCTATAACCATCTATAACGGTTTGGGAACTCTCCGTAGAACCGTCCTCTACAATCACCACTTCGAAAGGTTTATCATAATCCTGAAGCACAAGGCTTTGCAAGAGCTCATCCACCTCATTTGGCCTATTAAATACGGGTACGATAAAGGAAAAAAACAACTTCATTATATTTAATAATACTTTTAAAAAGTAATCTAAACGGGAAGACCTCTATAAATCAAGGATTCATTAATTTTCTTCCCGTTGATCCAAAATAGACACCCCATATTATAAGGCACCTACTTTCTTTATGTTAGTTGTTTAATTATTCTGAAAAACTATCAACTATTTCCTGACTAACTCCTGTGGTAGAAAAGCCTCCATCATGAAATAAATTTTGCATAGTAACCTTTTTAGTATAGTCTGAAAAAAGAGTTACAGTATATTCGGCACATTCCTGGGCAGTAGCATTTCCTAGAGGAGACATTTTTTCGGCATAATTAATAAAACTATTAAATCCTTTTACACCTTGTCCTGCGGTAGTAGGTGTAGGAGATTGAGAAATAGTATTTACCCTAACCTTTTTTTCTTTTCCAAAAAAGTAACCAAAGCTACGTGCTATGGACTCTAGATAAGCTTTATTATCGGCCATATCATTATAGTCTGGAAAAGTTCGCTGTGCCGCCATATAGGTAAGCGCCACTATACTTCCCCATTCATTCATGGCATCTGCCTTATATAAACTCTGCATTACTTTATGAAAGGAAAGGGCTGACACATCCCAACCTTTACTAGTAAAATCATATTTTTGATCGGTATAAGACCTCCCTTTACGTACGTTTACAGACATCCCTATGGCGTGGAGTACAAAATCTATTTTTCCCCCTAAAATTTCCATGGATTTCGCTACTAGGTTTTCTAAATCTTCCTCACTAGTTGCATCTGCAGGAATTATAGTAGCCCCCGTTTTCTCGGCTAGCTCGTTTATTTTCCCCATTCGCATAGCTATTGGCGCGTTAGTTAATACGAATGTTCCGCCCTCTGCATGTACGGTCTCAGCGGTTTTCCAAGCAATAGAATTTTCATCCAAAGCCCCAAATATAATTCCTCTTTTACCCTTCAATAAGTTAAACAACATATTTTATTTCTTTGTGATTTTTACGTTCACCAAAGATATTAAAAATTAACGGGGCATTATTTAATGATGGAGCGCTTCTCTAATAAAATATAGAAGCACAATCAAATTGCAAGGTAAAATCCCCAAAGCAATCCCATGTGCAACTATTTTGCAAAACCGCTTTATAAAACTAGCTGTTTACTAAAATAATTAGATTAAATACATATAAAGAAAATCCGAAACCTCCTTATTAGTTTAATAATTCCTTGGCGTGGGCTAATGCCGATTCTGTAATTGCCTTCCCGCCTAGCATTTCCGCTAGTTCGGTAATACGTTCTTGTTTAGAAAGTGGCTTCATCTTGGTTTGAGTTCCCATTAGCTCCTCTTCCTTATAAACTTTAAAGTGGTGAGCACCCTTTGCCGCTACCTGTGGAAGGTGTGTAATAGAGAATATCTGCATGGTTTTACTCATATCTTGCATAATATCCCCCATTTTATTGGATATCTCGCCAGATACTCCCGTATCAATTTCGTCGAACATCAGCGTCGGGAGATTTTCATAATTGGCCAAAATTGACTTTATAGCCAACATTATCCTAGAGAGCTCTCCTCCTGATGCTACTTTTTTTAATTCCCCGTAAGCAGAACCTTTATTGGAAGACAAAAGAAAGGTAAGGTCGTCTTTCCCTGTAGCCTTAAACTCTTTGGAAGGGTGAATTTCAATTTTAAAGGTAGCACTAGCCATTCCTAACTCTGCTAAGGTACCTTCTAATTGTTTTTTTAGTTTTGGAAGTATTTTATTTCTGTTCTTGCTTAACTTAGAAGCTATTGTATTCAATTCTGCTTCTAACTCTAATAACTCTTTTCTCTTCGCTTCAATATCACTTTCCACATTTTCTGTGGCTTGCACTTTATCATCCAATTCCTTCTTAATACCAAGTAGTTCGGATACATCGTGGGCATTGTGCTTTTTCAATAGGGTATGTAGAAGTTGCAACTTAGCACTCACCTCTTCTAACATCTCAGGATTGGTATCAACCTGATCGTTTAGGGCTATGAACTCGTTAGAAATATCATCCAATTCTATGAAAACAGAATTAACACGTTCATCCAGTTCACTATAATGCTGCCCATAATGCCCTAATTTATGTGAAATCTGCTTCAATTCTGTCAGCAGATTAATCACTCCTATTTGCTCATCGTTAAGCAATTGCTGCACTTGCGACAATTGCTCCATAATAACTTCTACATTGTTTAACTGCTCGTACTCCTCCTCCAAGGTTTCAATTATACCCTCCTTTAAAGGAGCAGAGTTTAATTCTTCCAATAAGAAACTATTGTATTCATGTTCCTTAATAGCGTTACTTTGAAACTCTAAAAGCTGCTCTAATTCTTTGGTACTGGTTTGATATTGCTCCAATTTAGCAGCATACTGCACTAACACTTTCTCATTGTTAGCAAGAGCGTCAATAGTTTTTAATTGAAAATCACTCTCTCCTAATTGCATGGTCTGATGCTGGGAATGCACATCTACTAACCGCCCTCCCAATTTAGAAAGCACATCTAAAGTCACGGGAGTGTCATTTATAAAGGCTCTTGATTTACCGCTAGGCAAAATTTCTCGCCTTACGATAGTTTTGCGCTCGTAGTCTAAATCGTTATTATCAAAAAACGATTTCAATTCATATTTGGCTATATCAAATTCGCCTTCTACAATACATTTACTCTCCTTGTCTTTAAGAGAGGAGAGATCTGCTCTCTTACCTAACACTAAGGCCAAGCCACCCAATAAAATGGATTTACCGGCACCTGTCTCACCAGTAATCACCGTAAAACCATTAGTAAACTTAACGTTTAGGTGGTCTATTAGAGCGTAATTTTTAATTGAAAGATTTGTCAGCAAGGTATAAGTCTATTATTGGGGTAAAGATAATTGTTATTGTTTTGGAAAAAAATGGGAGTATAATTTTTTTATACAAACTAATTATTCCTAAAGGACATGTAGCTATAAGTAAGACCAGAATAAAGCGAACTGACACGTAAAATAGTATTTTGACCCTACCGCAAAATCATATAAACCGAATTGAAAAACATAGGCTATATCTAAAGATTTGTACGTAATCTCTAGCTTAAACCTGTAAACAACCTTTTTAATATTTTATCTGATTCCAAGTTGAAGAATAAAGTGGCGCAATTTTATTTAAAGTTTCCTTTAGCTGAACTACATCTACTTTAGGACCATCAGAAAATATATCTTGAATCTCTTGCGCTTTGGCATCAAAAAACAACTGGGTTAAAAAAGCATTAGGGTGCCTAGAGGCCATTGTTTCAAACAATTGTAAGGTGCCAGCAACAACTTGCTTCCCTGTACTGTTGTTATCAGCAAGAATATCTAAGCCTTTTCTATGATAGTTATACATGGCAACTCTATATTCTCTATAGGAATTAGACATTAAATTATCCACCAATTCAAACCTACTGCGCTCTCCGCTAGTTCTGCTCCAACCAGCAGCGTTTCCACTTTGCGCGAGACCAACAATCTGCTGTGCCTTTCTAAAATATTCACTCCCCCCCTCTAAAGAAAAAGTATCGGCATCTAATCCCAAAATTAAATAAACATAATAAGAGACTACCGCTACCAAATTAGAATCTATATTGTTTTCGCTATAAATCAACGGTTGAAACTCTATATATTGAAAATTAAACTGATTGTCCTTATAGTTGAGAATAGGACTTTCATAAGATGTATTAAAAACAGGGCGAGAAGATTGTAACTGTATATTCCCTTTTAAACTATTAGACTCGTACTCCGTGATAGTAATGAACATTTGAGCGTTCACCTTTTCATTATCCTTATATTCCCTATTAGACCAATTTGTTTTATTTACAAAATCGCTTAAGGAGCGTTCCAAAGTTTTAAATATCTGCTGATTCGTCTTTCCAACTTGATCGGCATTAATGGTAACGGTACAATTCAGTTCCTGAGCCGCCAAACCTAGGGAAATAATAAAACAAAGCGATACTAGAATAAGGTTACGCATGAATACGGGTTATAATTTCGTTTAAAATATCTTGAGCGACCTCTGCCTTGGTCTTTAGTTTAAACGATTTAATATTTAATTTCTTATCAATATAAGAGATTTTATTGGTTTGTTTGCCAAACCCGGCCCCTGTATCATTTAAAGAGTTAAGAACAATAGCATCTAAATTCTTACGTTTTAGTTTTCCTATGGCATTTTCCTCCTCATTTTCGGTCTCTAAGGCAAACCCCACCAAGAACTGACCTTTTTTCTGTTGTCCCAAAGAAAATAGAATATCCTTATTTTTAACCAAGGATATATTAAACTCTTGATCGCTCTTTTTAATTTTTTGATTTGCTACCGATTTGGGCTTATAATCCGATACTGCTGCAGCACAAATAGCAATATCCATATCCTGATATAAGGCATGCGCTTCCTTATACATCTCATCTGCAGAAGTGATTTTGATAAGGGTTATCTGTGAATGCTGTATGGTTAAATGTGAAGGGCCAGAAATTAGAAACACTTCGGCCCCCAAATTTGCCGCATTCTTAGCCAGTTCGTATCCCATTAACCCTGAAGAGTGATTCCCTATAAACCTAACGGGATCAATAGCTTCATAAGTAGGACCAGCAGTTATTAATACCTTCTTTCCTTTTAATGGCAATCCTTTTGTAAGGTCCTTAATTATAAAATCTACAATCTCCTCTGGTTCTGCCATCCGGCCTTCGCCTACCAATCCACTTGCCAATTCTCCTGTATTAGCAGGAATCATAATATTCCCAAAAGAGGTCAGCTTATCGAATGTTACAGAAGTAGAAGGGTGTATATACATATCCAAGTCCATTGCAGGAGCAAAGTAAACAGGACATTTGGCAGATAAATAGGTTGCCATCAATAAATTATCGCAATTCCCATGAGCCATTTTAGACATGGTATTTGCAGTAGCTGGAGCAATAATCATTAGATCTGCCCACAGTCCCAATTCTACATGATTATTCCATGAAACACTACCATCTTCCTCATTTATAAAAGTGGTGTGCACTGGGTTTTTAGATAATGTAGCAAGGGTTAAGGGAGTAACAAAAGAGCTGGCGCTATGCGTTAAAATCACTTTAACGTTAGCGCCAGCTTTAATAAGTAAGCGTACCAAAAAGGTGGTTTTATAAGCAGCTATACCTCCGGTAACTCCTAAAAGTATATTTTTACCGCTTAACATCCTTTACGCATCTTTCTCTGTATTCCTATAATAAATTTTATCGTCTAACCACTCTCTTACTGCAATAGCATGAGGCTTAGGCAACCTTTCGTAGAACTTAGATACTTCTATCTGCTCTTTGTTCTCAAAAACCTCTTCTAGGCTATCGCTATAGGTAGCAAACTCTTCCAATTTCTCCAAAAGCTCCTTTTTAATTTCAGAATTAATCTGAACAGCTCTTTTAGCAGCAATTGAAATTGCCTCATAAATGTTTTCGGTCGGCGCATCAAATTCATTCCTATTGATGGTTACCGTAGATACCGGAGCTTTAGAGCTTTTTAAATCGTTTGTGTTCATAACAGGTGATATTTTATTTGGAATAATTTTGTAATTCTTTTTCTATTTTTCCCACGGTCTTTTCAGCATCTTCTAAATACTTAGACTCAGGAAATTGTTTTTTCAATGCATTATAGTACGACTTAGCATTATTTAGTCGCTCCTTTTTAAGATACTCAAAACTATTGAATGCCAATCTAGTTGCCGCATCAAATTTATAATAAAGAGCATCCTCGTGATAAACGGAACCTGGATTATCTACAATGAAATTATCAAAAGCGGTTACCGCTGGCGTTAAAAAGGTATAGTCAAACTCCCCAATAGTATTAAACTGCTTAGCTATTTCAAACTCTTTACGCTCCTTCTTAGTGGTGAGTTCCTTTGCCATAATATTGGCTTCTCCCATAAATTCGGAATCTGGATAAGCATTAATAAAATTCTGTAGTTTTATTAATGCCTTATCGGTATCGGTTTGATCCAAAGAGTATTTTGGAGATAATTTGTAATAACTTTTTGCTCCTAAGAAACCTGCTTCTGCAGCTTTATCACTTTTTGGATAGGATTTTAAGAATCGCTCAAACTGATATCCAGCCATATTATAGTCCCTGATCTGAAAATAAGAATCAGCCAAGAAAAACATAACCCGCTCACCTTGTGGTCTTCCTATATACTTTGGAGCAATCTGCTCCAATAAACGGTTTGCCCTTTTAAAGTCGCCCTCTTCATAAAATTTCTCGGCCATATCATACTTCGCCTTAACATCTTCATTTTTAAGTACTTTTTGGTACTCACTACAAGAAGTAAGGATAACTGCCAATAACAAAAAGGGGAATAGTCGTTTCATTTTTAAAAACATTCTGCAAAATTAAGGTTTTTGATCGGATATAAAAAACATTATTATCAGGCTAAAATAACTTCCTTCCCTTCTAGTAGCAAATTTTTTGTGCAACTTTTAACTATGTAGAAGTATCTCCCCTTTAAAATTCAACAATTAGAAGGATATTGCCCCTAATGCGCGACTTTAAAATATACCGATACCTAAAAGAAAAAACCACCAAAATCATTTTTAATAGAAAGAAGATTTTAGATACTAAGCATAACGTAAATCGTTAGTCAGAATTTTTATTGATTACCCCACAATAAGCCGTATCAAACAATAGATAACCTTCCTTACACTAAGCATTACAAAAAGTAATCCGGTGCCGCATTTAGACTGTTAAGTCCAACACAGACACCGGATCGTAATTTTTTACTTTTCTAAAAGCTAAGCAACAATCTTAAGGAGCTTGCTTACGAAGCGATTGATATTTTTTTTTAGACTTGTTGTAGCTTCCACTAAAGGAAGTCTCACTAAAGCGGTACCCATCCCCATGTGTTCTAGCAAAGCCTTGATCCCAGCGGGGTTTCCTTCTCTAAAAATCAAGTCCATCCCCTCCATTAGATTATAATGTAACTCAAAAGCCTCCTTAACTCTATGTTCCAATCCAAACCTAATCATTCTAGAAAACTCCGTAGGCAACCCTTGGCCCAATACAGAGATTACACCATCTCCGCCTGCAAGTACAGTTGGTAGCGCAGTAAAATCATCGCCAGAGATTACCATAAATCCATGTGGTTTATCTTTTATTAAGCTCATCACTTGCACCATATCCCCACTTGCCTCTTTAATACCTATTATATTATTAAAGTCGTTTGCAAGTCTTAACACTGTTTCTGGTAACATATTACTTCCAGTTCTTCCAGGTACATTATAAAGCAAAATTGGTTTTGGAGAAGCCAATGAAATCGCTTTAAAATGTTGATAAATCCCTTCTTGGGTAGGTCTGCTGTAATATGGTGACACAGACAAGATTGCTACAAAATCCTTAAGATCTACCTCTTGTAGTTCTTCTACAACTGCGGCAGTATTATTACCTCCAATTCCAAGAACTAAGGGTAATCTCCCTGCATTAGCCGAAACTACGGTATTGATTACCAATTGCTTTTCCTTTTTGGAAAGCACTGCAGATTCTCCAGTAGTTCCCAAAACCACTAGATAATCTACTCCTCCATCTATACAATAATTCACCACTTTAGTAAGTGCCTCTGTATCTATTGTAAAATCTTCATTAAAAGGAGTAATCAAAGCAACACCCGTACCCATTAATTGTTCCATTACTAAATCTCATTTAAAACCCGTAAATATTTTTTCAATTCCATTTTAAAGGTTTGAAAATCATCTATAGGTATATTTAAAATTAAATCATTAAAATTTTTATCCACTCCTCCAAAGCCTACCTTTAATCTAGCTTTGGCCTTTATGCTCATTAATTGCAACAATAATTTATCCTCGTTATAATAATTAACCAACACATCATATTCATTCTCCAAAAATTCTAAGGCGTAACTATTTTCAATTTTAGCATCCCACCCCAGATCTTTATCAGAAAACACTGGTGTACTATAGGGCGAATTTTTATCATAAAATTCTTTGTAACCTATAACCTTTATTGCATTAGGTCGTAATGAAAATTCCTCTATAACCGTATAAAAAGAATCAGCATTATTAAACTTATCTAAATCCACAATAAATCCTATAGAACTTACTCCAACTCCCTTATTTGGGACGTTTGACGGTGCGGCTAATTCCTGTCGCAAATACTTGCGTGCGGCTCTAACCTTTAATTTATTCTTTATCTTTTTTAAAAACATGTATTTTTACATTATCTAGAATGTAAAAGTAAATATATCATTGCTAATTAAGTTACGAAGGTAAGAACTATATGATTTTAAAAAATAAACATTTTGTTATATTTATAACAATGTGTACTATATACGCCTGTACACAACCACAGCCAAAACTAAAATCTATTGACGGAAAACAGCTAGAAGTCAATCAAAGTGTAAAAGCTAAGGATAGTATAGAAACGCTTGTAGCACCGTACCGTACTAGAATAAATGAAATACTAGATAGCGTACTTGCCTATACGCCAAAGGCTATTACTAAAACTGAGGGCAAATACAATACTTCTGCAGGGAATTTAATGGCAGACATTGTATTGAAAGAGGTAAATCCAATTTTCAAAGCTAGAACAGGTAATGACATTGATTTTGTTCTTCTTAATTTTGGAGGAATACGCTCTATAATTTCTAAAGGGAATATTACTACAAGAAATGCATTTGAGGTGATGCCTTTTGAAAATTCAGTTTTTATTGCAGAGTTAGATGGAAAGTCTATAAAAGAATTGCTCTCCTACCTATTAAAATCTAGTGTACCACACCCTATAGCGGGAATTCAAATTGTAGTGGACAAAAATAAAGACTTAAAGGAGGTAAATATAAAAGGAGAACCATTCGATGAAAATAAAACCTATTTTGTGGCCACCTCTGACTATTTGATTACTGGAGGTGACAGGATGAATTTCTTTAAAAATCATCTTTCCCTGATGGATACCGACTACCTTATTAGGAACACCATGATAGATTATTTTAAGAAAGTAGATACCATACACGCCACAATTGATGACCGTTTTATACAAATAGATTAGGAATGGACCGTAGAAAATTTATTTCCAAAACCGCAGCTACCTCCGCATTCATTGGAATGGGTGGATTATCATTAAGCTCTTGTCAACAAGACGCAAAGAAACATATCACCATACTGCATACTAATGACGTTCACAGTCATATTGACCCCTTCCCTACCACTCACTCTAGCTTCCCTAACTTAGGAGGAGTTGCTAGAAGAGCAACTTTAGTAGAGCAAATACGCAAAGAAAATCCGAATACCTTACTATTTGATGCAGGGGATATTTTTCAAGGAACTCCTTATTTCAATTTTTACGGTGGTGAATTAGAGTTTAAACTAATGAGCATGTTGCAGTATGATGCCGCAACCATAGGAAATCACGATTTTGATAACGGTTTGAGTGGTTTAGCCGCTCAACTACCCTACGCAAAATTCGAATTCTTATCTGCCAATTATGATTTTTCAAAAACTATTTTAGACGGACATGTTAAACCGTATAAGATTTTTGTTCGCGATGGAATAAAAATTGGCGTTTTTGGACTAGGAATCGCTTTAGAAGGATTAGTTTCTAAAAAGCTCTACAAGGAAACTATATATTTGGATCCTGTTGAAATGGCTCAGGAAATGAGCAACACCTTAAAGAATGAGGAGCAATGCGATCTTATTATATGCCTTTCACATTTAGGCTACCAATACACCAATTCACAAAGGGTGGACGATATGAAAATTGCTGCAGCCACTGAGAATATTGACCTTATCATTGGTGGGCATACCCATACTTTTTTAGATAAGCCAACAGTAACCACTAATAGAAAAGATCTTCCAGTTCTAATTAATCAGGTAGGCTGCTTTGGTATTAATGTAGGCCGATTAGATTTTTATTTTGAAAACGGAAAACCAACAAAATCAGAAGGGGTCTCTATCTCTGTTTAGGTCAGCAAAATTGCAATTTAGTCTTGTGCAAAGTAATAACGCAAAAGGTGAAGTATGATTATAAAGGCACCTATTCTGATAACCTAATAGCATAAGGCAGGACTTCACCAAAAAGCATTACAATGAAAGAAGACAGCGAAAAATCGACCACTTCAAAGAGTATTATCAAAATTAATTTTGATGATACCGAAGAGGTTATGGATACCATTGCAGTGGAAGAGCCATTAGAAATAAGCATCAGTGTAATCAATGCCGATCCACCTATTATCAATAAAAACATATCCATTACCATGCGCACCCCAGGTAATGATGCCGATCTAGCAATAGGTTTTTTATTTACAGAAGGAATATTAGCATCTACAAAGCAAATAGACAACATTTCTTTAACCGAAAATAACGTTCACATTTACCTCAGCAATTCTGAGAACATTGACCTTAGTAAATTAGATCGGCACTTTTACACCAGTAGCAGTTGCGGTGTATGTGGCAAGGCTAGTTTAGAAGCAATAAAGACAATTTCTCTCCTACCCCAGTCAGAAGCCAATTTTCAGGTAGATAAGGATCTTCTAAAATCGTTCCCTGACATTTTAAATCAACAGCAAACCATTTTTAATACTACTGGTGGAATCCATGCAGCCGCCTTATTTGACCTTTCAGGAAATTTGCTGGAGCTAAGAGAAGACGTAGGGAGGCATAACGCCTTAGATAAACTTATTGGAAACTGTTTTCAAAACAATCATTTTCCCTTAGATAATCATATTTTATTTCTAAGCGGACGTGCCAGTTTCGAACTGATTCAAAAGGCAGTAATGGCCGGTATTCATTTTGTCACCGCTGTAGGAGCGCCATCTAGTCTTGCCGTGGAGATGGCTATAGAACACGATGTAACCCTTGTTGGCTTCCTAAGTCATAGCCGATACAATATTTACAATGATGCCAAACGTATAAAAATTTAAGACGTTACATTTTGGAACCAACTTTCTAAAGAGGTAACTTTATGTATTAAGCATAAACCATATTTAAATGAAAATTAGAATCCGAGGTAATTCCATTCGCTACAGATTAACCAAATCAGAAGTGAGTCAACTTCAGAAATTGGGCTATATTGAAGAAAAAACCTCTTTCAATAGCACCCAGTTTAGGTATGCCGTAAAAGCCAAGGATAATATCGATTCCCTAGAAGCATCCTTCAAAGAAAATACCATCACCCTAAATTTCCCAAAAAAGGAATCTGAAAAATGGGCAGATTCCGAACGGGTAGGCTACGAATCCTATATGGTTTTAGAAGATGGACAGACTTTACGATTACTGTTAGAAAAGGACTTTGTCTGTTTAGATGAACGCACGGAAGATGAATCTGACAATTACCCAAACCCAGCAGCAATGAAATAATCTTTATGACTAAGAAAGCAAAAGACATATCACCCAATCCCGAACCGCCAGAAAAATTAACAGGACTTAGAACTAGTAACCCTAAAAAGGTAGCTGCAGGAATCCCTGCAGTAATCTCTACTGCCAAACACGTTTTTGGGGAAATGGGAATGAGTAGAGGCTTAAAAGCTTTAGCCAACCTCAACCAAAAATCGGGATTCGATTGCCCAGGTTGTGCTTGGCCAGATCCAGATGATGAAAGAAGTTCTTTTGCAGAATATTGTGAGAATGGCGCTAAAGCCATTGCGGAGGAAGCAACCTCTAAAAAACTAGATGCTCATTTTTTTAAGAATAATAGCGTCTCTTACCTTGCCTCTCTTTCCGATTATACGATTGGAAAAAAAGGTCGACTAGCCCAACCCATGTTCCTACCCAAAGGTGCTAATCATTACAAAGAAGTCAGTTGGGAGGAGGCATTTAAAAAAATTGCAGCACACCTGAATAAATTGGAACACCCAGATGAGGCCATCTTCTATACCTCCGGAAGAACCAGTAATGAAGCGGCATTTCTTTTTCAGCTGTTTGTACGAGAATACGGCACCAACAATATGCCAGATTGCAGCAATATGTGCCATGAGAGTAGCGGGGTGGCACTCACCGACTCTTTAGGGATTGGTAAAGGCTCCGTAAAATTGGAAGATTTTTACGAAACAGACCTTATTTTAATATTAGGACAGAACCCTGGCACCAATCACCCTAGGATGTTAAGCGCCCTACAAAAAGCAAAAGAGAATGGGGCAACCATTATTTCTATTAACCCCCTATTAGAAACAGGTTTACTAAATTTTAGCAATCCTCAACAAGTAAAGGGGGCTTTAGGCATTAGCACCTCTTTAACCGACCTATATTTACAGGTTAAAATAAATGGGGACATGGCCTTATTGCAAGCATTAACTAAACTATTATTAGACAGGGAAGATAAGGCTCCTGGCACTGTTTTAGATCATGCATTTATCCAAGAAAAAACTAAAGGAATTGATAGCTACCTCAACCACATTAGGTCCTTGGATATCGAAAATTTAATAGAGCAGTGTGGGATATCGCTTAAGGAAATGGAAAAGGTTGTGGATATCCTAGCGACCAAACGAAAAGTGATTGCATGTTGGGCCATGGGCCTTACTCAGCATAAAAACTCCGTAAATACTATTAAGGAGATTGTAAATATACTGCTTCTAAAAGGAAGTATTGGCAAACCTGGAGCAGGTACCTGCCCAGTTCGCGGACATAGTAATGTACAAGGAGATAGGACTATGGGGATTTACGAAAAACCACCAGAATCTCTTTTAGATAATTTAGAAAAGGAATTTGATTTTAATCTGCCACGAAAAAACGGATACGATACCGTAGAGAGTATTAAAGCAATGCACCAAGGCAAGGCAAAGGTATTCTTTGCTATGGGCGGCAACTTCCTATCCGCTACTCCAGATACACAGTACACCGCACAAGCCCTTCAAAATTGCGATCTTACCGTACACGTATCCACAAAATTAAACCGTAGCCACCTCATCCATGGGAAAGAAGCTATTATTCTACCTTGTTTGGGAAGAACCGATAAGGACCTTCAAAATGGAGAATTGCAATTTGTTAGTGTAGAAAACTCTATGGGAATTGTTCATAGCTCTAAAGGAAGTTTAACACCTGTTTCTACTCAACTACTAAGTGAACCAGCTATTGTTTGCGGCTTGGCGAAAGCTACCCTTCCAAATAGTAAAGTAAACTGGGACATATACTTGCAACATTACGATCATATTAGAGATAGCATTGAAGCCTGCATTCCTGGTTTTGATAATTATAATCTAAAAGTAAGACAACCCTCTGGGTTCTACCTCCCCAATTGCAATAGAGATAATACGTATAACACCCACACTGGTAAGGCCAATTTCAGTATTTCCCATAGCGAGTACATCCCTCTTAAGGAAAAAGAACTTCTAATGATGACCATCAGAAGTCATGATCAATTTAATACCACCATATATGGATTAAACGATCGCTATCGCGGCATATATAACGAAAGAAGGGTTATCTTGATGAACCCTAAAGATATTGAAAAGCAAAAACTAAAAAACCAGCAATTGGTAGACCTATACAACTATCATAATGGTAAGGAAAGGGTTGCTAGGAAATTTATTGTTCTAGAATATAATATCCCTGAGAAATGTTGTGCAACATATTTTCCGGAGGCAAATGTATTAGTACCTGTAGGCAGTACAGCTGATTATAGCAACACGCCAACTTCAAAATCAGTAGTTATAGAATTAAAAGAACATAAACCTAAGGAAAGTAATTACTAATTTCATTTATTGAATTCCCTAAAGTCGAGTTCATGAAACGTTGTTGGAAGAAAACCTCCTTTGAATTATTGACCCTAAAGAAAAGGTAATCTAATATGTAAGGAGTAAACTGCCTCGTAGCAGGCCCGCCTAAAAGATTCGGGCAGGCCCGCCTCTGAGCATTCAAATCTCGATTACCGAATAAACTAAAAACAATAAGCGAAAGTAAACTATCTTTATACGGCCCACTTTACCACATTTCATTAAACTTAAAACAACAACTAATTAATCTAACCACATGTACAAAGCGCTATACCTTCCATTATTTTTACTCCTATTCTCAGTAAGTAATTTGATACAAGCCCAGCAAAGGGAGTACTATCAACTTAAAACCTACCTTTTAGATAGCAAGGAACAAGAAAATAGAACTGATAAATACCTCAGCGAGGCCTTATTGCCTGCCTTAAAAAAATTTAAAATAAAGAACGTGGGCGTTTTTAAACCTAAAACCATTGATTCTTTAAACCCTAGGAGCATTAAGGTTTTGATTCCTATGAAAACTTTAAAGGTGTTAGAGACTTTAGAATCCAAGTTACATAAGGATAAAGCATATATGGCAGCTGCTAAAGATTTTTTAAACGCCCCCTATAACAATCCACCCTATAACAGGGCAGAATCAATAATTTTAAAAGCTTTTATAGATATGCCCAAGATGAATGCTTCCCCTTTAACAGGGCCTCGCAAAGAACGTGTATACGAGTTAAGAAGCTATGAGTCTGCCACCGAGGCCAAGTACACCAATAAAGTAGCCATGTTTAACCAAGGTGGAGAAATAGCACTCTTTGACGATTTAGGGTTTAATGCTGTTTTTTACGGAGAGGTAATATCCGGGGCCACAATGCCAAACCTTATGTATATGACCACATTTGAAAATAAAGCTAGTAGAGATGCACATTGGGAGTCATTTGCTAATTCACCTGTATGGAACAAGTTAAAAACGGATGAAAACTACCAAAATAACGTTTCTAAAAATATTACCCGTTTTTACTATCCAACGGAGTACTCTGATTACTAGTATTACATTTTATAGGGTAGCCACATTATCTTTATTCCTAAACAATCCCTTTTATCACTATTGCTCTAAAAAATACGTCACTAATTCCTGCTGTTCCTCTTCCAAACTTATGCTAGGGAAACTTCTACCCGCCATTCTATACCAATATCCAGCATTAAACTTATCCCCTTCTTTTCTATGTAGATAAGCGTGAATCCAGCTGCCATTGGTGTCGTGCAAATCTTGTGCAATATTATGGGATGCCTCCCAATCCCCCTTAACATCAAACCACATCGCTCGCAAGGCTTCAGACCAAGTAAGTGGCGGGGTTTGATGTGTAAGTGTTTCTTTAAATTCTATATAACTTTTTGGAATAGACATTATTAAAATATTTTAAATAAACAATCTATACTTCTACATTAGATAAAGGCATAAAGGATTCATTTCTGATTAATATAACAGGTCTAGGGTCTAGCACTTTAAGCTTTCATTATTAGTCATTTTTTATACGTTAAATAATAAAACCTTTTCCTAATCTGCTATTTATCTGATGGGTAAAAGAATAGCCTTATAAATAGCCTTATAATCAATGAACGAATCTCCGTCCTCTGTTAAAAAGAAAGATAAGATGTGTAATCCTTTAGCACCAAAACAACTCTAGCTGTGTAAAAGACTTAAATCGATCTATTATTCTAACATTTCCATAAAATCACTTTCAGAGATAATAGGCACCCCTACACTTTCTGCCTTGGTTCTTTTACTTGGCCCCATCTTATCTCCTGCCACAAGATAAGACGTTTTAGAGGATATACTAGAGCCTACCTTTCCTCCATTATCCTCTATCAATTTCTTTAACTCATTTCTACTTATATTCTCAAATACTCCGGATACTACAAAAGTTTGACCCTTAAATAACTCCGTCTGGTTGAGCAACTTTTCTTTAGAAATCTCTAATTGCACCCCTTCTTGTCTCAATCTAGAAATAATCTCCACATTGATTTCGTTTGCAAAAAAGCCTACTACACTTTCCGCTATCCGTTGCCCAATTTCGTCTACTTGCATTAATTCTTCCGTCGTAGCGTTTTGCAGTGCATCAATATTTTTATAGGCTTTCGCTAGTTTTTTAGCCACAGTTTCTCCTACAAAACGTATTCCCAATGCAAACAATACCCTTTCAAAAGGAATTTGAATCGATTCGGCAACTCCTTTAATTAAGTTTTCCGCCGATTTTTCGGCCATTCGCTCCAACGGAAGTAGTTGTTCTTTAGTAAGGCTATACAAATCGGCATAATTGTGAATTAGCCCCTCTCTAAAAAGCAATTCTACCGTTTCTGCTCCCAGGCCTTCAATATCCATGGCTTTTCGGGAAATAAAATGCTGAATGCGACCAGTAATCTGGGGAGGACAACCATATTCATTAGGGCAGTAATGCTTAGCATCTCCTTCTGTACGCTCCAGCTGAGTACCGCACTCTGGGCATCTATCAATATATACCGTTGGCTCCGAATCTAAAGGTCTTTTAGTAAAATCGACTCCAATTATCTTTGGGATGATTTCTCCTCCCTTTTCTACAAAAACCGTATCACCTACCCTAATATCAAATTTCTCTATTTGATCTGCATTATGCAAAGAGGCGCGTTTTACAGTAGTACCTGCCAATAAAACAGGTGTTAAATTAGCAACAGGAGTAATGGCTCCAGTACGTCCTACTTGATAGGTAATTTCATCTAAGGTGGTAGAAACCTGCTCTGCTTTAAATTTGTAAGCCATTGCCCATCGTGGGGACTTAGACGTATAGCCAAGCTCTTCTTGGTATTGTATGTTATTTACCTTTACCACTACCCCATCTGTTTCGTATGGCAGTTGGTGTCTATATACATCCCAATATTCCACAAATTCTAGCACTTCATTGGTAGATTTACAAAGTTTTGCCACGGTAGGCACCTTAAATCCCCAACTTCTAGCTTTTTCTAACATTTGAAATTGTGATTCCAAACCAAGATCTGCTCCCACAACACTGTATAAAAGACACTCTAAAGGACGTTCCGCTACCAACGCACTATCTTGCAATTTTAAACTCCCAGCTGCGGTATTTCTAGGGTTCATATAAGGTTCCTCGCCATTCTCTATCCGCTCCTTATTCATTTGAGCAAATCCTTCAAAAGGTAAAACTATTTCACCACGAATATCAAATTTCTTTGGATAATCTCCTTGCAACTGTAGCGGTACCGATTTAATGGTTCTTACATTGTTGGTAACATCATCACCTTGAAATCCATCCCCCCGGGTTAAGGCCCTCACCAATTTTCCATCTTCATAGGTTAAACTAATAGATGCTCCATCATACTTTAGCTCACAGGTAAACTCTACTGCAACATCGCCCAGTATTTTTTGTATCCTCTTTTCCCAATCTTCTAAATCTTCTTTGGAATAAGAATTATCCAAAGAATACATCCGCTGTTCATGAACTATAGTTTCAAAGTTCTTGGTGATTGTACCCCCTACTCGTAAGGTTGGAGAATTGGAATCGTAATATTCAGGATATTTAGCTTCCAGAGCCTGTAGCTCTTTCTGTTTCATATCAAAATCATAGTCAGATATAGTAGCATTATCTAACGCATAATAATTATAATTATGTTGATGCAATTCTTTTCGCAGTGCTTCTATTTGCTCTTTAATCTTCATTTATAATTGTTCCTTTATTATCCATTTTGGTAATGGTTGTGGCTGATAATTTTTCATTTATGTCAGAAGTCCCTCTATAGAATCATCTACCAGCAACATATCGTAATTATCCTGTTTTAAAAATCCTTTACTCACCATGTTACTCAAAAACGCTAACAGTTCATCGTAAATCCCATTGATATTTAAAATACCTGTAGGTTTTTGATGAAGCCCCAACTGGTAAGCCATTTGTATTATTTCTGGGTCGTTACCCTCTTTACTACCGCAAAATACTACTTTACTTATCTTGTTTTTTATTTAACTAGAGACCGATGTAATCTCGTTTTCTAGCTTTTTAGCAGTTAAATCCCCCTTATAGCTAAATCTATAATCAGTTAATTATTTAAGCCCATACCCCTTTCAACATTCTGTGGTTACCATACATATCTTCCCTAAGGTCTAATTCCAAAAAACCTTCCTCTTGCATCAGCTTTTTAGTCGCTTCCCCTAAGTATTGATTAATCTCAAAAAACAACATTCCACCAGGTTTTAGATGGTGATGGGCAAACCTAACAATACTTTTATAAAACAACAATGGATCTTCATCAGGAACAAAGAGTGCTCCATCAGGCTCATAATCCAACACATTTTTTTTCATAGCTTTTTTCTCCAGCTCCCTAACATAGGGAGGGTTAGAGACAATAACATCATATTGGCCCTCAAACTGTTCTAAGGAGAGGGCATCAAATTCTAAAAAACTTACCTCCACCTCATTTTTAATGGCATTTTGTTTAGCCACCTCTAATGCCTTTTTAGAAATATCCAACCCCTGCACCTTAGCTTGGGAAAGGTACTTAGATAAGGATATTGCAATACAGCCACTACCCGTCCCCACGTCCAATATGGAGATTTCTTTTTCAACATGGCGCAGCTCATCTAAAATCCAATAGACCAATTCCTCTGTTTCTGGTCTAGGTATTAATACATTTTGATTGACTATAAAATCCAAATCGCAAAACTGAGTGCTTCCTAACACATACTGTATAGGCCGTTGTAATCGTAATTCGCTTAAGGCACTAAACAATTGTCCCTCCTCTTCTTTTGTAATCGTTAAATTGGGTTCCAAAACCAGTACAAATCGCTCCAACCCCAAATAATGTTCTATCGTTAGGTAAAAAAAACTATCCACCTCTTCTTTAGGATAAAGGGAATCTAGCTCTTTATGGTAAATCTTTTTAATTTCTTTTAAATGCATTGTAATTCATTAATTGCCTCTAATTGGCCATTGGTAAAAAATTTATTCTAAAAATGAATGATGTAATGGTTTTATCATCCAAACAGAACAGGAATAATGTCCGGTATCGCCCATAGGCCCTTCCAAATATTTGAAACCCGATTTAAGATATAGCTTTTGGGCCGCTTTCATATAAGGCATGGTTTCTAAATAAATATACTCGTACTCAAATTCCAAGGCACGATTGTAACAGATTTTTATCATTTCAGCTCCTAATCCACGTCCCCTAGCTTCTTCAAGAAAATACATCTTTTGCAATTCACAAACATTGCCCTTATCGTACTCCAATTGGGCAATACCAGCACACCCCACAATGCATCCTTGTTCCTCCACCACAAAATAAGCAGCTTTAGGCTTTTGGTAATTCTGAAACATCTGATCTAAGGAAATATCCGCATAAGCCGTACCCACTTTAGGAACGCCTAACTCAATTAACACCTTTCGGATTAACTTGGCTACCTTCTCATTATCCGCAGATTGTATTTCCCTAATAACTACCCCTATCCTTTGCTTTTCCAAAATCTACCAATATTGTGCTATTTTTGCGGAGTGAAGATACATGAAAAATATATTTCGAGATGCATACAACTGGCCAAAAATGGACTAGGGACTACCTTTCCCAACCCCATGGTAGGCAGTGTTATTGTTTGTGACGGAAAAATAATTGGAGAGGGATACACTAGTCCCTACGGAGGCTCACATGCCGAAGTAAACGCTATTAATTCCGTAAAGGACCATTCACTTTTAAAAGAAGCTACACTTTATGTAACCTTAGAACCATGTTCCCACTATGGGAAAACACCTCCCTGCGCCGACCTAGTTATACATCATAAAATTCCACGGGTTGTAATAGGTGTGTTAGACCCACATGAAAAAGTAGCTGGTAAAGGTGTTGAGAAATTAAGATCTGCTGGCTGTGAGGTAACCGTTGGAATATTGGAGGAAGAATGTAGAGAACACCACAAGCGATTTTTAACTTATCACACCAAATCTCGTCCTTATATTATCTTAAAATGGGCCCAAACCAGTGATGGTTATATTGCTCCAACAGACTCGAAAAGAGCCAATAACCCCGAACCGTTTTGGATCAGCAATTCCCACTCACAGCAATTGGTACACCAATGGCGGAGTGAAGAGCACGCCATCATGGTAGGTACAAATACTGTACTAGCAGATAACCCCAGCTTAAGTGTAAGGCGATGGAAAGGAAGTAACCCTGTAAGAATAATATTAGACCGGAAATTAAGAACACCCACTCATTTCCATGTGTTAGATAGTAGTGTAAAAACCATTGTTATTACTAACAAAGCACCTTCAACCCCTATTAAAGGTGTTTTTTATGAAGAAATTGATTTTAAGGAAAAATTAGCTGAACAAGTCTGTAACATACTCCATAAACATCAAATATTGAGTGTTATTGTAGAGGGTGGCACTCAGACATTACAAAGTTTTATTGATGCTGAGTTATGGGATGAAGCCCGTGTTTTTACAGGACAATCCCAGTTTGGAACCGGATTAAGGCCTCCAATGATACAGGGACGCACTATAAAAAGCATACCAATATTGACCGACACATTAACACTGATAAAACATGATTAAGAATATTATTTTCGATTTTGGCGATATATTTATCAACCTAGACAAACAGGTAGTTTTTAAAGCATTTCAAAATCAAGGGATTTTAGAGCTTCCAAAACGATTCTATACGCTAAACGAAGAATTTGAGGTGGGAAAAATAACTCCTAAGGAGTTTACCTCTCAACTTCAGCTTGATTTTAAGAATCTTTCCACCACAGAAATTACGGACATCTGGAATTCCATGTTATTAGACCTTCCTGATTATAGATTGAAGTTTATTGAAGAATTAGCAAGTCAAGGGAAATATAGATTATTTCTTTTAAGCAATACCAATGCATTACACATTCCTCACGTAGCTAAAACCATGGGAATAGATCGTTATAATCGGTTTAAAAACAGCTTTGAGCAGTTTTACCTTTCGCATGAAATAAAGCTCAGAAAACCAAATGCGGAGATTTACCAATTTGTATTAGAGCAAAACGATTTAAAACCCGAGGAAACCTTATTTATTGATGACACCCAGGAGAATACAGATTCCGCAGCAAAATTGGGAATAAAGACGTGGCACTTACAAGTTGGCAAGGAAGACATTATTGACCTAAACACCAAGTTATAATGTTAGACCTTGGGCTAAGTGTTCTATTTTCAAGCATCATATTTGTTGTTTTTAAATTGTATTCCAGAATGGAAATACAAACCTCTTATGCCATAGTAGTTAATTACATTGTAGCCTCTATTGTTGGTTTTTCCTTCTACAAAAAAGAAATCAACCTAATTGAAATCCCAGAAAAACCATGGTTTTTAGGGACATTACTCCTCGGGGTATTATTTATTCTTGTTTTTCACCTTATAGCAGCAACCTCACAAAGAAGCGGGATTGCAGTTGCTTCCGTCGCCACCAAAATGTCTCTAGTAATCCCTGTGGTATTTGGTGTTCTAGTTTATAATGAAGAGTTAGGGCCTCTTAAAATTTTAGGAGTAGTTTTAGCTTTAGGAGCGGTTTATTTTGCCTCAGCAAAAGAAAAGGGACTCCCGTTCAATAAAAACATCTACCTTTTACCTACTCTAGTCTTTCTAGGTTCTGGAATAATAGACACTAGTATTAAATTCTTGGAAGAAACAAGAGTACCTAAAGAAGAGTTTTCTTTATTTTCTGCCACTATCTTTGCCTCAGCCGCAACAGTTGGGCTTATGTTAGTAGCAATTAGATCCTTTAAACAGAAATTAAAGTTAAGTTTAAAGAATATCTTAGGGGGAATTGCCTTAGGAGTACCCAATTATTTTTCTGTTTATTTTATACTGGCAGCTCTACAACATAAAGAGCTGAACAGTGCTTCTGTATTTACTATTAACAATGTGGCAATAGTTATGTCTACTACCTTATTAGGAATCATATTATTCAAAGAAAAGATAAGCACAAAAAACTGGACAGGTATTGGACTTGCTATTATCAGCATTATTTTAGTGGCGTATTTTTAAATTAGATTATGGCATCAGACATTTATAAAACTATAAGCTCACCAAGCCCCGAAGTCATGTTTAAGGATAGGAAAAGTAAGTTTTACGGCTATGCATTTCCTATTTTGGACGAGGAGGAAGTAAAACCAATCCTAGAGGAAATAGGCCAACAACATCCTACGGCCAATCACCTTTGTTATGCTTGGCAATTAGGAGTAGAAGATATTAAATACCGCGCCAATGATGATGGGGAGCCCAACAATTCTGCAGGAATGCCCATATATGGACAGATACAATCCTTTGGTGTCACCAATATACTAATTGTAGTAGCTAGGATTTTCGGAGGAACAAAACTTGGCGTAGGAGGCCTAATCAATGCCTACCGTACTGCAGCACAAATGACCTTGGAAGAAGCCAAAGTAATAAGCAAGACCTTACAGCAACAGTTTCTTTTATCTTTTGATTACCCAGAAATGGATAAAGTGATGCGAGCAATAAAACAAAATCAGTTAGAAATTGTTTCTCAAGAAATGGGAATGGACTGTAAAATTACAATTTCTGTGAGAAGAAGTGATTCCGATCGCACGGAAGATACATTTTCTAGTATGCATCCGGTAAAAATAAAACGGTTAAACATTTAGTTTGTCTAAAATATAATCCGGGCATTTTATAGGCCTATTTGTTTTAGAATCCATAAATGCCAAAACGGTATTAGCTTCTATCAACAATTCATTCGCTTCATTAAGAATTTCGTAGTCAAATTCTATTCTCACCAAGGGTCTTTTATGGATTCGAGTAGTAACTGTCAGAAGGTCATCATATAACGCCGGTTTTTTATAATTTATGTTCAAAGAAATTACGGGCAACATTATTCCGTTTTCTTCCATCGTTTTATAGGAAATGCCTATCGACCTTAACCACTCAACCCGTCCCATCTCCAAGTATTGCGGGTAATTCCCGTGATACACCACTCCCATCTGATCTGTTTCCCCGTATCTTACCCTAAAAGAAATCTTGTTAAAATCCATGTTATATCGGTTAAAAACTATATATTTAAAATTAAGCGAAATCTTGGGAACAACATGGGAAAAAAAAAGAGAATAATCAACCCCTATCCAATTTTTTTATTAGGATAATTGTTCACATATTTGCCTAACTAGAAAGAGCGGGTTTTTCCTCCGCATTTACATCATATTTTACACTAACCAAAAAAGAAATTATTTAAAATGAGTGTTACTGCAAATTCTGTATGGATCAATTGTTTGGACTTCATTAAAGACAACATCCAACCGCAGGCATTCAAAACCTGGTTTGAACCTATTAAGCCGGTAAAACTAACGGACAAGGCTTTGAGTATTCAGGTTCCGAGCAAATTCTTTTATGAATGGCTAGAGGAGCATTATGTAAAATTATTAAAAGTAGCTCTTACTAAAGAGCTTGGTGAAACTGCTAAGTTGGTTTACATCATTAAGATGGAGAACACTTATGGCAATTCAGAACCTTTTACTGAAAAGATTCCTAGTTCTAACAGATCCAATGTAGAACCTCAGGAATTAGACGTTGCCATAAAATCTAAAAATCCACAGTTAAAAAATCCCTTTGTAATTCCAGGGATAAGAAATATAAAAATAGAATCTCAACTTAACCCCAATTACAATTTTGACAACTTTTTAGAAGGAGATGCTAATAGGTTGGCAAGATCGGCCGGAATGGCTGTTGCCAATAAACCTGGAGGCACTTCATTTAATCCATTACTAGTTTTTGGAGGAGTAGGGTTAGGTAAAACCCATTTGGCTCACGCTATTGGAGTTGAAATTAAAGACAAGTATCCAGAAAGAACAGTACTTTATATATCTGCTGAAAAATTCACACAACAGTATATAGAGTCCGTCAAGAAAAATACTAGAAACGACTTTATTCACTTTTATCAGTTAATAGATGTTCTTATTATTGACGACGTTCAGTTTTTATCTGGAAAATCTGGGACTCAAGATGTTTTCTTCCATATTTTTAACCACCTACATCAGAATGGTAAACAGGTAATCCTTACTTCCGATAAGGCACCTGTAGATATGCAAGACATTGAACAACGATTATTATCCCGATTCAAATGGGGGCTTTCCGCAGAATTGCAATCCCCAGATTTTGAAACAAGAATTTCCATTCTAAAGAACAAGTTATACAGGGATGGAGTAGAAATGCCAGAAGATATTATTAACTATGTTGCAAAGCATATAAAAACTAATATTCGGGAATTAGAAGGCGCTATTATTTCTTTAATCGCTCAATCTTCCTTCAACAAAAAGGAAGTTACTATAGAATTGGCTCAACAGGTGGTAGAGAAGTTCGTTAAAAACACAAAACGTGAAGTTTCTATTGACTACATCCAAAAGGTAGTTTCGGATTACTTTGAAATGGATGTTGCCACTTTACAATCTAAAACAAGAAAGCGCCATATTGTACAAGCAAGACAGCTAGCAATGTTCTTCGCTAAAAAGTTTACCAAAGCTTCCTTAGCAAGTATTGGGTCGCAAATAGGAAAACGAGATCATGCTACAGTATTACACGCTTGTAAGACGGTAGACAACCTTGGTGAAACAGACAAGCAATTTAAAAAATACATAGACGATTTAACCAAGAAACTTTCATAAAATCAATGTTCTATGAGCACAAAGGTCCTTATGGTCTGCTTGGGAAATATTTGTAGATCGCCCTTGGCCGAAGGTATTTTAAAAGAGAAGATAGATTCTGATAAAGTTTTTGTTGATTCTGCAGGTACAGCTAATTACCATATTGGAAAACAGCCAGATCCAAGATCTATAGCAGTTGCCAAAAAACACGGTATAGACATTAGTGGGCAACGTTGTAGACAATTTACAAAGGAAGACTTTAAGAAATTTGATTACATATATGCCATGGACAAGGACAACTATGCTAACATTCTAGCCTTGGCCACTAACAGTTTAGAACAGCAAAAGGTAAAATTAATATTACACAAAAAACCCAGCTCGGAACAAGAAGTTCCCGATCCTTACTACGGAGGTGATGACGGATTTGAGAACGTTTTTCAACTTTTAGATTCTGCTTGCGAACAAATAGCTGAAGAAATTAACCAAAAACACTCCGTTTAAATGGAGGCTACTAGCAATATGCGCGGCAAATTATTTCTCATCCCAACAACTCTGGGAGATAATGCACCTTTAGAGGTATTACCTATCTCCGTTAAAGGCACTATTGAAAGAATAGATCATTATGTGGTAGAAAATGAAAAGTCTGCCCGCCATTTTATTAAAAAAATAAGCTCCAAAAAATCGCAGCCTAGCCTGCATATCAATTTACTTAATAAATATACGGAACCCCATTTACTACCTACTTTTTTAGCCCCCTGTTTGGAGGGTTATGATGTAGGAATATTATCTGAAGCGGGATGCCCAGGTATTGCCGATCCTGGAGCTGAATTGGTTAAAATAGCACATCAAAAAGGAATTCAAGTAGTACCCTTAGTAGGTCCTTCTTCTATCCTACTCGCACTAATGGCAAGCGGATTAGACGGACAGCGATTTGCATTTAACGGATACTTACCTATTGATGCCGGAGAGCGAAAAGCAAGTTTAAAGAAGTTTGAAAAGATATCTCGAGACAATCAGCAATCGCAGATTTTCATAGAAACACCTTATAGAAATGACAAGCTGTTGGCCGAGTTTTTAAAGACTCTTTCTCCACATACACAAATTTGCATTGCTTGTGACATTACCCTGCCCACAGAATTTATTGCTACAAAAACCGTTAGTGAGTGGAAGAACACCTCTATAACATTACACAAAAGACCCACTATTTTTATTTTTCAAGCTTAACCTTAGATATTAAACTTTTACACAAGGTTTAATTAAGTCTAGGCAAGCAACCCAAAACACAAAAAAAAGCCCCAATTAAATATTGGAGCTTTTTTTGTGTTTTTATTTTTTCTTAGTAGTTAATTAAATCTTCGGATTTCTTATTGCTGTAACATGTGATATGTCATATCCAGAAAATCGCTTGATATAGTATGATACTGTTGTACCAAAGCTATCATTAACATCACTTTTACCATAAGATCGGAGATACTTCTTAACATTACCTGGCCCAGCAAGATGAGCTGCAGCTAGTATACCAGACTCAGTAACCTCTTGGCCATTTATTTTCTTTCCCACGAAACGTTTAATATCCCTACGCAGAATCCATTTATTCCTAGATAAGTTTGTTTGAAACACCTTTTCTTGAAGAATAGGATCATTCAAAAACATAGTTGCATTATATACACCCAATAATTCTAAGGTACCAATACCAAACTGGTATTTTCCAAGGTATCCAAAGGCATTGGTGGTAAAATAATTTCCTTGAGACTCCTTAAATGCCAAGGCCTCCTTAAATCCATTATAGGAAGTTCCCAAAAAGGGTGGAATGGTAATCGGCTTTTTTAAAATGATTTTGTGATTAGGAAATAATACTTCTGTAGGTTCATTTACTCTTAAGGCTTCTGGAACGGTTACAACAACATTTACCGGCTTAAAACTGAAGCTAAACAGAATAAAGATGATGATTACGGGGAACAAAACTCTTGTCCACTTTCTCATATATTTGATTTCTTAAGACTTACGGCTAAACAAAAATAAGCCTGCTTAAATTTCAGTCCGCAAATATACTTCCTTTCTAATAATCAAAACCCTTTTTAACGATACTTTATAAAAAATTAGTATAAAAATAAGATAAACAGCCAATAAATTAGCTCTAAAACACTATCTATTAATCTTTTGCGAATTTATCCAACGGATATACTGTACTTTATTTCGGTTGTGTTGCGCCAAAGTTTTTGCAAATTTATGGTATCCAAAATTCTCAACATTAGCCACAAAGTAATAATAGTCATGTTTTTCAGGAGTTAAAACAGCATCTATTGCAGATATATCTGGCATAGCAATTGGACCTGGAGGCAAACCAGAATTTTTATAGGTATTATACGGAGAATCTAACTCCAAATCTCTATACAAAACCCTTTTAATAATAGTATCAAAATTCCCTGTATGCTTTTTAATAGCATAAATCACCGTTGGGTCTGCCTGCAACAACATGCCCGTCCTTAATCTATTAAGATAAACTCCAGCTACTCTAGGTCTTTCATCCACTTTAACAGTTTCTTTATGGACAATAGAGGCCAATGTAGAAACCTCAGAAGGACTCAATCCACGTTCCTTAGCCTTAGCTAGTCGACTTTCATTCCAAAATCGATTATACTCCTTTAACATTCGCGCTCTAAAGCCTTCTGCAGAGGTATTCCAAAAGAATTCATAACTATTAGGAACATACATGGAAAGCGCGGTGTCTTCATTAAAACCATTAGCTTCTAAAAATGAGAGGTCTTGAAAAGCCTTTAACAAACTCAAACTATCCGCCTCAATTTGCAAAGACACTCTACCAGCCAAATCCGCCAAAGTTTCTTGATTATTGAAAGCTAATTTTACTGGAATATTGCGACTTCTTAGTGAATTAATAATTTCATTATTATTCATTCCTTTTTTCAGGGCAAATTTACCAGCCCTTACATTATCACTATATCCCTTTGTACTGGCAGCGGATTCAAATTTCGATATATCATCTAAAGAAGCCTCCAGAACACCTTTTACCGTTTCAAAATTAGCATCTGTAGGAATATATACATAGGTGGTTTCTTCTTGAAACTTAGTATTAGGAGTAAAGAAAGTATCATACACCATATAAGCTAAGACAGCACCAATTATAAGTCCTAAGCCAACTATAATTAACAAAACACGCTTTGTTTTCATTACCCTTTATTTATCTTTTGAAAAAGAATTTCGTCTTTAAATTTCCCATTAGAACTTATCCAATCTTTCTTTACCCCTACCTTCTTAAATCCCAATTTAGTGAACAAATGAATACTTGGAGCGTTATCTTCCAACACATTAGCGTATACTTGTCTAAGCCCTAAAACAGAGAACACATAATCGCATAAAATTTCAATAGCCTCTGCCCCAACACCACGATTCCTATTCGCTTCTTCACTTATCACAATCCCCATTCCTACCCTTAAATTCCTGGGATCAAAATCGAACAAATCAATCAACCCAATCACTTTACCTTCAAGATTACAGATACATAACCGCAACTGTTTTACCTCATAGATATCTTTATGGGCATTATCCAAATAAATTCTTAGAATATGTTTAGAGTAGGGCGCAGTAGTGCCACTTATTTCCCAAATTTCCGGATTATTCTCTAGCTCATAAAGAAAATCTAAATCTTCGGGTTCTAGCGCCCTTAGAAACAGCCGCTTACCTTTAAGATTTAACATTTATCTCTCCTTTAAAAACAAGCTGAGCAGCACCGGTCAGCCATATTTCGTTATACCCTTCCTTACCTTCATTCTTTAAGAAACTCACCTCTAATTTGCCTCCTGGAGTTGTTATTGCTACAGTATTACTATTAGCTTGCCCAGAGTGATGCATTGCCAAAGCTACCGCAGTTACTCCAGTTCCACAAGATAGTGTCTCATCTTCTACCCCCCGTTCATATGTCCGCACGAAAAAAGATTCATCAGCTATCCTTTCAACAAAATTAATATTGCTCCCCTCCTTACCATACACTCCATACCTTAATCTTTCTCCCTCTTTACGAACATCGAAATCCTTTACTCCATCTACCAACTGCACGTGATGCGGAGATCCAGTATTTAAAAATAGAGAATTAGTCTTTTCTTTTAAATCATTAACATCTTGCATTTGAAGGCTAACAACATCATCTTCTATTTTTGCTTTATGCAATCCGTCCACCGCCACAAAGGAAGTTTCTTTCGTTATAATCCCTAAATGGTTGGCAAATGCTACTATACATCTCCCTCCATTACCACACATAGTACTTTGATTCCCGTCAGAATTATAGTAAACCATTTTAAAATCGGTAGCATCATCATTCTCTAGTAAAATTAATCCGTCAGCTCCAATACCGAATCTTCTATCACATAAAAAGGACACTAATTCGTTCTTATCACTTGGGAAAATCTGCTCCCTATTATCAATAACGACAAAGTCGTTTCCTGTTCCTTGGTACTTATAAAATTTTAAAACCATATCTTAATTTATAATGCAAAGATATCATTTTATTAAAGTTTAATTAGCAGTTAAAAAGTCGTTAAAGGCAATTTTTTCAATAGTAATTATGTTAATTTTACTGTAGTTAATTAAAAAAACGATGTTTTTATGAAGAAATTTGGAAGTTTATTATTAGTTGCTGTTTTTGCAGGTGCCATAACTTTGGGGACTTATAAACTTTTTCTCGAAAAACCTGGTTATACTATAGTCTCCCCAGACCACGGAGCACAGCTAGTCACTACTAGTTATACACCAACCTCTGCCAAGGGTGCTGGTATCAATGAAGTGGATTTTACCACCGCTGCAGAAATGACTGTTAATGCGGTAGTACACGTTAAAAACGTTACCATAAGTAAGGGCCCCACAAACTTAATGGAGTTTTTCTATGGTTCTGGTCGGACTCAAAGATCGCAAGTAGGTACAGGATCTGGTGTAATCATTTCCCAAGATGGCTATATCGTTACCAATAATCATGTAATTGCTAATTCTGATCAACTACAAGTTACTCTAAACAATAATAAAACGTATGAAGCGGAGGTCATTGGAACAGATCCAAATTCGGATATTGCCTTAATTAAAATAGATGCCGACAGAAAACTCCCCTACCTAGCCTTTGGTGACTCGGACGAAACAAAGGTTGGTGAATGGGTCTTAGCAGTAGGTAACCCCTTTAGTTTAACTTCTACGGTTACTGCAGGTATTGTAAGCGCTAAGGCAAGGGCCCTTGGAAGTTTAGATCAATCCTTTATTCAGACCGATGCAGCTGTTAATCCAGGTAATAGTGGCGGAGCCTTGGTAAATACAAATGGAGATCTAATAGGTATTAATACTGCTATAACCTCGCAAACAGGTTCTTTTGTAGGTTACTCTTTTGCTGTACCAAGCAATATTGCTAAAAAAGTTGTTGAAGATATAATTGAATATGGAAATGTTCAAAAAGGAATTTTAGGAATAAGCACTGTTCCAATCAATAGTCCATACGCAATAGAAAAAGGTTTAAATGAAATAGACGGAGTTTACATCGCAAAAGTGGAAGAAGACTCTGGTGCTGATGATGCCGAATTAACGGAAGGGGATATTATAAAAAGGATTGATAATGTTGAAATTAGAAGATACTCTGACCTCATTGGCTATATTGCCTCTAAAAGACCAGGAGACGAACTGATGGTTTCTGTTTTAAGAGATGAAAAAACCTTTGAAGTCCCAGTAACTTTAAAAGAAAGACAAACAATGGTTATTCCTCATTTAGGTTTCGAGGTGAAAAATTTGACTGAGAAGGACAAGAAGAAATTTAAAACCAAGAAAGGTGTCAAAATTATTGGAGTTCCCGAAACCTTTAGAGCGTATGATTTAAAAGGTAAGGTGTTAATCTCTTTTGGAGACGAAGAAATTAACGATATTAGAGATGCAAGAACCAAATTTGGTCGCATTACACGATATGGCAGAACAAGCGTCACCATGTTGAATGAAAAAGGAGAAATTGAGCGACTAATTATTCAATAACAATACAACAATAAAAAAGCGTCTTAAATTTAAATAAGGCGCTTTTTTTATATCAAAAGCGATAGAAAAAAACTTTGCTAGATATTATTTAAAGTCTATAGATTCACTTTTTTACAAAACATTAGGGAAAACAAGGAAACACACCTACTTTCTAAAACAGTCTAAGATGAGCTACTAGAAGGGAACAAGGTGGATTTTAAGCTGTTAATACTCATTATTGTTACTAGTTTTATTTATTAATTGGGATTATTAAAGTACTTTTGCCGTCTAGGTATAAATAATAACAATAAGAATTACGTTAATGAAAATGTATAGATTACTATTTATTGTAATGGCCCTATTGTCATTTAACATAAACCTTGCTCAGGAAGATGATGAGGAAGTAGTACTTTCTTTAGATGGCGGCCCCATAAGTTCCCAATTTGAATATATCACTGTAAAATCTGGACCTTGGAGGGCAGATGGCGTAAGATATAGGGTGGTAAAAGAAGCTAATCTTGATAAGTTAAGACAAAATGTCTTAGACTCTATTAATGAGTTTAGCAAAAGGGCAACCCAACTTCATTCAACCATTGCAGGTCACGAAGAGACTATTGGATCCTTAAATCAACAACTGGAGGAGACCACTAATAACCTTGCATCGGTTACAGAAGAAAAGGATAGCATGTCTTTTTTAGGCCTTTTAATCGAAAAAAGCACTTATAATGTAATTCTATGGACCATCATTGGCTCCTTACTTCTCCTATTACTTTTCTTTATCTATAAATTTAGAAACAGTAATATCCTTACACAAGAGGCTAAACAGTCGCTTTCTGAAGTAGAAAAAGAATACGAAGATCATAGAAGACGTGCATTGGAACGTGAGCAGAAAATTAGCAGACAGCTTCAAGACGAAATAAACAAATACAAAAAATCCAAGTGATAAAAAAAGCTCCCTCTCGGGAGCTTTTTTATTTGTATTAACTCTATACGATAATTCTCTTTTCCTTATATGAATCAATAATATCACCGAGTCATATAAAGAATACTGCTCATATTGATAAAGCCCTACTAGGTCAACATCTTACAGTAACCATGCAACATTAAAATTATCCAAGTGTTTTCATTACTTTTGCACCGCTATTTTAATTGGCCCTAATAGTAATTACCTTTTAGTTATGCGAATAGATATTATTACCGTAGTCCCGGACCTTCTTAAAAGTCCATTTGAAGCATCTATCCTAAAAAGGGCTATAGATAAAAAGATTGTTGAAGTACACTTACACAATTTAAGAGATTATACAGATAAAAGCTATAACCAAGTAGACGATTATCAATTTGGCGGAGGCGCAGGAATGGTACTAATGATAGAGCCTATAGACAAGTGTATATCTGCTTTAAAAAAAGAACGGGATTATGACGAGGTTATCTATATGACACCAGATGGTAATACCTTAAATCAAAAAACAGCTAATAGCTTATCACTATTAAATAATATTATTATTCTGTGTGGCCACTATAAAGGTGTAGATCAACGGGTACGTGACTTATTTATAACTAAAGAAATTTCCATTGGCGATTACGTCCTTTCAGGTGGGGAATTAGGCGCTGCTGTACTATGTGACAGTATAATCCGACTCATTCCTGGGGTTTTAAATAATGAAACATCTGCTCTTACCGATACTTTTCAGGACAATCTATTAGCACCACCTGTTTATACTAGACCTGCAGATTATAAAGGACATATGGTACCAGAGGTATTAGTTAGTGGTAATTTTCCTAAAATTGAAAAATGGAGGGAAGACCAAGCCTATGATAGAACAAAGAAACTAAGACCAGATTTATTGGATCAATAGGGTGATGTATTTAGTAGCCTTTCTTAAAATAAGGAACTTCAACATATTAAGTTTAAGAAAGTATTATTTTAAGATACATCTAAATACAGGAAATCTAGATAAAAAAGAAACATTCACTTGTAAGTTCTAAAAAATCAACTATTTTTGCACTCCATTAATTCAACCTCTGACGATAATCGTGAATGTTGACTTAAGTAACTGTTAATAAAATATCATGGAAGAGTTATTAAAATTTGTAGAAAACGAATTTGTTCCTAAGAAAGATTTCCCAAAATTTTCAGCAGGAGACACTATTACAGTGTACTATGAAATTAGAGAAGGGGAAAAAACAAGAATCCAGTTTTTTAGAGGTGTTGTAATACAACGAAGAGGATCTGGAGCAACTGAAACTTTTACTATCCGTAAAATGTCAGGTACTATTGGTGTAGAGCGTATCTTCCCAGTAAATATGCCTGCATTACAAAAGATAGAAGTTAACAAAAGAGGTAAAGTTCGTAGATCTCGTATTTTCTACTTTAGACAGCTTACTGGTAAAAAGGCTAGAATTAAAGAAATTCGTTCTTAATACGATCCTTTCAGCATACAAAAAGCGTTCATGTTTCATGGACGCTTTTTTTTATGAACAATTGTTAAAATCCAATGTTAATTTGGTGTTTATAACATCTTTATTAAAATCATCACAAACACTTGGTTATTAGATAATAAAGCTTTATATTTATAAGGTAACTATTAGTTATTTCATGAAATAAGGGTTATATAAAGTTTACGTTCTTTATCCATTTGCTTATTTCAATTTAATGTTAGGAATACTGCAAATTGAAATCGAATTCTGATCTTACTTAGGTAAGATTCAAAATTTGTAAATATTTGACCATTGTTATTGGAGTATTTAGATGCTCATTAACAATATCACTTATTTAGGTAATGGGAGAAACACCGTTTTCTTTAATTAGAAAATTAAGTGTTTCAAACGTTGAAACAGCGACGCAAAAGCAATCAATGGTTGCCGTTTTGTAACAATAGTACAGAACAACTTGTTTGTAAACTGTTTCTAGAAAGCCATATCAAGGTATATACTACAATGATATGGCTTTTATTTTTTTAGCACCCCATCTCCTTCCCCATCCAAAATCCATAGTAATAATAAGATGTTGTGTTTATGCAACTCAATTATCTTTCTTTTGTCTTAGGTTTTTCTGTAATAAAGAAATCCTTAAACCACTCCTTCAATTCTTTGAGGTTTATAATAACCGCATCAATCTAAATGGTCCACTGACTGATGTAAAGAAAATATTCTCTAGAATCAGTCCACCGTAGAACAGTATTACAGATAGCCGTAAAGAAAATTAAGGCTTACTCCAATTAATTAACCCAATTAGACCTAGTTTCATAACTCCCCATTAATTGGGTATTTAATCATAAATCAAAAAACTCCATTACTAATATAGCATCCAATCAGCTCCTATTAGGTGAAAATTTAAAGCAGATTAAATATTAAAAAAATAGACGAATACGACCAAAGGAGATAAATTATAATTAATTATTATGGTAACCACCACATATAGCCCCAATATTCTTAACAATAACTCCATTTAAAAGGCTATCAGTTTAATTGGCATTTTATAAATTGTATATTTGCATCGCTTAAACTTAAAACAGAAAGACAAATGCCAAAAATTTTATATACCAAAACAGACGAAGCCCCTGCTTTAGCTACACAATCATTTCTTCCAATAGTTAAGGCATTTACCAAGCCAGCTGGAATTGATGTAGACTTAAAAGACATTTCACTTGCGGGCAGAATCATTGCTGTATTCCCTGACTACTTAGAAAAAGATCAGCAGATTTCGGACGACTTGGCAGAATTAGGAAAATTGGCGAAATCACCGAATACCAACATCATAAAACTTCCTAATATTAGCGCCTCAATTCCTCAGTTGAAAGAGGCCATAGCCGAACTACAAGCAAAAGGTTATAAAATTCCAAGCTATCCAGATGCTCCTTCAAATGATGAAGAGAAGGATATTAAATCGAGATATGATAAAATTAAAGGGAGTGCTGTAAATCCAGTTTTAAGAGAAGGAAACTCAGACAGAAGAGCTCCTAGAGCGGTAAAGAATTATGCAAAACAGAATCCACATTCAATGGGTGCTTGGAGTTCCGACTCCAAATCCCATGTTGCTACAATGGATCATGGTGATTTTAAATCAAACGAAAAATCGGTTACCCTTAAGGAAGCCACCAAAGTGAATATCGTTCACACAAAAGAAGATGGTAGTAAAACAATTTTAAAAGAGGGTCTTCCTCTTTTAAAGGGTGAAATCATAGATGCGACGGTTCTAAGTAAAAAGGCTTTACTTAACTTTTTACAGGAGCAAATAAAAGACGCTAAAGACAAGGGTGTGTTGTTTTCATTGCACATGAAAGCAACCATGATGAAAGTATCCGATCCTATTATTTTTGGACATGCAGTAAAGGTGTTTTTCGCAGATGTCTTTAAAAAGCATGCCACTACTTTTGCCTCGATTGGGATTAACGCCAATGATGGTTTAGAGAATTTGCTTAACAAAATTAAAACACTTCCAGAAGCACAACGTACGGAAATAGAAAACGACATCAAAAATACTATTGATAACGGACCTTCTATGGCTATGGTAGATTCTGACAACGGAATTACCAACCTTCATGTTCCTAGTGATATTATTATTGATGCGTCTATGCCTGCGATGATAAGAAACTCTGGCCAGATGTGGAATTCCGAAGGAAAATCACAAGACACTAAAGCCGTTATTCCAGATAGTAGTTATGCAGGTGTTTATACCAAAACTATTGAATTCTGTAAAGAAAACGGAGCTTTTGATCCTACCACTATGGGAACGGTTCCTAACGTTGGATTAATGGCACAAAAAGCTGAAGAATATGGCTCTCACGATAAAACTTTCGAAATTAGCGCCGATGGTACTGTAACCGTAGAAGACGTTAATTCTGGAGAAATCCTAATTCAACATAACGTAGAGGAAGGTGATATCTGGAGAATGTGTCAAGCTAAGGATGCTCCTATCCAAGACTGGGTTAAATTAGCAGTATCTAGAGCAAGAGCTACTAACGTACCTACTATATTTTGGTTAGATGAGAATAGAGCTCATGATGCTGAGTTAATAAAGAAAGTAAATCTTTATTTAAAGGATCATGATACAGAAGGACTCGACATTAAAATAATGAGCCCAGAAGAGGCTACTCTATATACCTTAAAAAGAGTAAAGGATGGTAAGGATACTATCTCTGTGACAGGGAATGTATTAAGAGATTATTTAACAGACCTTTTTCCTATCCTAGAATTAGGTACTAGTGCTAAAATGTTATCAATAGTACCACTTATGAACGGTGGAGGATTATTTGAGACTGGTGCAGGTGGATCTGCTCCAAAGCACGTACAGCAATTTTTATCAGAAGGCCATTTAAGATGGGATTCCTTAGGAGAATTCTTAGCTCTAGGGGTTTCCTTGGATTACTTAGGTGAAAAAGAAAATAATTCCAAAGCGGTAGTATTGGCAGAAGCCTTGGATACTGCTACAGAACAATTCTTAATCAATGATAAATCCCCTTCTAGAAAAGTTAATGAACTAGATAATAGAGGGAGTCATTTTTACTTAGCAATGTATTGGGCAAAAGCCTTAGCTGAACAAAGTGAAGACCAAGAATTGAAATCAATTTTTACACCTATCGCTGAAAAATTATCTAACAACGAAGAGGAAATCGTAGATCAATTGAATAAAGCTCAAGGGTCAGCAGTAGATATAAAAGGGTACTATTTCCCAGACAATGACCTTATCAGCAAAGCAATGAGACCTAGTACAACTTTTAATAGTATTCTAGATACCATTTAAAGTAAAAGTCAACTAGATCAAAAGACCTTTTCAACTCATGAAAAGGTCTTTTTGTTTTAATAATTGTTTAGATTTATCAGTGGTAAATAATTCAGTATAAAATTAATGCGGACAGACCATAGGTTATCTTTTTTAATATTCTTGATATTTTCTCTGAATGTATATTCTCAAAACCGGTATACGCTAAGCGGCACGGTAACTGAAGCGTCTAGTAACGAAACTTTAATAGGGGTCACTATCTCCATACCTTCACTGGCAAAAGGAGTTATCACCAATGAATACGGATTTTATTCTATTACCCTACCTCAAGGTAATTATGAAATAAAAGTTAGTTACTTAGGGTTTGAAGATATTATCCAAAATATTGATCTCTCAACGGAGAATAAGCGAATAAATTTTAAATTAGTTACAGCAGCAGAACAATTAGAAGAGGTAGTGGTAACGGAAGACGTTGAAAAATTAAACCTTCGCAAACCACAAATGAGCGTTAATTCCCTATCCACAGAAACAATAAAAAAGGTTCCGGTAATCTTGGGTGAAGCCGATATTATAAAATCTATTCTATTATTGCCTGGAGTCACTAATGCCGGAGAAGGTTCTTCAGGTTTTAACGTTAGAGGAGGATCTGTAGATCAAAACCTAATTCTTTTAGATGAAGCCACTATATTTAATTCATCTCATCTTTTTGGATTTTTCTCGGTATTTAATCCAGATGCTATTAAAGATGTTAAGCTATTTAAAGGTGGAATACCCGCTAGGTACGGCGGCAGGGTTTCCTCTGTCTTAGAGATTTTCCAAAAAGAAGGCAATAGCAAGGAACTAAAAGTTAATGGCGGTATTGGTGCGGTCGCTAGTAGATTGTTAGTAGAAGGCCCCATAATACAGGATAAAGCTGCCTTTCTAATTGGAGGCAGAGCTTCCTACGCTCATTTATTCTTACCCTTGTTTGACGTAGACAATTCTGCCTATTTCTATGACCTAAATACAAAATTGAATTTTAAGATAAATGACAAGAATAATATATACCTATCGGGTTACTTTGGAAGAGACGTTTTTAGAATTAGTGAGAGTTTCATAAACACTTATGGCAATGCAGTGATGAACTTCAGGTGGAATCACCTCTTTACAGATAAATTATTTTCTAACCTCTCCTTAATTTATTCCGATTATTATTACGGGTTAGAACTCGACTTTGTTGGATTTAAATGGAATTCTGGTATACAGAATTTTAATTTAAAATATGATTTTAAACATTATATCAGCAACTCGTTTCAGTTAAATTACGGACTTAACAATATTTATTATCAATTTAATCCAGGGAAAATTGAACCCAACCGACCTTCCTCCGGAATACTAGAAGATCAATTGATTCAGAAGTATGCCAACGAATTCGCTATATATGTAGATTTAGAACAAGAAATTACAGATAATTTAAATGTACAATACGGCCTGCGTCTAAGTAATTTTATGAGGCTGGGACAAGAAGAACTCAATGTGTATGAAGACAACACAGCAGTACAATTTGATCCAACTCTACAGATATACGAAAAGGCAGAACCAATATCTACCATTAATCCTAAAAAAAGCGAAAGACTAGCTACTTATACCCAATGGGAACCACGTGTAGCTTTATCCTATACGTTTAACCCTGATAATTCTGTAAAGGCTAGTTATACTAGATTAGCACAATATTTACATTTAATTTCTAACACTAGCTCCCCTACTCCATTAGATGTTTGGACCCCAAGCGGACCTTTTATAAAACCACAACTCCTAGACCAGTATGCGATGGGATATTTTAAAAATATTAAGGATGGGATGTATTCAATGGAATCAGAGGTGTTCTTTAAAAAGATTCAAAACCGCATCGATTATATAGACGGAGCTAACCTTATAGCGAATGATGCTATAGAGCAAGTTATATTAAATGGGGAGGCTAGAGCCTATGGCCTAGAACTGTTGGTTAAGAAGAATCTAGGCAGATGGCAAGGTTGGCTATCCTACACCTTATCCAAATCGGAGCAAAAAACTCCAGGTAGAACCATGGAAGAAAGTGGTATTAATATGGGACAATGGTATAATACACCATACGACAAAACCCATGACCTTTCCGTTTATGGAAATTATGAACTTAATAATAAATGGAGTTTTAATAGTAATTTTGTGCTTCAAACAGGCCAACCCACCAATTATCCCATCGGGCAATTTGAGTATCAGAATTTAACCATTCCCTATTATGGCTTAAGGAACAAAGAAAGATTGCCTGCATATCATAGAATAGATGTTTCAGCTACCCTTACCCCTAGGAAGAATAAAGGTAGGAAGCTAAAATCTGAATGGGTCTTTAGTATTTATAATCTTTATAATCGAAAAAATGCTGCGTCTATTGGTTTTAGTAGGAATTCGGATACTGGAGTTAACGAAGCTGTAAGGACTTCTATTTTCGGAATAGTACCAGCAGTAACTTACAATATTAAATTTTAAAGAAATGCGTAGAATATTCTTTATAATAATATTATTACCAATACTATCCTGTCAGGATGTAATCGATGTTGATCTTCCTACGGCAGATCAACGATTGGTGATTGATGCGCTAATTAGAATAAACGATACCACAAATGCAACAACTAGGGTCCGAGTAAAAGCAAGTCAAAGCAGTTCGTTCTTTGACACCGTTTCACCTGTTTCCTTACAGCAAATTAGTATTACTAATTTGAAAAACGACACTTTTATTAATTTGTATGAAACTAAACCCGGTACTGGTATTTATGAAGCCAACTGGGAAACTTCACAACTTATTAATGGAGAACTAGCACTCAACCTGAGTTATGAAAATCAGAACTATCAAGCAAAAACAAAATTTGTTCCAGCCGTACCTATCGATTCTTTAACCCAAGGATCAAATAATTTATTTGGGGATGATGAAACAGAGGTTTTGGTTAGTTTTACTGATAATGGAGATCGAAGAGATTATTATTTATTCGATTTTAATTTCGGAGAATATCTAGTCACCGAAGATGAGTTCTACCAGGGTCAACCATTTCAATTATCATTTTTTTACGATAAAGATCTTAAAGACCAGTCCGAACTTAAAATTAGCATTATTGGGATCGATAAAATGTTTTTTAATTATATGAACCAAATCCTACAACAAAGTGGATCTGCTACAGGTCCCTTTAGTACACCTGCAACTACGGTTCGTGGTAACATTATAAATAGCTCAAATAAAAATAATTTTGGATTGGGATATTTTGCGGTAAGTCAAACTTTTTCACGCACAATAACAATTAATAAAGAAACAGCGAGTAATTAGAATACCTACTTAAATCATATTATAATGAGAACAAATAAAGACCTTTTGGTAAAAGGGCTGAAATTTTTAGCTTATACTCTATTTTTAATGTTTACTGCTCCAGTAGTAATATATCAAGCTTTTAAAAACGAGGGACATCCATTGTATTGGCCCGTCTTAATTATAGGCATTATTCTAGCGATAGCGGCGGTTAGCATGGGCTTCTATAGCATTAAAATAGTTATGGATTCTTTATTCCAAAAAAAGAGTGAAGCTAAAAACAAAGGATTGAAATAAGGTATTTTATAGCTTATTACAAATTTAAGCATAAGCCTATATTCTATTGAAACTTTTTCTTATTCTAATGTCCTTTACGTATAGAATAACTAACCCCAATGTAGCCGCTAAGACCTAGAAATAAAACCACAAGTAGGTATCAACCTTAATGTGGAAGTATTTAAATCTTAATACGCGAGAATAACATAATTTTTCAAAATTTATATAATTTTTAATATGAAGACCCTTTTTGTAGATATGGATGAAGTGTTTGCGGATACTTATAATGCGCATATAGAACTTTACAATAAAAAGTATAATGAGAACCTGCATGTAAATGATTGTATTGGAAAAGAGGTTTGGCAATCCGTCCCTGAAGACAGATATCATGTTGTAAAAAATCATGCTAGAACCGAAGGTTTCTTTCGCGATTTAAAACCAATTAAGGACAGTCAGAAAATAATGAAGGAGTTATCTGAAAAATATGATTTATATGTAGCTTCTGCTGCAATGGAATTTCCAAACTCACTAAGAGAAAAAAGTGATTGGTTAGATCAATACTTTCCTTTTATTCATTGGAAAAATAGAATCCTTTGTGGTCACAAACACATCCTTAGAGGGGATATTCTAATAGACGACCGCAGTTACAACTTAGAAACTTTTAATGGTAGGAAAATTCTATTCAGTTCTCCGCACAATATACACACCACGGGATATGAACGTGCAGACAATTGGATGGAAGTGGCCGACTTATTGTTATAAATTTTTATCTTCACCATGGCCGCAGCTGCGGCCTCATTCTCCTCCAACTAGCACATCGTGACTTGTCACGACAACCACCATAGGCAGCATCGCAGTCGCACATTAACATCCTAGCATCAAGTGTTAAGACTGACACCAACTAAGTGGCATCCACCGAGGTTCCGCGCCAGCAGACCAAAGCGCATCGTGACTTGTCACGACAGCCACCATACGGCCGCATCGCGGTCGCACCTTACTAACCTATCATCAATTGATGACGCAGCTCCTTTAAAAGAAGACAGCTACGATCTAAGCAGTAACAAAGATGAGATAGGGATAAAAAAAAAGTCCCCTCATCTTACGATGAAGGGACTCTTAAAAAAAGGCGGCGGCCTACTCTCCCACTTGGTATAGCAGTACCATCGGCGCAGACGGGCTTAACTTCCCTGTTCGAGATGGTAAGGGGTGGGCCCCGTCGCCATGGCCACCTAAAATCTTTGGCGGTAATCCTGCTTTTTGCAAGGAGTACACACCGCGTTTTTAATACGCAATATCGTTGACATAATAGGGACAGGGTATACTTGCCAGAAAAGGCAAGGGCAAGGTAAAGTACGTGTTAACGTGCTATTATATTAAAAAGGTTTGTCGTG
>NZ_AUKX01000042.1 GCF_000424985.1 Arenibacter latericius DSM 15913
AAGTTAATTTACTGATGTCCACGCCCACTGTTTCCATTATTTTCATAATTTTATGGTGTTTAAAAATGGTTGCGTTGACTAACACCTTTAGTAGGTAGAGACTGAAATTCTATTTGGTCCTTGCAACCGGGTTAATAAAGAACGGGGACTAATACAGGCGATAGGCCATAAACCTAGAACGACACAAAGTTCACCCCGTTCTTTTTCAATTATGGTTATTAACAAAGTTATACTTATCAACAAAGAAAAAAGAAGCAAAAAAAGAAATCTCATCATCATAACTATTATTCTTTTTTGTATTCCTTTTATTTACTAAATATAACTTTATAAATCTAAAGGAACTACATCCCTTAAATCAACAGAAGCAGCAACCCCATTAACGGTACTAGTAAGCTCGCTGTTGTTTAACTCCAAGGTATTTATGGTGTTTGCGGCAACCAAAGCCGCTAAGCCGATAGTCTGAGTAACTCCTAGAGAGTTGACGTATATTAATTCTTGTTTTGTAGTATCGTAAGATAAATTGGTGTCGTTTAAAACGAGATCCGTATCCACCCCATTAGCATTCTTATACGTAATGGTGTTTGTAATACCATCATAAATTACAGAACCAACCCCTAGGTTAATATTCTTTATAGCTCCGCTCTCATCTTTATAGGACAACCTATTAGTAGCTATATCATAATCTAGGACTGTTAAGGTTTCTAGGTTTTTTACCAGATCTGTTAGGTTTAATTGGGTAACCACGCCATTCTCATCCGTGTAATCTATATGAGTATTATCGGCGTTTAAAACAAGGGTAGTTAAGGTCTCTAAGTTGGAAACATCTATAACGGTTGGCTGTCCGGCTTCATCCGTAAATGTAAATGTACCATCGGTATTGGCAGCCACAGTAGTTAGGGTCTCTAGGTTTTTCACCAGGTCTGTTAGGTTCACCTGAGTTACCACCCCGTCTTCATCCGTATAATCAAGATTAGTGTTATCCCCATTTAGGGCAATTGTAGTTAACGTCTCTAGGTTAGAAACATCAATTACCGTGGCATTGCCTCTCTCATCGGTAAACGAAAAAGAACCATCGGCATTTGCAACCACCGTAGTTAGGGTTTCAAAGTTTTTAATAACCTCGGCCAAATCTATACTGCTCACTATACCATCCTCATCCGCGTACTCTAGGGTATGTCCGTCTGCATTTAAGCCAAGTACTGTTAAAGCCTGTAGGCTAGCGATATCAATATTCTGAAGGTTACCATTAGTATCTTTATAAGTAAACTGATTATTGGCAACATCCCAGTTTACCATATAATCTGGCAAATCGGCATCTGACAGGAGTCGCATCCATCTATCTTGGTACCAATAGTAATATCCTGGGGTAAGGGTTGCGTTGGTACTAATATTATAAACTAATAAGCTTTCCAGGTTCCCGGCACTAATAGTGGTTTTATCTGTAGTACTGGTTAAGGGTACCTGAGGTAATAATATACCGCGGTTTGAAGATTTTATTTCCAATTGCGTAGAAGGGTTTGGCAAATCGGTTCCTATTCCCACCTGTGCAAATAGAAAATTACCTGTAACTAATAATAGTAACAGAAATATTTTTTTCATTGCTAATTATATCTGTGATGGATACTTATACATGGTTATCCTTTATATTATTTTGCAACGAACATTATTAAAAAGCCATTCGGTTTTGTAGGACTTAAAAGCTTGAGTTTAAGTTGAATTAGAATCCTTCCGTATAGGCTGAAAAAATATTCGTTTACATAGAACGAACTTTAGTTGCATATATTGTTAAGAAGCAAATAAAAATATACCCCTAAAATCTCTCGTAAGACCTGAATTCACAAGCCTTACCGCACATCGACCATTTTAAACCTTTTAACGAATAAATAGTATTTTCTCGGTTTTTGATTGAGTCGATTTTCGGTTATTCCACCCTTTTTCGCAGGGATTTTAGAGGGATAAACATCGATTCACCTGAAAGGATATTTAAGAATTTAATCCTATAATTATCAGATTAACAACTCTATAAATTGGTTTGGATAGGATGATTAGGGTTAGGTGGATTTAGGTGAGTTTTTAGGGGGATGGGGAGGTTAGCGAGGTTGTTGTTTAGGATCTATAAAAACAGGACCGCACATTTTAGAGTTTGGTCCTTTTTATATTCTCTTAAATAGTTTAGAGAATATTCTCCTATTCTGAAGCTGTGCCGACAACAGGACTTGGTAGTGTTTTATTGATTATAACTAAAATGACAAACAACAATACAATACCTATTAAATACAGGCTTGGAAAATCACTAAAAAGGATAAATCCTTAATCAGTCTAACAACTACGTTTCAGGCTTTATTCTAAAACATTGTTCTTCACCTAAATACAGCGGATTTCCGTGTTTTTCTGACCAAAAGCCATCTAACACATCTTTAGTTAAACAACGATAGACAGCAACGCCTTTATAGATTCTATTATCATCACCTAGATAATTGAAATTAATTACCAATATATTGTTTTTAAAAAAGCCAGTCCCATTTTGTTCTTGGTTAGAGTTTATTAGCCATTTGGCAATGATCCTATTGTTCTCATCCAAGGATAAGGATAGAATTCCTTTATAGGTATTCTCGGTATCATCTTGATTTTTACCTATAATGGAATAGTCGCCAACTAATTGTTGCAGTGTCATTTATGATGCTTTTCCACCCAAAGTTGGGATAGTAATTAATGTGGTAAGTTGTGGTTGCAAACATACATATTTCACCAACATAATTATGTATCAGCAAAGAAAGATCGATTACATATACCTTTTCAACTTACATATGATATAAGGGGTTGGACTCTTTTATAATTTATCATAGCTAATTTTAAAGGGCGGTGAACGCAAAGGGCGGTGCTTAAACTAAGAATCGTTTATAACTTATAAATGAATGACATAATTATTTAATCAAGAAATAGAAATTAATATTTACATCTTTAACCACATTAAATCTACATTACATTAATGGTTCAAAGAGTTAATAATTACAGCAATACGAAATGCAGGATTTGAGCGTTGTAATTATATACTTACCACAATTCATGTAATCTATGTCTAAAATTGTCGCCACCAGAGCAATCTCATATTATATCGAAAAAGTAATTACAGAAGCAAAACGGAATATAACATTAGTTACTCCTTATATAAAAATAGCTAAAAGGTTATATGATAGGTTGGTAGTTGCAGATAACAACGGCATAAATATAACCATAGTTTATGGTAAGGTTGAAATGAATAAAGAGCAAGCAGACCAACTAATGAAGCTTAAAAATTGTAGAATTTTATTTGTCGACAATTTGCACGCCAAGGTTTACATTAATGAAAGTTTTGGTGTAATTACTTCTATGAACCTTTATGATTATTCCGAAATAAATAATTTTGAATTAGGTACTATCATCGACAAAAATGATAATTTAGATAATTACAATGCAACGATTCACGAGGTAGAATACATAATAAAAGATGCAAAAGTAAAAAAAGAACCATTTCAGGTATCAGAGGAGGAAAAAGACAATTTAAAAATAGAAGCTTTCATTAATCAGGATCAGGAGTTTATTTTAAAGAATTTCCCATTAGAAGGTATAGAAATTAGTAAACAATATGGTTTTATCACCTATAATTTTCACCCACTTCAAGAATCTTATATTAGATCCAATAAAAATAATATAAAACGTTATCAGTCCGATTTTGGGGAAAACTACAGGGTTTATTGCAGTTTCCCCTATGATAAAATATCAATCTATGAAAATACTAAGTTAAATTTTGATACTGAAAAAGAGAAAAAAAAATATTATATAAATGGAATTAAAAGAATGAACAAGTATATAAAAGATTATATTAAACATTAATTATCATTCTTCATTAAACTCCTTAATACCAAGCATAAAGAACTCAGTAGTACCGCTAATAAATAGAGTGTCTTATCCCAAACCACCCCAAAATCTCCTCCCCTATATGTTCATCTAATTTATCCTCGTGCAAAATATTTAGGTGTCCTACCGCGCACTTGTGATTATCATCCCCCTCAAAAGCAATAAATTCCGGTTTTTGGGTTTCTAAGGATGGGTATAACAACAGGGCCTTTTTAGAGTCCCAATACTCATTGTATACATACATCTGCCTTAGATCACTAGTGGAAGGTTTATTAATACCTAAATTCTTCCATTTGGTATCTATAACATAGGTGCTATCACCCATCCGTAGGACAATATCTGGTCTAATACGGATGCGATTCCAAAAAGGATTGGATTCTTGACCCTTTACGCTAAGACCTTCCATGTCTATTGACTTTAACTTAGCCAGCACATATTCTTCCCATAGACTATTCATATCAAAAAGCAGGGCCAACATGTTTTCCCTGCCGCTTGAGATGTTGGGCGCAAAATTCAAGATGATGAGTCGCGCTATTTCTAAGGCTGTTTCATAGGGTTTGGTTTTCCTATTAATAACGAGCTTATTAAAAGTAGCAGCATTTACTGCTATCTTGGCAACATCGGGAAATTCTTGCTGAACCTTTTTACATTTGGAATATAGATAGGTGCCAGCAGAAAACTGGCTGATAATATCTAATCCCAATGCCAAAATTTGATGGATCTGGTGGTTGTAATCATATACCTGGTGCGTGGTATAAAATCGCTCTTTGTGAATGAGGTTTTTATTGAGATGGGTGGCAAACTCCAGCTTTCCTTTTAAGGCTTTTACATTATCACTTTTTGTACGATATTGTTTAACCAATCCCTGCCGTACCAGGAGTTGTACCTCCTTTAAAAACCATTCAAAATAAATATCCAACAAATGTATTTGCTGTTTGCTCACTCGGGCTTGCCCCACCTTATTTACCTTAAGGCGTCTTGTAACTCTCAGCATATGGATCAACACTTCTTGCCAAAGGGCTTCTTTAGAAGAGCCACCGTCTATTTTAGGTAAAATCTCTATGGTAAGTCCGTCTATCTGTATGACACCCACGTATTGAGAAAACTTGATGCCCTTATGCAATAAGGTAAAATATTCGTTGTTGTGAAGCTGATTCAGCTTCGCCAAGGCATTAAAGTGTTTTTCTTCAAAAGGTACGTCATTATACACCTGGCCGTAGTACAAAGTGCCATGCTCAAAAACTTGTATTATTTTCTTGCGCTTATTCATTGGAACCACCTAGGAGTAGACCTACTGCCTTTTCTATATCATCAATGGAGTTCCGCAACTCGTAGGAAACAGCCTGCTCTGGCTCATCTATATTGTTGAATTTGGGGAAAACCACCTTTTTACTTCCATTCTCCTGTACAAAACCACTTCCCAATACCAAAGCAATCTTTTCATAATCGTTATAGAAATACTCTTGTAAAAGCGGAACTATGTTGTTTTTAAAAACGTTTAATAGCCCTTCCGTATCTCCACGCTCCAGTTTTATAAAATACGAATGCCCAATGGTATGGTCCCTATCCAACAAGACCTCTATTCTATCATTAATAGTAGTCAGTACTTGTGCTAGATTAAAACCATTAAACGTTATTCCTACCAACAAACTTGGGTCTGGCATCACTTCCTTAAAAACAAATCTCCTTCTAAGTGCAGTGTCCAAGGCCTCTACGCTCCTATCTGCGGTGTTCATAGTACCTATGATATATAGATTGTCTGGCACACTAAATTTTTCTTTGGAATAGGGAAGCAGGACCTCTAATTTTTCTTTAGCTCCGGAACGCTTATCGGGTTCAATGAGGGTAATGAGTTCTCCAAAGATCGATGCAACATTCCCACGGTTAATCTCATCAATAATCAAAACGTAGGGCTTAATCTTTTTCTCATCAGATTCTATAGTACCATGATCAGAAACAAAAAACTCCCTTTTTAACTTATCATGATCAATTTTATAGATAGTACGCTGGGTTAATGTTGTATCATATAGGTCTTCTATTGGTATGTTTTCGTTAACAAAGAGCCATTCCACTTTTCTAAAATGACTATAACGTATAGGAGAATCCTCGTGATATTCATAATCACCTACAATTCTTCCTAATGCCCTTACAAAGAGGTTTCCTTTACTTATTAAAACATAATTATTTTTAGACAGACCATGTATAAATGTACTCAATTGACTTCCAGAAGAACTATTTTCATCGATTTTCGCACACTTTTCTTTTATTTGTTTTTCTGACATGCCCGTATAGTCAAAGTCATTTCCAAAACCGATAGCCACGTAATTATTTTTAATACAGAATTCATATATTTCTTGATCTTCAGGATTATTGGCTTCGCCTAAGGAAAGTTTGTAGAAAAACGCTTCATTAAACTGCTCACTAGTCCATGATATATTCCCCTCCTTCTTAACTTTCGATGCACTGCGACTACCATCTGCCAATTCGCATATCTTTTTAAATATTCCCGGAAGAATATCATAGTAAACATTTTTTTCTTTGGTTATTTGAGGTTTAATTCCTTCTACAAAATCTTCGTAGGTAAAAGACTGATGAAAGGTGCAAAATCCAATTTGACCGATACCATCTTTCCACTCCGTAATTAATAAATCTTGGTATCGCCTGGTTAATGCCGCACGATTATTTTTATTTGCCCTATAAAAATCATTGTCAACGATTTTAAGTGCTTCAACTATTGTCCCATATGTTTTCCCAGTCCCTGGCGGACCATATAGTATATTATTTATTGACATTGTATTACTACTCTTTGAAGTTGAATTAATTATTGCACCATTCATAATATTGGTAGTGCTTTTCCAATTTAATAACGCATTAAACTCTTCTTCTGTGGCACTAAAGTTGGTTCCTTGGTTACCTGCTTTAAACACAGAAAACTTCGGATTATCTTTTAGATTACTCCATAAAATAGGAGTGTTTGCTAGATTCTTAGTTATCCTAATCTTAACTCGATCAGTAGCTGTACTTTCTTGAGGAATTGTATAATACTGTAGCTCTAGATCTTCTTCTTTAAAAACGCCTACTTCTGAGATCACTTCTGCTAAGGCGTAGCAACCTGCTTGAGTACCTGTTTGCCATAATATGACTTGATCGCCAACTTGTATTTTATCTTTATGTGCGGCGACCTTCCAGCTATTTAGATGTCCTGCATTTAATGCTTTGGTTATATTATAAATATTAGGGCTACCTTGAAAGATCCAATAGTTAGGTGACTGATAATCAAATTTTTCCTTCAAAAATTTAATGTAATTGTTCTTTCCTAAAATAGCTTTTGGGATGCCGTTACTGTTTTTAGTATCGTATTCTACAAAATCTGGATTTTTAACACGCTCCTTTTTACTCATTAAGTAAAAGATGGTACTAACTAATCCATTAATTCCATTTGGGTCTACAAGAAAAAAGTCTACCTCATCAAAGTAGCTGTTAATCTCATCCAAGCGGTTTTCAATACTTTTAGTAGTATATCCAAGGTAGGCTCTATACGAATCAAAAGTGTTGTGGTTTAACCATTTGGCAAAGTCCTTTTTAACATCAATTAAACGCATTTCATATTGTTTCCACAGCGTATAGCTCCAAGAAAAGTAATCTTGGTCTACAGGTTTTAGCTTGACAATTTCTTTATGAAATTTAGAAACTGGAGTTTTATTATTATACTCAATTTCAAGGTTAGAAGCAATAACTCTTAAAGCATCTAACTTAAATGCATTTAAACAATTGAAATTGCCATATAAAAAGGCAACTTTCCATTTTATAGTATCCCCTATGTCTATTTTATCAATTTCTTGGAGTTTATTTTCCTCACTAAAAACTGCTATATCTTTAATTATTTGCCTTACCCTTTTAAATACTTCTTCTTTAGTATCCCCGTACTTTCCGTACCAAGAATATTGTCCGTCAGATTTTCTTTTCTCATTGAAGTTGTCCGATTCTAAATCTTTTCTTTTAAATATTCCAAATTTATAAGAAGAACCACCTTTAATACTTCCTAAGTCCGATGTAATGGCCTCTAACCAATAGCAAAATGATGTTTTATCAAGATTAGTATATTCTTCCAACGTCATTCGCTCCAACCTTTCAATCGGCCACGTATTTAAGAACTCTTGTTTAAGATCATACAACTTTTTGTGCATAACAATATTTTTTATTTGCTAACCTATATTTACCTCCTAAAAGCACCACAGAGTTCAAGCTCCGATAGTATCCACTCATAGTATACATCAACCTCCCCCCTACCCCGTCATTCCCTCAATAAAGACCTGCACATACTCCTTCATTTTAGAGAGGATGCGCTCCCCTATTTCCCTTGCCTTTAAAATACTGGGCCTGTTGTCCAAGCATTTAAACACCTCGTCTTTTATGGGTTCGTGCCCGCTGTAGATATAGGCGTCTATCAACGCTTTAAATTGGGCCTTGTCCAAATTCTCTTCTTCGCAAAGTTTTCCCAAAGCCAATACCTTCTGTTCCTGCCAATAGGCCTCAAACTCCTCCTCAATGGCATCCACATCATCTATCTTGGGCAGATTTTCCTCAATAAATTTCTCGATCAGTTCTCGCTTACTGCGCAGCATCACATCCCCTCCCAGCAGATCAATGATCGTTTTTTTCTGGGCCTGAGTCTCGGTTGGCTTGGCGTCCTTCAGCTTGGCCAATAACTTTATAATATAGGCTACATTAATCTGGTCACGGTGTATCAATTCCAATTCAAAATCGATATCGTTCAGAATGGAGGCTTTGTGTTTTTTGGCGTCTCGTTTTACTTTTTCGTATAGGTCTAGGTACTTGCTCTTATAATCTTCAAACTCCTGCGCCTCTATCGGCAAGTCCTCCCAATCAAAATCGGTATAAGACTGCAAAACGTTCATGTTACGCATCAGTCGTCTAAAGGCCTGCACAAAGGCGGCCTCCTCCTCTTCGCTTCTTAAATCGTCCACGCTCTGGTAGGTGGGGGTAATTTCCCGTAGATTTTTTAAGGCTTCATCAAACTTCTCGGCAATCACCTCATAATCTGGCATGGTCACTACCTCAATGGCGTCCTTGTTAGAGAATAGGGTAATAGCATCGTCCGTCGCCTTCTTAAGGTTACGGAAGCACAGTATATTTCCTTGCGACTTCTGCTCGCCCAAGGTTCTGTTGGTGCGGGAAAAAGCCTGTATTAAGCCATGCTGCCTTAAATTCTTATCTACATAGAGTGTATTAACCTTTTTGGCATCAAATCCGGTCAGCATCATGTTTACCACCAACACCATATCCAACCTATCTTTTTCGTCATTAAAGGTATCTTTCTCCCGTTCCTTTAATCGCTTACTAATGTCTTTAAAATAATTCTCGAACTGCTGACTGTCTTTGGTAGTATAACTGGTATTGTACATTTGGTTATAGTCGGCAATATAACTTTCCAGCCTATCCCTAGTATGACTGGCTTTATATGCCAATGCCGGTTCTGCGGCCCGAAGCATCTCATCACCAGGTAAAAAATCCTGGGCATCCTCATTATCTTCATTAGCCCCATAGGTAAAGATGGTAGCGATGCGCAGATTGTGCTCCCCCGCTTCCTTCTTTTGTTGAAAAATATCGTAATACGCAATTACATTGTCAATACTGCTCACGGCAAAAAGGGCCGAGTACTCCTTATTGAAGGTCTTCTGGTCGTGGTGGGCAATAATGTAGTCCGCAATTTTATTCAATCGCATAGGGGAATTTAGCACCTCATTCCTATCAATATCCTCTACTTCAATATCTATAAAAGTGTTGCTCTTATTCCGGTATTTACCGATATACTCGATACCGAATTTCAGTACATTCTCATCGCTAATGGCATCTGTGATGACGTACTTATGTAAGCACACGCCAAACAAATCTCTCGTTGTACGCTTCCCTAGATCGTTTTTAGAGGCATTATCGGCAAAAATGGGGGTTCCAGTGAAGCCAAATAACTGACTTTCAGAAAAGAACTCGGTAATACGGGCATGGGTATCCCCAAACTGGCTCCGGTGGCACTCATCAAAAATAAACACGAAACGTTCGTTTTTTAGATGTTCCAGTTTATTGCGATAGTGGCCCGATATAGCATTGTTCAATTTCTGAATGGTAGTGATAATTAGGTCCGAATCCTTACGTACCCCTTTTTTATCCTTGAACTTTCCCAGAAACTGTTGTATCAAACTGTGGGTGTTGTCCGTAGAATCTACACTCCCCTCTTTAAAGGCATTGAACTCCGTCATGGTTTGGTAATCCAAATCCTTACGGTCTACCACAAAAACCACCTTATAGACATGGGGAACGTCCATTAGAATCTGACTCGCCTTAAAAGAGGTTAAGGTCTTCCCCGAACCTGTAGTATGCCAGATATATCCGTTCTCCCTAGTAGTTTTCACTTGATGGATAATGGCCTCGGTAGCATAGTATTGATACGGACGAAGCACCATCATGATCTTATGGGTTTCGTTGAGCACTATATACTGCGCTATCATCTTCCCCAAGTGGTCTGGGTTTAAAAAAGCAGTTGCAAAGTCGGTTAACTCGGTAATATTCTTATTGTACTTGTCTGCCCAGAAAAAGGTCTGCTTAACGGATTGCAGCCTATTATTGGCCAAATACTTGGTATTTACGCCATTGCTAATTACAAACAATTGTACGTACTGGAACAGGCCATGATTGCTCCAAAAGGAATGTAGTTGATATCGATTTATTTGATTAAAGGCCTCCTTAATTTCCAATCCACGGCGTTTAAGCTCTATTTGAACCAGGGGTAAGCCGTTCACTAACAGCGTAACATCATATCGATTTAGATAAGAACCTGTTTGTTGCACTTGGTTGGTTACCTGAAACAGGTTGTTGCTCCAATTATCCGAATCGAAAAACTGCACATAGGCCACCTCTCCATCTTCCTTTAAAAAGCTAAACCGATCCCTTAGGGTTTTGGCCTTTTCAAACACATTGCCCTTTGCCAAGTGGTTAAGGATCCCATCGAACTCCTTATCGGTATAGCTAGTTTTATTAAAGGCTTCTAACTGTGATTTAAGGTTGGAGAGCAAGGCGTCTCCGTCCTGTACTTTTACAGAAGTATAGCCCAATCCAACGAGTTGTTGGATCAGGTTGTTTTCTAGGTTGGCTTCTGGTTGGGTGGTCATTATATTTTTTTTTTTTTTACGATCATTGCGAGGCCGAAAGGCCGAAGCAATCTTATTAATTCGTGCTCCTTTGCCGCGCTTCACTCCGTTCCGCTCGCAAAGACTCAATCCGGGGTTATTGCGAGGCTGGTTGCAAGTCGGAACGACAAAGCAATCAGCCGAAGCAATCTGTTAGATCCCTCCACTCCGGATTCTCTTGCTCTATCAGGGCTACTTTCCTAGCCCTATTCCCTGCTTTTAGTTGTTTCTCCCTGCCTATAGCTTCTCCTATGCGTTGGAACACTTCATAGTATACCAACTTATCTACATTGTATCGCGCGGAGAACGATTTTTTATAGTACTTGGTTTTATGTTGCTGTATACGCCGCACCAAGTTAGACGTCACCCCCACGTACAGGGTGGTGTTGTTCTTATTGGCGAGTATGTACACATATCCTGGTTTCATAATTTGCGAGTGAAACGAAGCAATCTTTCAAATTATTGCTGCTTGCCACGCTTCACTCCGTTTCGCTCGCAATGACAAAAGCTTGCCGCGCTTCGCCTACCTAAAGGTAGGCTAGCTCGCAAGGACTCTCATTGCGAGGAGGAACGACGACGCAATCAGCCGAAGCAATCCGCCCACTCATTCCAACTAAGCTACTTACACAAACATCCGCTGCAACAACCCCTTCTTAAACGCCTGCGTTTTTTCTATCTGTTTATTTACTCCTTCTATTTTAGTGTCTATGGCCGATAAATAATTGGCGATTTTTTGTTGTTCTTCAATTGAGGGTAATGGGATTTTGATATGCGAAAAATTATCATAGAATAAATATTGTCGTACACCACCTTCTTCGTACCTTAAAATGTCTTTGTGAAATGTATAAGTATCCAAGTATGATAATAGGTATAAATCTTCTAAATTACCTTTTGTTTTAAAGCATACATAAAGGGAACTTACAATTACTTTATTAAGATTATAACTATATCCAATTGAACCTACATTTATTCTTGCTGGGTTATAAGCAAATGTTTCCGAGTTTACAATTTTATACATGCTAATATCATACCCCCTGTCATTACTATTTAAACCATCAAATTGCTCCGATTGTGGTCTAAAGCCCTCCTGATTGTTTATAGAATAAATTGGATATTGAATATTCTCTTTATTTTTCTTGCCGACTTTATATGTTAACTCCCCCAACCTTTTCTCCTCCCAATCCGGGGCTTCGACCAGCTCACCCACCTCATTTTCTATTTTAAACCGTATTTTTTGAGAAAACAATTGCTGCATCACCCCTTTTTTATAGTCCTCCAACAATGCCTTCTTTTTGGTGAGCTGCTGTATTTTTTTGTCTACCGCCGATAAAAAGGAAGCTATTTTTTGTTGTTCGGGGAGGGAGGGGATGTTTAATTTTATATTCCTTAAATCTTCTATACCTACATTCGTTTGATTTCCCGTACCTCCTTTAGACTCATTGAAAAAAAAATAAAAAAATCGTGAGGTTTTTATAAGATTATTAATAAAATCACTGTCTGTTCTATTTTCAACATATCTTAAACAAACTAGTCTTTGATTTAATAAAAACTTATTGTTTTCAAGTATGACAATAGAATAACCATAGTCTTGTTTACCTACAGTACCTGTTAAAGTAAGAAGTATGTCTTTCTCTCTTAGTATATACTTCGATTCCCTTTCGTTAACATCGTCCCAGAACGATGGATTTCTGTCTAGTTGAAGTTCGCTTTTATAGACATTCGACATTTTAATAAGTTGAAATTTACTAACCGTATTTTTCATCTTACTACTTTTGAAAGCATAACCAGCAATAAATTCTATCTTATTCGACAATTTGGTTTCCTCCCACTCCCCCTCAAACTCTTTAAAACGGAGGGTGGGGATGCGGGGTTCTTTTGATTCGGGGTTCGCGTTGGGTTCGGCAGTTTGCTTCGGGTTGCCGAGTCGTGCCTCCTCGCCATTCCCTCGCAAAGACGTTTCTGTTTGAACAGGTTGCTTCTTCCCTGGTTCGACGTTCCGTTTACCTTGGAGAGTTTGCTTCGTCGTTCCTCCTCGCAAAGACAGCGTTGGTTGATGTTTGGGGGTATGCTCTGCCATTAGAAAGGGGTTTCAATGTTTAACTGCTTACAGAAATCGGCTATGGTGGCGTCTGTGTCCGCTATTTCCTTGTTCAGGGCTTTTAATTGGGCCGATACCGCCGTGAGGTCTACCGGCTCCTCTTCTTCAAAGGTGTCTACATACCGGGGGATGTTTAGGTTGTAATCGTTTTCCTCTATTTCGTCCAAGCTTGCTACATAACTGTATTTGTCTACCGTAGTACGCGCCTTGTACGTATCCAATATTTTAGCTATATCTTCTTCCCGCAGCATGTTCTGCGTCTTTACCTTTTCAAAATGCTGACTGGCATCTATGAACAAGACATCCTGGTCACTGAACGTAGCCGAAGTGCGGTTCTTCTTTAACACCAAAATACAGGTGGGAATACTGGTTCCATAAAAGATATTGGCGGGCAAGCCTATTACCGCATCCAAATAGTTACGGTCCTTTATAAGGTGTTTTCGGATGTGCCCTTCGGCAGCGCCCCTAAACAATACCCCGTGCGGTAACACCACCGCCATGGTGCCATCGTCATCCAACTGGTGCACCATGTGTTGCACAAAGGCGAAGTCGGCCTTAGAACTGGGGGCCAATTTCCCATAGGCGGAAAATCGGTCGTCGCTCATAAACAACGGACTGGCGCTCCACTTGGCAGAGAACGGCGGATTCGCCACAATAGCCTCAAAACGCAGGTCTAGATGCTGTGGTCTTTCTAGGGTGTCCTCATTTTTTATATCGAATCGCTTATAATGCACATCGTGCATAATCATGTTCATTCGGCATAGGTTATAGGTGGTAGGATTCATCTCCTGCCCATAATAGGCACCTACACTTTTAACCTCTTTGGCCACCCGCAACAATAGGGAACCCGATCCACAGGTAGGGTCGTACACATTTTTTAGTTGTTCCTTGCCCACGGTCACCAATTGCGCCAATACATTGGATACTTGTTGTGGGGTATAGAACTCCCCTGCCTTTTTCCCGGCGCCGCTGGCAAACTGCCCAATTAGATATTCATAGGCATCCCCAAGGACGTCGCTTTCGGTATTTTCCAAATCAAAATCCACCTCATCTAAATGAGTTAGGACTTTTACAATGAGTTCGTTCTTATCGTTTTCAGATTTCCCCAACTTGGAACTGGTGAGGTCCAAGTCTTCGAACAAGTTGCCAAAATCCTCCTCACTTTCAGACCCCATGGTACTTTGCTCTATATGGGTAAGCACTTTGGCAAGATCTCCTAGTATAAATTGCTGCTTTCCACCGCCATTACCCCTTTTTGCTAATTCACTGAACAGGTCGGACGGCTCAAGGAAGTAGCCCAATCTATCCAAGGCAGCATCTTTTATGGCGGCCATATATTCGGCTTCCTGGGCATGCCCCTCAATTTCTTGAAAAGTGAGTCCGTCTGGTTGTAATATCTTATTGGCATACAGGTTCATTTTTGTACTGAGGTACTTATAAAAAATGAAGCCTAGGATGTAATCTCGAAAATCATCAGCATCCATCTTACCCCGTAAGGTATTGGCAATATTCCAGAGTTGCTGCTCCAGTTTTGCTTTGTGTTCTGTCATTATGTAGGTGGTGTAATTTTATTAAACCTTAAAGATATTCAATTATCTTAAAATTCCTATCGATTTAAAACGCGTATAATTAAAAAATGAATTTTAAAAGGGTCTGATTTTTAGTTATTGAAATAGAGAAGAAGAATAGATAGCTATTCGTCCGGAGACGATTGTCTATTTAAGGGTTTTACCAGTAATTCCAAAGCCAACTCTAAAATCACCAAAGCTCGATTTAATTTCAGAGACACTGTAGATACCTCATCAAGCTCGTGGATAGCCAAGGCTGATTATTATAGTTGCGATGGTGCTGGTTTCCTAATAGTAAACTACCTCGGGGCAAGCCCACAAGACTTTAAAAGAAAAAAAACGTATTGATTTCGAGGCAAGCCTCGGAGCTTTTAAATCTCGATTATCGAGTAAAAACATCGAAAAAGACCTACATATTTAAAAATGTCCCTATCGCGATATGGAATAATTTTAAAGAAGCGCCTTCTTTTGGAACCTACTACAATAAACACATTAGGGATAAATTTCAATAGCTTCTTTAAACTACCCCTCAGACGTAAATCAGAATAAATGTAGATTACTCCTTAACCCACTAGCAGACAAGCTCCTTTCGGGTATCTAAACCTCACCCCCCTAAAACCGATACGTATACACCACCTTCATAGCGGCACCCTTCTGTGTGGTAATCAGCCTTCTATCTACTCCTGGATTGTTTAGCCAATTGTGGTTATACACCAAAAACACATCGGTGCCGGGGGTGATGATCCATCTAAAACGGGTATTGGTCCCTAGTAGGTCACTTACATCATCGAACTGAATATTGGAGGAAAGCGAAATATCAGGAGTAAAATCCAGGCCCAAATCCATCCGGAATAAATTGGTACTAAACCCGCTATCAATCGTTGTTACCTCGGTATGCGTATACCCACTACTCAAATTAATACCAGGGCTTGGGCGTACCGTAACCCCCAATGCCCAACTGGAAATATTTCCGGTCCAAAATTCCCCGGCTTCGTATCCTACGGTGCCAGATACCTTGCGATAAGAGGCGGAGGAGGCCTCTACTTCATACCTCCAATTCACATACTCGTCGGCGGGTACTATTACGGAACCGTCGTTCAGTATATCAAAATTCTCCTCTAGAAATTCGAAGTTCCTTGCTACTTCCACCCCTATTCTATCATCAGATTCAAATCGGATCGACCCCAAGTTAAATCTCAGATTTTCGGTAAGGAGTTTGTTTTCCAAAGAAGTGAGATACTCATAATAAATACCCCATTCTATTGTTCTTATAATCTTGCTTTTTTCAAACAGCGGGGCATAATTTACTGCAGGTTGTAATCGTTTAAAACCGTTACGTTGATTAAACCCTACCGCGGGATCATAATCTTCTCCAAATTCCCTGTACGATACCCATGCCGACCAGGGTTGGTTGGGGAAATTAAAACGAAATCCACGCACCGATCTGTCAGACAAGCTAGTAGTATCATCAAAGGGAGAAGCGGGGTTGTGCCCAATAAAAAAGGCTGAGAATTGCAGTGTTTTACTACCAAAAAGCACCGAAGTGCTTAGGTTTAGATCGGCTCCCCAGGTCTTTCTATCTTGTACGGGGGTACCTAACAACAGATCGTCTTCAGTACTTCTATGGGTATACAATACCCCAATGGAACTCTCCTTCCAAAAATTACGCCTATACCTAGCCACTGTAAAGTTTTCCGGATTAAGCTCCCCCTTTTTTCCTGTACGCACGTGGATTAGTGCTATGTTATTCTTACCCACATTTCCTACGAGTCGGCCACCATAGGTTATAGGAATACGTATCCCATTCACTAGTCCGATCCTGCGACTAAAATAAGGGTCCACTCCACTGGAGGGTGCAAATTGTAAAATGGAAGATCCCTCCAGGAAAAAATCCCTTTTTTCTGGAAAACGCAATGGAAAACGGGTCAGGTTTATTTGTCGGCTGTCCACCTCTGCCTGAGCAAAATCGGTATTGTAGGTAATAGAGGCTTTCAACTGTGAGGTAATATTGTAATTGATATCGAACCCTACATCGGCCGTAGTATTGCTGCCCGACTCCTCGTTCTCCACATCATTTTCCTTGCTAGCCTGGGCAATGGCATAAGGAATAACTTCCAAGCCTACTCCTTGAGATGGGTTTACAAGGCCCGTAAGAATACCGGCATTCTGTGGGCGTAATAACCCCTGATTTCGGCGATGCCCCGTCCATAGTAGTTCTTCATTTTTACGCCGTATAGTTCTTTGAAAATTAATTCCCCATACCTCCCTTTTAGTATCAAAATTTATGCTGCTAAAGGGAATCCTAATTTCTGCCGACCAACCAAAATCGCCAACATAGGTCCACGCTTTCCAAATCCCATCCCAGTCCATGTTGAGTGTCTGACCCTGGCCTGAAGAAATGAGTCCATCCCCTCGTAATCCCAATGGGTTGATTTCAAAGAAATAGGCACTGCGCTTGTCCATAAAGGTGTCTAAAATCAATCTAAATCGGTCATCGGTCTCTAGGGAGGCATCCCGTTTCTTTTGGAAAGCCTTTATACCAGACGGATCACTATCAAAACAAATCACAGCGATATAAAGATGTTGACTATCGTAGGCGATTCTCACTTGTGTTTTCTCTGTTGGCATACCACCCTCCATAGGTTCTTGCATAAGAAAACTTTCCTGAGCCGGAATAGCCATCCAAAACGCTTCATCAACTATCCCGTCCATAAGAAGCTCCTTGCCATTAATGGAAAACGCTCTAATTTCCTTTGAATCGTTTTCAGGATCACTGTCCTGCCCAAATACCAATAGAGGAAATAAGTATAGTAAGGGTAGGAAAATAGCCCTTGACAAATACCTGGCAATGTGCGACCCTAAATTAAATGCGGTGTATCCCATATAAATTTTATCATTGCCGAAATAACGAACATATTTCTCCTGCTCCCGCGGGCCTGCCCGACTGAATAGGCGGGCCTGCCCGACTGAACAGGCGGGACTTCCCATACTACACTAATGACAAAAATCCTCACCACTTGCAGTAAGGAATTGTTGTACTCAGCAGAGCTTGAGCTATTAAAGATAAAAAACAAAAGATTATGATGTAAGTAATAGTATGACTATCAGCCAAATAAATAGATACCGGAGAATATCTGGATAAGGACTGCTTATAAAAGTGCTATATGCCTTGCTCCATAGTGTAGTATTCACTGTTACCTTACCTGTATTTCTATTTTATTTGCAATTAACATATTGTGATTGCAAACAAATACACATTAAAATGGATCATGACCGTTTGTTGTGTTTATGTAAACAACTTAACTTAAATATTTTTCGAATAAAGAAAGTTTTTCATATTTGTTTACCTGAGTCTTACACAAATTTATTCTTTCATTTTACTCAAGTGATATTTATTGATTTTCATTGGTTTTCGTGAATCTGCGATTTCTTTGCTTGTTCGGTGAAACCGACGTAGGAGGTTCATGAATACCTTAATGTAAAATAATAGCCAATGAATAAAACGAAACCGGATCTCTAAGTGTGATTTTCTTTAAAGTGTCTTGCTGCTGCTAAGGCTAACGCACCAACTAGCCCCCCTCTACAAATGCAAATCGTTGCATTTTCCGATCGGTCCTCTGCGGATAAGGATAACAAAACAAGAAGCCTTCCTCTAAAGGTTTACGGCCTACTTTCTCTTTTAGTAGCAAATCAAGGAGTTTCTACGTTGGCCGAAGGAAGGCGTCCAAAAAGCATTTCACCTTAGTGAAAGCGGCCTGGACGCTGTGGCAGTAGAAAATCCGTAGATTTCAAGAAAGGAGAAATAAGCCTAGATTTTTTTGAATACTTTTTTCATCAATGGAAAAAAGTATTGACATGTCTAAAAGGAAAGGTTCTCCCCGTTGTTCCTAATTGTTATTTTAAGTCACATCATCGACTTTTATCTTGGTCCCTGACAGTAGTTAGGCTGCTATTTATAAACAGCGATAAAACGCTAAAACTTTTTTATCTAAGCTTGTTTATATAGGAGAACTGGAAAAATAGTTTTGGAGTATAAGTTCCTAAGGAAGCGAATTATGAATAAAGTAAAAGTAATAAACCGACCTTGATATTTAAAACATCAAGATGCAATCAAAAAGTAAAGTGCTGATTTAGAGGGTAAATCAACCGAAAATCAATACTACACCACCCTTTTAGGCAGTGGTAGTTTCACTATTAACAAGCTGTAATTGCTTCCAGCCTAATACCGCAGAAAGTCCTTTGGTGTGTGCTTGGTAAGAATGGTAAACCATATTTTTATTGAGGTCCAAAATCACTGGCCAATGGATATCGTTTACCCCCTGCCCCATTACTTTTAATATAGCGGTTTCAACAAATTGTGCACTAATTGCTCCAATGATGCGTACCTCATCCTCTTCTGATTTTCCAGATAATCCTATGTAGAAATCTGCAGGATTGCCTGAAAATGAACACTTAGGAAGTTCGTTTATCAAAGGGGTATTTGTAGTCCCGTCATTTATATTTATAGTGCTCGGCTCAACCATAATTTTTACTTCATTTAATGACTAAAAATAAATATTTCTACTAAAAAACAACACTTCCAAGAAGTATTAATCAGAACTTTCTTACCCTTTCCTACTATGCTTTTCAAAATCAACATCTTGCCTAATGTAGAAAGTCAAGAATTTAAAGAATTGGCAATCTTATTCATGAGGAATACGCTACTTCAGCTAGTAATAAAGGTATACTTAACCATCAAAAAAAAGGTGCTATAACAACTAAATTTATGATCCATATCAATTATAGGCACCCTTTTTTAAGTTTCTTAAACAACCCTTCATTTCACTAAAAAAACCCTCATTTATCGCCACCTATCAAATATATCCTTCAATAGAACAGCATTTGAACATACTGGATAACTGGACAATAATCTTGGTTGACGCGTTTTGATAAAGTAAAGAGTCGAGTTTATAGGTTATTAATCGAAAAAATTAATCTTCGATTATTTAAATTTTAATCGGTTTTAAGTTAAATGTCCTTTTTACTCGTGGTCTTCCTATTTCTAAAAAGAATTTGATATTGCCCTATATACACATTACAACTCCTCCAAATAGGACCTTAATTCCTTCATTGGTTTGGTTATAGCTACTCGTCCAGAACGTACAAACTCTAGCACCCCATAGGGTTGTAAATTTTCTAATAGCAATTGGGTTTCTTCTACGTGACCTGTTTTTTCAATGACCATAAAAGTGGGATCCACAGTAAGGATTCTAGCATGATGTTTTCGGATCACTTTTTCTACATCCCCATTGGTTAAAGATTCCGTTCTCATCTTATACATGGCAATTTCCTGATGTACTATTTCGGATTCTTCGTGGACAAAGGCCTTTAAAACATCTATTACCTTTTCTAGTTGCTTAACTACCTTATCTACCTGATCTCTAGTTGTTCTTAAAACAATGGTATATCTAAACACCCCTTTTACTTCGGATTCTGAGGCCGTGATACTATCTATATTCAAGTGCCTACGCGTAAATATAATAGTAACGCGATTCATCATCCCGATACTATTTTCTGTAAAGACCGATACTGTATATGTTTTTTCCATTTTCTTTTAGTTTAAACGTACTTCTGATACGGATGCTCCGGTTGGTATCATTGGGAACACATTTTCTTCTTTTGCCACCATAACTTCTAATAAATAAGCCCCCTTATGATTAAGCATTTCTAATAAGGATTCTTTTAAATCTGCCCTTGCTTCTACTTTTGTAGCTTCTATACTATACGATTTGGCCAGCGCTACAAAATCTGGACTTACCATATTGGTAAAGGAATAGCGTTTCTCAAAGAACATCTGTTGCCATTGGCGTACCATCCCTAGGAAACGGTTATTTAAAATGATGATTTTTAAATCCACATCACTTTGTAGTATGGTTCCCAATTCTTGCAGCGTCATCTGAAATCCGCCATCACCAATAATGGCTACCACGGGTTTATCTGGAACGCCTATTTTGGCCCCAATAGCTGCCGGAAGTGCAAAGCCCATAGTTCCCAAGCCACCAGAGGTAACATTACTTTTTGTTTTATTGTATTGATAATAGCGCGCAGTCATCATCTGGTGCTGCCCCACATCTGTAACTACTACTGCCTCCCCATTGGTGACTTCTGAAAGCATCTTAATCACCTCATCCATCTTTAATTCATCGGAATGCAATTCTTTAGCATTTTCTGCTAAGGTCTCCTCTTCAACTATTTTAGCATCTTTAAATTCCTGCAACCAAGCGGTATGTTGTTTCTCCTGTACCAGATCTAATAATAAGGTTAAAGCTTCTTTGGCATCGGCATGTACTCCAACATCAGCCGGGATAATTTTATTTAATTCGGCCGCATCTATATCTATATGCACCACTTTTGCTTGTGTGGCATACCTAGAGACATCCCCGGTAACCCTATCGTCAAAACGCATCCCAATGGCAATAAGCACATCGCATTCATTGGTTTTTATATTGGGTGCATAATCGCCGTGCATTCCTAGGAATCCTACATATTGCGGATGCTCATTAGGAAATGCTCCTAACCCTAACAAGGTAGATGCTACTGGGATTCCAGATTTTTCAACAAATTCAACCAACTCCTTTTCCGCATTGGATAACATAATTCCCTGACCTATTAATAAAAATGGTTTTTGGGCATTATTAATTAGCGATGCAGCTTCTTCTAGGTGCGCTTTATTTATCCTCGGTCTTCCTCGGTAACTGCGGATATGGGTACATTTCTCATACTGAAAATCCATTTCCTCAAATTGCGCATCCTTGGTAATATCTATTAATACCGGTCCAGGCCTACCTGATTGTGCTATATAAAACGCTTTTGCTATAGCAGCAGGAATGTCTTCTGCTTTGGTAACCTGACAGTTCCACTTTGTTATAGGCATGGAAATTCCTACCACATCTGTTTCCTGAAAAGCATCGGTTCCCAATAGATGAGAAGCCACTTGCCCGGTAATACATACTAAAGGGGTAGAATCTATTAAAGCATCTGCTAGTCCGGTTATTAAATTGGTTGCTCCCGGTCCTGAGGTGGCAAATACCACCCCTGTTTTCTTTGAGGTTCTGGCATAGCCCTGGGCGGCGTGTATAGCCCCTTGCTCATGACGTACCAAAACGTGGTTTACTGTACTCACATAATCATACAAAGCGTCGTAGATGGGCATGATAGCTCCTCCAGGGTATCCAAATATAGTATCTACCCCCTCAGCTACTAAGGACTTCATTACCGCTTCCGCTCCTGTGGTTTTTGTTGAGTTCATTTTTTGTTCTTTTAATTTTAATTTTCTGCTACCCCCTGGGGTGATTGAATTACTTTCTAATAGGTTGAATGAAAAGACCTTTTTCAGTAGGATGAAAAAGGCTAGGAATTGTATAATACCAACCTAACTCACCCTGGTGGGCAAATAATAATGGTGATAATATTGGTATGTATTTTCATTTCTTGCTATTAATGAAAAAGCCTCCTGATTTCTCGGGAGGCTTTTTAATATTTTTATAAAATATGGCTATAGCATTCCCTCTGCAGATGTGTTAATCACAATTGCAATAATAATTGAAAGAATTATAGCGATGTTTTTCATTGTTTTTCTAATATGATGCAAATCTAGACAAAAAAACGAATCAATAAATAATTTAATTAAAAAAATAGTATTCATAATAAAAGAGGGTGAAAATTAAATTTCTTTTAAAACTTTAAACAAGGGAAACTTTTCAGTGGCGCATAAGGATAATAATTTCTAGTCCTCATAAAATTTATATAGGTTATGTGCATGATTATGATAATCTAACTCTAATGGCGCTTAATCGTAATAGGAAATCTAGGAGAAATGGGAGTGAAATTACAAAGAACTGTTTTTGTTCTCGCCTTAACGAAATGGACTAAAAAAAGCAGAAGCGTTATAAATTCACTTGATTATAAACCAAAATGGGATAATGCGTCCAAAACTGATATACTTTTTCAAATAAATTCTCTGTTGAGACATATCAGTTATTTTCTCAAAGGAATGGATATTCCCAATGCAAAAGCACCAGCAGCTTGCTTAATCGAGGGTTGAAAATAATAAGCAAAGCCTAAGTCTACATCATTACTGGGACCTAATTCCAATCCAAAAGAAAAAGGAATATGGTAAATAATTCCACTTTTGTCTATATTGTCGAAAGCAGTAAATGTTTCAAACTTTCCAATTGATGTTCCTATCCCAATTTCTAGATAGGGGGCTACCCACGGTATGGGTGCTCTAATCCTTGTTTTCCCGCCTAGCAAAAAAGCTTTTAATTCGGCTCTTTCATCGGTTGGATTATCGTTAATATCTTTCCCGTTTGAGTTTGTTATTATGAAGCCAGCATAAGGTTTTAACTCAATCCATGAGGCGACTTTTAAGACTAAATCTCCTTGAATAAAAAAACCATCATCAACAATTTCATCTAAACTATTATAAGGAAAACTAAGTCCGTACCCAATTTGGGCATTGATTGCTTTTTCTTTTATAAACTGTGCTTCAATTGTACTAGAAATTAAAGCGATAATTAATAAATTTAAGATTTTTCTCATTGCAGATGCACCTTTAATTAATGTTGAAAGATAATGTATTTCTCTTACGTTACTAATAAAATTTTCCCTCAAGATATCATTGCCAAAAGCTAGTTTATAAAAACTTAAAAGATATATTCACAACTATTAAAACCGTCGAATAAACCATTAAACTAATACAGATAAGAGTTCCTCCAATTCTATAAATTGTACGTTTAATATACGTGCGTACACCTCCACCCCCTTGCTGAAAATATAATTCCACTTATAAAAACACCTCCAAAAATGAAATAAGGGAATAGTTCAAAATAATTGGGTAACTTGTGCCTGTATTGAAATGCGTGGGGTGTTCTGAAAAATTCAGGACTGAGAATATACCCAAGACCTGATTTGGATAATGCCAACGTAGGGATGCATACATAGGATACGTACGTTTCCATTGCACCATCCTGTTGGCTCCATAAGGATGGTTTTTAATTTTTAAAAGAATTATAACAATGGAAATAGAAAAAGTCAATCAACAACTTGTACCCGAAAAGACTCAGACTTGGCAAGGAAGGTCAGAATGGTTCTTTAATAGGAAATATACAGATACCTATGAGGAATATTATGAGGGGCCTTACAAACGTGCCGAAGTTTGGCAGAAAAAGATATTGGAGCAACTTATCTCCAAAGATACCCGCGTAAAAACCTTACTTGAATTTGGATGTGGTACTACCCGATTTACACGTTGGTGGAAAGATATTGGAATTGAAGCCACAGGGGGCGATATTTCTCCCTTTATGCTCTCCCAAGCCTTGCATCGTTTTGATGGGGATTTGGTAATGGCAGACTCCCACCACCTCCCCTTTAAAGACAATACGTTTGATGCTTTAGCCTTTATTACCACCTTTGAATATTATAAAGACCCGGTAAAAGTAATCCGTGAAGCAGCCCGAGTGGGAAGGCATGGAATTATTATGGGGATGATGAACCGGAATACCCCTAAACTAATCAGACGTAGAACACAACAGCTTTTTGGAAAGAACGAGTTTTATGTGACTGCCACCTTTTATACGCCCAAAACCTTAATAAAAACTATTGACAAAGCTTTGGAAGGGAGAGATTATTCCATTGAGTGGACCACAACAGGACTCCCAAAATGGTTTCCCGTACAAAAATGGAATGTACCTATAGGCGACTTTTTTGCGCTGTACGTAAAGTTTAATGACTAGTTATGGAAGTACAAACAGGAAAAATTACGCATACCGATTTCCGGCAGTTTATTGCGGATAAGTGCGGAAAGCATAGACAGGAGGTGATTGCCGGACCACAATTTGGGGTAGATGTTTCTATAATAAGTTTGCCCAATGGAATGGCTATGGCAATGGCCAGTGACCCCCTATCGCTTATCCCGTCCCTTGGATTAAAGGAATCGGCTTGGTTATCTGTACAGCTGGCAGCCAATGATATAGCCACTACAGGATTTTCCCCTATGTACGGTCAGTTTGTTTTAAACCTTCCGGCTACTTTCTCCCAAAAAGATTTTGAAGTGTATTGGGATTATATACATCAATTTTGTTCGGACCTGGGAATTGCAATTACAGGCGGACATACGGGCTTTGTAGAAGGGAATAACTCCACTATTGCCGGCGGAGCTACTTTTACGACTATTGCGAAACAAAATGAATTGCTCACAACGAAGTTGGCATCAGTTGGCGATATTATCTTAGTCAGTAAATGCTGCGCTATTTCTTCTGCCGCTATCTTGGCTATGAGCTTTCCCAAAACGGTAAAGAACAAAGTGGGTACCGAGCATTATAATAAGGCCTGTGAGTCCTTTTATGATATCTCTGTTATGAAAGATGCGCTAACCGCTGTAAGTGATAGAACAGACAATGGTGTTACTGCCATGCACGATGTTACTGAAGGTGGGGTGCTAGGTGCTATTTATGAGTTAGCCGTAGCCTCTGGTAATGGGGCTATAATTTATAATGATAAACTACCCGTTGAAGAAACGCAATCTAGAATATGTGAGGTGTTCTCTATTGATCCCCGTTATTCTATAGGAGCTGGCGCCATGGTAATCAGCTGTAAAAAAGAAGCGAAAGCTAAAATCCTAGCACAATTTGAAGCCAATAATATCCCTTGCACCGAAGTTGGAGAAATTACAGAAAAGAATAAGGGGATAACGCTCATGGAAAAAGGAAACCAATCTGACCTAATTTATAATGAAAAGGATCCTTATTGGGGGGCTTTTTTCAAAGCATTACAGCAAGAATGGAAATAATTATGAATAAAAAATCTATTAAAGCAGGTATTTATTTAGTGGTTGACCCTTCTATGGAAGAGTTAACCTTATTAAGAAAACTACAAATAAGCCTGGAAAAGGGAATTGCTGCTGTTCAGATTTGGGACAATTTTAAAAACGTAACGAACGTAGAGGGACTTGTACAGAAAATTTGCACGCTATGCGCAAATCATAACACTCCAGTTTTTATCAACAACCGATGGGAGTTTTTAAAAACCATGGATTTAGACGGAATTCATTTTGATGAAATTCCAACTCAGCTAGAGGAGATTAAAAAGGAAATCAATAACGAGGTCCTTATTGGACTTACCTGCGGAAATAATTTGGACCATGTTAAATGGGCAGCCGACAATCAGTTAGATTATATTTCTTTCTGCTCCATGTTCACCTCTCCTAGTGCGATCGATTGTGAAATAGTGAGCCAGGAAACTGTAAAAAAGGCAGCGAAAATTTTTGATAAACCCCTCTTTTTAGCAGGGGGAATTGCTCCAGAAAATATTAATCAATTAGACGAACTAAGCTATCATGGGATTGCCGTGATATCTGGAATTATGAATGCAGCGCATCCCGAAGAAGCCATAAACGAATACCGTAAAAAATTAAACAAATAAAATGAAAATAGAAACTATAGAGAAATTGTGTTGCCCTTTTGATAAGGCAGATTTAACGTTGAGAATTATTACAAAAGACGATCAGGATAATATTTTAGAGGGCCTACTTTCTTGTGGGGAATGCAGTCGTGTTTACCCCATTGTCACTGGGATCCCAATTATGAGTCCGGACGAATACAGGGATTTTGAACGAGAACAACCGATGCTGGAAAAATGGGAAAAATTGTTGGAAGATCAAGGGGAGGAATTTAAGATCGTTGAGGGCAAAGTGATAGCAATCGAAAAGGTATAGATAACCGTACACTTTTTAAACCCATTTCTTTTATCCCATAATACTTCACGCCATGTAGATAATGTGGTTTACGTATTGCGCTAAATGATATGGAGGTGTAATAGAGACACTTATTAGGTGTTGAAAATTACAGATAGTTACATACTACAGTTTCCTAAAGCAAAAATCTCCAACTTATTTAAATAGGTTGGAGATTTTTTATTTATTTTATTATAAAGTTTTATATGTTTTTTGAATGGATAATTACTTATTAATTAAGGGGTGAAATATTAATTAGTCTGAATAATGAACAATTGTTGAGTTTATCTACATAAAGCAACTTGAATATCTTTCAATTAAATAGAAATTATCATATTCGTTTAACTGTATCTCTCCCAATTATATTCTTTCATTTTCTTTGCTTGTCCAAAGAAACCGACGTAGGAGGTTCATGAATACCTTAATGTAAAATAGTAGACAATGAATAAAACGAACAGGGCATTAAAGCGAAGGTACGGTGTACCTTTGTTTTAAGGAGCCAGCTGTAGCGATGGCCAACGCGCCAACTGGCCCCTCACTACAAATGCAAATCGTTGCATTTTCCGATCGGTCCTAGATTAGATCTAAAAACCGGTTTAAAAACTCCGCGCTTTTTTGAAAATAAAAAAGCTGAATCTCGGAGCTTTTTCAACCTATTCTGCGGATCAGGATAACTAATCGATAAGCTTCGCGAATTGTTTTAAGCCTACTTTTTCATTTAGTAGTTAATCAAGGAATTTGAATGACTATTTAATACTCAACGCACCAGAAGGGCATTTAGACACTTGGTCTAACAACTCCTCTGTAGTGGCATTTTCAGGCTTTACCCATGGTCGCTCTTTAGGATTATAAACCTTGGGCAATGTTTTAACACATATTCCCGAATGGATACATTTATCGGTTTGCCATAAAATGGTGATTTCTCCGTTTGAATATTCCTTTGTGTCCATACTTTAATCTTTTAATGTTCTTTCTATCCTAGGATCGGGTACAATCCACATAAGGGCAACCCCTAAATATATTAGCAAACTTATTATAGGAAGAAAAAATGAGATTACAATACCGGCTAAATACAAGAACAATGAGATATTCATTCTCTTATCGTTGTTATATACCTTTCCAATATTAGATTCTTTCCCTTCATTCTTTATTACGCAGTACACCATAATTTTAAAGGCAATAGCTGCCATAAGCAACACTCCGCCATAAATTGCAGTGGGGTTATCTTCAAAATAGTTTTTTCCCATCCAGTCTGTTGCAAAGGGAAAAAGCGAAAGCCAAAACAGTAAATTCAGGTTTGCCCATAAGATTTTCCCATTAACCAAATTAACTGCTTGTAATAGATGATGATGGTTATTCCAATAAATTCCAACATATATAAAACTCAGAATATAAGTAAGAAAGACCGGAAGTATGGGTCTTAAGGCCTCAAAAGTATACCCTTCTGGCGCACTCATCCCCAACACCATAATAGTAATGATAATGGCTAATACACCATCACTAAAGGCTTCTAGTCTTCCTGTTTTCATATTCTACGTGGCTTTGGAAGCGGTACGTATTCGTTTTCATCACCCACTACTTTAGGAAAAGCTTCTAAATTTTGTTCTTCCCAATCTTTTTTCGCTTTTTCTATAACTTCTTTATCAGAATTCACAAAATTCCAATGGATATAACGTTCCTCCTCAAAAGGAATTCCCCCAAAAATATAAATGGTTGTTTCTGGCTCCATTTCAAAGGAACACAAGGTGCTATCCTTAGCCACTAAAATTTGCTTGGGACCGTAATTGTGGCCTTCAGAGTTAATACTACCATTCAATATATATAAGGCACTTTCACCATACAGGTCTTCTCCAATGGTAATTTGCTGTTTATAGGTACTTTTAATTTCTATAAAAAACATCTCACTATGCACAGGAACAGGAGAAGATTTACCAAAAGCAGTACCGGCTATTAATTTAAATTGCGCCCCTTGTTCGCTCCATTGCGGAATTTCATTTTCTTCAATATGGGCAAAACTAGGTTCCATTTGCTCCAAATGCTTGGGCAGTGCCACCCAGATTTGCAGGCCGTGTAGTGTTTTTTCGGAATCCCTTAAATAATCTGGGGTTCTCTCCGAATGGACTACCCCTTTACCAGCAGTCATCCAATTCACAGCCCCAGGTTTAATCTCAATATCAGAACCTAGACTGTCTTTATGTTGAATAGAGCCTTGAAACAAATAGGTAAGGGTAGATAAACCTATATGCGGATGTGGCGCAACATCTAAGCTTTCTTCTTTACTCATTTTTGCAGGCCCCATATGGTCAATAAACGTAAAGGGTCCCACTGCTCGTTTTTGCCTAAACGGCAATAAACGTCCGACCATAAAATTACCTATATCGGCAGCCCGTTCTTCTATAATTAATTCGGTGTTAGACATATTTTATATTTTATTCAAATTATTTTAAAACATCACGTATATCCTCATGCTTTTTAAACATGGCATTGGCAAACGGACATAAAGGTAAAATTTTTATGTTTTTTTCTCTAGCCATCTCTACTATTTTATGCAACAACTTCATTCCAACACCTTTACCTTTAAATTCGGGCTCCACTTCTGTATGGTCAATAATTATCTGCTCCTTACCTGCAACAGAATAGGTCATAATTCCAGCTCTTTTGTCATTTTCCCTTGCCATTGCAAAGCCTTTATTATCTAATTCTTTTATTGTGATCTCCATAATATAGGGTTTAAAATTATAATTCTAATATAAATATAAAATGGGATTGAATTAATTACTAACCCAATCCCACTTTAAAGAACCTGCTAACCGATTACTTCTTTGTAAACTGTAAGTCGATTACTAATTTCACAGTGTCACTTACCACTATACTGCCAGCTTCAGTTACTGCACTCCAAGTAAGATTAAAATCTTTTCTATTTATTTTTCCAGTAGCTTCAAAACCTGCTTTTGTTTGTCCGTAAGGATCTACTGCGATACCATTGAAATCTACATCTAATTCAATTTCTTTAGTCACATCTCTAATAGTTAAATCTCCTACAAGTGTGCTACCATCAAAAGATTTAGACTTGAAAGTCATTTCAGGATATTTCTCAGCATTGAAAAAATCATCTGATTTTAAATGCGCATCTCTATCTTTGTTTTTAGTGTTGATAGATGCTGTTTTTGCTGTAAAGTTGAAATCTGCATTGATAAATTTATCAGAATCAGTTTCAGCGGTAGCATCAAACTCTTCAAAATGACCAGTTACTGTAGAAATCATCATGTGCTTTACTTTAAAGCTGATTTCTGAATGTGCTGTATCAATACTCCATTTTGTTTTTACTTCTGTTGACATGTTTTTCATATTTAAAAATTAATATTTAATTTATTGTGATAATTGAAACCATTCCTGGGATTATATGTTCCCTATAGAGGTTATTTTCTTTATACTTACAACTAGTTTAAGCTCATTGGAACTTCCATTAATAGGATCTCTGTATCGCTATCTGCTTTTATATCCAAGGCATCTACATCCCATATTCCAAGTCCGTCTCTTTCGTTAAGCTTTTCACCGTTTATAGTAACGTCTCCCTTTAAGATAAAGGCATATACTCCATTATTTTCGGCATCGTTTAAGTTGTATTGCACTTCTTTATCCTTATCAAGATTGGTCATATTAAACCAAGCATTTTGATGGATCCATACTCCTGCATCATCTGCATTAGGAGATAAAACCTGTTGCAATTTATTCTTACGATCGGCCGTATTAAGTGTTATCTGGTCGTATCGTGGTTGAACATTTTGCTTGTTAGGAATTACCCAAATCTGCAAAAACTTAACAGGCTGATCTGGATTATTGTTATATTCGGAATGCATTACACCCGTACCAGCACTCATTACTTGGATATCACCTGCTTTAATAATGGTCTCATTCCCCATATTGTCTTGGTGCTTAAGGTCTCCTTCTAATGGAATAGAAACAATTTCCATATCCCTGTGAGGATGTGTCCCAAACCCCATACTTTCAGAAACAGTATCATCATTTAGTACACGCAATACTCCAAAATTCATTCTCTCTGGGTTGTAATAATTTGCAAAACTGAAGGTGTGTCTAGATTTTAACCAACCGTGATCTGCATTTCCTCTGGTATCTGCTTTGTGAATTACTTTTTTCATATTCTTTTCTCCTTTTTAATAAATATTGTATCTTAATTATTCCTTTTTGTTTCTGCCTGAGAAACGTTTTCTAAAACAGAACCTCTTATTTCTAAATGGACTTTCTTATATCGTCTAATCAATTAATAATCGATTCGTTCGACATATAATAAGCTAATCTCGTGCCAAACATCCAAAGATTTGATTATCAGTAATATAGAGTTTTTACTATAAGAAATACATTCTATTTAATGAGAATTTTCTATTATATGAGAAATTTAAATGTATTTTTACGAGGTGTTTTTATAATAATTTAGGTATGATAGCAGAATCTGAAGTAAAAGAATGGTTAGTTGAGACCCTACCCTATGAAGTTATTTGGTTAGATGAAGAAGGCAACATTTTATACGCCAACCCTAAGTGTTACAGTAGATTAGGTTATAAAAAGCAGGAAATATTAAAGCTTTCCATCTTTGATATTAATACCACAGCCACCAAAGAAAGCTGGCAGGAGCATTGGAACACCGTAAAAAGCAACCATACTCACTATTTTAGGGCAACTCACAAGAATAAAGGAGGGAAATTTTATGAAGTTGAAGTATTTGCTCAATTTTTCTCAAATAATAGAAAAAATATCATTTGCGCTATTGTAAATGATATTACCGACTCTAGTTTTTATAAAAATTTATTAGATAAGACAGAAACCATTGCCAATGTAGGGGGTTGGAAATTAAACATTCAAGATGGTAATTTAATAACTACTACAGAGGCTTTAAAGATATTTGACGCACAAGAATCGGAAGCCCTAGCCCCCGCTAATATTATACATAGGTTTAAGGATAGTGAAAAAGCAAAAAGCCTTTTACTTGGCGTAATGAGAAAAGCCGCTGCGTATGATGAAGTACTAGAAACAAATGAGAGTCCTTCTAGATTTATTAGAGCAGTAGCTAGACCCGTTTTAAAAGGTGATAAGGTTTATAAAATACTTGGTATTTATCAAGACATAACGGAACAACAACGTAAAGAAAATGCACTTCAACTATTTAAGGCAGTTATAGATAATGCAGAAGATTTAATATATGTACTAAATAGAAAGGGGGAATTCTTTCATTATAGCGAATCGGTAGTAAAACAACTAGGCTATAGAAAAAAGGAACTCGACAATGCGACCATTTTTGATATCGATCCGTCGGTGAATGAAGATTGGTGGACATCACATTTTAAAGAAATAGTTGAAAAAGGCTCTTTGCGTTTTGAATGGTTGGTAGTTAGAAAAGACGGCACCAAATTTCCTGTTGATATCACGGCCAATCATCTACGTTTTAATAATGAAGATTATAATTGTGCCGTAATTAGAAATGTTACTGAGCGAAAAAAGCGTGATCTAAAATTGTATGAAGCATTAGAGGAAATTAAATCCTTGAAAGAACGTTTAGAAAGTGAAAACGAATATTTACAGGAAGAAATAAGTCAAAGAATAAATGCCAGTAATATTGTATGTAAGAGTGATAATTATGCAAAAGTCCTAGAACAAGTAAATCTAGTAGCACCAACTGATACTACCGTTCTTATTACCGGGGAATCTGGTACAGGAAAGGAGTTATTAGCAAGTGCAATACATACCAATAGTTCGCGAAAGGATAGACCCTTGATAAAAGTGAATTGTGCTACTTTACCAAAAGAACTTATTGAGAGTGAGTTATTTGGACACAAAAAAGGAGCTTTTACCGGTTCTGTAACAGACAAGGTAGGGAAGTTTACTTTAGCAGACGGGGGGACCATTTTTCTAGATGAAATTGGTGAGATGCCTATTGACTTACAATCTAAATTATTACGCGTTTTACAAGAAGGTGAGTTTGATGAATTAGGCGGTACTAAAACCATTAAAGTAGATGTGCGCGTTATTGCTGCCACCAATCGCAAGTTAGAAGACATGATAAAAGAAGGTACTTTTAGGGAAGACCTTTATTACAGGCTAAATGTATTTCCTATATACAATATCCCCCTCAGAGATCGGAAAGAGGATATTCCCCTACTTGCGAAATTCTTTTTAGAAAAATATTCAGCCAAAGCAGGGAAAGCGTTTAAACGGTTGTCCAAAAAAACAGTAGATGCACTAATGGCCTATAATTTCCCTGGTAATATTAGAGAATTAGAAAATTTAATTGAGCGTGCTGTGATCGTTGAAAGTGGCGCCACATTAAATACCGGAAGCTGGATGCCCACCGACTCCGGAACCACCGAAGATATAGAGTTGCTAACTTTTGAGGAGGCGCAAAGGCGACATATAATAACCGTTTTAAAACATACTAAGGGAAAGGTGAGTGGTAAAAATGGCGCTGCGGGTATTCTAGATATGAACGCAAAAACCCTATTTGCCAGAATAAACAAGCTTGGTATTAAAAAGGAGACCATTTTTAAGGATTAGAAATTAATAGTTAACACCTTTCTTTAATGTGAAAATTTACTTTACTCAGAAAAATAAAATATATTGCATGCTATGGGAATATTCGATTTTAGAGATCTGAGCAAAAGAAAAAAAAAGGAAGAACCGATTGTTGTTGAGTGTGATGCTAATTCAATACGAATTAATAACTCCAACATACAATTCCCTACCAACTACTCTACGCTAGAAGCCATATTAGGCAAACCGAATAGGATTGAATCCGTAAGAAACTCCAAAAATAAAGTGTATTTATGGGATAATCATGGTATCTACTGCTCCACTGCTACCCCAGATAATATGTTGATGCTATTACTAGTGGAAGATAATAGGTATGGTCTTGGGCATCAACCCAAAATCAATTTTAAAGGAACGGTAATTATCGATGGGCAACCTATTATAGATTCCATTCAGAATGTTAGTAGCGACAGACCTTATATGATTCGTTCTGTAATAAAAGATCAAAATCAGGTTGCGATAGCCTTGGGCTGGAATCCCGACTATAAGAAATCATAATTCTGTGAGAAAAAGGTGGGCTAATAAGTGAACTACCGTAGAGCATACCCAGATAAAATGTACACCATTACAAAACAAGAAGTTGGGATACTAATCTACTTATTTCAGGGAAACAATCTGCAAAATTGAAGATAATAGCCTCTAAACCTGCGAATAGCATACAGATTCTTGGCCTATTTTAAATTTATTTGAAATTTTAACACAATTAATTACACTTTTGAGTATATAAGTGAATTATTTTTTGTATATTTAAATAATCGTGTTTCGGGGTGCTGTTGAACATTTGATGGCTGAGATAATACCCGTTGAACTTATCAGGTAATGCTGACTTGGGGAAAACATGATCGCAAAGGGAACTAGGAACGATTTAAATTGTTTTTGTTCCCTTTGTTTTTTTACTGTCTTTTAGGACTATCTGTAAAGGATCATGTTATAGATTGTAAAACATCTGTAAGCAACTCTTCCTGTAATGATAGCAGCCCAGATGCTAGAAAAGTGAAAAACCCGAAGATCAAAAGACCTCCTTTGCTTCTATCTCCTTAAGTTACAATCTAAATCAAGGACTTTCCTCTTATAACTTCCTATTTTGTTTTATCGTGCCTCGCGCCCTTCAAAATTCTAAAAACATGTAACACCGACGGGAATATTGCATCCATAGATTCGCGTGCCCCGTTAGTAGATCCCGGTAAGGCAAGGACCAAGGTGTTTTTTATAGTTCCAGCAATACTTCTAGACAACATGGCATACGGCATACGATCTTGACCATATTTTCTAATCGCTTCTTCTATTCCTGGAATCCTACGGTCTAAGAGAGGTTCTAAAGCTTCCGGTGTTACATCACGCCTAGACAGTCCTGTTCCCCCTGTATAAATGATTAAATCGGCTCCATTAGATTGGTAGTGCTTTGCTTTCTCCTCAATAATTTGGACCTCATCAGGAATAATAATATAATCCTGAATTCCCACCTCACATGCTTCTAGTTTATTCAAGATTGCTTTACCGGCACTGTCTTCTTTTTTACCTTCGTAAACGGAATCGGAACAGACAATAACCACCGCATTTACATCACGCTTAAACTTGTCCTTAAAACTAGACTTACCTCCTGTTTTCTTTAATAGTTTAATATGATGAATCTCTATCCCTTTATCTATAGGCTTCAGCATATCGTACATATTTAGCGTAACTATACTTGCTCCATGCATGGCCTCTACCTCTACTCCAGTTTTATAGATTGCTTTTATCGTTACGGTAACCTTAATCTCCAAACCATTAATCTCATAGTCGACCCCAGTATATTCGATAGGCAAAGGATGACAATCTGGAAGGAGATCTGGTGTTTTTTTCACCCCTAAAAGTCCGGCAGCCTTACTCATAGCAAACACATCGCCCTTAGGTACTGTTTTATTATTAATTGCTTCTATTGTTTCTTTCTTACTAACTTTTACGATTGCCTGGGCAATTGCTGTTCTAAGCGTATTGTTTTTATGTGTAATATCTACCATAATTACTATAACCTTTTTCTTTAATTTGATTTTGTGCTTCTACAAAATTGTTTTACTACTGCTTGTGCCTTAAAATTTTAGATATTCGGCATTCCAACGTTTTTTACCAAATCGCCCCTCCTATTCAAAACCTTGAGATCTGCGACAGTATCTCAAGCTGTGATTGATGCCTTTATCATTGTATAAAAATCAATTTTACGGATGCAGCAATCAATACCACAGTAAGCATATACCTCACATTCTTATTACTCATTTTTTTACTACCATAATAACTCCCTAGAAATCCGCCTATTACCGCTAGGGCAACCATTAAAATCGACTGCTTATTTAATACTATGCCGTTAGTAAACTGACCTGCTAAACCTGCAGCAGAATTAACCCATATAAAGAGGGCAGATACCGCAGCAGCTTCTTTCATTTTTCCCCAATGCAACAATAAAATTACCGGACTTAATATAATGCCGCCTCCAATGCCAATAAGGCCCGAAAAGAAACCTATTACACCTCCTACCAGCAAACCTTGCCATAGCTTTACCTCTCTTATAACCTCATTTTCCTTACCAAAAACGTTTAACATCTTTAATATTGCAAAAATCAGCAATATCCCTAAGATAATTTTATAAAGACTGGCATCCACAGTGATAAGTCCGCCTAAATAAGCCATTGGAATAGAAGAAATTGCGAAATACAGGAAGAGTTTTTTATTAAAATACCCTTCCTTATAATAGAAGAAAAAAGAGGTGCCTGCTACAAATAAATTTAAAAGTAAGGCCGTAGGTTTCATGGTTTCTGGAGCCATAGAAAACAAGGACATTAATGCCAAATATCCACTTGCGCCTCCGTGACCAACCCCAGCATATAAAAACGCAATCACTGGAAGTATACCTAGAAATATTAAAAAGTTGAGATCATCAATCATCATATACTATCCAATGCTTTTAGTTGTTGGTCTAGGAAGGCCCAACAATTCTTATTAATATTTTCAAATGCTTCCATAAGCTTTTTTCCATACGGGGTAATTTTGGTTCCCCCTCCTTTTGCACCGCCCACGGTTTTTACAACCACCTTCTTTGTTGCAGATTTGTTTACTGCATCTACCAAGGTCCAAGCTTTTTTGTACGACATCCCAAGCGACTTAGCAGCTTTGGATAAAGAGCCTTCTTCATCAATCGCTTTTAATAACTTCACTCTGCCTTCCCCCAAAAAAACATTATCTCCCGCTTCAATCCAAATTCTGCTTTTAATTTTATACTTACTCATATCTCATAAATTATTTAGCAGGTAATAATATTGTTTCTACACCTTCTCCTTTTTTTATTTCAGTTACCTCCTCTGGAATGTATACCAAGGCATTTGCATCCCCAAAAGCGCTTAACATAGCAGAACTTTGTCCGCCCAGAATATGAACATGACTTCCGTTTACTTGTGCTTTTAAAAATTGTGGCCGATTACCCCGAAGAAAATAATCCGCAGATAACGGCATGATAATACGCGTAAGTTGCGTTTTACATGCGCCTTCAGTCTTCTTTAGTAGCGGATACACATAAATATAAAAACAACTTAGTGCGGCTGCGGGATTCCCTGGTAATGCAAAAAGGGACACTCCGCCTTTTTTTCCAAAAAACAAGGGTTTACCAGGTTTTTGATTTACCTTATAAAAAATTTCTTCTACTCCTATTGCATTTAATGCTTTGCCTACAAAATCGTACTCCCCAACTGAAATACCTCCTGTTGCCAGAACAACATCGCTATTGTTTATGGCTTTTTGCAGGACTTCTTTTGTCTGCTTATAATCATCCTCCACTTTAATCAGTTTAGCATCCTTATACCCTAATTCACTTAGTACTGAGGATAGCATGACACCGTTAGATTCATATATTTCACCGAAGGAAAGTTTCCTTCCTGGAGTTATAAGCTCGTTTCCTGTAACAATAATAGAAATGGTAGGCTTCTTATAAACCGTAATAGTAGTAATCCCTAAACTTGCTAAAAATCCAATTCGTGCACTATTAATTTTAGTTCCCTTAGGTAAAGCGATTGCTCCAACTCTTATTTGTTCTCCCTTAGGTCTTATATTCTGATTAATATTTAATGGCTCATCCACTACGATCCTATCTCCACTTACCCTTACTTTCTCCTGCATTACTACCGTATTAGCCGTATCTGGAACTGGCGCTCCAGTAAATATCCTTACCCCCTCACCCGCTTTTAAAACAGGATTTGCAGCATCACCCGCCTTTACTTCACCCAGAACTTTATAAGAATTAGATTTTCCCATATACAGCGCATAACCATCCATAGCCGACTGTCTAAAGGGAGGCATATCTATTTCTGAAATTACATCCTTGGCCAACACAAAATCTAAGGCCTCATTAAGAGCTACCTCTTCCGTTTTTACTGCTAAAGAGGCATGCTGTAAAACAAGATTTAGTGCTGATTTAACGTTTATCATAATTTTATATCAAGTTTAGATATCAACATACTATAGATTTAAAAAGAATTTTTATAAAATTTTGAGGAAATCACAAATAATTAAAATTTCACAAAACAACCACATCCATCTGATTATCAATACGAAGCAGATTAAAACTCACTAAAATCCGTTATTTCCGAATAAATATAGCGCTTATCATAATATCAAAACCTGAGATTTATCATTCTTTTTTATGAGTAATATTTCGTAATTTGAAACTGTTAATCTTATGTTAACTGTTTTATTAATATTGTATAGACCAACCAATTGACATTAAAACTGACCAGAAATGCCAATAAAAAGTTATCTCGCCCATCCTGTCCCAGGGAAAAAAGAAGAATTAATGGAAGCATTAATCCGTCTTGGGCAATGTGAAGTTATTCCTGCTAAGAATCAAGATGTGTTAGCGTTAGTAACAGATACTCCAGATGAACTATCTGAAGAACTTCTAAAAGAGAAAATTGAAGCTTTAGAAAGTCTAAAACTATTGTCTTTAGTCTCTGGTTTCAACGTATCCCAAAATTAATTTGATTATGAAAAAGTCTCCAATTGATAGAAGGAATTTTATCAAAAAAATGGCCATGCTATCCGCCATGACTGCTGCTGCCTCCATGTTTCCGGGTATTATATTTGCTAGTGAGCAGGAAAAAGGAATACCAAAAGACGCAAACCTAGATTGGAAAAAAGGACCTTGCCGTTTCTGTGGCGTTGGCTGTGGCATCTTGGTAGGTGTTGAAAACGGAAAACCAATTGCGGTTAAAGGCGACCCTAATAGTAAGGTTAACAAAGGATTATTGTGTGTTAAAGGATATCACCAAACGATGTGTATCCAATCTAAAGACCGGTTAGAACATGCTTTGGTAAAGAAAAATGGGCGCTATGTAAAGACCCCTCTTAATGAAGCATTGGATATTGTAGCCAATAAAATGAAGGAGACCATTGCAGCTCATGGAAAGGATTCGGTAGCCATGTACACCTCCGGACAATCTACTATCCCAGAAGGGTATATAGCATCAAAACTGATGAAAGGGGCTATTGGGACCAATAACCTAGATTGTAACGCTCGTTTATGTATGGCAAGTGCCGTTACAGGGTTCATGACCTCATTTGGTGCCGATGAGCCCATGGGTTGTTATGAAGATATAGATTACGCGGATTACTTTGTAACCTGGGGAAACAATATGGCAGAAATGCATCCGGTACTATTTTCTAGAATGCTGGAGCAAAAAACCAAACGCGGTGCTAAAATAATCGACTTTGCTACCAGAACCACTCGCTCTAGTACAGCTTCGGACAGGTCTATATTATTTGAACCGCAAACCGACCTTGCCGTTGCGAATGCTATATGTTATGAAATTATAAAGAACGGATGGGTAAATAAATCCTTCGTTGAAAAACATTGTACTTTTAGTAAAGGCCTCACCAATATGGGGTATGGACTAGAAGATCACTATGAATTTACCGATAAGCCAGAACAAATAGATTTTGAAGCGTATAAAGAATTTTTAAAAGATTATAGTCCGGAAAAAGTATCAAAATATTCTAAAGTGTCTGTTAAAGACATTAAATACTTAGCCCGAATTTTTGGAGACCCTAATAAAAAAGTGGTTTCTTATTGGTGTATGGGGATGAACCAACATACTAGAGGGACTTGGATAAATAATCTTGTTTATAACATTCATTTACTTACAGGTAAAATATCACAACCAGGAAACGGACCGTTTTCTTTAACCGGACAACCTTCTGCTTGTGGTACCGCTAGAGAGGTGGGAACCTTTACTCATAAGCTTCCAAAAGGGGTGGTAACCAACGAAGAAAATAGAAGGTTGGCAGCAAAAATTTGGAAGGTTCCTTATGAACGTATTCCTTCTAAACCCACTTACCACGCAACAGAAATGTTTAGAGCGGTAGATCGGGGCGATATTAAATTTATATGGACACAAGCCACTAATCCCCTAGTATCCTTACCTAAAACGGGGCGCTATAGACCAGGAATGCAAAAAGACTCCTGCTTTGTAGTGGTTTCTGATGTTTTTCCAACCCCCACATCGGATGTAGCGGATGTAATATTGCCAGCTTCTTGGCATATAGAGAAAGGCGGACTCTATGGGAACTCCGAACGTAGAACACAGTATTGGGAAAAAATGGTTGAAGGTCCGGGAGAAACCACAGCAGATGCTTGGATGTTCATTGAAGTGGCAAAACGAATGGGGTATGGCGATTTATTTCCATATAGTAAGGAAAATCATGTTGAAGAAATTTATAATGAGTATATCCAATTCCATGAAGGTAATAAACACGGCATGGCGCCATTAGAAGTTCTAAAAAAAGAATCTGGCGTTATTTGGCCTTATGTAGATGGGAAATCTACACAATGGCGCTATAACGCCAAATATGATCCTGCCTGCTCTAACGGTGAAGATTTTCATTTTTATGGAAAACCAGATGGGAAAGCAGTGATATGGCAACGTCCCTTTGAGGATGCGCCCGAAAAACCAGATGAGGAATACCCATTCTGGTTAAATACAGGTCGCGTTATAGAACACTGGCACACTGGATCTATGACTAGAAGAATTCCCGTATTGCACCAAGCTATGCCACATGCCTATGCTGAATTCCACCCTGAAGATGCAAAAGCCTTAGGAATTAGAAATGGGGAGAAAATAAAAATTGTTTCTAGAAGAGGATCCTGTACGCTTCCTGCCTCTATAAACGAACGAGGCCTACCTACTAAAGGTCAGGTTTTTGTTCCCTTTTTTGATGAAAATATGCTTATCAACGATGTTACATTGGATGCTTTTTGCCCTATATCCAAAGAACCCGACTATAAAAAATGCGCCGTTAAAGTTGTAAAAGCATAGATATGAAGAAGAGATTAGGAATTATATCACTTTTCGTCATCATATTCATAGCCTTCATAGTGATATGGAATTATAGCTATAAACAATCTTTTGAAGAGGCATATATATCGGTTATTGAATCCCCTACCGGAAATTATATCCCGGCAGAGAGTGGTGCATTTAGACGTTTAGAGGACGCCCATCTGGATTATGCCAAAATGCCGATTGATGAAAATCATCAACGTTCCTTGGAAGAGTATTATGATAATAGAGCCTATCCAGGTGCCCCACCAAGTATTCCACACCCTGTTGCAAAGGAAATGAGCTATGGAGCCAATACATGTAATCAGTGTCATCAAAATGGAGGGTTTGTAGAAAAATATAATGCCTATGCCCCTATTACCCCCCATCCAGAAATGATTAACTGTAGGCAATGCCATGTGGCAATTATTTCAAACTCCACTTTTAAAGAATTTGCATATTCAAAACCAGAACCCCCAAAGGTAGGTGTAGGAGTAAACAATGCCTTATTAGATGGACCTCCAATGATTCCGCATCAATTACAAATGAGAGAGAACTGTGTTTCTTGTCATGCCGGACCTAGTGCACCAAAAGAAATTAGAGTTTCCCATCCGGAACGAGTTAATTGTAGACAATGTCATTTACCAATGGATTCAAAAAAAATAGATGGGGATATAAATACTTTCATAAGACAATTCAACACCTCCAATGAAGAATAAAAATCTAACATATTACGCCTTACTATTTCTAATAATAGTACTCAGTTCGTGCAAAAACGAAGGTGAATATCATTCGGTGAGCGATAGAATAAAAGCAGAAGAAAAGCCTTATCATGGTACGCTTACCTCGGAAGAGCTATTAGCAGGAAGAGACTTAATTAAAATTACCGAGGGTGAGCATACTTTTTTGATTCCAGAACGTAAATCACAGATTAAATCATTTGCCTGTATTGAATGCCATAGCAAGCCACTTTCACAGATGAAAGGGACCGATAAAGCAAAAGCACATTGGGATATAACTATAAATCACGCCAATATAGAAACTATGGACTGTGCTACTTGTCATAATGGCGAGGACATGAACAATCTTAAATCCCTGACTGGTAGAAATATAGATTTTAATCTTAGCTATAAACTTTGCGCCCAATGCCATACCACCCAATTTGAAGATTGGAAAGGTGGTGCCCATGGTAAGAAGATTTCAGGCTGGACTCCACCCAGAGCCTCTATGACCTGTGTGGAATGTCATAATCCCCATGATCCAGGTTTTAAACAACGATGGCCTGCACAATTTAATACAAAGAAAGCTATAGAGCGTAATGAAGGTTTAGATCACTAAAAATATAAGCATGAGTGAAAATAAAAAATGGTATTCTTTAGATCTTGGTCTTAATAAGAAAAAGGGGTCCTCTGGCAGTTGCGGATGTGGAAAAACAGAAGGCGGATGTAATTCTCATAAGGAAGAACTCAGCGCAGAGGAGTTTTATGAAGCTGCTATAAACGCTTCTATAGGCGAAGAACGACACAAGGACGGATTTGAGCAGGTTTTTGATGTAAAGATGGACAGAAGAACTGCCTTTAAAAAACTTACTGCAAGCTTGCTTATTGGTGCAGGAGCTGTTAGTACCTCTTGTAGCTTAACTACTAGTGGCGATGCTAAAGAGAAAGCACAAATAGATTGGGAAGAGCAGTTTAAAGGCAACTATAAACTAATGACCGACGATGAGAAAAAGAAAACGGTAGATAGGCTGATGCGTTCCTACGAATTACGTACAGGCAAGAATATTAGTATGACTGCGGAAAATGCTGCAGAAGATGTGCTCTTTGGATACGCCTTTAATATTTCCAAATGTCAAGGCTATATGGATTGTGTATCTGCCTGTGTAGAGGAAAACAATCAGGATAGAAACTCAGAAATGCAATATATCCGTATCCACGAAATGAAAGATGGAGAAGGCTTTAAGTTTGATAAAGCGGATGATAACTATTACCATGAGGTGCCTCAGGAAGGTCATTTTTATATGGGAACCCAATGCTTTCATTGTGACGACCCACCATGTGTAGACGTATGTCCTGTACAAGCGACTTGGAAAGAAGAAGATGGTCTAGTTGTTATAGATTATGATTGGTGCATTGGTTGTCGCTATTGTATGGCTGCTTGTCCTTATGATGGAAGAAGGTTTAACTGGAGTAAACCCGAAGTACCGGAAAATGAAGTCAATAAGAATCAACACTACTTAGGCAATAGAATGCGAAAAAAAGGAGTGATGGAAAAATGTACTTTTTGTGTTCAGCGTACTAGAAAGGGTAAAAATCCGGCCTGTGTTGAAGCCTGTCCTACAGGAGCTCGAATTTTCGGAAATCTATTAGACCCTAACAGTAGTATCAGATGGGTCTTAGAAAACAAAAAAGTTTTTAGACTTAAAGAAGATTTAGGAACAGAACCCAAATTCTGGTATTTTATGGACTAAGGAACATTAAGTTAAGGTAGTTGCAAATATTATAAATCAAAAATGTAAGGTAGTATTCTCATGTGCTTTCCAGTGATTTAAAACAATAAGAATGGGACAATTTAAAGTATTAAAAAGTTTAGTCGTAGATAGTTTAGATACCATCACAAAAGGCTCTCTAAAATACCATTTATGGATGGGGTTTTTAACCATAGTAATTCTAATTGGGATGTACTGCTATTCTATTCAACTAGACGAAGGGCTAAGCGTTACTGGAATGAACGACCGTGTTAGTTGGGGACTATACATCTCTAATTTTACTTTTCTAGTAGGTGTTGCCGCCGCCGCCGTAATGTTGGTGATGCCAACTTATATCCTAAAAGATATCGATTTTAAACAGGCGGTACTCATAGGAGAAGGATTAGCTGTATCCGCATTAATAATGTGTATCGCCTTTGTAATAGCAGATATGGGTGGTCCTGCCGTACTGTGGCATATGATCCCGGGAATTGGCGTATTTAACTTCCCTAAATCTATGTTAGCATGGGACGTTATAGTGCTTAATGTCTATCTTTTTATAAATATTAGTATCCCTTTCTATATCCTCTTTAGACATTACCAAGGGAAAGAGGCAAAGCATAACGTGTATTTACCTGGGGCTATTCTTTCTGTATTTTGGGCGGTAGCCATTCATTTGGTTACTGCATTCCTATATCAGGGGTTACAGGCAAGACCTTTCTGGAACAACGCTTTACTAGGCCCTCGATTCTTGGCTTCTGCATTTGCTGCAGGTCCGGCCTTGATTATTCTGGTATTAGCAATTATAAAGCGATTTACAGAGTTTAAGGTAGAGGAAAAGACCATAAAAAAAATTGCAATGATTGTAACCGTTGCAGCTCAGATAAACCTTATAATGTTGATATCAGAATTGTTTAAAGAATTTTATGCGCCTACGCATCACAGTGAAAGTGCTTACTACCTCTTTTTTGGATTACATGGAAAAACAGCTTTACTACCTTGGATTTGGACCGCTATTACGCTGAATGTTATTGCCACCGCTATGCTTACATTTAATAAGCTAAGAAACAATTTAAATGTACTATACCTCTGTTGTATAATGTTGTTTGTTGCTATATGGATTGAAAAAGGTTTTGGACTTATAGTACCTGGCTTTATTCCTGGTCCTTACGGTAAAATTGTAGAGTACTTACCTACGGGTATAGAGGTGGGCGTTACTTTAGGTATATGGGCGCTGGGTGCTTTTATTTTTACCATTTTGGCAAAAACGGCTATTGGTATTGAGTTGGGGAAACTACAATTTAAAAGCAAGAAAGACACTGTTTAATCAGTTAACCGTACCCTTGGAAAAGACTAACACAGGTATTTTAATACCCAAAAGGCATTGTTTTAAAGTCTTTAGCATCCCGTTTGAAGTAATATTTGATTAAGTAATAAAAATTGAACATTAACTTAACCCAAGAGTGGTCGATTTTTAATTTCGATAAATCTTAATTATAAACTAGTGTTTATTGATACCGTTCTAGAATCAATCTTTCGGACCTAATAAGCTTGCACCCTATTTTCGGTTGGTTAGTATATGTTAGCATTGGGTTAATGGATTTCCGCACCTCGATTTTAACATGGGAATCTACTCTAAAATTACTGTTAGTAAGTCCTAATCCTTTCATCAAATAGCAAAGCCATTTTCTGCACATCTATTCCTTTAACATTAACGTCCAATTACTAAATGAATTAATAGTTATTGGCTTTGGGGCAATCAATATTCGCTTATCTTCTTACATTACAATTCCTAAAACGTGCAAGGCTATTTCGCAATTAAATGTAATTGACCAGAATCTTTTAATTTTTATTTGATTGGTTTGATGTCAAGATTTAATGAGATATATACAGTTCCATTAAATGGTCTATTATGATTAAAATTGCTACGTTTTATAATCAAATAATACAATTTTATTAATCTCTAAAATAAACAATATGAAACCCACTTTTCTCTTAGGTGCAGCGTCATTATTTTTTAAAACAAGAAAAGCCAAAGTTATTTTGGTTGGACTCCAATTTGGATATCTAGCTTACAAGTTACTTAAGAATAAAAATGAAAAATCAGTGAAGAAAATTAAAGGTTAGACTTTCTTTATTCTAGTTAGGTAAAAGCAATATGCTGAGTACCCTCCTCCTTTTATATTCTATATAGTTCTGTTTTTCACTATTTTAAACGCTACCTAAAACTAATATTTCACGTTTTTTTTGAACTAAAAAATTCCGGTTTTTCATTCAATTATTGTAAAAGTTTAGGCTTTGTATTTACATTTTCGATAATAAGCGGCAAATAAGACAACATCTAATTTATCCTCCTGGATTGTTAACCCGCATTATTCACCAAGAGTTTTTTCTTCAAGGAATTTGAGGATAAATTTTGCATTCCCTGGATTAAGGTAATTTTCCGGGATAGTTTTCCAGCTGTTAGATGAACCTTCTGTAAATTTTAGTGCAGATATGACTATTTTTAGTCCTGATATTGTTGAAATTTCCCGATAAGGCATAGGTATCCCAAGACTGATAAACAGTGAGATGAGTAACTTTTAGCCAGAGAGCAATTCCTGGAATAGATGCTGGTACACAAAGGCTTTGGAGAGCCGGTAATAAATTCTTCTTTTGGTTATTTTAATGGTAGCACCTATTTTCAGCAGGTGAGTCCTAATGCTGCTGATCTGCCATTTTTT
>NZ_AUKX01000043.1 GCF_000424985.1 Arenibacter latericius DSM 15913
CATCTGGATCAGTAGCAGTTATCTGTAAGGAAACTACATCACCCTCAGAATTATTTTGTACACCTGGACTAGTAACCACAGGGGCCTGATTAGCTGGAGCATTGACAGTGATGGTAATTGTAGCTGTATTAGTAAGGTTCCCATCGGTAACTGTTAACTCTACCTCATAAATTCCAGCTGTTTCAAAAATATGTGTAGGATCTGCGGTTGTATTTAAAGCTGTACCGTCTTTAAAATCCCATTCATATCCAGTTATACCACCATCATCGGTAGAATTACTTCCTGTAAAGTCTACAGTTAAAGGTGCATCACCCGAAATAACATTTGCTTCTGCTACAGCAACAGGAGCCTGATTTCCAATTTCGCCAATATTCCACACAAATTGCGCAGTAGTAGACTCAGACGGTTCACAATTATCGGACACAGTAACCTCAACGTTATAAGGACTATTATCTGCTGCCCCATTAGATTCCTGTACTGATTCTGGAGCGGCCATCAATTGAGCAGTGGTATAATTTTGATCTACCTTATGCAAGGTCGCTCGATCAATTAAATGCCCTTCAGACCTTGAGGATATTTCCATAGTATATTCCCCAGGGTTATCGAATTGAACAAAAACATATTGCAATTCATTATCACTGGTTTGCGTATCCCAATTCCAAGCTATTGTATTGGTATATACCTTAAACCAGCCCCCTGAAGTAGCACCATTAACTACTGGCGTTTTACCACTTCCTCCCGGATATTTTTTAGGCTCAACTCCTGTAGTAGCTCCTGAACTAAAAAAGTCATCCGCATCGGGGAAGCGTAGCCAGGCATCATTATGTTCTGTATTAGGGTTAGAAGGTGCTATTGTACCTATCTTATTATGCCATTGGAATCTATACACACCTGGTGTTGTTATATTTACTTTAGTCGTGATAGTTCCATTACCAGGAGTGTTAAAATTATCTACTTGATTATTTAGATATCCATTCCCCGTAAATCCTGTCTCGGAAGTTTCTTCTGACCAATTAGCTCCAAAGATTAGGTTTTCCATTTCCATGACAACTAATCCGTTATTTTCTTGATAGATTCCACCTCCTAAACCGCTAGTGGAAATAGTTCCGGAAATAAGCCCGGTATTAGGATCTATAGATAAACCTTCAGGTAATCCCGTTGCACTATAGGTTAACTCCGTACAACCACCTATAGCCTCTATTTGTAAGGAAACAATATCTCCCTCCAAATTGTTTTGGGTACCTGGATCCGTAATTTCCGGAGCAATTAGTGTATTTGTTAAATTAACTATCAAGGACGATTCTTTACCATAGTTAATGGTTAGTACAGCACTTCTATTAGTACCAGTCCCAGAGAGCGAAATCTCTATTGGGTGACTACTGTTTGGCTGCAGTAATTGATTGGTTAAATTCCCTGACACGATACTGAAATCTGCAGCGTTAGGCCCAGTTATCTCCATTGAAGTTACTATAACCCCTACATTCCCATTCTGAATACTAAGGTCCATAGATTCTGTAGTTCCATCAGCAACCATCAAATTACTTAAAGCGTTTACATCACTAGCCACACTTGGAGCACCTACTGGGGCATCTTCCCCATAATACTCCATATTCTTTTGATTTCCACCACCTTGCACCGGAGAACCTCCTAAAATAAATACTCCATTTCCAGATACAATGGCCTGTGTACCATGTCTAGGTGAGTTTAATCCAGGAAGAGCACTCCATGACTGAGAAACTGGGTCATATTCTTCCACAGTAGTCAGTGCAGGTCCAGCGGTCTCACTTTCTCCTCCTATTACCATTAATTTATTATTATAGTTAACGGCAGAAGAGCCTCCTCTTGGAGTAGGTATATTTTGACCTGCAGGTAGGGTGCTCCAAGTTTGATTCGCAAAATCATAAACATCAACCTCAGCTATTGTTGGTGCAAAAACTCCTCCTGCTCCACCAGATAAACGTCCACCAGAAACATACATTTTATCTCCGATCGTTACCGCAGCAAAGTGATCCCTAGCTCTAGGAGCATCAGCCAAAGGTGTCCATATACCTGTTGCTGGATCAAACTCATCAAAGTAGGGCACATAGCCACCGTCGTGTCCTTGTGTATTACCTGCCACTACATAAAACTTATTATTGTACATAACAAGTCCTGCTGATCCACGTCTCCTATTTGTTGGAATCTGCGGACCTTCTATCCATTCTTCCTTAGCAGGATCAAATGCCCAAACATACTCTGCAGGGGCTTCTGCTGGGAAGGCATTATCTTTAAATGCTCCTATTACCCAAATTAACCCTTGGTATTCTGTAGCTTGGAAGTGGTTAAATTCAAACGGAGCAGAATTTACTAATGAGGTCCATGTGTTTGAGGTGTAGTCATAACTATCAATTGTTTTAGCATTTTCCCTTCCACCCATTAAATAAAATTTATCTCCTGCTTGTACAAAGGAACTCTCGTGTCTTGCTGTGTAGTTCTCGTCTTCATTCTTGTTAATCCAAGTAGAAGCAATAGCCCATGAGAATACTTGACTAACTGGTGCAGAACCTGGTTTAGCAACAGTAACAACCACCTGGTGAATACCATTATTATTTGGCCCTCCACTTGCAGCTGCCGCTGTAGTGGTACCACTAATTTCTCCAGTTGCAGAATCTATGCTAATACCGTCTGGTTGACCTGAGATAAAAAACGTATTGTTTTCACTTGGGTTACCCCCTGTTGCAGAAGCTGTGAAGTTAACCACCTCATTAATATCCGTAGATTGGTTAGTAATAGTTGATAAATTTAAGGTTGGATTACTGGTATCTACCTTAAATATCTCTATAGCATTTAATGTTGGGTTTTCAACTTTATGATTAAATAGAATATTCAATTCCCCATCGGTAAGCGTAACTGGGAAAGTAAGCATCCCTGCGGTTAAATGTCCAAATTCTGTTATTAAATCTAGATTTTCTTTTACCACTACCCCTTCCAACAAGACATCAAATACTCTTTCTCCAACCTCTTTAGTCCCTTCATAACTGTTCCCCATATAAAGATTAACCACATAATCTCCATTTTCTAAAGGAAACTTAAATTCCATTTCTGGAGCTGAAGGTGCATCATAGCGTTCCCTTTTATAAATCTCATTAAAGATTGCGCTATCAATATAAGCCGGTACTGAACTATCCCTTTTATCAAAATTTAAATTAGAATTTATTGCAAAACCGGCGTTTACAGAGTATGTTCCTGAGGTAAAGGCTCCATTTTGATTGTTAAATTTCCAATCTGTCATGCTATCTGTTGCATTTACTTCATCACCTCCAACATTAACTCTGTAAATAGTTTCTTTAACGATAAACCATTGAAAAGATATAGTTACTGCATCATTGGTTAAACCATCACTATCATCTACCGTTATCGTCACAGTATAAGGACTATTTTCTTCTGCACCCAAGGCAACGGTACCACCGATCTGGCCATTGGAAGGTTCTATCACCAAACCTGGGGGAAGTCCTTCTGCAGAATAAGATTTATTGCCATCACCTCCATAAGCGGTAATGCCAACATCAGCCATCATTTGCTCTCCTTCAATAGACTGTTGATCTGCTAACGGATGTACGTATATTGGTGTTTCCGAATTTGAAGCATATAATATTTCAATTCCATTCACCATAGGGTTTTCTTCAATACCGTGTATAAATGAGATATCTATAACACCGTTATTAACGGGAACAATGTGACTAATAGTAGTCCCTATTTGATGACCATAAGTCCCTGATAGATCAATATTTTTCAATGCAGGATAAGTAAGCCCATTGATAGAAACATCAAAAATCCGCTCTCCTGGTTCGGAGGTTCCTTGCCAACCATTACCCATATAAAGTCTAACTTCATAGTTCCCTGGATCATTTACAGGAAAGGAATAGGTCATATTTGGTGTTCCAGGAGTACCATCCGCTCGTTCGGTATTAAATATTGCCCCTGGTACTGTGGATGGCACGTCTGGCCCACTATTTACAGGGAACGAATATGAATTATTAGTACCCGCCTCCACAAGATATTGTGATTGGTTAGAAGGTGTATCGGCTTCCCAAACAATACCTCCATCTACTGCAGCTATTTCTGGACCACCTGTATTTACCCTATACAAGGCTATAGGAGCATCTGTAACGGTAACAGTAAACGTCTGTTCTACAAAATTACCTTCCGTATCTGTTGCCCTTATAGTAATATCGGCTACCGTTGGGGTACTTGGATAAGACAAGTTTAATTCATGCCCGTTGATAGTTGCACCTACGTTAGGGTTTGTATTATTAGTTACAGAATACGATAGATTAATTGCGTCATTATCATCATTGAAAAATGAATCTAATGCTATAATTTCATCGTTTGTATCTATCATCCTGCTTAAATCTGGAATATCTTTAACTACAAATGGATTAGCATCTAAAACATTTAGAAAATCCCAAGTTCCTTGTAGTTCTACCCCTTGTGCATTAGACGTTCCCGTAATACCTACAGCTAAATCTATAGAAGGATCTTGTATAGCGTTTAACACTTTGCCTGATGCAGTGATAGTTCCCAATGTGGTACGCGATTGTTTACCTACTAAAGTATACTGGCATTCCACCTCGCCATTGGAAGGATCTACAACAAAATAGAATACAACTCCGTTTGGACGCATTTCTTCAGGAATAGGGAAGTTTATAGGAGTTTGGGGCACATCGTTAATTTCTTGCAGTGCCGTAATTCCATTTTTGGTGATAACCATCTTAATATAGTCGCTCTGAAAACCATCTCCGATAAAAATTCCAAGTTCACCATTTGGAGCACCTGTATGCCCATATAACTGTAAGGGATCATTAAAATTCCCAAACCCACTAACTACAGTAAACTTAGGCGTAGTCTGATTTACTTGAACACCATACTGAAATCCTTTTTCTTGATTATTAGACGTGCCATATGCCGTCCCTGAAGTCATGTTAACGGTAATTGCCCCAATCGCTCCACCCATAATATCATTAGGATTAGGATCATTAGGATCATCTTTACGATCTATCCAATTTAACCAATTGGGATTAGGATCCCCGTTGTTCATTAATCCTGTAAAACCAAGCCCCATATACCCTCCTAGATCGGTATCAGAGAAAAGTTCATTGATAATTGGAATTACAAAAGCATCGCTACCAGTTGTAAGGGGGTCCCCTAATTGAAAAGGATCCTCTGCATCTGGAATTCCATCACTATCGTCATCGGGATCATTAAGATCTGAAACATATGGCGGTCCAGCAGCTTTATCAAAATCACTAGGTTGCGATCCCCCATTACATGGATCGGTACCATTATCTACCTCATCTTGGTTAGTATATCCATCGTCGTCATAGTCGGCAAGAGGATCGTATCCTGGCTGTCCTGGCTGAATACAATTCACCAGATCTGCAGGTTCTAACACCACTATTTTAGAGGTTACATTCTCATTTCCTCCATTACCCTTAAATAGTCCTACCCAAATAGTTCCAGGAAAAGGATCATTATCTCCATTAGCAGCCACTCCTAATGCATTCCCTCCTAAATTAGAAGCAAAACTTGGATTTAAGGCCAACTTACTTCCATCAGGGTTTAGTTCCAATCTACGTAACTGTTGAAAATTGGTACCTGCCAATAAATCACCCTGCATTGCGCCTCCAAAATTACTCGCTGTATATTCTGTAATACCATTGGTATTGGTCCCCCATATGGTAACTATATCATCGTCCGGTCCGTCAGGATTATCTATCCCAGGCCCTCTCCAATCCCCCTCTACAGGATTAGCCATAGAGACAGGCACAGGAGGCCAGTTAGCGGGTAGTGCAATACTGGGATCGTCTGTTGATCCTGGCCTAGACATATCGGGATCATAAATTAATGTCCTAAAAACTGCATCATCGTTACTAGTGGGATTTGGTGTCGTATATAATCCCGCACCTGCAGGGTTAGCCCTCACAGGGTTGGGATGACCACCGTAATAGCTACCAAATACATAAGTTTGAATATCTGTAGTAATTAAATGCAGATGATCCTCGTTATTAATCAATTCACCTCCAGAGGGCGTACTACTTCCTGGCTCTCCTGGCACATAGTTATTGGTTACGTCGCCCAATATCCCCTCGTTTTCGGGAAATCCACCCCATCCACCATTGGCGCCATTTTCCGTTACATAAACGGCTCCACTTTCCGTGATTACTAAATCATAAGAGTTTCTATAACCAGGTGAAAATATTTGAACAGGACCTCCAGGAACTATCATAGCCTGGTTAAGTCCGTCATTACCCCCAAAGGGATCATTGATATCTATACCATCATAATCTGGATGGTCTGGATCTTCAATCCCATTTACATTAGGACGAGTTGGATCGTCCAAAGTAGGTATATCATAAATATAATTACGCCCGTTGTCATTAAAAATGGGCATGGCTTCCAAAGCAGTAAGATCTATAGATAAGATAGCAGCAGAAAGCGCATATTCTGTTAAATAGTTAAAATTAATTGAGGGACTTCCAGCATTGGTATGTCCACCTTGTGCAACTATCAAGAAGTCAGAACCGTTTATTGTTACAAATTCTAACCCGTTAGTAGCATGATTTTCTTCTGACCGCGGTAAACCTCTTACTATATCTACCACATCCCAAGAAGTCCCATTCCATGTAAACCTTGTAATAACCCCAGAATTAGTATCTAGACCAGTATCTCCAGCCCCACCATTAAAACCACCACCAATCCTAAAGTCACTAGAAGAAACATAAATAATGGGATTAGCAGCAGTCCCAGCAACCTCTATCCCCGTGGTTTGCCTGAGAGTAGAAGAATGTTCGGTACCGTCATCATTATGATTTTGAATTCCGTTAATACCAGTAATCACCTCGGTATCTAACACTTTATAATCACCAGGGCCGTTACGGTCAATAGTCAACACTTTAATTGTTCCAGAATATTCTGCAAAATACAATCTACCGTCTGGACCCCACGTTAATGAAGTGGTTACCATTGCATTTCCATTTCCATTGAAATCTAGATCACTCTGTATAAAATTGACCTCTGGCGTTTGTGCATTAACCGGGTTTAAGCCCATGGTAAACAACCATAGGAGTGAAAAGAACGTTAAAAATGAAAGGGACTTGGAGTAATAATGTTTCATGTTCGCGCAATTATATAAAGTGTAATTTGTAATCCGATAATTAGGTAAGATATTATACCTGTGATAAACCTTTATCAAGGTATGGTCTCTAACAAAAATACCCCAATCTTACTCGTTAGAAAGAATACGGAATCTTATTCGTTTAAACTCGATTGTTCATCGACCAAATACAAAATTGAAACCATTCCTAGAGAGATACCTTCACCCCTAATTATCGATGAAATCGCTCAAGTTCAAAAATCATAGATGAATGAAATTAAGAAGGAATTGTAGGACTTAAGAACCTTCTTCATGTAGGAGTATTTTTAATTCTTTATGATATAAAATAATAGCTACCACTCGCGTATATTGTAGGTAGTATTTGTTTGTCCTTGCTCAACTTATATCCTTTAAGCTTATCTGCAGGAGTTCTTAATGGTGAAAAGTAGCACTTAAAATTGAAGAGAATAAACCGGATATGGTGTTCTAATTTCTCTTAATTATACATTAAAAAAAGAGTGAAATAACATCCTATACATGTACGTATCAAGTATGATTAGAGCTAGGACATATCCTACACATAAATGGTTTTTATCTTACTAATACTCCCTATAATTATGACTTCATAAAACTAAAACACGAATAAGAAATTCAGATCAAACATAGCCACAAATGAGAACCACAAGGCCCATTTAAAGCCATTCTAGCGAAGGGTAAAGTGTGTCTAGCGTAGTTGCGAAATACAATAAGTTTCTTAAGGAGAAACCATCGCTGTGGTAAAAAAATGGATTAAAACAACTCATGAAAACCTTAATCAACTAAGTAAGAAGCACTAGAACCAAATTAAAAATAGGTCTGAAATCATTCTCATGTCACTTAAAAGGCAAGTAAAAAAAATCTCCTAATTTAATTTCTAATGCACGCTATTAAGCAAACTTGTAAGGTTTACAAACGCAACTAGACACCAAATTAGGAGAATTACAAATAGATTTAAGCTAGTGCTACTTTAGAATCTCCACCATTTCTTATGATGTTTTCCATATCCATACCCATATTTACCTCCGTAGCCTAAATTTGCTTCTTTAACATAGTTAACTACAAATGCTAATCCTTTAATCTTACCATCTTGTTGTAATTTAATTGGGAACTGAATTGCCTTTTTCTCAGTAGTTCCTGCTCTAGAAACATAAATTAAGTGATCGGCGTAACCACTGATCAATAGGGTATCTGTTACCACCATTAGTGGAGCTGTGTCTACTATTACATAATCATATTGTTCGGAAACATAATCAAAAAGTTCTTTTATCCGTTTACTTAGCAATAATTCTGCTGGGTTAGGTGGTATTCTACCAGAATAAATGACATCCATAGAATCCTTAAATATTTCCAATGTACTAAGTATATCCTTTAATTCCACGGAATCATCATATAAATAGTCTGTAAGTCCCAAACCATTTTTTGCATTCTTTTGAGCTATTTTATTTGCACTACTGCCCGTAAAATATTCAAATAATTTAGGGTTACGCACATCTGCCCCTAACAAAAGAACTTTTTTATCTGTGCTCGCAATAGTCATGGCTAAATTAGTAGAAAGAAAAGATTTCCCTTCCCCTGGTACACTAGAGGTAACAAAGACCACATTATTTTTCCCTCCGGAAGGACGATTGGTTTTAATAAGGTAATCTAAATTAGTCCTAATAATCCGCAACGATTCGGCTAGTACAGAGCGATCCTCCTTAACAATAACTTTTTCATCTTTATTTGTAAGTCGAGGTAATTCTCCCAATATCGGAACGTTCCTAGCAACCTTTTCCAGGCTATGCATATTATGTACCTTATTATCCAATAGGTTAGCCCCATAAATAATAGAAAATGGTATAAGTCCGCCAAGAATAAGAAATGCTAAATAAACAATATTTCTCTTAGGTGAAATTGGAAATGGACTAGGGTTATGGGCAAAATCTATAACTTTGGATCTAGGTGCGGTTGAAGCTACTGCTATCTGAGCTTCTTCCCTTTTCTGCAGCAAGTAGAGGTACAATTGCTCTGTAGTTTGCTGTTGTCTTGTTATATCCCTTAAAGCCCTCTCATTTTTAGGTGAAGAATAAATTTTCCTATTAAAAGCAGCCTGCTGTCCACTTAATGAACTAACACGCATTCCTAAATTATCTACCGTACTATTTAAACTAGCCTGCATATTGCTTTTTAAACCCATTATCTGTTGGTCTAAATTTACAATAACAGGGTTTTTTTCATTAGAACTTTTTAACAATCTGTTTCGTTCTAAAACCAGTTCATTATACTTAGAAGTTATGCTGTTGATAGTAGGATCATTTAAGCCAATATTTCCAGGGAGCACCTCAAAGTTGTCTTGTTGCTCAACAACATCCTTCATAGAAGCGGCAATATTAAGTTGCGTTCTCATCGCAGAAAGCTCCTGTTGGTTAGCCACCCCAACATTTAAATTTATGTTAGTTTCTGCTCCTATATCTGTTAAGCCTCTATCTGTTTTAAAGTCTTGTGCAGACTGATCAACAGAGGATAGACTCCCATAAATTTCTGCAATTCGGTCATCTATAAAGTTTGATGTTCTATCTGCAATTTCTCGTTTATCATCTATGGCATTTTTATTATAAATTTTAATAAGCTCATCAATAATGTGAACCGCTTTTTCCTTGATAGGATCTTTTAAGGAGATATTTAACACATTAGACATCTTCTCATGTGTAGAAATATTAATCCTATTCCTGTAAGACTGCGCCACCTCATCCACAGGGTTAACCACCACCTTTAATTTGATGTTTTTAAAACGTTCAAAATCTTCAGTATTGGGGGTAACTACTAAATCCCCTATTGGCGTCGAAAAGTTTTTACCGAAAGCTATCGGTTGGGCTGGTTCATTTTCTTCTTGACTATACCCAAAAACAGTAGAGGATGAAAATTCTAGATAAAATGCAAAGCTAGCCTTATTAATAATGGAGTCTGCCGCAATAAAATTCACTTTTACCGGAGGATTAGAATATAATTCCGTTTCTACTATTTTACCTTGAGCTATTACCCTTGTATTAAGTCCTAGTTTCTTTACAACTTCTATAAAATTAGATCTAGAATTAATTATTTCTATCTCATCTACTACAGCAGTATTAGACCCGGATAGCAACTCCAAATCTTGAAACAACCCTAAACCTGCGCCAGAATTTTTCTCATCTAAAATTTGAATCTTAGCTTCTGCCACATACTCAGGCTTGGTATATCTAAGATAAACAAAGGCCATGCCCAGAGCAATAATTACAGCTATCACAAACCATTTCCAATGTTTGGTATACTGATTAACTATCTCTTTTAAATCCGGAGCGTCCGGAATATTTATTTCAGTGTTAGAACTCATTTAAACAACAGGAATATAGTATTATTAAAATATTTAATTTCTAATTAAAAGAATGGTAGAAGTAATTAATAGCGAAGCAAGAGACACCGCTATATTGGTCCTCATATCTAAACTTGAGGATGCTATAGCAGATTTATTGGGCTCTATATACACCACATCATTTTGGGTAAGGTAATAAACAGGAGAATTCATGGCTTCTTTTTGAGTTAAATCTATCCGTGTATATACTTTAGTACCATCAAAATCACGAATCACCATTACGTTTTCTCTCATTCCTTTAATGGTAAGGTCTCCGGCCAAACCAATAGCTTCTAGAACAGAGATACGCTCTCCATTCACAGGATAAGTGCCTGGTCTTGACACTTCTCCTAATACGGTAACTTTAAAGTTCACTAAACGGATGTTAATTATTGGATCTTTTAAATAGTCGGTTAATTTGTCCGCTAATAGCATTCTTAACTCTTCTGGAGAAAGTCCGGCAATTTTCACTTTTCCTAATACAGGGAAATTTATGTTCCCGTCCTGATCAATTAGGTAATCTATTTGCTCTGCTCTAATACCTCCTTCAGAGGCTCCTCTAAATAAATTAAAAGGTGTACTTGCCTCTGGATCCAAAGTGGAAACATTAATCCTAACAAGGTCGTCTACCTTGAATTTTGGAGTGAAGCTATGTTTATTTACTAGCGTTTCAAAATTACTTGCATCTTGAAAGTAAACTACTTTCTTCTTGGAGGAACAGGAAGATAAAAAAACAACGGATAGACATAGTACGCAGAATATTGTACCAAAAGATCTTTTTTTCATATAAGTGTATTTTAATTGGTAATTATTTTAAAATAAAAGGTATTCTCGTTAGTTAATTTTAGGAATGTAATAGCTTGGTTGAAGGTGATTTATTTTCTTTTCCGTCTTTTTTCTTCCTATCCAATTTACATAGTTCGGAATTACTGGATATGTACTCAGGAACAATCTCTTTCATAAGTACTACAATATTCTCATTATAGAACATATTGGCAACACAAAGCTCATTTATTTTAGCTCTTATCTCCTCATAATCAAATACTCTAGATTTACTTATCATAATTTTCTTATGATAAGTAGGCATGGTATTCTCCCCATTAGCTAACAACTCCTCGTAGAGTTTTTCACCTGGTCTTAGCCCTGTTATTTTAATATCAATATCTTCGGGGTAGCGCAGTCCAGACAGTTTAATCATGTTTTTAGCCAAATTAAAGATCTTAACAGAGTCTCCCATATCAAAGATAAAGATCTCCCCTCCTTCTCCCATACCGCCTGCTTCCAATACCAATTGGGCTGCCTCTGGTATAGTCATAAAATAACGAGTAATATCTTTATGGGTTACAGTTAATGGACCTCCTTTTTCTATTTGTCTCTTAAACAAGGGGATTACAGAGCCGTTAGAACCTAAAACATTTCCAAAACGAGTAGTTATAAATTTGGTTTTGTTTTTTTGTTGCGCACAACTGATATACATTTCAGAAATTCTCTTGGTAGCCCCCATAACATTGGTAGGGTTTACCGCCTTATCAGTAGAAATAAAAATAAACTTTTTTACATCATTATCCAATGAAAGGTCTACTACCACCTTGGTACCCGCAACATTTATTTTTATAGCTTCATAAGCATTGTATTCCATCAAAGGGACGTGCTTATAGGCGGCGGCATGAAATACCATATCTGGACGGTATTCCTGGAACAAGGCAGACATCCTATTCTTATCTCTTATATCCCCTACGATATGTATAAAATTATGAAAACCATTTTGGATCAACTCCTGTTGTAAGTCATAAAGCGCAGATTCTGCCTGATCTACAATAATTAGTGACTTATATTCATAATTGGCAATCTGTCTTACTAGCTCACTTCCAATGGAACCGGCCCCTCCAGTAACTAAAATCACTTGGTTTTTTAATTCCTTAGAAATTCTCTCGTTTACAATATTGATAGGCACCCTATCTAATAAGTCTTCAATTTGGACTTGTTTTATCTGAGAGACCTTTAGCTCCCCATTAATCCATTTTTCAATTGGGGGCACTATTTTCACTTGTACTGGCAGATCTACTAAATCTCCTACTAAATTCCGAAGCCGATTGTGATCTATATTTTGTATAGAAAATATAATCTCTGTAATCTTATGGGTCTTAATAAAGTTTGCTGTTAACACATCAGGTCCATAAACCCTTACCCCATTAATATTTTTCCCCGCCTTTTCTCTATCATTATCTATATAACCTACTACCCTAGAGACACTTGCATAATGACTGCTTAATGCATTTTGAGTAAGAATACCAGATTCACCAGCTCCGTATATCAAAACGTTTTTGGTAGATTTCATTTCCTTCATCAGGTTATAGTAAGCGGTTTTAAAAACGTATCTAGAAGCTGTAAGGGCTATAAAATTAAGCAAGCTATGAATAATGATTATAGAAATAGGAACAGTAAAATTGGTCATAAAATCCACTTCCCTATTTACAATAATCATAAAGATGGTAATAATACTAGCAAGACAGATAGCATTAAATATATTATAGACATCCCTAACTCCCGTATGTCTCACCACCCCTTTATAAGAACCAGTTATTAAAAACGCAACTAGTGTAAAAGTCACTATTACAGGTAACTGCAACTTCAACTTTTCGAAATCAAAATCTAAAGTAAGGTTAAACCTTACAAGATATGATAAGACGAAAGTTAATCCTGTCAGTATGAGGTCAATTGCCAAAACAATCCATTTTGAGCAATATTTAGGTGTTCTATTGGTTAGGTAGTTCTGTATCATACGACCAATGTTTTTAAGATTACTTCAATAACTCGATCTAGATCATTCTTTATCAAGTTTGAACCACTAGGCAGACAAAGTCCCCTATTAAATAGATCCTCCGAAGTTCCATCCACAAATTGAGAGCAGCCCATAAAGACCGGCTGCAAATGCATCGGTTTCCATAAAGGCCTGGATTCTATATTCTCTTCTAAGAGCGCTATTCTTATTTTTTCTCTAATCTCGTAGGAAGGAAGCAAAATGCAGCTTAACCATCTATTGGAATAGAAGCCAATTGGCTCCTCCAAGAATATGATCTCTGTTAGCCTCCCCAATTTTTCAACATAATAGTCAAAATTGCCTCTTCGCGCCTTAACACGTTCATTCACTACTTCCATCTGCCCTCTTCCAATACCAGCTAACACATTACTCATCCTATAATTGTAACCAACATGGGTATGTTGGTAATGTGGAGCTTCATCCCTTGCCTGTGTTGCCAAGAAAACCGCCTTCTTTTTTAATTCTATATTCTTTGTTACCAATGCTCCCCCACCAGAGGTGGTAATAATCTTATTCCCATTAAATGACAGAATCCCCAAATCGCCAAGTCCTCCACAAGGCTTTTCCTTATAAGTGCTACCCAAAGCTTCTGCACTATCTTCTATAATTGGAATATTAAATTTTGCGGCAATTGCTGTTATTTCAGATACCTTATAAGGCATACCATATAAATGCACTGCAATTATAGCCTTAGGTTTTTTTCCCTTTGCCAGTCCAGCAACGATTGCTTCTTCCAATAATTTAGGGGAGATGTTCCAAGTTTCTCTTTCACTATCCACAAAAACGGGCCTCGCACCCAAATAAGTAATAGGATTAGCCGAGGCAGCAAATGTAAAACTCTGACAGATTACATCATCCCCAGCAACAACACCTACTAACTCTAAAGCCAAATGTATTGCTGCAGTACCCGAACTTAGAACGGCTACCTTTAGATCATTACCTAAGAAATTCTCAATAGACTTTTCAAAGGCATCTACATTGGGACCCAATGGTGCAATCCAATTAGATTGAAACGCCTCATTAACATACGTTTGTTCATTGCCGCCCATATGAGGGGAGGAAAGCCAAATTTTTGTATTAGTACTCAATGCGTTTATCGTTATAGTTAGAGATTATAAAACTACATATACTTTTTATCGGGAAGGAATTATGCTAGAATCTTTCGTTTAAGATTGAATATTATCGATTAAATACTCCTCCCATTAAGTTTTATAATCTTTATCTAAAAAATTGAGCACTTCACCTATAAATATACACTAGATGTCCTTAAATTCCCAAGTAATTTAAATTAATTTACAATCTTTGTGGGAAACATATAGGTAAAGAAAATGAGAAAAATCACCAAAATCTGTTGTATTGGCGCTGGGTATGTAGGCGGTCCTACGATGTCCGTAATTGCCAAACAATGTCCTGATATCCAGGTAACGGTTGTAGATATAAACGAAGCAAGAATAGCGCAATGGAACGATTCTAATTTAGACAACTTACCAATCTACGAACCTGGATTGGCAGAGATTGTAGGTGCTACAAGAGGAAAAAACCTATTCTTCTCTACTGAGGTAGATAAGGCCATTGATGAAGCCGAAATGATCTTTATCTCCGTGAATACACCTACTAAAACCTATGGAAAAGGTAAAGGGCAGGCTGCAGATCTAAAGTTCATTGAACTATGCGCGCGGAATATTGCACGCGTAGCAAAAGACGATAAAATTGTAGTAGAAAAGTCTACTCTTCCCGTACGAACCGCAAGTGCTATAAAAAGTATATTGGAAAACACCGGAAATGGAGTTGAATTTGAAATTCTATCTAATCCTGAATTCTTGGCGGAAGGAACGGCCATTGAAGATTTATTAAATGCCGATAGAGTACTTATAGGAGGTGATGAGACACCTTCTGGAAAAGAAGCAAAAAATATCCTAAGCGCAATTTATGAAAAATGGATTCCCAAAGATCGTATTCTTCAGACCAACGTCTGGTCTTCAGAACTCTCTAAGCTAGTAGCTAATGCCTTCTTAGCCCAACGGGTATCCTCTATTAATTCTATTTCTGCACTTTGTGAAAAAACAGACGCTAATATAGCTGAAGTTTCTCGCGCCATTGGATACGATAGCAGAATAGGACCAAAATTCCTTAAATCTTCAGTAGGATTTGGTGGTAGTTGTTTCCAAAAGGATATCTTAAACCTAGTTTATATCGCTAGAAGTTATGGTCTGCAAGAAGTGGCAGATTATTGGGAGCAGGTAATTATAATGAACGACTATCAAAAAAAGCGGTTTGCCAATACCATTATCTCTTCATTATACAACACTGTATCCGGGAAAAAAATCATCTTTTATGGATGGGCTTTTAAAAAAGATACAAATGATACCCGGGAATCCGCTGCTATTTATGTTGCAGACGCATTATTAGACGAGAGAGCAGAAATTACCGTTTACGATCCCAAAGTCTCTAAAGAACAAATCTATGCCGATCTAGATTATTTAAATACTAGGTCCCCAGAAGATAATAGAAGGTTGCTTAAAGTTAGTAACGACCCTATTTCTATAACAAAAGATGCGCATGCCATTGCTATTTTAACGGAGTGGGACGAGTTTAAAACTTATGATTGGTCTCTAATCCATGAAAACATGTTGAAACCCGCCTTTATTTTTGATGGGAGAAGACTATTAAACAAGGAGAAGCTTACCGAAATGGGCTTTAAATATTATAAAATTGGGGAATCTTAAGATTCCCCAATTAAAACATATACCAGATTTTCTAGATGCTGACGGCATAGAGCCCTTCCCTTCTAATAAGAATTAATTTAGGGAAAGGTTATGCTTCTGTTTGAAAATTTTCCGACTTTTGTTAAAAATTTCATCTTTTGAAAATACTGGTTACTGGAAGTGCAGGATTTATAGGGTTTCATGTATCGCAATCTTTATTAAAAAGAGGACATGAAGTGGTTGGTATAGACAATATCAACTTGTACTACGACCCCTCCCTTAAATTTGCCCGCCTGCACGAACTAGGCATTAACAAAGAACAAGCATCTGCGCACAACAATATTAGCCAAAGTAGTATTTACGGGGAACAATTTAAGTTTATACGTTTAGGAATAGAAGAAAAAGAAAATCTTTCCTCTGTTTTTGAAACTCAAAAATTTGATAAGGTTTGTCATTTGGCGGCACAGGCAGGGGTCCGCTACAGTTTAGAAAACCCTAGCGCCTACATAGATTCTAACCTAGTAGGGTTTGCCAACATTTTAGAATGCTGTAGGAACCACGCTATTCAACACTTGGTTTATGCTAGTAGTTCCAGTGTTTATGGTTTAAACAAAAAAGTACCTTTCCAAGAAGAGGATCAGGTAGACCAACCTATTAGTTTATATGCTGCAACAAAAAAGAGTAATGAACTAATGGCACATAGCTATAGCCATCTGTATAAAATTCCCTCTACTGGACTTCGGTTTTTCACCGTATATGGACCATGGGGAAGACCAGATATGGCACTTTTCCTATTTACTGATGCCATTTCCAAAAAGCAGCCTATTAAGGTATTTAATAAAGGTGATATGCAAAGGGATTTCACCTATATTGACGACATAACCGAAGGGGTAATTAAGGTAATAGAGCAAAAGGAAGAGAAACGCATCAAGAAAAACGAATATTATAAAATATATAATATAGGAAATAACAAGTCTGAGAAGCTTCTAGATTTCATAATGGAAATAGAAAAACACTTAGGTAAGAAGGCTATTATGGAAATGCTGCCTATGCAGCCAGGAGATGTACAAAAAACTTGGGCTAATATTAATCAATTAATTCAGGATTACGGATACTCCCCTACTACCAACATTTCTGATGGAGTAAAATCTTTTGTTGAATGGTATAAGTCGTATTATAAGATATAAAGGAAGGTGGAGTTCCATACAAAGAAGTATCAAAAGTTCTATGCTAATTGCTAATCTTTATGTGATCACAATTACAACATAAAGAATACTGAAAAATTTGAATCCATCACTGAAAACCTCGTTGACCTTTGAGGTCCACTACACCATTATTTTTTTCAATTTCTGCACCTACTAATCACATTACAACTGATTGCTGTTAACATCGCCACGGATAAATAGGATTGAAGTTTTTATTATTCTTTTGATTAAGATATCAAGCTAGATTTGTATTGATCTACCAACCTTACCTCTGAAAGAGCATAAATTATTAGAAAGAGAGTGAGGGTAATCTTAAGTCAAGAAGACTTTTGAATAAAAAGAGTAACAAGAGAACCGTCTATATAAATCATACGTGTACCCTATCTGATGTGAAAGGTAACTATTATTACAATCTCTTAAGTTACCAAAACCATATACATAATTCCTGAATATAGATACGAATTAAAAAGCGTATTAGACGTTTATTTTTAGGTAGATGAACAAATATCCGTGCATTTCGTCGATAAAACTCTTAAATTAAAGTTAAAACAGCAAGTGTAAACATCTACCTTGTAATTCCCTGCGTATAAAGTTTGTGTTCGTTCATTAACCGGTTTAAAAATTGAATTGACTCAAAAACAAATAATAATTCATTTAACAATAGTATTAAAATGTAATACTTTACAAATCTGCGAGTAATATTGTTTAGGTTATAAGATGTATTTTATGGAATAAACTTCAATAAAAACATTGCTAACAAATAATTATATAATATTAGGCCGATTAAAACGTTTGAGTATTACCCACAATCTTAACTACTTATGACTTTTAGCCCCTCAAATCTCATTAAACTAACCCTTGTTAGTCTTGTCTTATGGTCTACTTTCTCCTGCAATAAGGATTCCGATATCTTAACGGATTATGTAGTAGAAAATCCAGAAGCCCTATTACCGAACGATATAGTAGCGACTTTACCTAACAGTCCTATTATAATTGATCCATTAGGTAAAGATACCGTTGAAAAACCAGAAAACGTTATCATCACCGAAGTTACCCCACCAACATTAGGTACTGCCATAGTTAATAATGACAATACCATTACCTACACCCCTGACGAGGATAAGAGCGGAACAGATAAATTTGATTATACTGCTTCCGTTACTAACCCCGATAACTCAGTTACTACTGCCACTGGAAATGTTACTGTAAATATTGAAGAAGAGGAGGAGGAAGATGTAGTGGAAGACAAAACTCCAGAAGTTGATGATCCAAATCGGGTGAATTTCAGCAAATATGGCGCTGTAGGTGACGGTAATACAGATGACACCAAAGCTATACAAGCCGCATTGGATGCAGAAGAGTCTTTAGTAGCAGATGAAGGAGCTGTTTTTAGAATAACAGCCAGATTAGATATAGACAAATCAGGGGACCAAAACATAGATTGGAACGGATCTACTATAACCGTTACTTCAACTCTTTATCAAGCTATTGAAATAAAAAAGCCTTCAGGGAGAACAACTATGAGTGACTTAACCATTGACGGTGCAAAAAAATTAGCTGCCGGTATTTTTATAAAAACCGTGTCAGATTTTGACAACGTTGATGTTAAGTATTTATACTCCACTACACAAACAACATGGGCATTCAGATACGAGGTGACCGATATACCCAACAGTCAAGGTGATTCTACCTTTAACGATTGTGATTGCTATGATGTTGAAAGCAAAAGTAACGGAGTAATAGGAGATATTCCTGGACCTTCTAGATGTTTGATATTTAGATGGAAACATAGTGGATCTAGTCCTACAGTTACCTTTAACGGTGGTGTTTGGGATGGTGCGTGGGGAGATGATGGAGATATATTCCAACATGAGCAACTTGTTAGCAACATTTACAACTCAAGACTTATCTTTAACAACACGGTTATGAAGAACTTTAGCCGTAGGATTGTTAAGGGTACTGGAGGAGGTGTTACCTTTAAAAACGTGACATTTATTAGTCCTAGTAAATCAAATCCAAGGTTAGTAAGCACTGTTCCTTCTTCTGGAATGGTTGCAATGGGGAACTTTATAAATTCTGAAGATGCTCATGGAACTATTTTTGATGGATGTACCTTTGACAACACCTTAGGATATGATGGGCGCTTAGTAATCAACCGTCAAGATGGTATTATTGTTAAAAACTCCAACTTTATCAATGCAAGTGTAGCTTTCACAACAAGAGTTGGTGATGTAGAAATTTGTAATAATACCTTTGATTCCAAAAGCAGCATATATGGTTATAACATTAATGATGCCACAGGATACACTGGAATGATTTCGATAGGCAATAACAATAATGGATCAACTGGTTTTATAAGACTACCAGATGGCAAGTACAAAATGACAGACTGCCAATAAGAATCATAGTACATCCTTTACAAAATTTGTTAAGAACAAAAAGGTCGTCTAAAAAAATTAGACGACCTTTTAATTTTCATAACTTTACTAATGTGAGCATCCCCATTCTGTAGGCACCAGTCATAACTTAAGAATTTTAGCTACTTGGATTCATTTCTATGTATTCTTCTGGAGTTATAATTACAAGGGAACTATGCAGTTTAAAGTAGTTATAGTCCACCCTCCAAACATCGATCTTTTATTACGTATCAGCCAAGGAAAAGAACCAATTGAATTCAAGGTTCCGTCCCTAAGAGACGCCAGAATATTTATTTAAAAGGGTTGTCGGTAGGTTTTCCTGGTCCTGATAAGATAAGCTTAGTACTATTTTTTTAGGCCCATTTGTATAATATTATGCTGATCACCTCACTTCTGTTTTCGACTTTAATACACTTTCTTAGCTAGTCCTTCTAGAAAATAGCCGCTTATATGAACTAAAAGACATCTCTTGCCATAAGAGATGTCTCCATATGGACAGACAAACGTATACAAATACGGCTAAATACTTAAGATTAAAACTATTGCATGTATATTTTAGTTGCAAAAAAAGATCTACACCATACCATTGGCCAAACCAGAACTGTTCCCGTCGGCAGGTTGTATTTATAGAGCAGAACAATTCACTTATAGACATTTGCCCTTGAAGTACAACTATTCCTCGGAAAAGACTCAATAAATCCACTTATGGTTATTCATAAAGTTCTCCTTCTTAGAAAAATAATTAATCGTCAAAATTCATATCGTCTCATTTTGGCGGCGATTTATTGTTGTTCCCTTTCACGTAATAACAAAAAAATGATCTTCTACAACTCATAAAGCATGCAGCAATACTAAATAGAAATGTTTTAACCTATCCTAATATTATCGATGATGCAGGTTTTTATGGTTGATATAAAAACTTAGTTTAAGTACATCTTTTAGAATTTGCTAATCAATGCTTAGACCTGCAAACAATTTATTAAGTTGCAAATTCTCCCCCTCCAAATTCGTAAATCTTCAAAGATCCGAAACACCTAGGCCTCCTGATTTCTAATTATAAGATCTACTCTCCCTGAAACCCATCTTGCGACAGACTTCTAAGTTAACTGTTTCCATATCAACTTTTTTGATCGCAAATATGATTTGCAATTACGAATAATTCGAATGTTTGATAAGCATACAATCTTTTTATTTTTAAAATTTATTCGCTTAGAATACTCTGAGTTATCTTCTTTAATGGGTGAATGTCAAATAAGTTTTATCCTAAAGATGGGGTTAATACTAGGCCTAAATATTTTAATTTATTTAAAATTTAGACCTTCCCTTTTCTAAAAGATCACCGTTTATTTTTCAATTTTTAATGTGAAAAAGTAAAAATAAACAGCTAATAAAAGCCTCCACAACTCACTTTTCAAAAACTTTACGTAAACACAAAACAAACATAACACGTAAACACCTACAAATCAAACAAGTAAAAGACACAAAGAAAGAAGTTTCTTGTTATAATATTGCCAAAAAATACTGAAAAACCTTAAACTTTCGTGTCGTTCATCGAATGAAGTGTGCATTTCGTCGATGTTATGATTTTTTAAAATATCATTGCACCTCGAAAATAAAACAACCCTGAAGAGCAAATTATTTACTACTAATGAATATCAATTTTCAATGTTTTAGTCATGATTTTCTTAAGGGTAAAATAGTTGCTTATAACTGCTTTTATTCTTGAGAAATAAACACAATAAAATAGAGTGCAAATTCAATTATTAATTAATCAATTCAACAATTTTTCTTACTATGAAATTTAATTTCCCCTCCCCCTTTAATGCAGCCTTAAGCTGTATCGTTCTTTTCTTATTTTTTTCCTGTAGTAATGATCTAGTAGATGAAACCGAAGATCTAAACGCAATTGAGTATCAGGCCAAAACATCGCAGACGGTAACTCTAACACCTATAAATGATGCTTTTTTACAAGGTAGCAGAAGCTACAACACCTCAATTATACGTTTAGAAGAATCAAAGCGTACAGGTTACCTAATGTTCGACCTAAGTAAAATTGAAGGAGAAATCACCTCAGCTAACCTAGAGTTTACTATAAGTTCTGATCCTGGTTATGGTACCATAGAGGCACATCTTGGAAATGGTTCAAATTGGACGGAAACCAACCTTTCCTCCAACAACAAGCCAAACCCTACCACTTTTTTAGGTAGTATTAACAAAACGTACAAATTAGGGAGTACAGAAAAAATATCCCTAAAAGCAGAGTCGTTTAGTGCTGACAAAACAACACTTATTCTCTTCCACAAAAATGGAAACGATTTGGCTTTTGCCTCCAGCAAGACCTCATCAGCCCCTAAGCTAACGGTTACATATATAAATTCTGCCTCCGAAAATATTACAGAGGAAGATAAAACTCCAGAAGTTGATGATTCAAATCGAGTAAATTTCAGCAAATATGGCGCTATAGGTGACGGTAAAGCAGATGACACCAAAGCCTTACAAGCAGCTTTGGATTCAGAAGAGTCTTTAGTAGCGGATCAAGGTGCTGTTTTTAGAATAACAGGCAGGCTAGATATAGACAAATCAGGAGACCAAAACATAGATTGGAACGGATCTACTATAACAGTTACTTCAACACTTTATCAAGCTATTGAAATAAAAAAGCCATCAGGGAGAACAACTATGAGTGACTTAACCATTGACGGTGCTAAAAAATTGGCTGCCGGTATTTTTATAAAAACCGTGTCAGATTTTGACAACGTTGATGTTAAGTATTTATACTCCACTACACAAACAACATGGGCATTCAGGTACGAGGTGACCGATATCCCCAACAGTCAAGGTGATTCTACCTTTAACGATTGTGATTGCTATGATGTTGAAAGTAAAAGCAATGGCGTAATAGGAGATACTCCTGGACCTTCTAGATGTTTGATATTTAGATGGAAGCATAGTGGGTCTAGTCCTACAGTTACCTTTAACGGTGGTGTTTGGGATGGTGCATGGGGAGATGATGGAGATATATTCCAACATGAGCAACTTGTTAGCAACATTTACAACTCAAGACTTATCTTTAACAACACGGTTATGAAGAACTTTAGCCGTAGGATTGTTAAGGGTACTGGCGGTGGTGTTACCTTTAAAAACGTGACTTTTATAAGTCCTAGTAAATCTAATCCAAGGCTAATAAGTTCTGTCCCATCTTCTGGGATGGTTGCAATGGGGAACTTTATAAATTCTGAAGATGCCCATGGAACTATTTTCGATGGATGTACCTTTGACAACTCCTTAGGATATGATGGGCGCTTAGTAATTAATCGTCAAGATGGTATTATTGTTAAAAACTCCAACTTTATCAATGCTAGTGTAGCATTCACAACAAGAGTTGGTGATGTAGAAATTTGTAATAATACCTTTAATTCCAAAAGTAGTATATACGGTTATAACATTAATAATGCTACGGGTTACACTGGAATGATTTCGATAGGTAAAAACAATAATGGATCATCTGGTTTTATAAAACTACCAGATAGCAAGTACCAAATGATAGATTGCCAATAGAAAACATAGAACATTCTTAGTTAAATTTGTAAAAATAAAGGTCGTCTAAAGATAATTAGACGGCCTTTTACATTTTATATTTTCTTAACCTTAATTATTTAGTTACTCTCCAAAAATTATGATCCTTTCCCGGTATTATTTTTTTATATTTTCCTCCAAGTAATACCATTTATAGCTTTCTAATTCTCTAATATCTTGCCAAATCATTATTCCGTTTTAAGATAGCTTATTCAAGAGGTAATACATCCAACACCTTTTTTAATTTACATTACCTTATTGTCGACATCTCCAATAAGAAATGGGCATATATTCTTCAACTAATAAATAGTTGGATTTTAAATTATGATATCAAATTGATCCTAACAAGCAAAAATCAATATTAATCTTCTTTTAAACCCTTCTAGATTACATAACCTTTACATCTATAAAAAATAATTTATATATTATATTAATCTAGAAGTGATATCGCCAACTTTTTATAAACAGAGTAAGGACAACCTCTAGAGAAGGATTTAATCGAGAAAAAGATGCTTTTCAACTTTTCTTCCCCTATATGTTATACCTTTTCTAATAATAACATCTTACTTTATATATACCTAAATAAAAATTAAAAAATATCAGCACTTATGTTGAGCATTCAAGAATTAAAAGTACGTCTAATAAGAAGTAAACTAGTAAATGATTCTTTTTGGGCAATTTTCGGGAATGTTATTGGGAAGGGACTGTCATTATTATCTGCCATAATCATAGCTAGAATTTTAGGCAAGGATGTATATGGTGAGTTTGGAATCATTACAAGTACAATAGGTACTATATTAATTTTTTCAAACTTTGGTCTAAACTATACTTCCACAAAATATATTGCAGAACATCAAATAGCTAAACCAGAATTACTTACTAAGATTATAAAAGCCTGCCAGAATTTAACTCTGATTTTCAGCGGAATATCGACAATTACATTGTTTTTTTCAGCAGATTATGTTGCCGTTAGCCTACTTAATTCTCCAAAATTATCTTTTCCCCTGAGATTAGTAGCTATTAGCATACTCATAGGATCTGTTTGCAGAACCCAAGAAGGTATTCTAGCGGGCTTCGGTAAATTTAAGGAATTGGCAAAAGTTAATACTGTAATCGGATTTGCCACATTTATTTTTGGGATAATACTAACATATTTTTACAAGCTTAATGGAGCCCTAATTGCATTAATTTTAATAAAAGCACTATATTTTGCCCTTCTAAGATACTATATATCTAGATCCACTCCATCCGTGCCAACGCATCCAACTAATAAAATACCTTTAAAGGAAATTCTACAATTTTCCACCCCAATTGCATTACAGGAAGCATTTTACTCTATTATCACCTATGCAACCGGATTATTATTAGTCCAATTATCTACGTATGGAGAAGTAGGGTTAAGTTCTGCTGCTGTTTATTGGAGTGCTTTAATATTATATATACCCGGAATCTTAAGAAACGTAATTTTATCCCATCTCTCGGCAAATTTAAATAATAATAAGGCTCGTCTGAGAATATTAAGATTAATACTATTGTTTAATTTTGGCGTAACTTTACTTCTCTCATTAACAATATTCTTTCTCTCCGATTATATTGCTGCTACTTATGGAAATAACTTTTCTGGTTTAAGAGATGTTATTAATATAGCCGTTTTCACAACTATTTTTACGAGTATGAGTAATGTTTACGCTCAAGCTTATATGTCAGAAAACAAAAACTGGCTTATGTTATTTTTCAGAATTATTAGGGACGGTTTAATATTCATAATTACATATACTTTATTAAAAGAAAACAATGGAGTTAACGGCGCATTATCCTTGGCTAAAAGTGCGCTATGGGCTAATATTCTGTTCTTACTATTAATGGGGCTTGTTTATGAATTAAAACTTAAAAATAAAACCAAAATATCATGAAGAAGCTTGTTTTCATAATTTCCTTTTTCTCCTATAGCGGTTATTATGCTGGACTAGCAATATTGTTCTCCCTAGGTTTAGGTGGAATGTCGAGGTTTTATTCTATACCATTAAGACTATTTCTTTTATTTGCGATGATCTATTTGATTAAAAATAATATTGACAATATTAAATTTAACAAATACTCTAAGATTATCCCACTATTTATTATATTTTGGTGCTATTATTTTATAAAAATTCTCTACACTGAAAATATAGATTTAGACTTTACTCTTGGAAGGACTTGGCCAGAATATATTTTCTACTCATTGTCTTTTGTAATATTTCCTTTTATAACATTCACATTTTTATCTTTGGATAAGTTTCGGAAAGCAATTGTTAATGGGTTTATCATTTCTGGATTTGTTCTAGGAGTAATAGGAGTTTATTTATATGGTTCTTTACTAACTTCAGGAATTGGACGAATTAACCTTATAACTTATCAAACTGGGGAAGCTGTACTTAATCCTCTTTCTTTATCCTATTCTGGTGCACTAACCATTGTATTATGCATTTATAAATTAGTCATAGTAGGGAATCTAAAGAAGGCTGAAAAAATATTTTTAATAATAACAATTGGTTTGTCTTTTGCTCTATTTTTATTAGGTTCGTCAAGAGGTTCGATAGTAGCATTAGCCTTTACCTTACCTTTATTTATAGCTCATTCTCCAAGTGCTACTAAATTAAAATTAATTTTAATCTCGGTTATTTTAACTCCATTTATAATATGGGCAATCACTGCAAGTGGTAGTAACATATTTGACAGAGTATCCAATACCTCGAAAGATGGTGGCGGTGGTAGAGACTACTTGTGGACAAATGCCTTATCACATTTTTTAGAATCTCCCATTTTTGGGGGTAGAATTGAGATTGGAGGTATCTATCCACACAATTTAATAATAGAAATCCTTATGGCCACTGGAATAATTGGATCTCTAATTATACTCCCTATAATATTCAAAGGATTTATAATTGGATTCAGAAGAGTAAAAGAAAATAAGGAAAATATGTTTTTAGTTCTAATTCTAATTCAGGGATTCACACAACATTTTTTTTCAGGTAGCTTCGCCACAGCCACTTTAGTATTCTTACCTTTAGGTATGGCATATAGCTCATATAGTAATCAATAACCTTATTAAGCTTTAACCTTAAATCTCATTAATGAAAAATATTTATATTATTACAAATATAGCTTCACATTATAGGTCTTCATTATGGGAAAAGTTATTGAACAATAGAAAATATAATTTTAATTTTTTTTTCGGAAAAGACTTGGTGTTTGGAATTAAAGAAATAAATTTTAATGATAAAAACATCAAATTTCGTCAGAGCCAAATCCATAAATTAACAAACGTTTATTTTAAAGATAAAATAATTATTTGGCAAAAAGGCATAATAAAAAAGTGTTTAACATCACAAGTAGATACTGCTATAATTCTTGGAGATTCATGGATTATTTCAAATTGGATTATTGCCATAATCTTAAGATTAAAAGGAGTGAAAGTGATATTTTGGAGTCATGGTATATATGGTAATGAACCTAAAATAAAAAAATGGATTAGAATATTGTTTTACAAACTAGCACATGAACATTTGCTGTATGAGAGAAGAGGTAAACGACAAATGGTAATAAATGGATTTAAAGAATGTAAGTTACACGTCATCTTCAACTCCCTTAATTATGAGGCAAATCTAATGTATCGAAAGGCAGCCGAGAAGTTTTCAAAAACTGAAATTTACCCATTTTTTCCTACCCCAGAACTACCAACAATAATTTTTATTGGAAGACTAACAGAAGTTAAAAAATTAAATTATTTGATAGAGGCCGTTAACCAATTAAATATTCAAAAATACTTGGTAAATTTATTAATAATTGGGGAAGGTGGTCAACGGAAAAAATTAATAGGATTAGCGAAAGAGTACGGCATTGATAATCAATGTCATTTTTACGGTCCCTGTTATTCTGAGAAAATTTTATCAAGTTTAATATCTACAGCTGATTTATGTGTTAGTCCCGGAAATGTAGGTCTAACGGGTATTCATAGTATGAGCTATGGCACCCCTGTTTTAACTCATAACAATTTTATAAATCAAATGCCTGAAGTGGAAGCAATAATAGAAGGGAAAAATGGGTGTTTCTTTTCAGAAAATGATATATCCTCCATGGTTTCACAACTTATAAATTGGTTATTCTATAACAAACTGACTAGAGATGAAATAAGAAGTAACTGCTATAATATTATTGATAATTATTACAATCCTAATTATCAAGTAAAAGTAATTGAAAATATAATAGAGGATAAACAGCCATTTTTATAAAGCCAACATAAATGATAAAATTACTACAAATTAATTCGGTGGTAAATACAGGATCTACAGGGAGAATAGCTGAAGATATTGGTGAATATGTTATGTCCATGGGTTGGGAAAGCTATATAGCATATGGTAGATATGGTAATAAAAGTAATTCTAAACTAATTAGATTTGGCTCAAAATGTAGTAATTATAATCATGTATTGCTAACAAGGCTTTTTGATAAACATGGCTTTGGCTCTAAATCTGCAACTCAAAACTTAATTCAAAAAATTGAGACTATAAATCCTGACATCATCCACCTTCATAACCTTCATGGCTACTACATAAATTTACAGGTTCTATTTAACTATCTGTCTACAAAAACCACCCCTGTAATTTGGACATTACATGACTGCTGGTCTTTTACAGGGCACTGTGTTCATTTCGAAAATATTCAATGTCTTAAATGGCAGGTATTATGTACTAAATGTCCACAAAAAAAATCGTATCCTAAATCCTTGTTATATGATAATTCTAATATAAATTATCTAATGAAAAAGGAATTATTTAATTCGGTGAAAAATTTAACTATAGTTCCTGTCTCATATTGGCTACAAAATTTAGTGGAAAAATCATTTCTGAATAAAAAGAACATAAAAACCATACACAACGGAGTCGACACCAAGATATTTAATAATATTAAAAGTAAATCAGTTATTGACCTCTATAACCTTCAAGATAAATTTATTATTCTTGGGGTAGCTAATATATGGGGTAATGGGAAAGGATTAAATGATTTTATTAAACTCAGCAATTACACCAATAAGGACGAAATAATTGTTTTAATAGGCTTAAATAATAATCAAATAAAAAGTTTGCCTGATAATATTTTGGGAATCAAACAAACAGAAAGTGTGAGTGAGCTTTGTGATTTTTATTGTGCAGCAGATGTTTTTGTCAACCCCACTTATCAGGATAGTTTTGGCTTGGTCAATATTGAATCCCTTTCTTGCGGAACGCCAGTTATAACTTACCAAACAGGAGGAAGTCCAGAAACAATATCTGATGAAACTGGTATTGTTGTTGAGCAAGGAAATATTAAGGGCTTATTAAATGCAATAAGGCATATTAAGGATTTAACCAAAGAACACTATAGCGATGCTTGTATTCAAAGGGCACAAAAAGTGTTTGATAAAAATTTAAAATATAAAGAGTACTTTGATCTATACAACGACTTGTTAAAAACAGTTGCAGAGGATAATACCCCAAACTAAAATCAAATTTAAAGAACCTCCCTAGCTAATATTAAACCCTAATAATGCAAATCCAATTAATTACGGGGGATTTACCTTGCGTTTCTATTCTTAAAAAAGGCAAAACTAATAGCCATGTAATCTTAAAATTGTTTTCCTTAATCTTATCAAAAAATAATCAGACTTCTCCTCATCTATTCTATACAACAACATTTCTGCGTCTTCTTCTTATTGATTCCTGAAGAACTTTCTTAACCCTTTGCTAAATGGTAATAAAGCTCACTATTGATGAAGCTTCTACTATTTTTAAGTTCCAGGGATAACAAAAAATTAAGTAAAAACCTACATATAAACAAGATAAATATTACTGTATAAGATTTTTCTTGTTATTGAATTATTAAATAAAAACAACAAAACCTAAAGTTTAGGGTATTTCATCGAAACAAAACCATATTTAATCGATGTAACTGGATTTTAAAATATCATTGCAACCCAAATTATAATAATCCCCTACCAACATTAAACTTGTATGCGGAAATATATTTTCCAGAGTGACTTCTATGGTTTTAAGTCCTTAAAACGATCCACTTATGTAGATCCTAGTTATAACTAAAACAGAACAATTCAAATTCATAATATATTCGTTAACTATTTTTTACTTCAAATTGCCTTACTATGAAATTTCAAAATCACCCCTTAAGAGCTGCATTAAGCTGTATTTTCCTTTTCCTATTTTTTTCTTGTAGCAATGACTTACTAGATGAAACGGACAGTCTACAAGCTATACAATATCAAGCAAAGACCTCCCAAACCACCACATTAACTCCAATACAAGACGTTTATTTGCAAGGCAGTAGTAGGTATAACTCTTCTATAATTCGTCTAGAAGAAAATAACCGCACTGGCTACCTAATGTTCGATCTTAGTAAAATTGAAGGAGAAATCACCTCGGCCAACTTGGAATTTACTATTAGTTCGGACCCAGGTTATGGTACTATCGAAGTCTATCTGGGTAATACAACAGATTGGACAGAATCTAATCTTACCAGTCAAAATAAGCCTAATCCTGATGTTTTTTTAGGGAGCATTAATAAATCCTATCCTTTAGGAAGCAAAGAAAAGATCTCTCTAAAAGTAGAGTCGATTGACACTAAAAAAACATCCCTTATTCTTAAACATAAAAATGGGAACGACTTAGCATTATCCTCTAGAACTACATCTTCATCTCCAAAATTAACCGTTACTTATAGCAGCTCATCAACTACTGCACCTGAAGCAAGTAAACCAGCTGCGCCTGTTGTCAAAGGGTACTATGTAACCGTAAATGGAAAAGCTACTAACAACGGATTATCCGAAAGCAACGCCTGGAGCTTAGAGCATGCATTTAAAGTAGCGAAAGCTGGAGATGTTGTTTACGTTAAGGCAGGGAATTATGGTTCTCTAAATTTAAGAGTGAATGGAAATGGAACCGCGAGTAACCCTATTAAGTTTATTGGTTATACTAGAACCCCAGGAGACCTAACAAGCAACCAAGGATCTACTTTTAAAAAGGGTGATAAGTTAAACCCTTTTGAAATGCCAATGATAAAAGGCTACTCTACAACCTCAGGCATTGGCTTAGATACAAGAGCGAGAAACTATATTCATATCATTAACTTTCAGATTACCGATTATAAAATTGGTGTATTATCTACAGGCCATAATGCTTTGTTTAAAAATGTTATTGTAGCTAACAACGGAGAACAAAATCATAATAGAATCCAAGGTGGGAGAGGTTTCCAAATTTATGGCGACTATAACGTAATTGAAGATTGTGTTTCACTAAATTCTAATGGAGAAGGTATTAATCTTAAAGGAAGTAAAAATTCTAAGGTACTATATACCAGTGTATATTCATTAAACCAACTTAACCCTACCGGATATTACATAGCAGTAACTCACGGAGGCACTGAGAACATCATAGAAAACTGTGTTGTATACAGAGACATAAACGCAGATTTACATCAAGGACATGGATATGTTTTAAAAGATCTGGCTACCAATAATATTATCCGAAATTCTGTTGCTCACAATACTGGTATAGAAGTTAACTTTTCAGGTGTTCATTCTAATACTTTCGAAAACATGAGTATCTATGGTAATTTTTCAACTAAAAGGAATCAATATACTTCATGTATAAGAATTGCAAATGGTGCACATGATAACACCTTTAGGAATATCAAAATTACCGATTCTAGGTATGCCATAAACTTTATAGACTATAATGATGGTTATGTAGGACCAGGTGGAGATAGAGATCAACAAGCTGGAGGTCATAATAATAAATTCATAAATTTGACAGTTGATAAGGCTCAAAACATTATAGGTGCTACGTCAACTGTAGTTGGAGCAAAAGCAACTGTTAATAACAACTCGTTTACTAACTGTACGTTTAAGAATATTACGGGCTCTCCCATATTTACCTATATGACTATGAATAACACAAAATTTAGCAACTGTGTTTTTCAAAATATTCCTAATAGGAATTTAATTGTTACTTATAAAGGAGGTAGGTTTAATTCATCATCATTTCTTTCCTCCACTTATTTAAATGTGGGATTCTCTCCCAAATAAGTTTAAGATTTAATTAAATTGTACTGATTTTCGGTATTTCTGCCTTATACATGCCCAATTTTACCGGTAAATAAGTAGGCGGAATACCGAAAAACTCAGTTTGTATCAATATCACGACTGAAATATGCATATGAAAATTTTTATTTTTTAATAGGGATTTTGATAGCGGAAAATTACCTGTAAGCCAAGTCTTGTTAGAACATTCCGAAATCTTATTAAATATTTTATCAATAAAGCTTCTGCCCTATTAAACTTCATAATAAAAGCATCTGGCCCTTTATTTTTAGGTTTACAGACTTATAATTTTGATTTTTACCAATCCTAATTAAGGTGATGTCTTACTCTTCACCTTCTAGCTTTTTCAACCTATTTATTAATTATTACATTATTCTATTTTCTGCTTAATAGGATGCCTTTACAAGTGGTAGTGTCATTGGTTATTGAAGACTATTATAATTGTCCAAAAAGGCCATGAAATTTAGAGTTTATATTTAGAATAAGTATACGACATATATCTTATATATTATACTCCTAGGCTTGTTAAGGATAAAGTGACTCCTAAAACCTAGCAATAAAATGTGTATTACCTCTACCTTAATTATATAAGGATCAAAAATTGTATTTCTACCTTTTAATTTATACGAATCCTCTAACGCACTTAGGTATTATGTAAAAGCTATGGAAACCTATCTGCAAATCTTATGTATGTTAAAGGCAATGTTTAATTCTATCTTTATAATAATTCTTATCATCTATTTTGTCAATTCTCTTAAATGTTGAAGCAATATAACTCCATATACCATTCTAAGTGTCAATTTGTGCATTTCGTCGAAAAAATTGGCATTTCATCAGATAATTTATAAAAAACAGATAATATTGCACCGATTTAAACGTTATAGAATTTCCCAAAATCTTAATTACTTATGACCCGTCACCCCCACCTACTTACAAAACTAGTCCTATTTAGTTTTGTTATACTCTTAGGTTATTCCTGTAACAAGGATTCCGATCTCTTAGCAGAATATGTCGTGAATGACACAGATTCTCTAGTTCCTAATGATGTTGTAGTAACATTACTAAACAGCCCTATAGTAATAAACCCTCTAAGCAAGGCATCTATTAAAGATCCTAAAAGTATACTTATAACCCATGTCACCCCACCAAAAATGGGTACCGCTATAGTTAATAGCGACAACACTATAACCTATACACCGGATGAAAACAAAAGCGGTACAGACGCTTTTGATTACTCAGCTACCGTTACAAAACCAGATAAGACCGTCTCAACTGAAACCGGTAATATTACAGTGAACGTTGCTGAAGCAGACAAAACCCCCACTCCTACTGAAACTGATACTGAGGCTAATATTTATTATGTTACCACCGAAGGTAAAAACTCTAATTCCGGAACCACAGAAGAAGATGGATGGAGTATTCAACATGCTTTTTCCACAGCACAAGCCGGTGATATAATTTATATAAAAGCTGGTAATTACGGAGCCTTAACCCTATCAGCATCTAATTCAGGAACAGCCGATAAACCTATAAAATTTATAGGATATACTACAAAGCCCAAGGATCTTGTAAGCAATGAAGGATCATCGTTTAAATATGGTGATAAAATAGATTCTAGTAAAATGCCACTCATTAAAGGAAAATCCTTTTTATCGGGTACAGGGCTAGATCTTAGACAAAGTCATATAGTAATCGAAAACCTTCAAATCTCAGATTATCTAATAGGTGTTAATACCAGAGGAAAACATACGGTTTTAAAAAACGTAATTGTAGCTAATAATGGTGAACAAAGAAATAACTCTGTTCAAGGTGGTAGAGGGTTTCACATTTACGGAGATTACACCACTATAAAGAATAGTTTTTCTTTAAATTCTAATGGAGAAGGCATTAATATTAAAGGTGCCAACCATTGTATAATTTCTCACACGCAAGTTTATTCAGTTAATATAGCCAACCCTGGTGGGTATTATATTGCTATAACTCATGGAGGAAGCAATAATATTATTGATAATTGTACTGTATATCGAGATAAGGATGCTAACCTACATCAAGGACATGGTTACGTATTAAAAGACATGGCAACCAACAATATCATAAGAAACTCAAAAGCGTATAATACAGGTATTGAAGTTAATTTTTCGGGAGTACATTCAAATACTTTTGAAAACATTAATATTTATGGAAATTTCTCTACCAACAAACTTCAATTTTCATCATGTATCAGAATAATCAATGGTGCTCATGATAATGTGTTTAAGGATATCTATATTGAGGATACACGTTATGCCTTTAACTTTCATGATTTTAACGATGGTTATGTGGGGCCTGACGGAGATAGGGATGAATTAGCTGGTGGACATAATAATAAGTTCATTAATATAGAGGTTAACAAAGGTCAAAACATAATTGGTGCTACTTCACCAGTAGTAGGAACAAAAGCAACTTCTAAGAACAATACTTTTGTTGATTGTACTTTTAGAAATATTACCGGTTCTCCTATATTCAGCTATATGAATATGACTAATACAACTTTTACTGACTGCATATTCGAAAATATACCTAATACATCATTAATAGTCAGTTATAAAGGCGGAATATTTACTGCAAATTTTGAATCACCAACATTCAAAAATGTTAATTTCCCTGACCCCACAAAATAAAAAGATACCAGCATTCATTGATTTAAATGCATTAAGTTGTTGTTTATTCGATACTATCATGCATGCTATTGGAGTAAAGGCCACTTTGTAGAACAAAATAAAAAGATTTCCAATTAGGGTAATACGCTTCAGCTCACCTTTTTTATCAAAGACAATATTTTAAAATTGTAAGCAATAATTTTTGAATTATTATTCCTAAAATGACAAAACATCGACCCTTGGTCGATGTTTTCATTATTTAGAAGTAATAATTTATTGCCTCCTATTTATTCGTATATATTTGATTTATTACAAAACATAATATCAAAAAAGGCTTAGCATCATAGTACGTAACCTTATGACGAAAATCATTGATAAACTTGATACCTTAAGGAAGAATGCAGGTTTTAAAAAGTATTTAAAAAACACATCATGGCTTTTCGGGGGAAATTTAGTAAACATCTTCGCTTCGTTATTTGTAGGTGTTTGGGTAGCCAGATATTTAGGGCCTGAAAACTTAGGGATTCTTAGTTATGCTCAAAGCTTTACCGCTCTTTTTCTTGCATTTTCCACATTAGGACTAACACGTATTTTAGCTAGAGATCTCGTTAAAGATCCAAATGATAAATATGTATTGTTGGGGACAAGTTTTATATTACAGACCATTGGCTCTATTATCCTAATGGCCTTATTATTGACTACTCTCTTTTTAACAAGCGACGATAAGTTTTTAAATAAGATTATCATTATCCTAGGATCGGTCACGTTTGTTCAAAGTTTCAGCGTAATTGATGTTTATTTTCAAAGTATTGTAAAAAGTAAATCAATGGTGTTAGTAGGGGTAATTTCCCTAATAATTTCCTCTTTGTTGAAAGTAATTCTTATCCTATTAGAGGCCCCCCTAATCCATTTTGTATATGTTACCGCAATAGATTCAATTACACTTGCTATAGGGCAAATTTATTTTTACAAAAAAAATAAGGAGTCAATTCTAAAATGGAGCTTCTCCCTATCTAAGGCAAAGCAATTATTACGTGATAGTTGGCCATTGATTTTAAGCACGATTATAGTGTCAATTTATATGAAGATAGATCAGGTTATGCTTAAGGAAATGATAAACAACCAAGCCGTTGGACAATATGCTGCCGCTGCAAGGTTAAGTGAATCTTGGTATTTTATCCCATCCATAATCTCAAGCTCGCTATTTCCAGCAATTGTCAATGCCAAGAAAATTAATGAAGACCTCTATTATGATAGAATTCAAAACCTATATGATTTAATGGTATGGTTATCTGTCGCCATTGCATTGCCTATGACTTTTTTAAGTAATTGGATTGTAAATCTACTTTATGGAAGTGAATATTATCAAGCGGGAACAGTATTAAGTATCCATATTTGGGCAGGAGTATTTGTGTTTCTAGGGGTCTCACGAGGAGGATGGATTATTAATGAAAACTTACAGCGTTTTTCTAGCTTATATTTAGGTATAGGAATGATAGCCAATGTAGTATTAAATTACATATTGATTCCTATTAATGGAGTTATAGGTGCTGCTATTGCTACTTTGGCATCCCAATCTATTTCTGTATTATTTGCCCCATTTTTCTTTAAACAAACAAGAATATGTACTTATATGATGCTAAAATCATTGTTTTTTGTTTCCCTTTTTAAAAAAATAAAGTCATGATTCCCCATATAAAACAATTAATATTAAAAGGTTTTTCTGAAAACCCTATATTTTTAAAACTTCATAACTTTCTATTAGCTAATAGGGACAATAAAATAACTGATAATATTAAATCGGAAATATTAGCTTTAGAGCAACTTTCTACAGAGCAGGTAAAAAGTCTTAATGAAAAAGAATTTAAAAAAATTCTAAGACACGCCTATACAACAACACCATATTACAAAACTTTATTTGACAAGTACAATATAGATACTACTAACTGGAGTAATTACCGTGAAATTCCAGTACTTAACAAATCAATAATAAAAGATCACGGAAAAGACCTTATCAGCTCCAATTACGACATAAAGTTCTTAGGTAAAAGATTTACAGGGGGAAGTACCGGCCAACCGATGGAGTTTTACACAGAAAAAAGAGGAGGTTTAAGGGATAATGCGCATCATTGGTATCTATATCATTTAATTGGTTATAAACCAGGTGAAATTATACTTGGATTCTATGGCCGTCAGGTTTCTGAAAAATACACGGACAAAAATATATATTGGAACAAAACCATAGGTGATAATGTCTTTGGCGATTACGTTTTTTCTTTATTTTATCTAAACGATCAAACAGCACCATACTACGTAGAAAAAATAATAGCACTTAGGCCAACTATTTTGCGTGGATACCCTTCATTTCTAAATTCGTTGGCTACATATATCCTATCTAACAATATTAGGTTAGTTTTAAATATTAAGGGAGTTGTACTTACGGCTGAGCTTTGCTCCGATATTCAACGAGAAAACATAGAACAAGCATTCGGATGTAAAGTATACTTAGAGTATGGACATAAAGAAATTAGTGTTTTCTGTCACTCAACAGCAACGAGTTACAAATACTTCTCTGCTCCTCTTTATTGTTATTTAGAGGTTTTAAACGACGATGGTACCGAAACCCCTATTGGGCAAGTAGGAAGAATAGTTACAACTGGATTCTGTAATTATGGCATGCCTTTCATACGTTACGACACTGCCGACTTGGGAAGAGTGTCCTCTAGGAATGGAGGTGTCGTAACCCTAAGTGAAATAATGGGCCGCTCCCAAGATTACTTAATTGATAAGAATAATGAAAAGATTAATTTAATTGCAACTATTTATAGATATAAAATTGATGCATTTAAAAGAATAAAAAGATGGCAAATAAAACAAAATGTACCAGGGAAAATAGAGATTTTAATTATCCCTGATACACAATTTTCTAAAGATGATGAGCTGGAAATATTAAATACAGTAGAATTATTCAAGAAATTTATAGTGGAGTTCCATTATGTGGACGATATACCTAAATCCAAAATAGGGAAGCATCTTGCCGTGCTTCAAAATATTTAATAGAATGGAAGTCTATTTTATTACTTCTATATAGGATAATCTAGCTTAATGAACTCGCTCTAGCACTATTACAATGCAAACCTAAAATCTCATTAGTTCGTTAAAGACTAATCAATATAGAATGACCGCCTTAAAATCAATCTTACTAAAATCTACATTTGTTATTAGAATTTCCCAATTCTATATACAACGTAAGTTAAAAAGAAATAAGAATATTAGTTTTGGTAAAAATGTATTCATTACTCTTTCAAACAAATATGAGGGTAACAATAAGCTAAATGATAATTGTTTACTGTCAGGTTCCAAGATTGGGTATGGTTCTTACATAGGTTCAAATTGTAATATTACCAAAACTAAAATTGGAAGATTCACTTCAATTGGACCAAAAGTAAGCTGCATTTTTGGCAAGCATCCATCAAATACCTTTGTGAGTACGCATCCCGCCTTCTTTTCTACTAGTAAGCAAGCTGGCTTTACTTATGTTAACCAACAATTATTTGAAGAGTTTGAAAAGCCAGTGGATGAAGATGGTAAATATTCAATTTCTATAGGCAATGATGTATGGATTGGGGAAGGTGTTTCAATCTTGGATGGAGTTTGTATTGGTGATGGTGCAATAGTTGCAGCCAATGCCTTAGTCGTTAAAGATGTACCTCCATACACCATCGTAGGAGGAGTACCTGCTAAACCAATAAAAAAACGATTTTCTAACGATGAAATCGCCTTTTTACTAGAATTTAAATGGTGGGATAAAGATATAAGTTGGATTAAAGCAAATGCAGCCCAATTTATAGATATTACAAAATTTTATAAAAAATATAAAAATGAAAAGTAAGTCATTACCCATAGTGGTTATAGCTTATAACAGACCAAGGTCCTTATTGCGCTTATTAGACTCGCTCTCAAAAGCTTATTACCCCAATTCTAAGGTGCCATTGATAATAAGTATAGATCATTCAGACACCAATCAAGATGTTCTAAAAATAGCCAACGAATTTGACTGGCAATTTGGAACAAAAACTGTTGTTTACTCAGAGGTTAACCTTGGCTTAAGACAACATGTTTTGCAATGTGGAAATTACGCTATTAAATATGGAAATGTTATTCTACTTGAAGACGATCTATATGTTTCCCCCTGTTTCTATGAGTATACTTTGCAGGCTTTAGAATTTTCTGAAGAGAAATCTTATATTGGAGGAATTTCTTTATACAACCATCAATTTAATGTACATAAAGTAGTCCCTTTTACTGCTATTGAGGACGGTTTTGATAATTGGTATTTTCAGTTTGCATCTTCCTGGGGACAAGCATGGTCTAGAACTCATTGGGAAGATTTTTATAACTGGTATAAAAACAAAGATGTTCTAACTGCCAACACAGAAACTCCTAATAATGTTACCGCTTGGTCAGAAAAATCATGGCTGAAGTACTACATTGTATACCTAATTGAAAAGAATAAGTTTTTTCTATACCCAAAGGTTTCATTATCTACGAACTTTAGTGATCAAGGTACTCATGCTGTTCAAGATAGCAATACCTATCAGGTGCCGTTATTGCAACACGCATCTAGGAGGTTTAACTTTAGTGAATTGGAAGAATCATATAGTACATATGATGCCTTCTTCGAAAATTTAAAACTACATAAGTTCCTAGAAATAAATAAACACCAGCTATGTGTAGATTTAAATGGATACAGAACAGAATTTAATAAACGCTATATTCTTACCTCCCAAATACTGAATTATGAAGTTATTAGAACTTATGGGAAGTCCCTAAAGCCAATTGAAGCTAATATTATATCGAATATCCCAGGAAAGGAAATTTTCCTATATGATTCTAGCAAAGTGATGACAAATAACAGATCTTTAGATAAGACACAAGACATCTTCTATAATATTAAATACCTCTCTTATAGGGATGCGTTTTACCTTTTTGTAAGCATGACCAAAAAGAAATTATTTAATGCTATAAATAGAAAATAATTAGTGCTAAGACTAGGGAATTATAATGCTACTTTTTGATGGCTTTTAAACCTAGAATTAGTGTAAATAAGATAAGGAAAGAGCATGAATTCAATTGTTAAATACATAGTAGATACAGGTATTTTAATAATTATACTATTGGTTTTATATCTTTTAAATCCCTTTAACATGGGGTTTTTATTTGGGTACCTATTAATACCTGTTGTATTTTTAAAAAGTAATTTTATAAAGGAAAATTTAGATCTAGATTTTGTATTACTATTCCTCTTCTCTATTTTTTATGCTTTATTTTACTCGTTTAGTGCCGATCCTGCAGAAGGCAAACAGTTTATTTTAATCTACTCCTTATCCCCTCCTACATTTTATTTAATAGGAAAATATTTAGTTAGAACAAAACCACCTACAAATACTATATTCTATATCTTATTTTTTATTACTGCAATATTCTCTATCTCTGCGGTAATCTCCGTTTTCTTAAACTTTCAAGAAGGAGGATTCGCTCAATTGGATAGATCTATTCCCATGTTTTGGGACGGAAGTCCTGTTTCTGCAACCATAATGGGCGGGTTTTTAACCTTTAATATGTGTATACCTGCTCTCTTAATAAGCACACAAGGAAAAAAAGGAATTGTCTTTAATGTTGGAACATTAATTTTGTTTATTTTGTCACTAATCTGCGTGCTTAGACTTGGTAGCAGAACACAATTGGGTATTTTTCTTATTACCACTGTCTTTGCTATACTATACATGTTACCTAGACAATCCATCAAAAAAAATGTATGGTTATTTGGACTACTCGCAGTAGTTATTGTCTTTTTAATACGCAACGTATCATTTGATTTAAATGCAGATTGGCTAACTACATTTGCGGGAAGATTGAGTAGAGGAACTGGTGAATTGGCAAGTGGAGGTGGAAGAACAGAAAGATGGATAAAATCTTTAGAATATATGGTATCCTATCCCTTGGGATGGGAGCAAAAAGAATTTGGTTACTCTCATAATTTGTGGCTTGATGTCCTACGAGTTTCAGGAATTATTCCATTTATTATTTTAATTGTGTACTCAATTAGGTCATTTATTCAAATCAAAAGAACAGTTTTAATAAATAAAGAAAGTACCTATTTAAATACTCAGATTATAATCTATGCCATAGCGATGTTCCTACTTTTTATGATGGAACCAATATTTGAAGGTCTATTTTCTTTATTCGTTGTTTTTTGCATTTATAAAGGGATCATTAATAAACACTATAGCTCTATTAGCCAATGTTAAAAATACTTTATATAAGCTCCCTTTGTTCAGAGAATACGCTCCAATATATTTATGACACCTCCATAAATAAACCCGAACAGGCTGCGCAAAAATTTCATAGGTTATTAGCGCAAGGTCTATCTATGCACGGAAGAAAATGCGAAGTTGAAACATTAAGCTCTCCTCCTGTAGTCCCAAACAACCATAACAGAAAACTTTGGCGATTACCTAATGAAACAATTAATACCTTAAAATACAATTACGTTCCGTTTATAAATCTTCCGTTTATTAAAAATATAGGTGTTTTTATATATACCTTTTTTAGAGTACTGTATTTAACATCATTCTTTAACAAAGGAAAAAAAACAATTATATGTGATGTATTAAACTTTACAGTCTCATTTTCCTCTTTATTAGCATCTAAGATTACTGGAGTGACTGCAATTGCTGTAGTAACCGATCTTCCTGGCTTAATGGTTACAGAAAAGACCAATGATAATAGTAAAAAGTCTGTTTACACTACAATCCTCACAAGAATGATACAGGGTTTTGATAGGTATATATTGTTAACAGAACAAATGAACCCCATAGTTAACCCAAAAGGTAAACCTTATATAATAATGGAAGGCCTAGTAAATGTTGAGATGGAAAAGACGGAAAATAAACTTACTCATAAAAACAGATATAAAACCTTAATTTATGCTGGTGGATTATATGCTAAATATGGTGTGAAAAGCTTAATAGAGGCGTTTATGTTATTAGATAATGAGGAGATAGAATTACATTTATACGGTGCGGGAGAATTGACTTCTGAAATGCACACCTACACCAACAAAGACCATAGAATTATATTTAAAGGTATGGTTCCCAACAAAATAGTAGTTCAAGATCAACTTACTGCCACCCTTTTACTAAATCCTCGCCCAACAAACGAAGAATTTACTAAGTTTTCTTTTCCATCAAAAAACATGGAATATATGGCTTCTGGGACCCCTATGATTACAACACTACTACCGGGAATGCCTAAAGAATATCATCCTTACGTTTATTTATTTGAAACGGAAAGTGTAATTGGAATGAAAAACACATTAAAAGAGGTTCTTAGTAAATCAGAAGATGAATTACACCGCTTTGGTCAAGAAGCAAAAACATTCGTCCTTTCCAATAAAAACAATTACATCCAAGCCAATAGAATTATAGATTTTATAAACACAAACAAACCCCTATAAATTTATGAGGAACAAGATAAAATCTTTAGTTAAAGACAATATGATTTTATTAAATCTTGCCTTGAGATTTCAAAGATTTACAAGTAAATTCAAAAGAGCAGTTTCAGGAAAAGGGAACAAAATTGATAATAATGGGGTCCTGTTAAATGTGAAATTTGACATTATTGGAAATCATAATAGTATACTTATTGAACATGGCGCTATATTGTCTGGCATAACTATTTTTATGAGAGGAGATAATCACCAGCTAAAAATTGGCAAAAATTGTCAGTTCAATGGTGGATCCATTTGGTTTGAAGATCATCATGGAACGCTTAAAATTGGAAAGAACACGACTATAGAATCTGCTCATATTGCAATCACTGAACCTAATAAAAGTATTGTTATTGGGGAAGATTGTATGTTTTCTAGCTACATTGAATTTAGAACGGGAGATTCACACAGTATATTGGATAACAGCACTAGAGAACGCATTAATTATGCTCAAAACATCAAGGTTGGTAATCATGTTTGGATTGGAGCTCATTCCATTATACTAAAAGGTGTGGTATTAGGAAATAACTGCATTATAGGAACAAATTCTCTAGTAACCAGAGACATCCCGGACCATTCAATTGCTGCAGGAATTCCCGCAAAAATTGTAAAAAGCAATATTGACTGGAGTCGTGAACGGATTTACAAAGACATAAAATAGTCTTGTTATATACTCACTTGAACCTTACCATATATATCATGCTAACCGTCAGACTGCGCAACAACCTTACTTTTCTTAATAACTTTGTTGATTACCTTTAACCCATGGAGTCCATAACGTTCTGATATTGATTATCTTAATGATATGGATTTTATAACAGGTTTTAATAGGGACCAATTGGTAATGATGGATTTCGAATCCTGCCTGAGCCCGGATTCCTGGGCACGGATCGTTGACATGTTCGTGGATATCCTCCCAATGCAGGAGTTGGGGTTCAAGGATGTCCTTAATACAGAGGGAAG
>NZ_KE384291.1:0-15590 GCF_000424985.1 Arenibacter latericius DSM 15913
TAAAAAGCTGGAGAGACAATTGGGAAGACCTAACTGTCTTCTATGAATTTCCGCTGGAAATCAGAAAGATAATCTATACCACCAACCTGATTGAAAATTTAAATGGCAAGATCAGGAAGTACACCAAAAATAAATTATCGTTCCCTACCGATGAGGCTGTAATGAAATCTGTATATTTGGCTGTGAGGGAAGCAACAAAAAAATGGTCGATGCCCATCAGGAACTGGGGAATTATCCTCAATCAATTCCTGACTTTATATGAAGAAAGAGTCAAACTCTAAGTTATGCTTAAGCACCCTCTATTTTCTACTTACACAAATTGCGGGATAGTGTCAATAGATATAAAGTGCTAAACCCATTTTTTCTATAGCGCTAAGCATTCTATTCGCCATTCGTGAATACAATTGATTACACCATAAGCAATCCTTATTATTTTAGATAGCTACAGATAAAAATCAACATATAAACTCAACTAAAAGGTAAAGTCAAAAGCTTTATGTTTAAAATTGGCCATGAATTATGTTTCATTACCTATTTAACGTACCTAAATATGATACAGCAGAAATGTTTACATAATTAAATGCGCTATTCCTATAGAAATATAACTAATTTAGGTTGTTTTCAAACTGAATATTATCGCACTCAATAATCTGTAACGACTTGGAATAGCTCATCAAAAAGTTCACAGTTTCTTGGCTAGCTGTGGCAAGTTTACACTTATTTGGGTTGTCAGAGTAAATTTTTTCCATAAGATTATAGTATTGTTTGATTAGATAACGCCACTATATTGGAAATATTGCCTTAACAATCCAAAGCTTTCATTAATTAGTTAAAACAATATTATTTTTCTCTATAATCTTTCTAAGGTTAATTAAGGCGTAACGCATCCTTCCTAAGGCAGTATTGATACTAACTCCCGTATTTTCTGAAATTTCTTTAAAACTCATATCCTTATAAATTCTCATTAAAAGAACTTCTTTTTGATCTTCAGGTAATTCATCTATTAAACTATTTAAATCAGAATCAATCTGATCTTTGATTAGTTGTTTCTCTACATTTAATTTATCATCTCCTATTACCGAAAATATATTAAAGTCTTCACTCCCCTCAAACTTGGGCATCCTTTTGTTTCTTCTGAAGTGATCTATTACCAAATTATGTGCAATTCTCATTACCCAGGGCAAAAACTTTCCTTCTTCACTATAGGATCCTTTTTTTAAAGTTCTAATTACTTTTATAAAAGTATCTTGAAAAATATCTTCAGTAACATCCCTGTCTAGCACCTTAGAGTAAATAAAACTACTAATACGTTGGTTGTGTCTATTGATTAAAATTTCTAGAGCTTTCTCATTACCATTAATGTAATCCTTTACTAAAACTGAGTCATCTTTTTGCAATTCCATACTAATCGTTTTTTTTGGTTAATTAGGCGCCTTCCTTTTGGGTTGGTCATTTTATTTATCTGTTGTTAGATTCTAAAGTGGTGAACCTTATAATGTTCTAGAGAACTAACTTCAGGTTAAAAGTATAGAAATGATGAAGCTGGGTAAAAAGTATGTTGTCAAACTCGCATTAAACGATGTCAAACGTCGATTTTATTATTTTCACCATAATAATTATCGAAATATGTAGTTAGCGGATTGCTAAAATGCACTTTATAATTTCTCTTCTGTACCCTCCTGAAGTTATATATATTAGAATAGAACTTAATTCCAAGAAGTAGCGATACCGAAAAATCAACTATGGGATTCCTTATACCATTATTATAATATGATATTGTAAGTCTGTTGTGAGTATGAAGAAAGAAGGGTAATGGTAGGCTCCCTATAACAATTTATTATAAATTCTTTGAGGGGCAAACTAGGATCAGCTTAAGGGAGTTCTTTGTATAGATTTAACTTCTACAGGCTATAGTTGTCTATACAAACCCTTGATGAACGTATATTTCAATGTTAATTAAGGTTTTGCTCCAAGTCTTCACCGTCACATTCAATAATACGGAGTGATTTAGAGTAATTTAATAAAAAATCTATTTTAGAAGAGGAAGTAGAAATTAGGGTACAGTTATCCTTAGCATTAACGTAAAATTTCTCCATGGGGAATAAGTTTTCGGCTAAAAAGATAAACTATCCCCTACTAAAGTCCCCTAACATTCCGTTTTACCGTTGATTAATTCGTTAAAACTATATTGTATTTATCTATAAGTTTGCGGAGATTGATTAAAGCATACCTCATTCTTCCCAATGCTGTATTGATACTTACTCCGGTATTTTCTGAAATTTCCTTGAAGCTCATATCCTTAAAAATCCGCATTTCCAATACCTCTAGCTGCTCTACTGGAAGCTCTTTTATAATTACCTTAAGGTCATAATCAATCTGTTCTTTAATCAATTGTCGCTCAGCATTCAGATTATCATCACTCATCAAAGAAAAAAGGTTATAGTCGTTACTCACTTCAAATTTGGGTAACCTTTGACTCTTTCTGTAATAATCTATAATAAGGTTGTGGGATATTCGCATGACCCAAGGCAGAAATTTACCTTCTTCATTATACTTACCTCTTTTTAAAGTTTTTATCACTTTTATAAAGGTGTCCTGAAAAATGTCTTCTGTAACTTCTCGGTCTTGAACTTTGGAGTAAATAAAGCTACTTAGGCGTTTATTGTGTCGGTTTATTAATATCTCTAGAGACCTTTCGTTTCCCTGTATATATTTTTTAACCAATACCGAATCCTCAATTAATAGTTCCATACTAATTACTTTTTTTTTAAAGCTTAACAATAAAATCAACCCCTGCATTAGGGGCTAGAAAAGCACATTAAATTATTTAAAAAGTAATTGTGTTACGTATAGACTAATTGGTTTGATGAATTTCAAATATATAAAAAATTAAATCTAATTAGTAAATTATTTGCACAGCTGACCAATATCTTAGGTAAACGGACAATTTCATTCTATAGAACAAAAATAACTTCTATTTATATATTAGTATTTGGTACTTTCTAGATGGAGTTCATATATCACTAGCGATTAATTTACACATATTGTATCTTTGCAGCCATAAATAAAAGTATGACTGCGCTAAAAGATATCAACCCAAAGCATAACATTATAATTAAAGGAGCTAAGCTCCATAATTTAAAGAATATAGATGTCGTAATCCCTAGGAATAAACTAGTGGTTATAACCGGACTATCTGGCTCTGGGAAGTCTAGCTTAGCATTTGATACGCTTTATGCCGAAGGTCAACGTAGATACGTGGAAAGTCTATCCTCTTATGCCAGACAGTTTTTAGGTAAGTTAGACAAGCCTAAGGTAGATTACATTAGAGGTATCGCTCCCGCTATTGCCATTGAGCAAAAAGTGAATTCTACTAACCCGAGGTCTACAGTAGGGACTACTACAGAAATATATGATTATCTAAAGCTACTATTTGCTAGAATAGGGAAAACATACTCCCCTATCTCTGGCAAGGAGGTTAAAAAACATACAGTAACCGATGTGTTAGAACATATAAAAAAGTTCGAGGAAGGCACCAAGTTATTACTACTAGCCCCAATTAAAGTTAGTGAAGATAGAGATCCAATTAAATCACTCCAATTATTTTCTAAACAAGGATTTGCTAGAATTTTATATCAGGGAGAAGTTTTAAGAATTGATGATGATATTAAAGATATTGGCAGGGAGTTTCATTTGGTGGTAGATCGTATCATCTTTAAGGATAATGAGGATTTTTACAATAGATTAGGAAACGCAATTGATACGGCGTTCTTTGAGGGCAAAGGTGAGTGTATTATCCAGGAATTATCTACTGGAAACACCACCCATTTTAGTAATAAATTTGAATTGGATGGTTTGTCTTTTTTGGAACCAAACGTACATCTATTTAGCTTTAACAACCCCTACGGAGCCTGCCCTACTTGTGAAGGCTATGGCGATGTAATTGGCATAGATGAAGAATTAGTAATTCCCAATACTTCCCTTTCTGTTTACGAAAATGCCATTTATCCATGGCATGGAGAAAGTATGGGGAAACATAGGGATAAACTTGTAAATACTGCGTATAAGTTTGACTTCCCTATCCATAAGCCTTGGTATCAACTAAGCCAGGAACAAAAAGAGCTGGTATGGGAAGGAAATAGTTATTTTACAGGCCTCAATAAGTTTTTTGAAAAACTAGAGGAAAAAAGCTATAAGATACAAAACAGGGTAATGTTATCTAGGTACAGAGGTAAAACTAAGTGTACCACTTGTAAAGGTAAACGTCTGAGAAAGGAAACAGATTATGTAAAAGTTGCGGGGAAATCCATTTCCGATCTGGTTGAATTGCCTATAGAAAATTTAATAGCATTTTTCAGCGATCTTAAGTTGAATGCCAACGATGAAAAAATTGCAACAAGATTACTTAAGGAAATAGAAAGCAGGTTAGGATTTTTAAATAATGTGGGGCTCAATTACCTAACCCTTAACCGAAAATCTAATTCCCTTTCTGGAGGAGAAAGTCAACGTATAAATCTTGCTACCTCCCTTGGAAGTAGTTTGGTGGGATCTATGTATATTCTAGATGAGCCTAGTATTGGGCTACATCCTAAGGATACAGAAAACCTAATAGTTGTTTTAAAAGCACTTCGTGATTTAGGCAATACAGTTATTGTTGTAGAGCACGATGAAGATATTATGAAAGCTGCAGACGAGGTTATAGATATTGGCCCAAAAGCAGGTACCCATGGCGGGGAAGTAGTAGCCCAAGGGACACTTGCCCAAATATGCAAATCCAAATCCCTCACCGCAGACTATTTAAATGGCACTAAGGAAATAGCAGTTCCAAAGAAAAGACGAACCTTTAAAAACCATATAGAGATTAAAGGAGCTCGGGAAAATAACCTGAAGAACATAGATGTTACCTTCCCCTTAAATGTGCTGACTGTTATTACAGGTGTTTCCGGTAGCGGAAAGAGTACCTTAGTAAAACGACTCTTATATCCATTAGTACTCAAAGAAATTGGAGGTTTTGGTGAGAAAGCTGGACAGTTTACCAGCATTAATGGCAATTTTAAGACACTAAAAAATGTAGAGTACGTAGACCAAAATCCAATAGGAAGATCTTCACGGTCTAACCCCGTAACTTATATCAAAGCTTATGATGATATAAGAAACTTATTTTCCTCACAGAAACTTAGCAAACTAAGAGGATATCAACCAAAGCACTTCTCCTTTAACGTAGAAGGTGGTCGTTGTGAGAAATGTAAGGGGGAAGGAGAAATTACAGTGGAGATGCAATTTATGGCCGATGTACATCTAGAATGTGAGACCTGTAACGGAAAAAGATTTAAAAAAGAAGTCTTAGAGGTAAAGTTTGAAGATGCTAATATTGATAATATCCTCAATATGACCATTGATGATGCTGTTGATTTTTTCGAAAGAAACAATCAATCTAAAATAGTAAACAAACTAAAACCACTACAAGACGTTGGTTTGGGGTATGTAACTTTAGGGCAATCTTCCTCTACCCTTTCTGGTGGAGAGGCACAACGTATAAAACTAGCCTCATTTTTAGTAAAGGGAACTACCAAAGACAAAACCCTATTTATTTTTGATGAGCCTACAACCGGACTTCATTTCCACGATATTAAAAAACTACTTAAATCATTTGATGCCCTACTTTCTAAAGGTCACTCCATAGTGGTAATAGAACATAATTTAGATCTAATTAAATGTGCCGACTATATTATTGACTTAGGACCCCAAGGGGGTGAAAAAGGAGGCCATCTCCTAGCTCAAGGCGTTCCCGAGATTGTAGCAGAAAACAAAGAATCTTATACCGCTACCTATTTAAAAGAAAAATTACACAGCAGCAAACTAGCTTAAATTAGCTTGATTTATATAATGGAATTTAGACGATAAAAGTAAGCTGTGTTTTGAATATTTTGTTCGTTCAGTTAGATTTTTAAAAGGCTGTGAAATTTCTTAAAACTTTTATTTAATTGAATTTCAACAACTTGTAAGGTTTTTGCATTTTTTGGCATGTTGTTTGGAGTATAACAAACGAACGCAAATAATTGCACACTATATTAAAACCTTATATTATGAGAAACTTAATACTCCTTTTTATAACGCTTGTTTTTAGCAGTTCTGGTGCTACAGCAGCTATCGCAAAAGATAAGGTTGCAACTAGCAATACTTATAGATACAACGACTCTTTTATATTTGTTGAAAATGGAATCACATTTTCGGTGTTTCCAGATGGGGAGTTCGATTTTTATATTGACGAAAGGGTTGGCGTAAATGCAAACGTAAGTTTTGGTCATACCAATATTACCTTTAATTCTGGTTATAACTATAACCCTTATGTGCAATACGACGATTATGGGGCTGTAATACAAGTAGAGAATGTTCCAATCTATTATGATTATTACGGTAGAGTTTCACAGATAGGTGATGTAGATATACGATACCGAAATGGAAGAGTAAGAAGATTAGGCGGATTGTATGTTTACTATAATAACAACGGTTATTATAGCCATCACAAAGGATATGTTAATATATATAACAGGCATTATGTTTACAGACCTTTTCATAGGTACTTTGCTAGACCAATTGTCGGATTCAACATTGTATATAATACTCCTTATAGAAGGTATTACACTCCTGTAAGATACACCTATTACAGACCTTATTACAACAACTATCGTAAGCCTTATGCTAAATTAGGTCACAATTATAAGTACCACAAATCGCACGAAAAAAGACGTTCTGTATATAGGAATGATAAGCGAGTTGCAGTTAGAGATAATAGCTATAGACGTCAGAGCAACGCTAGATCTAGAAGTGTTAGCAGTAGAAATGAAGGTTTAAGGAATAATCTAGGAAATTCTAGAAGCACATCAGCGCGTTCTAATAGTAATCACAACCGTACCGTTAATAGTAGAACTTCGGCACGTTCTAACAATAATGCGACAAACAACGTAAATAGGAGTGCTACTGCACGCTCTAGCAACAATAATAACAGAAGTACTATTAGCAGAAATACTACAGCGCGTAACAACAATAGAAACAGTGCTGTTACTAGATCTACCTCTATTAGGAGCAACACTAAAGGGAACAGCAATCAAGGTAACATTAGTAGAAGTACCACGATTAGATCTAATAGTAATGGAAATAGTTCCACTTATAAGCCTACAGCAGTTAAGAGAAATAGTAGAGCTACAAGTACAGTAAACCAGAATAGAACATCGATTAGCAAAAAAAGTAATTCATCAGCAACACGTAATACAGCGATAAGAAGTAATTCTTCTAACCGAAATAGTAACACTAGAGCGGTAAGAAGTTCAGCACCAAGTCGCCCCAAGGTTAGCAGTAAAAACACAAGTGCTAGGACTGTAAGTAAAGCACCGTCTAGATCAACTAGCAAGTCTACATCAGTTAGAAGTAGAAGCAGAAGTTCTAGAAATCAATAAAGTTAGTTTTTAGGTTGGTTGTTTAACCCCGTAGCGAATTAGTTCCTACGGGGTTTTCTTTTACATTAATATTACCTCCTAATCTTTTCCATGTATTTGGATAAAACTCCATAAACATCATCGGAAATTTTAAACCGGTATAACACAAAGACATAAGGAACCACTATAAGAAAACTCTTTAAGGGGATATTTATAAGAGGATGAAATGGAAGTTTCACAAAATATAAGAGTGAGCTTATCCCTATTAAAAGCAAAAACACTTTAGCAGTTTCCTTTGTAATTGGTTGAATATTAAATTTAACCTTTACATAAATAAGCTTAATAGTATTATAAATAAAAAAGGCTAAGAAACTAGCTATTGCGGCTCCATCTAATCCATATTGTGGAATTAACCATAAATTTAATAGAATAGTCAGTATAGCCAATAATACCCCCATTAGCAGTAAAGCTTTATAAAAATCTGAATTATAAAGAATAGCATTGTTGTTTCCCAATAAGGCATCATACACTTTGGCTAAGCCTAAAATAACAACAATCATATAGCCGCCCCGATAGCTTTCTGGTAAAAAGTCGTATAGATCATGAAGGTTTAATACAATCAGTAAAAATAGAAGTCCCGATACTATAAATAACGTGAGAGAGCTTTTCTGATATAATCTTTTTAAACCTTTAATGTCATTATTATGAAGGATTTCTGCTGTTAAAGGGTAAGTAATATTATGCATAGATCTTGAAGGAACAGCAATGGTAATAGCGATATACCCTGCTACACTGTAATAAGCTACGTTTTCTATTTCAATAAACTGATTAATCATCACCTTATCTACCTCTAATAAAACTATAGCCGCCGAGCCTCCTAAAATTATTAATGCACTATAGCTTACCATTTCCATAGTATTATCAGGAAGCTTTAAATTCAGTTTTAATCCTTGAAGTTTTAGAGCATACCCCATCATAATTAAGGCTCTAAACAGATAGATTAGGACAAGTATATTTAGAAATGTCACTACAGAAATAACATCAAGGTAAATTAATAGTAGAAGTGTAGTAATAATAATACGACTAAAGACTTCCTTCATAAAATTTCCAAAAACAGATTTCATCTTCACCTTAGCCCATGAATAGAAAACCTCAAAATAGGCCATTGCTACACCTATTAAAAATATATGCCATACATAGCCTTTTACCACAGGGTTTTCTTTAGAAAGAAAGTCACCTATAGCCTCATTAGCTATTTGGGAAATTAGTGCTAACGGAAAAATTAAAACCAATGGTAACAATAACATTAGGGTTAAAAAAGAATCCCTACTCCTACCTTCTTGGAAACCTGCAAAGTATTTTACAAGAGTGTTGGGAACCCCAAAAGCCAATAAAGGCATTAACACTGCGGAAGCAGATAATATTACATTAACAAGTCCAAAATATTCATCTGTTAAAAAACGGGTATATAGAAAAAGTAGATTGGTTCCTCCTATTACAAAACCAAAATAGGTGATTAAGGTATTGTTCAAAGATTGTTTTAAAACTATTCCCATTTTCCGATGTACTTGACTAGTTTGGCGGTGAGTTCTTTTCTATGAAATTGATCAGTTTTTGCAAGTGGTAACTCTAGCTCTCCTTTTTTATATTGTTCAAACCATTGTAACAAGATACCCTTAATCTCCTTAAACTGATTATAATCAAAGATTTTTCCAGTATTAGAGGCTTCAACGAGATTTGAAACCTCCCAATCCGTTGGACCAACTCCTAAAATTGGTCTTTTTGCTGCCATATACTCAAAAACCTTCCCGGGAATAATTCCCTTAGTTTCATCACTATCTATTTCTAATAATAGTAAAACCTGTGAGCTCCTTTGCAGCTGCAAAGCTTCCTTATGGCTAAGATAACCTAGTAAATCTAAATAAGGTTCAAGTCCACACGACCTTATACTTTTTAGAACATCCTTACTAATAACTCCAGCAAGTTTTATCCGTAATGATTGTTTAAAAGCTTCATTTTCAGCTACCAACTCTGATAATGCTTTCCATAAGTGTAATGGATCTCTCCCAGATAAGAGAGAACCTATATGGGATATAGTAAAAGTGGAGTCTAAAGAAATAGGAGCTTCTTCATAGCTATCAAAGCCATTGGTAATCACAGCAATAGGTTTATTGGTCAACTGAGTAAACTCCAATTTAGTGGTGTTACTAGTCACAATGATTTTATCGGCCTCATTAAGCACTGCACGCTCTATTTGTTTATGCTTTTTCTGAGAAGCTGCTGTAAGCATTAATTTATCATGATATCCGATGGACGTCCAGGGATCTCTAAAATCTGCTATCCACTGAACCTTGGACTTCCTTTTTAATTGTTGCCCTATTAAGTGCACGCTGTGCGGTGGACCAGTAGTGATAATAGTACTTATATTTTCCTCTTCTATCAGTTGGGATAAAAATTTCACTGAAGGTTTAACCCAGAATTTTCTAGCATCGGGAATAAAAAGATTACCTCTAATCCATAATAGTAATTTTTCCAAGAGAGTCTGATTCTTCGTAGGAATAATACCAGAACTAATCTGCTTAGTTTTTTTCTTAGAAAAGATACTTGCCAACCCATAAGGTTCAAAAATTTTCTTTTTATAAACCTTCACTCCCGTTGGAACCGCATTGGTAAAAGAATCGTCCGTAATGGGATAGTTTGGGTTTTGGGGCACATAAACTATTGGCTCTACATTAAAATGCGGTAAGTATTTAACAAATTTTAACCAACGCTGCACTCCAGGACCCCCTGCGGGAGGCCAATAATATGTAATAATAAGTACCTTTTGCATTAGTCGGTGGTATTATTTCCCGATTTCCTAAAGCCAAACCCCACTCCAAAAATTATAATCAACCCAATAACTATAGAAGTCGCCATAGTAATCTTGGACCCTGTTTGTACTATTTCTGGTTCAAATTTAAATTCTATAGTATGCTCCCCAGCAGGAACTTCCAAGCCTCTAAGTACATAGTTTACTTTAAAATGATCGGTTAATTCCCCATTTATATACGCATTCCATCCATGTGGATAATACATTTCTGAAAATACCGCTACCCCAGCATTAGAATTTTGAGACTTATAGGTAAGGTGATTAGGACTGTAGTTTGTTAATTCAATTTGAGCTATAGAATCTAATTGAAGTTTCTGTTTTTCCTGCGAAAACTTAGCGCCATTAAATACCGCATTCCGCTTTAAATTCATAGTATCCAATGCCATAATTTCTTCATTGGCACTTTTAACTGGTATTAGGTTATCTACAAACCATGCATTGCCATTAGCATCTGGATTTTGGGCGGGATAGCTTCTACCCTCTTCATCTTGTTGTATTACATATTTTACGTTAAGCATACTTAAGACTCCAATTTTGCCCTTATAGATATGAAATTTAAATAAATCCTCTAGTCCAGCGGGTTTTGCAGCATGATAACCTCCAATAGACTGATGAAAATAAGAAGTCCTTGCCCCGTTAATTCCTTCATTGGGATCATATACCCTAAATATCCCTGGATCTTGCGCAATCTGTTTATCAAATTCAGTCTGTTGAAAGGGTTCAGACATTCTTCGCTTCGCTACAAAATCCTCTTCATCCACATAACGTTTGGCTACACCTACTAAATCGAACAGCATTAAAATGCCAATTAATACTACAACCAACTGCTGTTTAAATTTTCCTTTTAAGAAGAACCAAACCACTATGGCTGTTAATCCTATAAAGATTAAGGATCTAAATATATCAGAGTTATACACCGCCTTACGATCGGCCTTAATAAGAGCTAGAATATCATCACCGTAATATTGCCTTAATGTTTCGTCACTTTGACCTGTAAAAGTGAATAGTCCTTTTATTAGAAATAAAAACACCCCGAGTCCGAAAGTAATAATAACAGAATTCTTTAGTGCTTTTAACTTCTTAGATTCATTCTCTTCGCTATTAAAAAGTGCCGCCAATCCTAAGATAGCTAATACTGGTACACACAATTCCAAAATGACCTGTATTGAAGAAACAGCTCTAAACTTGTTGTATAAGGGAAAGTAGTCGATCATAAAATCGGTCAACAAACCAAAATTTTTCCCCCAAGACAATAACAAAGCCATAATAGTACCTCCCAAAAGCCACCATTTTACCTTACCACGAACTAAAAACAATCCTAAAACAAAAAGGAAAAACACAACGGCCCCAATATAAGCGGGAGCAGCAACAATTGGTTGGTCTCCCCAATATAAAGGTAGCCCCTTAGAAAATTCCAATGCTTTATTTCTTGGAATTCCATTTTCTGTTAAATAACTATATGTTTCAGATTGAGTACCCAAGTTCTCACTATTAGATCCACCAAAAAGTCTGGGTACAAATAAATTAAGGGACTCTGCTATTCCATAACTGTATTGAGTTATATATTCCCTATCTAAACCAGCCCCTTCTGGAACTGCATTTCCTTGCGGATCTATGGTAAGTTCAGATTTACCTCTAGTACTCCAATCGGCATACTCCTTAGTAGCTAAAAGACTAGTTGCATTTGCAGCCACACCTAAAAAGACTGCTACTAATAGTAAGCCTACAGATTTACCAAAGTGTTGTAGTTCTTTCTTCTTAATAGCATCTATTAAATAAACAGCCCCAAGCACTAGTACTAACAGCATAAAATAATAGGTCATTTGGTAGTGATTAGCCCCAACTTCTAATGCCATAGCAATAGCTGTAAGTAAAAATCCCCATAGGTATTTCTTTCTAAAAACCAATATTATACCTCCTAAGAGCATTGGCATGTACCCAATAGCATGGGCCTTGGCATTATGACCTACCCCTAGAATAATAATCATATAAGTAGAAAACCCAAAGGCTAAAGCCCCCAAAATCGCCAATTTATAATCTACCTTAAGGCAGCATAGTAAAATATAAAACCCTATTAGATAAATAAACAAATAGTCTGCAGGTCTAGGTAAGAATCGGATAATCCTATCTAGCTTATACACATAATCGTGTGGGTAGTAAGCTCCTAACTGATAAGTAGGCATACCTCCAAATGCACTATTGGTCCAATAGGGCTCTTCCCCAGTTTTACTCCTAAAATCGTTTTGTTCTTTTGCCATTCCAGTAAACTGAACAATATCAGACTGTTCTATTACTTTCCCTTGTAAAACGGGATGGAAATAGGCAAGGGCTACAATGATAAAAAATGCGGTTACAAAAAAATGGACAAAAAAGGCTCTAAGACCGTTTCTCATGACTAATAAATGGTAAATGGTTATTCAACTTCCTCAAAATCGATATACTCTCCGACTTTATTGGTGGATTTTCTTTGTTTTTTGGGTCTCTTTTCTATAATTATATCCCCTACTCGAGACTCTTCATTTTGGTCGGGACCAGGAAAACCATTAAATTTCTCTTTAAAATGTTTCTCTGTTTTTTTTGCCGCATACCTAAACATAATTGGGGCTAACCATTTCGCTAAAAACTTAAGCGCATAGTAAACTAAGATTATTATTAGCAGTGTTCTTAAAAAACCCATATTTGTTAACTAAATTTACAACGGAATATATATATTCAAAAATACAATTATACGATTGTATTAATAAGTCAAATCTCTTAAAATAATAATAAATATAGCACCTATGACATATTATGTTTCCAAGAAACAAATAAACCTGCTGTTTATTGTTGCTGCTGCTTTAATTCCTTTCTGTGGTTTTTCACAATATACTGAAATAATAAACTCCAATAGACCTGGTCTTTCCGTTAGTGCTTATGCGCTGGGCAGCAATGTACTACAAGCAGAGTTAGGGGTAGGATACGAACTACGAGATCATTCAAAATTAGCAACAGAATCGGAATTATTAAGTACAGATATTGCATTGCGCTATGGTTTATTTTTTGAAACTTTGGAAATAAGTTACGAGGGTACTTTTGATCATCAATCTCTAAACTATTTAAATACGGGTGTAGAAATAACAAATTCCGATTTCTCAAGGAATCGCATAGGCCTTAAACTTTTAGTTTTTGACCCTTTTAGGAATCCAAATCGCAATAAACCCAATTTATATAGTTGGAAAGATAATAATAAGTTTAAGCTCAAAAATCTAATACCTGCAATATCTATTTATTACGGCGCTAATTTTGTTTTTGGGGACAATCCCTATTATAAGGGGGAAAATGTAGTTTCTCCAAGGGCGATGATTGTAACCCAAAGCAGGGTTACTTCTAAAATGGAGCTAATATCCAATATTGCCTATGACCGCATTGGAACGGAATTTCCAGAATGGAATTATACCATCTCTCTTTCCCATACCCTTAACAATCCTAGATGGAGTGTCTTTTTAGAAAATCAAGGTATTAAAAGTGACCGCTATGCAGATATATTATTACGTGGCGGATTGGCACATCTTCTTAGTAATAATATACAAGTGGATCTTAACTTTGGAACAAACTTTAAAGATACTCCTAGCAGGATATTTGGTGGCATAGGCATGTCTTATAGGTTAGATATGCACGAGGATAAAATTAGAAACATAGTGCACTAGCCTACAAGTGGAAACTTAGATCCTATTAAAAGGAAGAATATGCTGGAGATAGTAACGAATAAAAGCTAGAAAGCTGAAAAATTGCCTATTAGTGAAATTGATTTTTAAAAATATATCTATCCACTTTTTCCTATTAGATAATATCCCTAATATTGATTATAGAAAAGTAAAAGTATGGTCACGTTAAAAGAAGTAACAAATAAATCGGAATTAAAGGATTTCGTTAAATTTCCATTTACACTATATAAAGGCTCCCCTTATTGGGTACCTCCTATAATTAGTGATGAAATGGCCTCTTTTGACAAAACTATAAACCCCGTTTTTAAAGATGCTGAGGCTTGGTTTTTCCTGGCGTATAAAGACAATAAGATAGTGGGGCGTGTTGCTGCTATAATAAACGGTATAGAAATTAACCATCAAAATGTAAAAAAAATGCGCTTCGGTTGGTTCGATTTTATCGATGACTATGAAGTTAGTGAAGCCATGTTTAATAAAGTAGCAGAGATTGGCAGCAAACATAATCTATCATATATGGAAGGACCTGTTGGTTTTTCCAATATGGATAAGGTTGGAGTACTAACCGAAGGATTCGACCATATTAGCACTATGATTACCTGGTATAATTACCCCTACTATGCAAAGCATTTTGAGCGTTTTGGATTTGTAAAAGAAAAAGGGTACTTAGAAAGTATATTTCCTTTTAGCAATGCTGATCCTAAGTTTTTTAAAAAGGCAAACACCCTAGTGAAAAAACGTTACGGGGTAAAGGAGCTGAATTTCACTTCCACTAAAGAAGTAATGCCAATGGTAGATCAGATGTTCGACCTTTTTAATGAAAGTTATGCCAAACTTTCTTCTTTTGTTCCTATGACCGACGAGCAGAAGAATTATTTCAAGAAAAAGTATATCTCATTTATAAACCCAGAATATATAAAATTTGTTCTAGATAAGGACGACAAATTGATAGCCTTTGGTATTGTAATGCCGTCTTTTTCCAAAGCATTGCAAAAGGCAAATGGAAAACTATTCCCTTTTGGGTGGTATCACCTACTTAACGCAAAAAGAAATAGCAAGGAGGTAATGTTTTATCTAATAGGAGTACATCCAGAATACCAAAACAAAGGAGTTACTGCCGTTATATTTAATGAATACCATAAAACGTTTACGGAAAAAGGAATAGAAACCTGTATAAGAACTCCCGAATTGGAAGATAATATAGCCATCCGTCAACTTTGGAAGCATTTTGATCCCAAAGTATATAAAAAAAGAAGCACTTTCCGGAAGGATCTGTAACTATAGTATTAAGTACAAAGTAGTTAGTACAAAGTATTGAGAATTGAGAAATGAGTACTGAGTTCTTCCCTCGGGCAAGCCCGAGAACACGAACTTTAGCTAACTTAAGTTTGGGTATCTTTTTAATAATATCCTATTTAAATAGCGAAGCAAAATTCCTTATCCTCAGAATAATGGGCCAAAGCTCCGAAATCAGGAGCGAAGGAACGTAGCGACGCGGAGTTTGGCCCATGGTTTTTCGACCTCGGTGTCGAAAAAATTCATAGGAGAAGGCGCCTTTTTCTTTGTTTCGTTTCTTTTGGGCGA
>NZ_KE384291.1:15795-41420 GCF_000424985.1 Arenibacter latericius DSM 15913
AGCATATAAAGCTCCTCGCTTTCGCTAGTACAAAGTATTAAGTAGTGAGTAGTTAGATTTGTTTGTTACATACCTTTAACATCCTAACTTGATTTATTACTCCATCACTTTTATGTATAATCATTTGTAATGGTATTCCGGACTTATACTGAAATAGATTGTTGAATTAAAATTCTTGACCTTCGTTGCGACTGGCTCCCCTAAACCAAGGTACCCCGTACCTTAGTTGGGTTCGTTTCTTTTATTCATACGCTTACTTATTGATATTAACGGAATTCATGAATGCATAGCATTTGGGCGAGCAAAAATAAACCGACGTAGAAGGTTCATGAATTCCTGTAAGAAACAAATACCAATGAACTAAATGAAAGCAAGTAGTTTAGAGAAATTGATTAAAAGCACTTATGATTCAATTACAAAACTAACAACATAATGCATACCCAATATATATTATAGTATTAAGTACAAAGTAGTTAGTACAAAGTAGTTAGTAGTGAGTAGTGAGTCATTCCCTCGGGCAGGCCCGAGAACACGAACTTTAGCTAACTTAAGTTTAGGTGTCTTTTTAATAATATCCTATTTAAATAGCGAAGCATATAAAGCTCCTCGCTTTCGCTAGTACAAAGTATTAAGTAGTGAGAATTGAGTAGTGGGTATATAGTAGTGAGAAATGAGTATTGAGTTCCCTATATGCCCCTGATATAGGTTACTAAAGCAAAGAAGTTGAAAAAGTCGCTATCTCTAGAAGTATAACTCCTCTACATTTTGCTTTTAAAAAATCTATTTTATAAAAAAAGCCAACTCTATTACTAAAGTTGGCTTTTTACTGTATTAAAATATAATATTATTCTCCCATTGCTGCTGTAACAGCGGCAGATAATCTTTTATAAGTTCCATTCTGTAGACGCTCTCTAATTACAGAAAACGCTTCCAATGTTTCGGATACATCTTGCAGTGTATGACTTGCTGTAGGAATCATTCTTAGCAATATTAATCCTTTTGGAATAACAGGATATACTACAATAGAACAGAATATTCCAAAATTCTCCCTTAAGTCCTTAACCAAAGCCATTGCTTCAGGGATACTTCCGTTAAGATATACAGGCGTAACACAACTAGTAGTTGTCCCAATATCAAAACCTCTATCTTTTAAACCGTTCTGCAATGCATTTACGTTTTCCCATAATTTAGCCTTTAATTCTGGCTGGGTACGCAACATATCTAAACGTTTCAATGCCCCTTTTACATAAATCATAGGTAATGATTTAGCGAACATTTGTGAACGGAGGTTATATTTTAAGTAATCAATTATTTCAGCATCCGCGGCTAAGAAAGCCCCAATACCAGCCATAGACTTAGCAAAGGTAGCAAAGTATACATCTATACCGTCTTGTACCCCCTGCTCTTCTCCGGCACCAGCACCAGTAGCTCCTAAAGTACCAAATCCGTGAGCATCATCAACAAATAACCTAAAGTTATATTTTTCTTTTAGGGCTACAATTTCCTTAAGCTTCCCTTGTTCACCTCGCATTCCAAACACCCCTTCAGAAATTACTAAAATTCCTCCTCCAGTTTGCTCAGCCATTTTTACAGCACGTTCTAGGTTTTTCTCTAAGCTATCCATATCGTTATGCTTAAACGTAAACCTTTTACCCATGTGTAAGCGAACGCCATCTATAATACAAGCATGCGAATCAACATCATAAACTATAATATCATCTTTAGAAACTAAAGCATCAATAGCGGAAACCATTCCTTGGTATCCGAAATTTAATAAGTAAGCAGATTCCTTCTTCACGAATGCAGCTAACTCTTGCTCCAATTGCTCATGAAACTCGGTGTGTCCAGACATCATTCTAGCACCCATTGGGAAGGCAGCACCATATTCCATTGCAGCTTCTCCATCTACCTTCTTAACTTCTGGTAAATTGGCAAGTCCCAAGTAATCATTAATACTCCAAGTAATAACTTCCTTTCCTTGGAATTTCATTCTATTGGAGATAGGTCCTTCTAATTTAGGAAAGACAAAATATCCTTCTGCTTGTGAGGCCCATTTTCCTAATGGTCCTTTATTCTCAATAATTCTTTCAAATAAATCTCTCATCTAGATTGGTTTGATTGTTAATACAAAAGTATATGTTTTTAACTCACATTCATAACTCAAAAGCAACGATTGCGTTATCGTTGCTTTCTAAATTATAAAAACTATATACTTCTTATTTTATAAATTCTATTTTTATTGGCTCTTCTACATTTTTTGTATCAAAGAACCCTTGATCTGCCATCCACTGGTCGCTATATATTTTACTCATATACCTAGAGCCATGATCGGGGAAAATAACCACTACATTACTATTTTCATCAAACTCTCCTAATTCATTCAATTGCTTTACAGCTTGCATAACAGCACCACTAGTATAACCTACAAAAATCCCCTCTGTTCTAGAAATCTCACGTGCAGTATGGGCACTTTCTTCGTCAGTAACTTTTATAAACTCATCAATTACCTTAAAATTGGTAGCAGTAGGAATTAAATTTTTCCCCAAACCTTCAATACGGTATGGATAAATCTCTTTATTATCTAGCTCTCCTGTCTCATGATACTTTTTAAGTACAGAACCGTAAGCATCCACTCCAATTACTCGGATTTCTGGATTCTGTTCTTTTAGATACTTTGCAGTACCTGATATTGTACCCCCAGTACCACTACAACAAATAAAGTGAGTGATTTGTCCGTTGGTTTGCTCCCAAATTTCAGGTCCAGTAGAATGGTAATGCGCATCTGCATTAAGCTCGTTAAAATACTGATTAATGTAAATAGAGCCTTCCGTTTCCTCATGCAATCTTTTCGCTACCTCATAATAAGACCTAGGATCATCTGCACTAACGTGAGCAGGACATACATATACCCTAGCACCCATAGACCTCAACATATCTATCTTGTCTTGTGAAGATTTAGAACTCACTGCTAAAATACAGTCATATCCCTTAATAATACTAATCATAGCGATACTAAAACCAGTATTACCAGATGTCGTTTCTATTATTGTACTTCCTTCCTTTAATATCCCCTTACGTTCTGCCTCTTCAATAATATGTAGTGCAATTCTATCCTTAGCAGAATGCCCAGGATTAAAAGCTTCTACCTTGGCATAATAGTTACCAGTTAGAGGTGCAGCTACTTTATTAAGTTGAATTAATGGGGTGTTTCCTATAAGTTCTAGGAGGTTGTTATAAGCATTTATCTTATGTTCCATAGATATTTTCTAGGGTTAGAACTTATTGGCTTAGTGATTTTTCGCCAATATTTATGGCACAAAATTAAGCTTTTTTTTCGATTTTTGATTTATTTTGCTCCAAATCTAATAAAAACGCATATTCTTTTGCCACTTCACGGAGGGATTCAAAGCGCCCGGAGGCCCCACCATGACCAGCTTCCATATTAATATTAAACAATAATAAATTATTATCTTTTTTAAGTTCTCTAATTTTTGCCACCCATTTGGCTGGTTCAAAATACTGTACTTGAGAATCGTGTAATCCCGTAGTAACAAGCATATTAGGATACTCTTTCTCTACTACATTATCATAAGGAGAATATTGCTTTATATAATCATAATATTCTTTCTTATTGGGATTTCCCCACTCATCATACTCCCCTGTCGTCAATGGAATTGAATCGTCTAACATAGTAGTTAATACATCAACAAAAGGTACTGCAGAAATAACGCCATTATAAATTTCGGGAGCTAAATTAACTACTGCACCCATTAAAAGTCCACCTGCAGAGCCACCCATTGCATATAAATGGTCTGGACTAGTATATTTATTCTCTATTAGGTATTTAGAACAATCTACAAAATCGGTAAAAGTGTTCATTTTCTGAAGTAGTCTGCCGTCTTCATACCATTTCCTCCCCAAATACTCTCCTCCCCTTACATGTGAAATAGCATAGATAAACCCTCTATCTAATAAGCTTAAACGAACAGTTGAAAAATAAGGGTCTATTGTATAACCATAAGCACCATATGCATATTGTAATAGTGGACTGTTACCATCTAACTTCGTAGTTTTATGGTATACCAACGAAATAGGAACTTTAACTCCATCCGATGCTGTTGCCCAAACACGCTTAGAAATATAGTTTTCCTTATCAAATTTACCACCTAGAACTTCTTGTTCCTTTTTTATTTCACTATCCTTTGTCCGCATATTAAAGTCGATGACAGAACTAGGTGTAGTCATAGAGTTATAACCATATCTAAGGATTTCCGTATCAAAATCTGGGTTAGCGCCTACATAAGCAGTATAGGTCTCATCATTAAAAGGCAAATAGAAATTATCTGCGCCATCCCACCTCACTATTTTTATAAGGTTTAATCCATTTTTCCGCTCAGAAAGGACATAATAATCTTTAAACATTTCGATATCCTCCATGAGCACCTCATCACGATGAGGAATAAACTCTTGCCAATATTTAGCTTCCGTTTGCTCATCAGAAGTCCTCATCACCTTAAAATTAGTGGCTCCATCCTTATTGGTAAGAATATAAAAATCATTGCGATAATGGGCTATAGAATATTCTAACCCCCTTACCCGTTTAGAGAAAATTTGAAATTCATCCTCAGGGTGATCTGCATTTAAAATTTGATACTCCGATGTCATCGTACTAGAAGAGCCAATAACAATAAATTTTCGGGATTTTGTTTTATACACAAAAGTGGTGAAAGTCTCGTCCTCTTCGTGAAACACCAGTTGATCTTCTTCGGTAGGCGTACCGAGAATATGTTTGTAAATGTTGTTAGAGCGAAGGGTAACCGGATCTTTTTTAGTGTAGAATACGGTTTGGTTATCATTTGCCCAAACGGCGCCCCCGGTGGTATTTTCTATTTTATCGGGAAATAATTCTCCTGTCTCCAAATTTTTAAAACGTAGGGTATACTGTCTTCTAGATACCGTATCTATTCCAAAGACCGCCATTTTATTATTGGGACTTACAGCTAATCCTCCCAAATTAAAGTAATCAAACCCCTCAGCCATTCTATTACAGTCGACCATTATTTCTTCTGGAGCGTCCTCTTTTTTAAATCTTCTTGTAAAAATGGGGTATTCTTTTCCCACCTCAAAACGAGTAGAATACCAATATCCATTATACTTATAAGGCACAGAAGAGTCGTCTTCCTTTATACGCGCCTTCATTTCTTGGAATAACTCTTCTTTTAGGTCGTTTGTATGTGATGTAAGCGACTCGTAATAGGCATTTTCTTGTTCCAAGTATGCAATAACCTCCGGATTCTCTCTATCATTTAACCAATAATAAGGATCTACCCTAGTATCCCCATGTAGAGTAAGTTCTTTGGGTTCTTTTTTTAAACCGGGAGGTAGTAATTGCTGCTGCATAGGAATCATTTTTTAAGAAAGCGCAAAAGTACTATTTATATACTTGCTATAAGGCCAAACAAATATTAAAAATTCAACTGAAAATGTCAAAAACACACCAATTATCCCCCTTAATAAACAGTCCTAAGGAAGCAAAGGTTTAATAGAGTTAGTAATGGAATATTTCCTATTAATACAGTAACGTAACTGCTATTGATAGAGAAATGAAATCTATTTACTAATTTTGAACCTTGTTAATTTAAATAGATAATTATGTTTGGAGATATGATGGGTATGTTGGGAAAACTTAAAGAAACCCAAGAAAAAGTTCAAAAAACTAAAGAACGTTTAAACACGGTAATCATAGACGAACAATCCCCAGACGGATTGTTAAAAGTTAGCATTACAGCCAACAGAACTATAAAATCTATTGAGGTAGATGATAGTTTATTGGAAGATAAGGAACAATTAGAAGATTATTTAATCCTTACTATGAACAAGGCCATAGAAAAAGCTACTACCATCAATGAAAATGAATTAGCCGCCGTTGCAAAAGAAGGAATGCCCAATATTCCGGGTATGGATGCGTTTTTAAAGTAAACTACCTCGGGGCAAGCCCACAAGGCATTAGAAGAAAAAAAACGTGTTGATTTCGAGGCAAGCCTCGGAGCAACTTGCCTGACGGCAGTCAGGTTTAAATCTCGCTTATCGAGTAAACGCTATTAACTTAATTAGACTTCCGTCTGATGCCTTAGGGATAATCAGAAGATATCAGACGGAGATTCTAACTATATCCTTTCCGCAAAAGTGTTCAGCACTTAAAGAACACGCTTTGATACCAACCTATTATAAGATGAAACCATACCTCTTTTTTATATTACTACCTATTTTCCTCACTGCACAAACCAATAATACATCTTTGGAGCAGAAGTGGTTTACCAATTATGAAGAAGCCTTAGATGCCGCGAAGAAAACCAATAAGGATATCCTAATGTATTTTACGGGTAGTGATTGGTGTGCCCCCTGCAGAGTTCTAAAGAAAAATGTCTTGGATACTGATGACTTTGCCGAAGTAGCCACATGTTATGTACTACTCTATGTAGATATCCCTAGAAAAAAAGATAGAATCAGTCCCGAGGAAATGGAACAGAATATGGAACTGCTGTCCCACTATAATAAAAAGGGCATTTTCCCTTTAATGAGTCTTGTAGCTGCTGATAAGCAAGAAAAAGCAAGTATTTCAGGATATGGTGGTAAACCGGATGTAGAACGCTATATGCAGTTTTTACGTAAACATCGATAAATATTTATTGGTTACCCATAACTGATTATCCTTTTTAAGATGAATCTTTAAGATTGAAACTCCACTTTTATATCTCAATCACCTCATCTTCCGTAATAGCATAAATTGCATCTCCATTTTTAGGGGTTACTAAAAACTTCCCTGTAAAGGCACCAAACGCGGGTAAGGTAAGCTGATTAGGCTGCCTATAAAAACAAGGCAGGCTTAAGGATTGTCTCCCAGTCCCTCGGATTTTAATACCGGGATGAATATGTCCTGAAAAATTAAATAGCCCGTCTCTTTTCTCTGGATGATGAGTAAGAAGAAATTGATTTATAAGCAACTCCCTTTCTATTTGGATTCCCAACTTACTAAACAGTGAGGGAGATATGATATCGTGATTGCCTTTTATAAGAATAATAGTAGAAGACTGATTTTTAACCCAAGCTTCAAACATCCCCCATTCACTATTTAAGGTACTGTGAAAAAGATCGCCTAAAAAACAAATTTTATCGGGGTTAAAATAGGAAACTACCACACTTAGTCGATTAAAATTAGTTTCGATAGCCTTTTGAGGGATAGCACTACCAAATTTTCTAAAATGAGATATTTTCCCCAAGTGTACATCGGCAATCATCACCATCTTTTGGTCTGGCCAAAATATTGCTCCGCTTGGATGAAGGGTGAATAGGGTATCACCGATGGTAATTTCCATAAATAATTAATAATTTAAATTATAAAGTTACAGTTTTTCTAAACTAATGAGCATCCGTTTAATCCTGTCCGCCAATTTCTCAGAAGAGAGTTTTTCGCGCAACCTATCGGTAATTATTGGAAATGAAAATGGTGTTGGCTTGGTACATGCTTTCCAAATTATATCTTGTGATGAGATACGATCTAATGCAATTTGTAACCTTCCTTCTTCTAATTGATGCTCAAATGTTTCCGTATAGGCTTGTTGCAGTAATAAATTGCCCGGTTCATAATCTTTAAAAACACTAAAGAGTAATTGAGAACTAGATTGCAGGTGCTTGCTCTTGATTAATTTATTAGGATAGCCCGTAAAAACTAATCCTGCAATAACTGCAATATCCCTAAACTTTCGTCGCGCCATTTCAGTAGCATTAAGGCTTTTTTCCAAATCGCTTTTTAAAAATTGTGGAGAAAAGAGGTCGTTATCCAAGACTTGCTGCATATCTAGCTTCTGATCAGACAGTAGCTCAAACCCATAATCGTTAAAAGCGATAGAGAAGGTAATAGGTGTTAAAAGACTAATTCGGTAGGCCAATAAACTTCCCATTGCTTCATGAACAAACCTGCCTTCAAAAGGATAAAAAACATTATGGTACCCCTCACGTGTCTTAAAAGTTTCTATTAAAAGCTGACTTTGAGCTGGTACAATACTTTCCTTTACTTGCCTTTTAAAAATAGGCATTAAAGATTTGAGTTCCCTTGACAAGGGTTTTGCATTAATTTTCTCGAGAACATCCGGTTTATCTAAAGCATATTCCTCCCTATCATTTAGCAATTCTGCCACCGCATATAACTCTTCTCTTAGTAGCTGGCTCATTTCCGAAGAAAGGCTCATCCTTCCACCCATCCAACTAGGTACCACCGAAGCACGTTGCTTACTCTTTTTTACAAGCACCTGCATATTTTTTATTCGAAATAGCTCTAGGTTTCTACCGGCAAAAGTAAAAACATCACCTGGTTTTAATTTGGATATAAACCATTCCTCTATAGACCCAAGATACCCCCCTTTTAAAAACTTCACCGTTAACACGGCATCGCTTACAATGGTTCCTATCTGAAGCCGATGTCTCATGGCTACTCCCCTATTATTAACCTTAAATCGACCATCTTCTTCTATTTCCACTTTTTGAAATTCATCATAAGCCTGTAAACTTTGACTCCCCAAAGTGATAAAATTTAAAATCCAACCAAATTGGTCATGGGTCAGAGATTGATAGCAAAATGTAGTTATAAGCTCCTGATAAATTTCTTCTGGATAAAATCCGTCAGATACCGCTAATGTGGTTAAATATTGTACTAACACATCATAACTATTGAGGTAAGGTATTCTATCCTCCACTTTCTGAGCCTTTACCGCTTGTTGTAGTGCAGATGCCTCTATGAGTTCCATGGCGTGAGTTGGCAAGAAATAAATAACACTTTCTTTTCCGGGCTGATGTCCACTACGTCCTGCCCGCTGTATAAATCGCGCTACTCCCTTGGGGCCTCCAATTTGAATTATCGTTTCTACTGGTGCAAAATCTACCCCTAAATCCAGACTAGAGGTACACACCACTGCTTTTAAAGTAGCATCTCTAATTGCATTTTCTACCCATACCCTAGTTTTCTTATTTATACTTCCATGGTGCATTGCCATTTCACCAGCAAGCTCGGGGTGTTTTTCTAAAATTTTTTGATACCATATTTCACACTGAGAACGTGTATTCGTGAATAAAAGAGTGGTTTTACTTTTGTTTATTATAGGAATCACTTCTTCCAATAAATGTAATCCCAAATGACCACGCCATGGGAAAATTTCCATCTTTTTAGGGATGATAGACTTTACAGTTATCTTTTTTTTGATTTTTGCTTTAATCAACACGGAGTTTTCATAAGCCTTAGACCCTGTGCCTAGCAAGACCTCCCTAGCCTGATCCAGGTTTCCAATAGTAGCCGAAATCCCCCATATCCGAAGATTTGGGGCTATGCTTTTGATACGGGAAAGTGCCAACTCCATTTGAATTCCTCTTTTACTACCTAATAATTCGTGCCATTCATCCGTAACTACTGATGTTAACGAACGAAACTTTTTATCATACCCTTTAGAAGCCAATAATAATTGCAGACTTTCTGGAGTAGTGATCAATAAATTTGGTAAGGATCTGTTCTGGGCAGCACGTTCTTTTTGCGAGGTATCTCCTGTTCTAATACCTACAGTTAAAGGAACTCCAATCTCATCTACAAATCGCTCAGTAGAATTCTTAATTTCTACGGATAATGCCCTTAACGGTGTTACCCAGATCGCGAGAACTCCTTTATGAGGTTTACATTTGTAATCGGGATTATTTTTAATATAGTCTAGAACAATAGGTACCCAAAGGGCATACGTTTTACCACTACCAGTTGGCGCGTTTAAAAGACCATTTTTCCCTTGCAAATAGGCTCTCCATACCTGTTTTTGAAACGGGAATGGTTTCCATGCTTGATTTTTAAACCAAGAATCGGCAATATGGAAAAGTTCATTATTATTCATGTCGACTAATCGGGTGGGAAATCATCTTTTTTAAATCTTCCAAAGTATTGGCTTCATCCACCTTTTTATCTTGCCGCCATCTTACTATCCTAGGAAAGCGCGTTGCAACTCCGCTTTTATGACGTTTAGAAAGAGCTACTCCTTCAAAGGCAATTTCAAACACTAACTGTGGTGTAACACTACGCACTGGTCCAAATCGTTCCAGAGTATTCTTTTTAATCCAAGCATCTATTTTTCTAAATTCGGCATCTGTAAGACCAGAATAGGCTTTGGCAAAGGTGACCAATTCTTCGGACTCCGTATCCCAAAGGGCAAAAGTATAATCGGTAAATAAATTTGTTCTCCTCCCGTGACCTCGCATAGCATAAGTAAGTACTGCGTCTATACGCATCGGGTCTACCTTCCATTTCCACCAATCTCCCTTTTTACGCCCCACTCTGTAAGGAGAATTCTTATTTTTAATCATAAGACCTTCGCTCTTATATTCCCGAGCTTTAGCTCTTTCATTAGTCACCTCTTTCCAGTTATTTAGGTTGCATATTCCAGAGAGATAAATAGGCAACCCTTCCATTCGTTCCAAGTCCAACAACCCCTCCAACAATTGCCTACGCTCCCTTAGAGGTCGGTTACGGATATCTGCACCCTTCCACTCCAATAAATCATACGCTTTTAAAATTACAGGGGTATTCTTTAATAAATTATTTGATATGTTTTTTCTTCCAATGCGTTTTTGTAGGTCATTAAAGGAGCCTATTGTTTCATTAGGAAAAGCTAGAATTTCTCCATCCAAGACGGTACCGTCTGGAACAGTCCCAGGTAAACCATGAAATTCTGGGTATTTATCCGTGACCAATTCCTCTCCTCTGCTCCATACAAAAACTTCATTATTTCTAATTATGATTTGCGCCCGGATTCCGTCCCATTTATGCTCTATATACCAATCTGAGATAGCGCCTAGCTCTTCTACCGCTTCCTCTAAGGGATAGGCCAAATAAAATGGATAAGGTTTACTAACAAAATCAGATTCTCTTTGTTTAATTATAAGGTTGTGAAAAGTTGTTTTACTAGGATCCCAGTTTCCCATTAATCGGTATGCCAATATATCTTCTTCAATCTCTGTGGCTTTTGACAAGGCTCTAGTCATCAATTTTTGACTTATTCCTATCCGAAAGCTACCTGTTATCAATTTGGTAAACACAAACCTTTCGTAGTAAGAAAGCTTTGTCCAATTCTCTATAAGATAATCCTTCTTCTCCTTTTCGGGTAGTGCTTTAAGTAGGATGATTTCATCAACAAATTCGGATAAACTTTTTTCACTTGTACTTTGGGAAGAGGGAATTATTAAGGCAATAGTTTCAGCTAGATCACCCACAATATGATAAGACTCTTCAAACAACCATAAGGGGATATTCGCTAGTTCGGCTGCCCAGGATCTAATTAAAGTTGTATTTACAGGTCTAGGGGGGCGCCTATGGGAAAGAATTGCAATGGCCCATACCTTATCTTTATCCGGAGCAGCAATAAAATAATTTACTAAAGCAGCAACTTTGGCTGTAGTTTTATTGGTGCTATCTAAATCCCGAATTAAATCTGCAAATAATTTCATAGCTCCTCCTTCTCTTTTTTATCTGAGTTCACCTCGTCTATCTCACCTTCAAACTGGGTCTGCTCTGTCCTAGCATCATATCCTTGTTCTCTAAGATATCGGGAGAATATTTCTGTATATCCATGAGTGGCAATTATTTTCTCAGCTCCAGTACTTTTGATTGCTGTTAACAATTCTTCCCAATCACAATGATCAGAAAGCACAAAGCCTTTATCTACAGCCCTTCTACGGCGTGCACCTCTAAATGCCATCCATCCACTTGCTGAAGCCGTTACAAACGGTACCATTTTACGTATCCACGTACTACCATGGGCACTAGGTGGCGCCAAAACAATATTTCCCAACAAGTCCTTTTTCTTTGTTTCCCTAGTAATTAAAGTAGTGTGCGGAAATTGCACTTGCTCCCTTAAAATCTTCGTCATATTTTCAATGGCTCCATGAGTGTAGATTTTACCAATAGAAGTATCTAGGTATTTTAGTAATCGCTGGGCCTTCCCTAAAGAGTAGCCAAATAAGACAGACGTTTTGCCCTCTTCCCTATTGTTAGCCCACCATTGATTAATATTTTTAAAAACCTGCTCTTGTGGCTCCCATTTAAATGGAGGTATTCCAAAGGTACACTCCGTAATAAAAGTATGACATTTTACCGGCTCAAATGGGGTGGATATTCCATCATCCTCTAGCTTATAATCCCCCGAGAAAACCCAAACTTCCCCTTTATGCTCTACCCTAACTTGAGAGCTTCCTATAATATGTCCGGCTGGATGCAGGGAAAAGGTCACATTGTTCACCACAAATTTTTCATTGTATTCCTTTCCATGAACTACAATATCCCCTAACCGATGTTTTATAATAGGAACGTTATTTTTGTGGGTTATATATTCTTTGTTTCCCCAACGACTATGATCGGCATGTCCGTGAGTAATAATAGCACGATCTACAGGGTGCCAAGGATCTAAATACACATCTGCCTCTTTGCAGTAAATTCCATTTTCGTTAAATATTAATAAGGGTGTTTCCATAGGTTCTTTCCGATTCTTAAAGTTACAGGAAATCCCTATAAGAGCGTTTCTTATCCATTAAATGCTTAACCCGTTTCCCAGTAGTTAAGAATTAAGTATAATAGCTTAAGCCTTTAAGATGGGCTTATGAAGGAAAGCAATGAAGGCTTCTCATTGATATATTTTGTGTAACTTTATAAAAAGACATTTAACCAATGATACAGATTAAAAAAGAGTCAGATCACACCTATACCTTTGACATACAAACCAAAGAAGGACAGGCCCTTTTACACAGTGTTCCCTTTAACGACAGGGAAAAAATGGAGGAAACCATAGCTAATTTAAAAGAATGGATTAAACGACAGTCTTCGTTTGAGCGAAAAACCAATTACCACGGAAAATTCTTTTTCCTATTCAATAATAGTGATGGGAATCTAATTGGGAATTCCATGTTCTATAGTTCAGAAGCCGGGATGGAAAATGGTATTAAAAATCTTAAGAACATCATTTCCCGTTTACCCGACCCCGTAACATAAATTTATAGCTGTGGTATTATTCCCATAAAGGCATTATGCATCTTATCGGTATAATCCAAGTGGGTTACTATACGTAGTTTTCCTTGCCCCATCCCAATGATATGGATATCATTTTGTTTTAAACTATTAAGAAAATCCTCCAAGCTCCTTTGTTGCTCATCAATTTCAAAAATAACAATATTGGTTTCTGTAGGGGCAACAGATTTAATATAGGGTAATGACGCTAACAAAGTACTAATTTCTTTAGCCTTCTTATGATCTTCTGCTAACCGATCTATATGATTATCCAAGGCATAAATTCCCGCGGCAGCCAAAAATCCGGCTTGCCTCATGCCTCCACCAAAAATTTTCCTTACCCTAATTGCTCTTTGTATAGTTTCTTTACTTCCTACCAAAACAGAACCTACAGGACAACCAAGTCCCTTACTTAGACATACACTGATGGTATGAAACAACGCACCATATTGTTGAGTAGTCTCACTCTTAGCAACCAAGGCGTTCCATAAACGGGCACCATCTAAATGATATTTTAGAGAATGCTGATCACAAACCTCACGAATAGCCTTTAGCTCCTCAAAATCCCAACAAGCCCCACCACCTTTATTGGTAGTGTTTTCTATAGAAACTAAGGTTGTTAGTGGACTATGGTAAAAATCAGGTGGATTAATAGCATCTTTAACTTGGTTCGCAGTAATCATACCCCTATCTCCATCTATCAATCTACAAGACACTCCACTATTAAAACTAACCCCTCCCCCTTCATAATTATAGATATGGGAATATTTGTCACAAATTAATTGCTCTCCTGGTTGAGTTTGTAACTTAATAGCAGTCTGATTAGCCATAGTGCCACTTGGAAAAAATAAAGCCGACTCCATCCCAAACATTGAGGCAATTTTATCCTCTAATTGGTTAACACTAGGGTCTTCTTTAAACACATCATCACCCACCTCGGCAGACATCATTGCCTCTAGCATTCCTTGAGTGGGTTTGGTAACGGTATCACTGATTAGATTAATTTTCATAAAATTTATAACGAAGTAAGATATTAGTAATTAGAAATAAAGCAATCCATTCCAATGGGAGAGCCATCGGGGATTTCAGGGGTTGGAATTACCTTAAATAATTCCGGAAATTGGTAAAAATCATCGATCCTCCGAACCATTTCCTGAGCATTGGCATCACTACTCCCGGAGAATTTAGATTTTATAAATCCCAATTTCTGATTGGCAATTGCGTTTACTTGTGGATGTACCTTATCATGTGCTGCCAAATTCATTATGTGATACAGTACCCTATAATTAATATTCTTTTGAACTTCGTTTATATATCGGTCTTTATGAGACTTCTCTATGGTTTCTCTTATAGTTTCATCTAACACCTCTCCAAGACCTAAATCACTATCCTTTAAACTTTTTTGAACAATTAACCTAGAGGCTCTTTCTGGATGTAAAAGCAATTCCAAACTTAGATCTGCTGCAGTTTCTGGGGCTGAAAGCGGATCAAAAGTAACCCCAGTACGACCTTTAAAAGATTCCCTAGTACGTCCATAACCCAAACTCCTAGGAGGAAACAAGGATAACTTGTCCTTAGGAATGGCAATTTCACTTGCATCCAAGGTTTTCAACAAGGCTTTTAGGGCCAACTTCTGTGTGGTGTTAGAAATAGTTTCTACGGTGGTCTGTCCATCCCCTTTAACAGTATAATTATAATCCATGCCACCTACAAGTTTCGCAACCGCTTCTGTCTGATATCGATGAAAAAAATATAGTGGTACAAAAACATCTTCTAGAACAGCATTTGGTTCATTTTTCCGAATATTATCTATAGAAAAATTAGAGATAGCCACCTTTCTAATATTTAATAGATTCTCTAGTTCTGCAGTAACATTTTCACCATTATCCCAAAGATGGGCATACGCATGTGCTCCTCCTTTAGCCCTAGCATCTACATCTGAAATAAATTTAAGTCCCCTTTTATGACCATCTTCCAGTATTTTATTTAAGGCTTCACCTTCCTCTTCTTCAGGAAAATCGGAATAGGAATAAGCCACTGCAAGTTTGTCCCATTCTCCAATTCCCGTATCATAGGCATTGGAAATATTTACTTTACGACGTTTTAATTCCACTGCCGGATGAGGGTAATCCATTACCGATGTCATGCCATTGGCACTAGCTGCAAAATTATGGGCAAAGCCAAGAGTATGACCAATTTCATGTGCAGATAGCTGCCTAATACGTGCTAAGGCCATTTCTAACATGGGCTCATAATTATCATCTCTCTTAGCAAATGGTTTGTCTAATAAAGCCTGCGCAATTAAAAAGTCTTGACGTATTCTAAGACTTCCTAAACTTACATGTCCCTTTAGGATCTCCCCCGTCCGTGGATCTTTTATACTACTCCCATAACTCCACCCACGAGTAGACCGGTGTACCCATTGTATTACATTATATCTCACATCCATAGGATCTGCACCATCTGGCAACACTTTCACTTGGAAAGCATCTTTATATCCAATAGCTTCAAAAGCTTCGTTCCACCAACGAGCACCTTCTAATAGTGCAGCACGTACTGGCTCTGGAGTACCATTATCTAAATAGTAAATTATGGGCTCCACCGCCTCGCTAACATCTGCATTAGGGTCTTTCTTTTTTAGCCGATGTCGTGGAATATATCGTTTAAGAATAGGCTCTTGTATAGGGGTAGAATAATCATAATAGGAAAATGAATATGATCCAGACCTAGGGTCAAAGGCTCTTTTTTTAAAGTTAGTATCAGGTAGACTGATAAAAGAATGGTGTTGGGTAACCGTAACCAAACTAGAATTTGGAGTTACAGAACGAATGTGGCTTCCTTTTCCGTCTCCAGAAAAAGTTAGGATAACATCAAATTCAACATTTTCAGGAAAAGCCTTAGTACGCTCTAGATTAATAGCACTTTTAGTTTTGTCTAAGCTATAACTCCCCTGACCACTATTTTTTAAACGCTGAGTAACCCCATGTACATCCTGTAACAAAAAATTGGTTAGGTCTATAATATATGTCCCATTTCTTTCCTCCTCTATGTTAAAACCATATAATACAGACTTTGCAAAAGCTTGTTCTACGGATTCTTTTTCCAATGTATTATCTGTAAGTGCCCTAAACTTTAAGTTAGGTTGCACCAAAAGCAGTTTATTGCCTGCCTTTTTAAAGTAGACCACTTGCTCGCCCCCTAACTGACCTCTATCTAAACCAATATCATTACTACCAATCCCACTGCTTAGTGAATATACATAAAGAAATTCTTTATCTAACTCCCCTATTTCTAGGTATATTTTATCACTATTTTCATCATAAAGGAAATTAAACTTTCCTTGATATTTTTTAAAATCTTTGCTGTTTTCTGGAAGTTGAGCATTAACACATATCAATCCAAGAAACATTGCTAAGCAGACTAAAATATTATCTCTCATTTCTCCTTATGTATATTGGCTTTTAAATTTATATAAAATAGATTGTACAACCATACTTAAGTTCTATTTTTGCTCAAAACGAAGAAATATGATTAATACAGACCATTATAATAGTCTTTGGGATCGCCTTGGTGCGTTAAGGAGGTATCTTTGACATTGATGCCAAGCTTATAGAAATAGAAAACGAGCAGGAAAAAACCATGGCTCCAGATTTTTGGGACCATCCGCAAGAGGCTCAGGCTCATATGAAGTTAATCCAATCCAAGAAGCAATGGGTAGATGATTATAATCTAGCCAAGAGTTTAGTGGATGATTTAGAGATATTTATTGAATTCCTCAATGAAGAGGAAATGAGCCAGGAAGAGGTAGACAAGCATTATGAGAAAACCTTGGATGCCATAGAAAAGCTAGAATTTAAGAATATGCTTTCCTCTGAAGGAGATGAGCTTTCCGCCGTTATTCAAATTACTTCAGGTGCCGGGGGTACTGAAAGTTGTGATTGGGCCGCTATGTTAATGCGAATGTATATGATGTGGTGTGAAAAGCATGGTTATAAGATTAAGGAACTCAACTACCAAGAAGGAGACGTCGCGGGAATTAAAACGGTGAGTTTAGAAATTGATGGGGACTTTGCTTTTGGTTGGTTAAAAGGAGAGAATGGGGTGCATAGATTGGTTCGCATATCCCCTTTTGACAGTAATGCCAAAAGACATACCTCCTTTGCTTCCGTTTATGTTTACCCTATGGTGGATGATAGCATAGAGGTTGATATTAATCCGGCCGACATAGAAATCACCACAGCTAGGTCTAGCGGTGCAGGAGGACAGAATGTAAACAAAGTAGAAACAAAGGTGCAGTTAGTCCACAAACCTACTGGCATCCAGATTTCTTGTTCCGATTCACGGTCTCAACATGATAATAGGGCTACTGCGATGAAGATGCTAAAGTCTCAATTATATGAAATAGAACTACGGAAGAAAATGGAAGCGCGACAAGAAATTGAGTCGTCTAAAATGAAAATCGAATGGGGTTCACAGATTCGCAATTACGTTATGCATCCCTATAAATTGGTGAAAGACGTACGAACTAATGAAGAAACTGGCAATGTTGATGACGTAATGGACGGAGATATTGATCGTTTCCTTAAAGCTTACCTAATGCTGATGGGGCAAAAAGATGACGATTAATGCCTTTTCCAATCAATTGCTTATATTAAAGATAACTATAGTTTAAAAACAGAAATCTTAATAATTCTATTAAACTTTAAAATAAACAAATTATGATTAAAATATTCCATAACCCCAGATGTAGCAAATCTAGACAAGGTGTTGCTATTCTAACCGAATCGGGAAAGGATTTTGAGATTGTAAAATACCTTGAGGACACACCTTCTAAAGAACAACTGGAAGAGATAGTTAAAAAACTAGGTATAACCCCCATGGAGCTAGTAAGAACCAATGAAAGTATTTGGAAGGAAAACTATAAGGGGAAAGAACTTACTGATGATGAATTATTAACGGCAATGGTTGAAAATCCCAAATTAATAGAACGGCCTATTGTTATCCATAATAACAAAGCAGTAATAGGACGTCCGCCAGAAAAAATAATGGAACTGCTTTAAGCAGTTCCATTCCTTATTATATAATTATATAAACCTTTTATTTAAGCTGCCACTTATTAATCCCTCACGGATTATAGACATCAAACATCAATCTCCCCTTTTTAACAAACATTTAACCGACAACGGTTAAACCTTCATTTAATTTTGGAATCTCACTAAGCAGTAAACATTATGAAAACAAAGAAAAAGTTATATCTAAGCATTCTATTTGGGCTACTATCATTTCCTTTTTTAAGTGCACAGTACGGGTATGGTTATGGCAATGGATACGGATATGGAAGACAAAGAAACGCTATGCCACAAATGGCTGAAACTGCGAAGGAACCTGAGAATTTAACAGCGGAGCAAATTGTAGATGCGGAGATGCCAGCGATATCAGAAAAGCTAGAACTTAACGCTTTTGAAGAAGCAGTACTAAGCGCTACTTTAAAAAAATATCTACAAGAGCGTATAGAAATGCAAATCTTAAAATTGCCTCCAGAAAAAATGAGGGAAGGGTTTGAAAGAATAACAAAACAACAAGATGAAGAGCTCAAAGCCGGACTTCCAAAAGAGAAATATGAGGCATTTGTAGCACTACAAGAAAATGGCTTTAAGAAAGTAAAAAATAAAAAGAAGCGTAAAAAGAAAAAGCAAAAATCTAACAACTAACATGAGAAAACTATTTTCGGTCACTTTACTATTATTAGCGTTAACCGCCTACTCCCAAGGACCCCACGAACAAAACAGACCCGTTACAATTACCGGAACTGTTTTAGACGAAGAAACCCAAGAACCACTAGAATATGCAACCCTGGTTTTACAAAGTGTAAATGACCCCAGCAAGGTTACAGGAGGTATTACAGATGCCACTGGAAAGTTTGAGGTAGAGGCAGATCGAGGAAATTATAACCTTAGCGTAGAATATATTTCTTATAAATCCTATAAAGTTCCTAATTACTACTTAAGCGAGGATACTGACTTAGGTGTTATTCGCTTAAGCATGGATGTAGCCCAACTTGCGGAAGTTGAAGTGGTAGGTGAACGTACTACCGTAGAACTCCGACTAGATAAAAAGGTATATAATGTAGGATCAGATTTAACCGTAAAAGGAGGATCTGTTACAGATGTTTTAGGAAACGTTCCTTCTGTTTCTGTAGATGTAGAAGGTAATATTAGCCTCCGAGGAAACGAAAGTGTTCGAATTCTTATTAACGGAAAACCTTCTGCCTTATCTGGATTAAGTCCAGAAGCGCTTCAGCAATTACCATCAGACGCTATAGAAAGAGTTGAGGTAATTACCAACCCTTCCGCAAGGTATGATGCAGAAGGTACTGCAGGTATATTGAACATTATTTTAAAACAAAGTAAAACAGCCGGACTAAATGGATCTGTAAACGTATATGCAGGTCATCCTGAAAATTATGGTGGGGCGGTAAGTTTAAATTTAAGAAGAGATAATTTTAATATTTTCACCAATACCACCTACCGCTATAGAAATGGACCAGGTAATGCATTATTCAATCAAGAGAATTTTGATTCTAATGGCAATACATTAAGCTTTCAGGACGAAATAAGGGATTATCAAAGACAAGATAAAAGCTTTAACACCAATATTGGTTTCGAGTTATTCTTAGATGAAAGTAGCAGTATTACCAATTCCTTTGTATTTGGAAAATCGAACGGTGACAATACGGTGAATGTTGATTTTTTCAACTTCGATGCTGATAGAACTCCTACTATAGAAAGAAACAGATTTACTGTAGAAGACCAGTTTAGAGAAGAGGTAAAATACTCTCTAAACTATCAAAAGAAATTTGATAAAGACGGTCATGAACTAACGTTTGACTATCAGTTCTCTAAAGGTACTAATGATGAGGCCTCTCTAATTGAAGAAGTAATCCTTGGAGAGAATATTGATTTGGATACAGAAAGAACCATCAATGATGAGACTCAGGTCTCTCAATTAGTTCAAATGGACTATGTTCTACCTTTTGGTAAAGACAATCAATCGCAATTTGAAATTGGTTATAGAGGAACTTTTAGTAATAACAATACAGATTTTGATTTTGGTATACAGCAGCTAGACGGTAGCTTTCCTAGCGACCCCAATTTCAGTAACGAATTAAACTATAAGGAATACATCAATGCTGCCTATACCCAATTAGGAACTAAAATAGATAAATTTAGTATTCTAGCAGGACTTCGAGTGGAAGCTTCTGATATAGGGATAGAATTGGTTAATACTAACGAAATTACCAATAAGGATTATGTAAACTGGTTCCCCTCTGTATTTTTAGGATATGAGTTTTCTGAAACAGAACAAATTACATTAAGTTATAGTAAAAGACTTAGAAGACCTTGGTCTAGATTTATCAACCCATTTCCATCTAGATCTAGTAACACTAACTTGTTTCAAGGGAATCCCGATTTAGATCCCACCTTTACGGATGCTTACGATCTAGGATATTTAAAACGATGGGATAAAATGTCCTTTACTACATCAGGATATTATAACAGATCTACTGGTGTATTTCAATTTGTTTCTAGAGAAACCGGGGATTTTGTATCTATAGACAACCCAGATGATCCAAATAATCCAATTATAGTTCCAGTACAGGTACGTAGTCCTATTAACTTAGCGACCGAAGAACGATACGGTATGGAATTTACTACTACTTATACCCCTTTTAGAAACTGGAGGCTATCTTGGAACCTAAATGCCTTCCAAAGAGATTTAAAAGGAGATTACACTTATGTTAACAGCAACAATGAGACCATAGTCCAGAATTTTGATGCCAATGACTTCTCATGGTTCACAAGATTTAGCGCAAAATTACCATTACCAGGAAAGATCGATTTTCAGACCAACTTTTTCTATATGGGCCCATCCAAAGATGCACAGAGTACTAGAGATGGTATGTTGAGCTCCGACCTTGCTCTGAGTAAGGATATATTAAAGGATAAAGGTTCTATATCTTTAAATGTGAGTGACATTTTTAATACTAGGAAGCGTACTAGTACGACTAGAACGGAAAATGTACTTACTTATAGCGAATTTCAGTGGAGGGAGAGACAGATTACGCTGTCCTTCCAATATCGTTTTAACCAACCACAGACCCAAAAATCTAGAGATCGTAGACCAGGTACTAATGGTGGTGGCGAAGAAATGGATTTTGAAGGATAAAATTTTAAACTTTTATCTTTATTCCTAAGAGGCAACAATCTTACTAATAATTAATAAAACCTGTCTGGCCGTTAAGTTAGTCAGGTTTTTTTATTGCAATTACCGAACTGGATTTAATTCGACTTATTATTTGCATTTATTTACAAACCAATAATGAAGTTCTAGATTTGCTTTAAGCCGGTTTATACTCATTTTTCTATCCGCGAAGTAACTTGGCTAGGAAATTCCAATTATCATCTATTTGGCGATAATAGATCCCTAATCATAATAAAAAGCAATACTTGATCAATCGGATAGGAGGAACGGGATTAATTCCCGCTCCGACCTTCCACAGCACCCAGCGTACGGATCCGTACTGGGCGCTTCCTTAAGTTTTGATACTAACCTTTCGATATTGGTCTGACAGCATTACATAGCCTGCTTTTCTCAGATTTTCCGTGGTGATTGTGGTCTTAAGGATAAAACTATTAGCTGTATGCCAATAGCTTTTCCTTGTATTTGCCCATTCCCAAGCCTTGGATTTCTTAACCCCTAGCTTGATAAGATTCTTCACTCCGGTTCGTATCCGTTTCCATTGTTTCCATATCACCATCCTGATTCGTCTTCGGTACCACTCGTCTATTTTAAGAAGCAGATTCTTCATGTCTGCCAATTTGAAGTAGTTCACCCAACCAGTGATGTACTGGCGAAGGGCTTCTTTTCTTCGGGCATTACCCCAGCCATTACTACGGGATGTCAGCTCTTTTATTTTAGCTTTCATTTTGGCTACACTCTTTCGGTGTATCCGTAGCCGTCCTTCTCCTTTGCTTTTGTAAAAGGAGTATCCAAGGAATTTGACCTTCCTTATGTGGGCACTTTGGCTTTTATCCCTATTCACTTTTAAGAACAGTTTATCCTCTATAAAGTGGATCATTGAGCCCATTGTCCGTTCTGCACTGCGTTTACTTCTGCATAGTATCAGAAGGTCGTCAGCATAGCGTACAAATTTATGCTCCCTACTCTCTAGCTCTTTGTCCATTTCGTTCAACATAATGTTGCTTAAAATTGGACTTAGTGGACCTCCTTGCGGAACCCCCTCTTCACTAGTCCGTATTTTGGATCCTACTTGCACTCCCGCATTGAGATATTTATGTATCAGTGATATCACTCGACCGTCTTTTACAGTACGGGGGAGTATCTCTATCAGCTTGCTATGGTTTACCGTGTCAAAGAATTTTTCTAAATCCAAATCTACTGCATACTTGTAGCCTTCTGTGATATACGCCTGACATTTCCTTAATGCTCCGTGGGCGTTGCGCCTTGGTCTGAACCCGTAGCTATTGTCGCTAAATTGGGGTTCATACATTGGCGAGAGAACTTGGGCAATCGCTTGTTGGATACACCTATCTATAACTGTAGGGATACCCAGTTGTCGCTTTTGTCCATTGTCTTTGGGAATAAGTACCCTGCGAACAGGGTTGGGGCGGTAAGTACCCTTTAAAATGGATGCAATTAGTTTGTCCTTGTGCGTGACTAGATAATCTTTTAATGATTCGACTTCCATCTTGTCCACACCCCCAGATCCCTTATTCCGCTTTACCTGTAGGTAGGCTTTGTTAAGGTTTGAAGGGGACACAATCAGCTCTAATAGTCCATCTCCTAATTGATTAGTATCCGTGAGGTTATTTTCGGTTATCCACATGAAAGTCTGCCCTCCAACATAGCCTTCGGGTTCCGTCCTATTCTTTTGTTTAGAGGTCTTTGATTCATCAAAGATTTTCTGCGTTCTTCCTTCCATTAGGTAACTATCGGTTACTGCACATCTACTAAAGTTCAGCCCTTCCTAAATATAGTCGATACTTAGTACTATGGCATCTGCTGACTTCTGATAGCAACTGTTGTCCGTGTTTCATACTTTGTTTCCACACGTTCATGAGGTCTCCCCAGGTAAGAACGATATCTTTCATCCCATCTACCTGCTACATTTACCATATTGTCTCCGAGCAGTGTTGGACTTCGGTTTGTTGTGTAACTTTATCCAGACAACTTTGGCCTTATATGTAGTTCCTGTACGTCAGGCCAGGATTTTGCCTCCAGCTTCCTTCAGATTCCACCTCACGATGGACACCCTTGCTTTAGGCTAACACTTCCCACTGCTAGAGCGTGTTCGGGACTTACACCCTATAGATATCGCCCATGCTAGGCACACACAAAAAAAGGGAACCAATTGGCTCCCTTTTTAAAGTTTGTACACTTTATATATATTTTACTTTTCGCGAAGCGCTTTCTTTGCTTCTCGCTTCTCTTTAATTGCTTCTTGAATAGAGCCTCCAATCCAATAGGGAACTACAAAGCCCAATAAAAAAATCATCAGCCAAAAACCGATAAGTAAGATACTCGCAAAAGCTATAAACCCTAAATATTGCTCAAATGTAAACATGATGGATATGTGTTTTGTTATAACAGCACAAATATATCAAAATCTATATTATTATACCAAGAGTAGTCAATAATAATTTAAGATAGTTTTAATAATGATTTCCTTGGAGTGAATTCCTTTTGAATCCTTAACATCTTAATTAAACCAATGGTTTGAAAATTAGTTTTATACAAGTCATAACTTATTTTAAGTTATCCAGTATAAAATCTAACTTTTTATTGGTATTCTTATTTTCTTTAAAAGCAACATTAAAATGTGTACTTGGATGTGATAGCCCAAGATCTGTCCATCTTACAATGGTGTCTTCATGTTCTAAGGACACTTTTCCTGTTAGCAAGGAGTCCATAGAAAGTCCATTTTTATAACGTTGGTATATTTTTCGCAATCCACTTAAATAGAGTCGATCTTTTGTAAAACCACCTCCCCTATGCACTCTCATAGTAATTGTAAAAGCATGGTTTCTTTCCAATTTATATTGCCCATGGAGCATATCAAAAGTATCAGAAAAACTAAAGCCTTTTATTAAACTATCAGATGCTATAACTCTATATGCCAACTCTTTAAGTCTTTTTAGGCTAAGCGCCCCACCCATATACTCACTAAAAACAGCCAATCCCTCCTGGGTTTCCACATTCTTTGGGAATCCGTTGGAGAAAACTTTCAACGGCTGCGCCAACCCATTATAAGTAGTTACCAAATGTACTCCAATCTCATGATGAGCCAGAGTAAGTATTTGGTTCCTACTAAAACTAGCATTTTTTTTAATTAATAGGGATTGGGTATTGTTACTTACCATAGCATCTGCCGCTATACTTGTAGAATAGGAGACGTTTAATGGAAAATTATACTGTTCTACATACTTCTCAAAATATTGTTTTGCATCTTCAGGTGAGTATTTCTTAACCATATCTTCAGTAGTATCCTCATCTTTAAAATGAAGGATAAATCGGGCATTTTGTACATCTCTATCTGTTGGAGTACCATAAACCCTAAGAGAGTTGTAATAAAACCTTTTACCTTGCCCTATGGTTTCTATACACTGTATCATATTGGCATAATAGTAAATTACCTCCTGATAGAATTTGCGAATTTGTTTATCTTGAATTCGCTCTACTTTTTGAGAGAAAAGCTGTTGGTGCAGGGCATATGGCTCAAACTGAAGTTTTTTATATTTAAAAACAGGGGCATCAGTATATTTAGATGCAAAAAAGCGCTGCTTTTCCTTTTCAATATTTTGCGGATTTAGATAAGTGAGAAGCTCTATCTTTTTCACTAGTCGGTCTAAGTTCGCATCAATTTCAAAAACATGTGGATACTGTTGAATCAACTGCTTTGGAATTCCTTCCTTTACTACCATACGTATAACAAATTATCAAATTTTAAAGGCATATCTTCTAATTCCCCTTTCGGTATTGTAATAGCCTTAAATGTCCCTTGGAGGAGAGCATAAAATATTATCTTAAGCATCATCTCATCATCACCTATTGTAATAAAAGCCTTACAGATCAACATATCATCCATAAGTTATAGCATACTGATTCTTGTAATGGGAAGCTTTGGTTAACCCGGATAATTCATGGGTATATAGTAAAATTGGGTGTAAAGTGTTATATTTAAAGAGCTTACAGGCATCTTTACTAACACTAAAATCACCCAATTTTGAGTACTAAAAATACAGTTTTCTACCGAGGTAAAAAATCAATTTCCGTAGATTTTTCTGCAGAAGAAATAAGTTCTGATGGTTCTCTGGTTTTACTGGAGAAAATAGAGCGGGAACACAAGTTAATCAGGTATTTCAGTCAATTTATTCCAGATAGTCGCAATCCCATCTTAGTCACCCATACGATAGAGAAACTTTTAAAGCAACGCGTATTTATGCTGATGCAGGGATATGAG
>NZ_AUKX01000046.1 GCF_000424985.1 Arenibacter latericius DSM 15913
ATCACTAAGCAACTTGCGAAGCACACGATTTTCCTCTTCTGCTTCTTTCAGTTCCTTGCTCTTAGTGTCATAGGGCACTTTTAAACCTGCTTCCCCTTTATGGTCGAACTTCTTCTTCCAGGAATAAAAAGTGCCAGTGCTAACCCCGTATTTACGGCAGGTTTCCACAATGCCTATTTCTTCCGAACTGGATAATATCTCCAACTTTTGTACTAAGGTCCATTTCTTATATTTCATATCTCAAATGTATAAATTTGAAATTTAAAATATCACTCCGAACTTATGTGGGGCTAAAGTAGGGGTATGGTCAGAACCTGCAGCGCTAGACTCAGTAATAAACACTAGAGGGGACGAATTTTTCCCTTCAGTAAGTGAAAAAGGAAACTTATACTTTACAGCAACAAGAAAGAACGGATTAGGGAAAGAAGATATTTTTATATCTAAGTACGTAGAAGGGAAATTTCAATCGCCTGAGCCATTGCCGGTCGAAATAAATTCACCTTTTTTTGAATTTAACGCCAATGTGAGCCCAAAGGAAGATCTAATAATTTTTAGCTCATTTGGCCGAGAGGATGATTTAGGTGGCGGTGATTTATACATAAGCCGCAAGGATGATAATGGAAAATGGAGTCAATCAAAAAATATGGGAGCGTTAATTAATTCAGATAAATTGGATTACTCCCCTTTTATAGATTGGGAAAACCGTAACTTCTATTTTACGAGTGAAAGAAAAACAAATCATGACAGAGAATTAAAAAGTGTATATTCTTTAAAACAGATAGCTAATAGTCCATTAAATGGTTTTGGTAATATTTTTAAAATTGGACTTGATGAAATTGAAAAGTTAGATTAAAGAACTATTGAACAACATCCGGAAATTAATCAAATGCCGCACACCATAACTTTTAATATCTGCACAGGTTGGTTAACCAATATCCCTAACAATGTTATACAAAAGGAACTTTGGTTTATACTTGATAAATTATTTAAAACAGAATGGATAAAATTGCCGTAATTGGTGGCCTAGGAGCCTTATCTGGAGCCGATTTGTTTTTTAAACTTCTAAAAAACAAGGAAGCCCTAAAAAATCAAAAAAACTATCATTTCATTTTTGAACAGCAACCATATAGTCAGATTGAATCTGCTTTATTTGAAGAGCAGGATATAAAATCAAGGAAATTCTACACCTTCAATTTATGCAAAAACTTTGAACAAAATAAGGTGTCTAAAATTTTACTGCCATGTTTTGCAAGTCATTCTTTTATAGATGAGCTGCAAAAGGAAACATCTATTTCCATTGTAAATATTTTTGATGCTATAACCAATTATCTAAGTCTAAAATTTGAGAAAGGCACTAAAATAGGAGTACTGACTTCTAGTTTTGTTAAAGAATCTACCTTATTAACAAAATACTTTCAAGACTATGAATTAATATACCCTACAAATCAAAGCCAGTTAATGCATGCCATATATGCAGAAACAGGTATTAAAAATGGATACTTAGACGGTTTGCCCCTAGAATATGTTTACGAGGCCTGTCTAGAGCTAAAAGCAAAAGGTTGTGAAGTGATTTTACCTTGTATTACCGAAATTTCCCTATTGGTAAATCAGCTTTGGAAAAGAGGAGTTCCAATAGTAGACGTTAATCAGGTTTATGCAGACTATGCGTTAGCTATAGGGAATATTCCACAGCTTAAACCGTTTAAACTGGGTATTGTTGGGGGAGTTGGACCTTCCGCAACGGTTGATTTTATGAATAAAATCATTCAAAGTACACCAGCGAAGAAAGACCAAGATCATATAAAAATGATTGTGGAACAAAACCCTCAAATTCCTGATAGAACTGCCAATTTAATTCATAATCAAACAGACCCCACTATTGCGTTATTTTCCACTTGTAAAAAATTAGAGGCAGCTGGTGCAAATGCAATTGCAATACCCTGCAATACAGCACATGCTTTTGTAAAGGAAATTCAAGATCACCTTAATGTGCCTATTGTTAATATGATAACGACTACAGCAGAATATATTTTAGAAAACTTTGGAAAAGGTACCATAGTAGGCTTATTAGCTACAAGTGGAACAATTCAGAGTAAAGTATATTTTAATGTACTTACACATTTTGGGCTTCAGATTGTAGTTCCAGATGAAACGCATCAAAATCTTGTAATGGAAAGTATTTATGGTGAAATGGGTGTGAAAGCTGGATATACAAGTGGCCTTTGCAAGGAACAGATTAATGGCGGAGTTAATCACCTTATTAAAAAAAACGCTCAGGTAATTATTTTAGGGTGTACTGAGCTACCTCTACTGTTCCCTCAGAATCAAGGATATAATGACACCAAGTTTTCAATTGAATTAATTGACCCAACTTTAATTTTAGCAAAGAAAGTAGTTCAGTTAGCTACCCAAAGCTTATAAAAAATATGAGCCTTGAATAAACATGTAATATTTGGGCAATTGAAATAACACAAATAAAAACCCAAGAAGGGATATAGATAAAACAGCTACAAAAGAAATTTTCAAGAAGTTTGATTTTTAAAGTGTGTTGGAATTCCCCGCTACTGCGATTTATACAGCAGCTGGGCCTGCTTATGAAGTCAGACAAGCCAGTCTATGAAACCTAGCAGGTTTACCTTTGCCGTAAGGCAGGTTTACCTTTGCCATCCTTTAGATTTGTGTTGTAAATATATTCTATGATGATGTTGAAAAGAGGGGTCTGGGGAGACTCATAACTCCGAAAATGTTTATAACTTTATTGTAATACAACAGGTATTACTAAAAGAAAATATATTTTTTGGATTGGATAGAGTTAGGTAATTTTAAATGAATGCAATTATAATGAATTTGTATTATTTCATACCGTAAAAGACCCTAGTATAAATACTTATGCCATATGGTTTCCAAAATCTAAAATGGATATTTAGTGTTCTTGAATGGTAATAATATGAATAAAATCTATAAAAAATTATTAACCAAACCACTTTACGGTGGAATTGAATTATGAATTAATTGATTAAAGATGTTAGCTAATTTAACAGACTGGTCTACCCCTATACCATCTAATTACCTATGCCCATTTGGTCCAACATCAAGGCGTCAGCTATTAGAATAATGGTATGACAAAACTTCCATAACAGCCTTAAATTTACCTAAATCTTGTTATTTTTATATAAAATGGGATTGCCACGCAATCTTTAGTTAGCCTTAATTATAATCTAACAAATAAACGCATGCGTAAATTTGAGAAAATCGGAAGAATTAAGGTTTTTATAAATGACCCTAATAAAAAAAGTTTTTTTAAAATAATTAAAGAGGTATTTGTACTTTATAAAACCAAAAAAGAAATTCCTTATTACTATTTCAAATACCTGTATAGAAAAGATGTCAAAAATTATTTGGACTACTTAAGTGCAGGAGAAGTAAGTGCAATTCTTAGCAGTCCACTTTTGCATAAACCTGCATACAAATCATTAATAGAAAATAAATTATTTTTTGCGCTTTTAAGCGAGAAATCTCCCCTTAACACTCCAAAGCTAATCAGCTATAATCTAGGGACCACTTTCTATCATAACAATACGATTAAGCAAATTTATAATAGAAGTGACCTTGTTAGTTTTTTTGATTACGTTTTTACCGTAGATAACCTAGATGGTCTATTTTTTAGACGACCATCGGACTATGGTGGTAAAGGCTGTTTTAAATTGACGAAATCGGGCTTAAAAGATGAAATAGATACTATATTTGATTCACTCATAGATGGGTATTATATTCACACCAAAATAATTAAACAACACAGAGAAATTAATAAAATCAATGATAAATCTGTAAACACATTAAGAATAATCTCCCTAATTACATCAGATAATCATCCCGAAATAATTAGTGCGTTTATGAGATTTGGAGTTGGTAATAGTATTGTTGATAATGCCTCATCTGGTGGCTTTTTTGTTGGAGTAAATATGGATGAAGGCACATTAAAAAAAAATGGGCATTATATGCCTGAATATGGAGGAAAATTAATTAATAAACACCCAGATAGCGGCTTTAAAATTGAAGGGTTTAAAATTCCGTATTTCAAAGAAGCTTGTGAAGAAGTTTTAAAAGGTGTTAAAATTATACCTGATAGGTTTATTGGTTGGGATGTTGCGATTTCTACTATGGGCCCTGTAATAGTTGAGGCTAATTCTGGACCTCATTTACCTTCAGCTGACATTGGATATGGCGGTTTATTACAAAATCGTCATATTAAAAAATTAATAGAAGAATTAAAACAAGAAAGTAATTAATGTAAGATAAGCAGTATGGGATCTCGGAGGTGAACCTGATCCCGATCTGCTATAGCTCTCTGATAATTATAGCCACACTTAGACCTAAAGAGCTTAAAACATTGGCCAAATATCCTCCAATTAGCTAAACCAACTCCTTCCAATACCAAGTCTTCCGACGCTAATATTAAGGCGCGATAAAACTTCCCTAAATCTACCTAGGATAACCTAGAAGTGCTATTTTTATGGAATATGGAGTAACTGTCTAAACTCCCGTTGTACAACACTTGAAAATAAATACCTAAACATTAAAAAAAAATGAAAAAAAGCCTACTTATTTTAACATTTGGACTTTTAACAATGCTGAATTATGCTCAAGAAATAAACGAAACTAAAACTGAAAAAATTTGGCGGGTTAATTTTTTAAATCCTGCAATTGAATTGGAAATTCCAACAGGTCAATATTCTACTTTTTCTTCAGCACTTGGAATTGGTTATGGTGGAGGATATCCGGATTTAACTTTTGGAGGAAGTGGATTTATATATATAATTAGTCCATTTGCTGACTTGCAACAAAAATGGTTTTATAACTTAAATAAGAGAAACGAAAAAAATAGAAATACGGAAAATAATTCTGGAAATTTTGTTTCGTTAAGATTTATAACCCGTGGAAATTCGATTGCCGAGAATGTAAATCGCACTTCCGACGTTGATTTTGCTTTTGGACCAACATGGGGAATACAAAGAAAGTATGGAAGGAATTTCCATCTACTATTTGACGTTGGACCACAATATTATTTTGACACAAATGGTAATGGAAATATTTGGCCAATTATGTTGCAGCTGAATTTAGGATTCGACTTAAAAAAGACATAAAAATATTGCGTAGTCGTGTAGATGGCTCCGTCATTAAATGTCGCAGTACCCCCCTCAAGTACCAAAGAGTAATACATACTTTGTAATCATAACTACAATTCATTATTATGAAAAAAGTCATTCTACTTATATGTATAGGCCTAGCACTATTGAGCTGTTCATCAGATGACGATGCGGGAGATACTATATTGGTTTTATATAACCAAACCTATTGTAGCGACTCTTGGGGAACTGCCGAAACGGATACCGATTTAGCAGATATAATAAAAAATCACTTCCAATCAGTAAATATTGAAATATACGATGTAAGTATTGATAACAATGGGACCCCAGAAAGTTGTCTTGCCTGCTCGTGCTTAAGTGGTAAGAGAATTATTCTAGAAATAAAAAAAGAGAATATAAATTTTATTAAAGAGCATGGATTTCAAGTAAAGAAATAATTATAAGTTTATAACAGTTTGAATCACATTAAATTTAAGTGCATCTCAAAGGCGCCATAATTTTGTGTTTCACGTCTCCTAGCAAATTAAATACTCATCCATATAAGTGAAACTCTAAATCAGACATATTGAATTCTCATTGGCTGTTGTCAGATTAAGTGAAAAGTTCTTTTTTTACCCATAGGGTTCGCCATTTTAACATTCTGATTCTATGGCTCTTCCGACATTGAAACAATCCTTGTCGACTTCACTGAGGTTGTTGTAACGGGTTAAGCCGATGGTATTACCATCATACTCAATACAAGTGGAATTCTGAAAAGGAGAGTCGAACTAATAAAAAACAAAAAGATGAAAAACATTATTTTAAATGTAATCGTAGGGGGCTTGGTTTGTTTCTCAAACGTCGCAATATCACAACACACACCTTCTAAAACCACCAAATCTCAAAAGGAAAAAATTCTTAGGACACAAAAGAAGACTCCAACACATGTTAAAAGAACCTCACAGAAAGAAATGAAAGGAACCTCTTCCAAAGTAATAGGACCAGCTGCTGATCACATTAACATTAACCAGCTAATGTCGTCGGTATCTTCTATTACAAACATTCCTGAACGGGTTAAGTACAAATTTGGATTTTTGGTGGAAGGTGTTGCAGGGCCAAACAACCGGATAGAAATTACTAACAAGGTGCGCTGGAAACAGAAGGGTTATAATTACGAAAGAGTTAAAGAATATGACGTAATAAAAGTAACCTCGGAAAGCGATGGTACATGGGATGCTAAAATGGAAAACCCTTATCGTGGGGTACCTGAAGGAGCCTATAATATAAAGTTTGAAATCTCCTCACATCAATACCCGCAAGACATAACTGCAACACTTCCGCCTCCTTCAATTGTATATGGTACTATGGCCCCTCCAGAAATAATTAAAACCGATAGAGAAATTAAAGTTGCTAGCAATCCTGGTCCCGGCGGAATGTATCAGGAGACCTTTACCACTGTCTCTGGAAAAGGAATTCCCAATATGAATATCGAGGTCAGCGTATTAGCTGAATATCAAACCCCTGCTCAGCGTTATAATAGCGGAACCCCTAATATGGTTACTCGTTTTAGGGAGGGCGAGACTAAGTCCGTTAAAATTTCCTCAAATGGAACTTGGTCGGTAAAACTTAAAGTTCCAAATCCATATTCTCAAAAGCCATCATTTGGCCTCTATTACCCAAAATTAGTGGTAAAAGCAACCCAGTCCTCTTCACCCAGTGATGTATCGAGCGAAGGAGAAAAAAAGTTTGATATCATTTCTATTTAATACAAATAAACGTCAATAATAAGATTTGTGACAGTTTTGTAGTAATGAATGTGAAAGTTAATTTAGATAGTAAAAATTAATTAAAAGTCTATCCTAGCGATGGACTTTTTTATTTATTAAAAGTAGCGATTAACAATAAACCAAGTATGTACTTTATTCTATAGAGGCCAATTTAGAATATTTAATTACACTCTTTAGTTTTTATTCAGTTTAATGAAAATGGTTATGGCACAAGGTATTGAACACCATTAATTCCCCACAACCCCACTAGACGCTATGATATACCCAATCATATTAAGCGAATTCTTATATATATCAGGGGAAAACTAATTAGGCAAATTGTTAGTTTACTTAATAATATACTTTTCTAGACTGCAACCCGCTATCCACTAAAAATACAGAGTTAATATAACCCTCGATTTGTTTGCATGGAATTAATAAATACTAGCTAAGTTATAGCCTGTTAATTAAATTTTAAAAAGACTAGTTTTTAGTTAAAGCTATTTTAAGTCCCATTAATATAAAAGCTAGTCCACTAAATTTATTTAATCGAGAACCAAGCTTTGAGTTATTTTTAATTTTATCGAAAAATATACTAGCTAATAAAGTCAGGCTCATGTACCAAGCAATCCCGATAATAGCATATGTAACACCTAGTAGTACAAACGGAACAGGATTATGTATTTGAGTAGGATTGATAAATTGAGGAAAAAAAGCCAAAAAGAATAATGCAACTTTCGGATTTAAAGTATTAGTTATAAAACCTGTCCAAAAGTCACTTTTTGCCTTCTTTTCATTGGTGTCAATCGCCACATTAGGCAGAAGTCCATTTTTAGTTTTAAGCTTTACAACCCCTAGGTAAATTAAATAAACTGCCCCTACATATTTAATAAGGGTAAAAGCCAAGGCCGATTTTGCAATTAAAATAGATAAACCCAAAGCTCCAAAGAAAGAATGACTCAGTACACCTGCATTAATCCCAAGTGTTGCATAAACACCTGATTTCCTTCCTTGACCAATTGATTTGTTTAACACAAACATCGTATCAATTCCAGGTGTCATAATAAATAGCAAAGCAGTAATTATGAATGTAATAAAGTTTTCAATACCCATAATTTAATTCTTTTAGGGATAAAATAAATCTAGGCCACAAAGAAAAGTTTTTGCTACACTTTTAAAAATACATATTTTTGGTGAAATGATGCAAAAAACGCATTAGTTATGACTATTCAACAAATTAAATATTTTTTAATACTCGCTAATGAGTTGCATTTTTGGAGATCTGCAGAAAAGACATTTATATCACAGTCATCTTTAAGTCGGCAAATTCAATCACTAGAACAAGAATTAGGAGTGCAACTTTTTGAAAGAGATAAAAGAAATGTAAAACTTACTGATGCAGGTAAATTTCTAAAAGAGAAGTATGCGGTTCTTATAGAAGAGCTTGACCAATATCATAGACATGCAAAAAAATTGACGAAGGTATATCTGGACAGGTATCAATAACATATCCTGGATCTATTTCTTTTAATTTCTTACCTAACTTTTTAAAGCTTCTAAACACTAATCTTCCAGAGCTCAAATTTGAATTAACAGAGCCTATAGACCAGAATCACGAAAAGTTATTGCTTAGTTATCAAACAGATATAGCATTCAGTAGAGATAAAATAAAAAATATAAACATTAATTCATTTAAAATATCATCGGAATCAATTTGTTTAGTTGTTCCAAGTAATCATTGGTTTAATAAAAAATCGATATCGAACTTAAACAAACTAAAAGATGAAAAATTTATCATATCAGGACTACATGAAAAAACTTTTTTTGCCTCACTTTTAAGAAGCTTTTTTAATAAACATAATTTTGAACCAAAAATAATTATCGAGTCCGACTTTGGTGGTATGATTTTAAACCTTGTATCTACGGGACTTGGAGTATCTATTCTTCCCCAATCTTTTGAAATTGCGAAAACTCAAAGTGTTAGGTTTATTGAATTAGAGGAAGAAATAGATTTATTTATCCATTGGAGGAAAAATGAACCAAACAATACTATTAAACAAGTGGTGAAATATGCCGAAATGGTAAAAATATAATATACCAATGTTTTTTATAACTTACGCTAACACAAGGTTATCTGCCTCCAGACAGGCCTGCCTATGACGTTAGGCAGGTAAGCGACACGCTCGTACAAAATCACTTTTACGATTTTAAAAAATTTCCAACAGCCTGAGATAATAACTGTGCAGATTTATGCAAAATTCATAGATAGAAACAGATGGAAGCTGGGAGTTTACTTTCTAAATGGAATCCAAGTAGCTTAAGGTTGTGGGTAGGTAGCACATATAAGCTGCTAAGAAAATATCGCTTATCTTAGTTACAATATCTATATATTGGCATTCATTTTGATTCACTGAAAAGCGACATCTAATTGGTGAAAAAGAATATTATAATGAATAATTTAGTTTCTAAGGGGAAGGTAATTCACATCTTATTTTTAACTATAGGAGTACTCTTCTTGGGTTCTTGTAAAATTGACGGAAAAAGCACTGCTAAAAACGAAGAGATTTCTAAAATAAAGGAATCAACTATTGATAAAGATTTACTTGTTGGGTCTTGGAAAGATACCTCTAAATCGGCATTACATTTTTCCCTTTTAAAAAATGGTACTGCAAGATCCGATAATATGAAAACGCTACTATATAAAAACTGGAAGGTAAAAGGGAATCAAATTACATTTACTATCAAAAGTATTGGAAATGGTACATCGTCTATAGACACTATAACCTACATTATTGAAAAATTAACTAGAGATAAACTAATTCTTAGAGATGGCACTTATCAGTCAGAATATACCAAGAAATAAAACCTGGACTAAATGTATCTGCTTCTTCTAGCCAACTTCAGAAAATTTAACCATTATCCAAGAATCAATCTTGTAAAAAACTAAAAATGATTGAATTTTGGGATTCTGCTTATAAGAGTAACGATGAAATGTGGGGAGAGAATCCGGCTGATAATGCAATTAGCGTCCTTAATCTATTTCACAAAAACAAAATTAAAAGCGTATTAATTCCAGGATTCGGATATGGAAGGAATGCAAAGGTCTTTTATGATAAGGGATTAAATGTTTCAGGAATCGAAGTTTCTAAAACCGCAATTGAGAGAGCTCGCAAGTATTTTGGAAGGGATGTAACAATACATTACGGTTCAGTTACGGATATGCCATTTGATAAGGCTCGCTACCAATCAATCTATTGCTATTCTCTTATTCACCTTTTGGAGAAAGCCGACAGGTTAAAACTAATCCAAGATTGCTTTTTACAGTTAATTCCTAATGGTTTAATGGTTTTTGTTGCATTGTCTACAAGCGATAAGCGATTTGGTGTAGGAAAGGAAGTAAGCAAAAATACCTTTCAATCTCCACAAGGACTAAACCTTTACTTCTATAACGAAGCTTCAGTAAAAGAAGAGTTTGGAGGTTATAATATACTTGAATTAAAGGAGATTAATGAACCTGAAAAAAATCCAAATGAAAGACATTGGATGATAGTATGTAAAAAACTATTACCAACCATCTAATAAACAGCTCTGCCTCATAATAGAATTGAACTAGGCCTCTCTAATACCTAAGCGTTCACAAAGACCTTGTTGCAAAAACAAACTGATTGGGTATTAGGTTAAATAATAAAATTCTTAAGCAAAAAATCATGAAGACTATCAATTGGCGTTAACATATATCTTATTGAATTTATGTTTCATCTCAATGGTTCCAAGCATTACTATTTCAGCACCATGAGGTAAAATGGTAGAAGCCGATAGTAACGTTTTGGCTTCAGAATTTTCTTTAATTGCAATCACAGATAAGCCAGTCTTAGTACCTATCCTAGATTCGGAAAGAGACAAGCCTTCTAAAGATTTCGGAATCGGGATGATAAATAAAGTGAACCCCTCGCCTAAAACGGTTAATTCCTGCTCTTTAAAAATGGATAAAACGGCTTCAGAACCTAAGGTGGAATAACTCAACACAAAATCTGCCCCTGCCCTTTGCATGATATCAACATTTCGAGCTTCCGATATGCGGCTTACAATGCGTACGTCGTTATTAAGTCTACGACAATAAGAGGCCAAATAAATATTGGTAGTATCATCATGGGTAGAAAGTAATACCGAGGGAGCTTCAAGAATTCCCGCTTGTTTTAAAAGGTGATAATCTGAGGCGTCCCCAGAGAATACCTGATGACAATAGGGTCTAACCTTTTTACATACCTCCGGATCTTTATCAACAACATTCACCAAAACCCCATTTTTATGCAAAGACCTGGCCGCTGACAAACCTACCTTACCAGCCCCAATTAATAGTACAGGATTGGGGTTGATACTATAATCATGGAAAAGCTCATCAATGTTTTGGAGCTGTTCTTTATTTCCTATGATGACCAGTACACTATCATAGGTCAGTATTTCATCACCTTTAATAGGTTGCAATCTTCCACGCTCCCAAATTCCTACTATACTCACTCCAAATTTTTGTCTTAATCCAGTATCACGGATACGTTTAGAAACCAAGGGAGTATTATGAACGGGTAACTCAGCGATTAATAAATCTTCATATTGGCCTATGGCATGTGATTCTGCATGCTGAGTATTAACCCTATTGGCCAACTGCTCGCCAAGCCACTTTTTTACTGGCAGCACATGGTTAGCACCACTAAGTTGCTGTACATCAACCGATTCTAAATTAGTAGCAATAGCAACAATGGGTATCTCAGGGGCTATTTCGCGTATGGTAAGGATAATCTTGGTGTTTAAAAAATCGTCTCTGTTCACTAGAACCAATTTGGCATCCTTTATATTGGCAAGGCGATAGGTTTCCTTCTCATCTAGATCCCCAAATAGAACAGGAACGTTGTCATCGTGATTTTTAAGCGCATTTTCCATTCGGTTTTCAATCACATAAAATGGGACGCCCTCCTGTTCTAATCGGTCCGTAAGATCTCTTGCTATAACATCATAAGAACAGATTAAGATATGGTCTTTTGTTCTGGAGGGAACTTCACGAGGTACCTTGTTGTTCTTTCTCGACTCTAAAAGAGGAATATAAAAGTGCCTAATAAACGCAAAAGGCAAAACAATCATCAACATAAATATGCCCGAAAGCAATACCACAATACTAAAAATGCGACCAAGATCGGATGCAAAGGTAATGTCACCAAAGCCAAGGGTACTCATAACGGTAAGTGTCCAATAAAAACCAGTGACCCATGAATGGTGTTGTCCTTCAAATTCCATTATAAAATGGAATAGAATGGAATAAATTCCAATAACAAATCCTAGAAAGATCAAATACTTAAATAGAATCTTGTAGTTTCTTTTAAAGTCCCTGTCCCTCATATAATGAGCCATCTGACTTCCGACAAATTTCATAATCTGTATTATTAAAAAAGGGTTTACAATTTGTATATTCTTAATCTAAAGAATTCACTTCCTGCTCACCTGTTTATAAAAATGACTTTAGCTACCAATTTTAAAGGAGCAAAGATACAGTTTCAATTAGACTGCAGGCAGTTACTTGTATTAGAAGAGATATTAGAGTTATTATCGCTGACGATTATAATGAGTCTTGAGTAACACACATTGATTCTAACGAAGATTTAATGCAAGATATTACCAAATAAAAAGGAACAACAGTAACCCGTTGTTCCTTTCACATCTAATCACAACTTAACTATCTTATTGCTTGGAGAGATAGGTTTCAGAAGCAAATGTAAATATATCAGAGTCTGTACGTGCAGTCTCAAAAATAGCTTGCATCTCTTTTACCACTTCTGGGTGGGACTGGGCCACATTGTTTTCCTCAGAAATATCCTCTGCAAGATTATAAAGCTCCATTGGGGCACCTGGATTTTTTAAGACATCGTATTTAACAGCCTTCCAATCTCCTTTTCTAATGGATTGGCGACCTCCTTGTTCATGAAACTCCCAATACAAATAGTTGTGTTCTTCTTGATTCCCATTCTGCAGCAGCGTAGGAAGGAATGAAATGCCATCTAAATTGTTGGGTTTATTAATCCCTACAATTTCCGAGAAGGTGGGGAATACATCCCAAAATGCGGAAACATGATCAGATTTGCTGTTAGGTTGCACTTTTCCAGGCCATTTCACGATCATGGGGACTCTTATGCCACCCTCGTATAAATCTCTTTTCACTCCTTTAAAAGGACCGTTGCTATTAAAATATTCTGGATCTGCACCACCTTCATAGATCCCTCTATGAAGAAAATTAAATAAGTGGATATATGCTACACCTTATAACCCATGTATCAGTAAGTAGTCAAGGAATTTTGCCAGTTAACACGGTGGTTTTATTTAGTAATTTTTATATTAGTTGCCTAAAGACGCAACAAAAACATAAAAAAGCGCATTACATTTGATAAAAATATATTCTAAAAAATTATGAAATATCTTCTTTTATTATTCTTTTCCATCAATCTTATGACATGTAGTAATGAAGATTTACCCGAAGAGCTAAATACCCATTTAGAAGGAGATTTAGTAATTAGTTCGGCTAAAGATTCCGATAATGCAACCATCAAGGCTTTTGAATCTATAAACGGTAATTTAATCATAAAAAATACCTACGAGATGGAGGACTTAAGCTTCTTACAGAATTTAAAAGAAGTTGAAGGCATTATAATTAAGGATAATAAAAACCTAAATTCATTAAAAGGATTAGAAAATATTGAAGAGGTAACCTATATAGGAATTGAAAATAATTCAGAATTAACTTCTTTAACTGGTTTGGATAACCTAATCACAGTTTCAGAAAGCTTTAACATCAAAAATAACGATGCTTTACCTAGTTTAAATGCGTTAAACGCATTGACCAAAATTGGAGTTCAGTTTTCTATATTCGACAACCGATCACTGACAACTTTAAATGGCTTGGACAATTTAGTAGAAGTTCCCCAACTTTTAGTCACCAATAATATCAACTTAACTAACATTAATGCCCTAGGGAAAATTAATTCCTCTGCTGACATAAGAATTGATTCTAACGATTCCTTAGCAGATTTCTGTGCCTTAACGACTTTGATTCAGGCAAATAGTGAGACCATTGCGTTTATAGCTAGATTTAACCTCTTTAATCCCACGCTAGAAGATATGGTAAACAATAACTGCTCAAATTAAGTAATATAAATACATACCACTTCAGATTAAACCTGACCATAGGCTAGTTCTAGATATCTTATGGACTAATTGGGTTTAGTCTATAGTCACAAGACAAGCTCATAGTGGCAGCAATTAGAAAGTACAGAAATAATAATTCCCCGCCTATACAGTTCGGGCAAGCCCGCCTTGGAATATTCGGACAGGCCCCTGATGGGATCTAATCTTTCATGGTGAGTAAAGTCCTATTTAATAAAATTGTTGCGTATCAGGACATTATGGGCTACATTTGCAGCCAGAAATGAAAAAATTAAATAACATATTACGTCTTCCTTTTTTCAGCACTTATTATTACCAAATAATAGCTGCTCGGAACCGTTATGTGTATACGTCAAGTAAAATCTAATATTTTAAAAAATATATCATAACCTAAAGCCCGAGCAATTGCTCGGGCTTTTTTTATTTCAAAAAATGGAAACTATAAGCAAATTAAAAGAGAACGTAGAAATCATTCTTCCAGAAAATGGATTGGAACAGAAGTTAGATCAAGCCAAAAAGGAAAACCGAAAATTAATTATTAAACTAGGATTTGATCCTACCGCCCCAGACTTACATTTAGGTCATGCAGTGGTGCTGAAAAAGCTTAAGCAGTTTCAAGATCTAGGTCACCAAATCGTCATCTTAGTAGGGAATTTTACCGCACGTATAGGAGATCCAACAGGGAAAAATAAAAGTAGAAAGCCTTTAACAACAGAGGAGGTGCAACATAATGCACAAACATACCTAAACCAATTATCACAAATCATAGATATTGATAAGGTTAAAATTGTTTTCAATTCTGAATGGTTAGATCAACTTTCTTTTACCGAGGTGATACAGATTTTATCTAAAGTCACCGTTGCTCAACTAATGCATAGAAACGATTTTAATAAACGTTTTACAGAGAATACCCCTATTGCCATGCACGAGTTGGTTTACCCTATTCTACAAGGATATGATTCAGTAGAAATTAAGGCTGATATTGAAATGGGGGGAACAGACCAACTTTTTAATTGCACCATGGGAAGACAGTTGCAAGAAACCTTTGAAATGAGTCCGCAAATTATAATGTGTATGCCTTTACTAAAGGGGTTAGATGGAAAAGAGAAAATGAGTAAATCGTTAAACAATATTATAGGACTTACCGATGAACCTAATGAAATGTTTGGAAAGACAATGTCTATTCCTGATAGCTTAATTGAAGAATTCTTGCATTTGACTACAGATTTCTCTATCTCAGAAAAAGAAGCTTTAAAAGAGCGTTTAGCTCAGGGAGAAAATCCTATGAATATTAAAAAGCTAATTGCTAAAAATATCATCTCACAATACCATAATGTCACTGAAGCTCATAAAGCGGAGGAATTTTTTATGAATCAATTTCAAAGCAAAAAATTTGAAGAGAAAAGCTTTGAGCCTGTCTCAATTGATAATATTGAGCGCGAAAATGGCACTATTAGTTTGGTAGAATTATGTTTTCAACTGAAAAAAGGTCAGACAAAATCTGCCATTAGAAGACTCATTGAGAATGGTGCCGTTAAGATTAATAATAAAAAAATTGAAGAGCCATTCGCTGAAGTCGGACTTAAAGAAGGAGTAAAAATTAAAATAGGAAAAAGAGATTTCTACGAGTTAAAAGAATAAACCCTATCACATCTTAGTTTAGTAGAGAGGTCCGTTCCTAACTAGGAGCGGACTTCACCTCTACTCTACCCTACTATAATTTTCAAGAATACCGTTTTCCATAGAATACCAAGAGCCTTTATGGCGCTAAACTCGCCCAATAACTTCCGTTATAATTTACTACAAACCACTATTTTTAAATCATCTGATTCTTAGTCTGATGATATAAAATCATTTTTTATACAAAAAGACTTATATTAGATACAGGTAAACTCTCATTATCTACCTTAGACTAATCCATAACCAAAATGAATCCAAAAGTAGATTGGTTTTTCGATAAAGAAACTAAGTGGAAAAAAGAATATCAGGAGCTACGTAGGATTGTTTTGGACTGTGCACTAGAGGAAGAATTAAAATGGGGAGTTCCATGTTATACTTTTAGAAAAAGTAACATCCTATTACTTCATGGTTTTAAAAGGTACTGTGCCCTACTCTTTCATAAAGGAGTCTTATTGAAAGATCCCGATAACATGCTTATCCAACAAACTGAGAATGTTCAATCTGCACGGCAACTTAGGTTTACTAATTGGCAAGAAATAATTGATTTAAAACCTACGATTAAAGCCTATATTTTTGAAGCTATAGAAGTAGAAAAGTTAGGATTAGAAGTGAAAATGAAAAAGACTTCTGAGTTTAAAATACCGGATGAGTTTAAAAAAGCGTTAAACGATAATCCGAATTTAAAAGCTGCTTTTAGTGCATTAACCCCAGGACGCCAACGAGGGTATTTACTACATTTTTCACAAGCCAAACAATCAAAAACGAGAGCCTCAAGAATTGAAAAAATAATTCCAAAAATTTTAAGTGGAAAAGGATTGAATGACGACTTTAAAAAAGAACAATCCAACTGACTGCTAATGAATTCATTAACGCTTTAGATATAATTAGCCAGGGTTAATTTATATATCAATAAAAAAGGAAATCATATTAAAGCTATTTAAGTATTTTCACCAATTTTAAGTTAAAATCAGCACCTTCATCAATTTACATAGGACATCAATTATAAAACGTTTAAAAAAATTTCATGGAAGGAAGACTTAATAATAAAATCACATTAAATAAAGGAATCACTATTCCGAGTTTAATCTTTATTCTATTAACCTCTTTATTAGCAGGCATATTCCCCATTGAAACAGGGGCTGTTTTAGATCATATAAAGAATTTTATCTTCGTTAATCTTAACTGGATATATGTCTGGTCTGTAAATATTTTTATATTCTTCTTGTTCTACCTAGTATTAAGTAAATATGGGAATATTAAACTGGGAAATAATGATAGCATACCTCAGCATTCCTATTTTTCATGGATTGCGATGCTCTTTGCAGCTGGTATGGGAATTGGGCTTATGTACTTTAGTGTAGCAGAACCAATGCAACATTATACTGCCCCAGTTTTTGCAGCTAATGATGCGATTACGAGAGCCAAAAATGCACAATTATATACCTTTTTCCACTATGGTATACACGCATGGGCAATTTATGGAGTCGTTGGTTTATCTCTATCTTATTTTACCTATAGATATAAGCTGCCTCTTTCTTTGCGTAGTTGTTTTTATCCACTACTAAAAGACCGCATTAATGGAGTTTGGGGAAATGTGATAGATATTTTTGCACTCTGTAGTACGTTATTTGGTATAACAACCACATTAGGATTTGGAGTTTTGCAAATAAATTCTGGATTGGTAAATATGAATATTTTTCCAGATACCAGCTTCACTTATCAGGTGATTATTGTGTGTGTTTTGGTTGCAGCTGCTATCCTATCTGCAGTTACGGGTGTAAGCAAGGGTATAAAAATTTTGAGTAGTATTAATATTGTCGTAGTGGTATTCTTATTACTATTTGTACTTGCTGTAGGACCTACCACCCACCTAATAGGAAGCTTTACAGAAGGAATCGGATATTATATAAGTAGTTTTATAGAACTAACCTTTAACACGCATGCCTTCAAAACAGATGAATTACCATGGTTTTATGATTGGACCATCTTGTATTGGGCATGGTGGATTTCTTGGGCTCCATATGTCGGGGTGTTTATTGCGAAAATATCCAGAGGACGAACTATTAGAAGTTTTGTTGCTGCAGTACTTTTAATCCCAACAACTTTCAATTTTATTTGGATGACGGTATTTGGCAATAGTGCTATATGGGTAGATAGCGATGTAGCAAATGGCGCATTAAGTAATATAGCGGGGAACCCAGATGTACTTATGTTTAGTTTCCTAGAATACTTGCCACTATCTGGAATAACAAGCTTTTTGGTTATTTTCATCATTATCATATTCTTTGTAACCTCAGCAGATTCAGGTATAGTAGTTATGGATAGCATAGCAACTAAGAACTCTACAAAGTCTCCTAAATTACAAATCGCACTTTGGGGCGGACTGTTAGCTGTTATATCCCTTGTTCTATTAAATGCCGGAGGTTTAGGCGCCTTGCAAAGCATGACGCTTATTACAGCCTTACCTTTCTCTATTATTATGATCCTGTTTATTGTGAGTTTAGTAAAAGCATTACGTATCGATTATAAGTACTATAATAGAGATTTTTCGGCTACCACAGATCTATGGTCGTCAGATTCGTGGGAAGATAAGTTAAAGCAAATAGTAACTTTTAAAAATAAGTCCGCTATTGATATTTTTATCAGTACTACAGTAAAAGAAGCATTTACAGAAATGCAAGAGGTATTATCCAAATATGAAATAACCTCTAAAATCAATGCGCATCAAGACCCGCATAGAATTGAAATAGAAATAGAACATCATATTTTAAACAACTTTAAATATGGTGTAAAGACCCAATCTAGAAACTTACCCGAATATTTGTTAGAGGAACAGAACCTGCCCGGCGTGAATAAGGACGAATCATTTTTTCCCCTTTCTTACTTCGGAGATACCAGAGAAGGTTATAGTGTGCTTTATTTTACCAAAAACGAATTAATTATAGATGTTTTAAAGCATTATGAAAGGTATTTGAAGTTGTTAACGGAAGAGAAGAACGTGATGTTTACAAGTAGTAATAGTCATCATAAAAAAATAAAAAAAGTAAAGAAAAAGTTTAAAAACTAGAAATAGTTGCACTTTGGAATAATGAATTTCTGGAAAGCTTATGTCACAATATTTAGAAACTGGATATATACACTATCTGGTTGATAGATGATGGGCAGGTCCGTTGGCTATCCATTATAGATTTATAATTCCAACAACATCAATGGCTTGAATAATATCTGTGTTATCTTACTATTTACAGCTATTGCCGTTAAATAATCGGTTTTGGGCCTGATTGAAAATAGTCGCCACTTTTCTTTGTCTAGATCACCAATTGACGCTTCCAATAATTCCGCTGTATCATCAGAATCCATAGAAACCGAAAATGTATCCAAAGGAAACGACAATCCAGATCCATAGGCCTTAATAATGGCTTCCTTTCGGGTCCAGCAGCGATAAAAAGCCACCTCCCTCCTCTGTTCCGGTAGGGATTGGAGCATTCCCACCTCCTTTTTAGAAAAAAACTTTAAGGCAATATCCATTACATCAAAATCCATCTTCAATACTTCAACATCCACTCCAATATCGAAATTTTTCACAAATCCAAAAACGATCATATCTCCTGAATGGGATAGGTTGAATTTAATATTCTGATTCGTATTGAAGAAAGGCTTTCCATATTCCCCATATTCAAAGACTACCTCTCCAAAATCTATTTCCAAATAATTGGACAACAAAGACCTCAGTAACCACCGAGCAATAATAAATCGGTTTTGGTCTGTTTGAAATTTAAATTGACCTGCCCTTAATTTTTCATCTGCAGTAAGCCATTCCTGCATAACTCCGACATTTGAAATAAAATCATTTATATCAGCATAGTAAAAATGAATTTGATTATTGGGTAGAATAAGCTTTTCTAAATTTACTGATAACATCCTTATAATTTTCTAACTAATTAATTGGTCTATACTCCAAATTCTCGTAGAAATCCCATATCCAAATAGGAACCGATAAGCTATTAAAAGGATTAAGATTGTATATTAACCTAAAGGCAATGTAATTCTACATTTTCACCAAGCTCTTTTACCTGTGGGTCCTCAAAAATATTAAAATGATTACCAGGAGTATATAATACATCTACTTTGTTAACACACCAATGATTCCAACTGTTTATATCTTTTTGGTTAAATCTTTCTATTCCATCACGACCGATTATCAGGGTGCATTTGGCATTGAAGTTTTGCCATTCATAACCCTGTTGCAATTCAGCAAGTCGATTCCGAATTCTTAATTGTCGTCTTTGAAACGTATCATTTACTAAGGAAACATATATAGGTTCTAAATATCGTCTATACCTATAAATGAAGGATTTTTTTATAGTTGTAAATGGCCGATTTAAAAATCTTCTGAAATAATTTATATACCGATGGCTGTTATCATCCCGTTCCACATTTTCTATATGTTTTGGAGAGCTATCAACAATTATAACATTAGCGGTTTTGTGAAGCTTAGACAGTTGATTGGACATTTCTACCACTAATGGGCAACAACAGTAGTACAATAGATTATAAGGTCCCTCTGGCTGTACACGTATTATCTCCTCTAAATAATCACTAGCCATTTGAGCTATGCTGGTGTGCAAGCTTTCAGCGCCATCTGCCCCTTTTGGTTGCACTAGATATACCGGTCTTCTAGCATCCAAATAATTAGCGAACTTTTGGTAGAACAATACATGCCCCTCCCCACCGTGTATGCAAAATAAAGGTTGTTTATTTCCTATTGATCTATAGGGCACCACATACCTAAATTCTTTTGACTGCCTAACTTTGGAGCTTTCTATTTTTCTGGCCATTGCCTGAATAGTAGGGTTATTAAAGAGGATACTGGGTGCCAGTTTAACATTCATCCGCTTCTCAATAAGCCAAAACATGCGAATAGAGGTCATAGAATCACCGCCAATTTCAAAATAATTATCCAATATGCCAATTGGAGAGAAGTTTAAGATATCTTCCCAAATATCTACTAGATCAGATTCTAGCTGCTGTGTTGGGGCAACAGTCTCTGTTGATTGTTGTGAACATACAGAAACACTCAATTCCTTTAATGTCTTTTTATCTAATTTCCCGTTTGGTAACAAGGGGATTTCATCAATCAGATAAATGGAGGAAGGTTTCATATATCCCAGAAGACGTTCATCTAGGTACTTTCTAAAACTGTCCATGTTAAAATTATGGCCTGGTTTAATATAGGCCACTATCTTTTTTACACTTTTCTCGGACTCATATTCATTTACATTAGATTCATAATTCCTTAATCTATAAAGAATCAATTTCCTTTCCTCAAGGGAGAGCTGTTCTAGCCTATCTTTAAATGTAAGTTCCATGATCTAAAATTTTAATACATAAAAATCCAATCCCCAAGCTTGTCCCTACTGTAAAATGGCAACCTATCTGGACCTTTTTTATACTTACATCTCACTACAGTTGGCGTAACAAATACTCTTTCTCTTCCGCTTTTAATGAGGCTACAGCATTCACAACATCAATCACTTTTTGCCTGTGGGTAGGCGACTCAAAATACGCCATGATTTCAGCAGTATAATCAGAATCAATTGCAATAGAACCTGCCTTATGTCCAGTTTTTTCCGCCACTATTATTGCCCGCTCCACCATGGGACTCTCGTTGGCTACATGTTCAATCCCATCCAAATCTATACGGTAACCACGTATTTTTATTTGATGGTCCGTCCTGCCTAAAAATTCAATAGCCCCATCTACTCTATACCGACCTAGATCGCCAGTTCTATAAAGTTTATTTTGGCTACCTTTTTTAAAGGGATTATCTACATAAGCGGCAGATGTTAGCGCCGAGTTGTTAATATAGTACCCAGCCAGCCCGGGACCTCCAACATAAATTTCACCTGTTGCCCCAAAAGGAACTGGACGAAGGTACTTGTCCAATAGATATATTTCTGCCTTTGCTACTGGTCTTCCTAAAGGAATACTTTGCTGTAGGTCTTGCTCTAAAATTTGATGGGCAATACACCAGACGGTTGCCTCCGTAGGGCCATATTCATTGTAAAGTTTTACCTGGGGTATTTTTTTAAAATGAAGATTACCCAAGGAAGAAGGACAGGCTTCACCCGCTACAATAACACAACTAAGGGACTTTAATTTATTCAAGTTGCCATAATCCAATACCATTTTATATAATGAGGGAAGCATTAAAGTATGACTAATGTTGTGTTCCAAAACTATATTACTCACTAGATCCATATCTTGCTCCAAGTGTTTTTGCGAAATCACCAACGTACCCCCGGTACATAGAGTCCAAAAAATTCCCGCCTTGGAACTATCAAAAGATATGGAGGAAAAAAGCAAAAAAACAGGGGCTTTATCTTTATAATATAACAGCCTGCCTTCGGTTGAATTAATAATATTGCCATGGGTAATGGGCACCCCTTTTGGATTTCCTGTGCTCCCAGAGGTATATATAATATAGGCCAGGGCATCACGCTCCACATGAGGAAATTTTTTATCTGCCCCTACAGTAGGGACCTTTAAATCATTCAGATCGATCAATTCTATATCAAAGCCATCAAATAAATTGTTGAGCTGGGTTTGGATCAACACCGTTTTTACATCAGAATCATTAAGAATAAATGAAATTCGTTCTTTGGGGTACTCAGAATCAATGGGTAAATAGGCGCATCCGGCTTTTAATATTGCCAGCATACCAACAATCATCTCCATAGACCGATTTACGCATAAACCCACAATTTCATTCCTACCCCTTGTTTCTTTAAGAATTCTTGCTGCAATTACCTCAGATTTCGCCATTAATTCGCCATAACTCATGGACTTATCACCGAACGCTAGTGCACATATCTCTGGATTTTCATTTCCTACCTCAGAAATAATATCATGAATACCATTGTATTTTGAATATGGACCTTCAACTGTATCTTTTAATGGGAAGAAAAACTCATTTTCTTCCTGGGTCATCATCTGTATTTTGGAAATGGCCATTTCTGGATTTAATATTATCCCTTCCAACAACAGCTTATAATGTTCCTGAAATCTTTTTATGGTAACTTCATCGTACAAATCTGTAGCATATTCAAAAGAAGGTGACAACAAGCCATTTTCATATGATACATAAAGGGTAAGGTCGAACTTGGAAACTCCAAAATCAAAATAGGAATACTCCAACGCAATATCGGGTCCAAAGGAGGGCAATTCTGGTACGGCATGATAGATGAACATCGTACTAAAGAACGGATTACTGCTAAGTGATCTTTGCGGCTTTAATTCTTTCACTAACAAATCAAAAGGGGCATCCTTGTTGGAAAAAGCTTCCAATGTGGTCTTTCTAACTATTTTTACCAGATCCAAAAATGACATTTCGTGAGATAGTTCCGTTCTCAGAGCTATGGTTTCGTCAAAAAATCCAATAACCTCTTCAAGAACTTTCTCATTTCGGTTGGTCATTGGAGTGCCTACAATGATGTCCGACTGACCGCTATACCGATACAATAAAACATAGTAAACGGACAGTAAGAATATATAGGGCGTAGTCTCCAATTTTTTAGACAAATCCAATATTTGTTGGGACAGATTTTTGGATAAATCCTGAGTAAGGGTACCTCCTTTAAAGGAATATTCCTTGGGCACTACAAAATCTACAGGTATATCCAACAGGGGAATTTCCCCCGAGAGTTTATCCAACCAATAGTCTACCTGTGAAGTGTTTACTCCTATTTCTTGTTGCCAATAAGCGAAATCCGTGTACTGTATTTTATTTTTCTCCAAAATAACTGTAGAACCAAGACCAAGTTGGATATAGTATTTGGCAAGTTGTTCTCTAAAAATTCCCATGGACCATTTGTCTGTAATGATATGATGCATGGTAACAAGCAAAATATGTTCTAATTCCCCCACCTTTATTAAGGAAGCTCTCATTAAAGGTGCTTTTTGCATATTGAAGGGTTTTGTGGCATCGGAAAATAGAATCTCATTTTTTTGCAGATCCAATTCTTGTGAAGATAAATGACTGAGATCAAATTCAGCAACTTTAAGTTCAGGTTCCAAATCAATTTCCTGGACCGTATCACCATTTTTAAAGTGAAATGAGCATCTTAATATATCATTATGGTGAAAGACCAATTGCAGGCTTTTCAATAAATTTTCCTTATTCAATGCACCTTTGAAAATATGGATTTCTGCGTAGTTATATACCGGATTTTTGGGATAGAGTTGTTCCAAAAACCAGAGCCTTTGCTGTCCCCTGGATAAAGGAATACTAACATTTACAGGAGCCTTAGTAATAGTCTTTTGCTCTGTATTGTCTTTCTCCCTATTCTTCCATCTACTTAAAATAGACATAGTACCTTTTCCTTTAAGATTACAGCTTTAAGTTTTATAATAGTCTTCCCTTAATCCTAGAGCCCTTAATATATCCCCTCCAAGTCTTCTAATTTTTTCATCAAGAACCATATCATAATCAAAAGCCCGTTCTATAAACCAATACAATGAAATAATGATGAGCAGGAAGGACAAATAAACTAGTAAATGAGGATAGAATTTAATCTTTCGAATAAAAAACAGCACTGGAAAAATTAAGGCAATGATGACTACCTGTCCAATCTCCACTCCAAGGTTAAAGCCAAATAAGGTTAGGGTAAGAAACTCCCCTTTTATACCAAGGTCCCCAAGTACACTGGCAAACCCAAAACCGTGAAAAAGCCCAAATACAAATGCGATGACCCAATCCCTTCCCTTAAAAATTGGAGTGATGTTATGATACGCTGCAAGACCAATAGATAATGCGATAATGGACTCTACTACCCTGGAAGGTAAACTTACGATCTCTAGTGATGCCAAAGTTAGCGTTATAGTATGGGCAATGGTAAAAAAGGTAATTACCGTTATAATATAGATAAATGCAGGTTTAAATTTTTTAACCGGTTCCCATCCCCATATATAATATCTAGATTCCGTTTTCCCAGGTGCAACCTCTACCAATCTCTTTTTTCTACGAACTACCGAGGGAAGTATCAATGCCAACAAAAAAAGAATATGGTCCAGACCTATCCAAATATGCCATATTCCTTGTTTTACCATGGCCACAAACCCTTTCCAAATGGAAGAATCGGTAAGCGATAAGGTCTTGGTAGCGTTTCCCTTGGTGAAATCCAAGGCTACTATGGATTCGTTATTTATTAAACCGGCCTTCCAATTATATTCATAAGCCAACATGTTAACGTGATTGGGATCTTCATCTAAAAGCACCGAATAAGTAACCTCTATTTCATCAGGTAGCTCCTTAGAATCCTCCAAATAAAAATGAAATCTTACAAAGGTGCCTTTTACTACCGGGAAGATGCTTATTTCCTTCGTGAAAACAATCTTATAGGCTTTGTTTTTTGAGCTAAAACTACTGTGTTTAAGCAAGTACTCCTTTATTTGGTTATAATATGGCCTAACGTCATCAGGCTTTGGTGTATCTTTAATATCCAATCCAAAATAGGTTTGTAGATCACTATTGTGAATTTCAAATCTACCTTCCACATTTTCATTCTCGTATACCCTTAAATAGATAAAGCTTTGGTTAGGTTGATGTGCTTGCCCACTCAATGGCAATAAAAAAAATAAAATTAATACTGCATGGTAGGCAAGGTATTTCATGATAGATAAAATAATTGGTTATTGAAAGTTTACATTAAAATAAACTTAACTATAAGGTAATTTACATATAAATATTTTTTTATTTCTTTATGTTTTTTGAATTATTATCATTTTATCGACGAATACATTGTTTTATCTGTTAATCTACGCACCCATTATTTGGTAGTCAAATCAGAATTAATTTAACTTTACAATAACAGGATTTTTCCACCCTTATCTTGTAAACAGTTTAAGGAATAATTCTTTGGCCCCCGGCTCTCTTGTCTGATACCTACAAATAAATATTGTACAGACTCCGTTAATTATCGCCATAAAGAGCCTCTACTGTATTTAGAGAGTACTATTATTAATTCAAACTATATCAATATTTCAGATTAACTAAAGTCTATTGCTTAATGGGTTTGGGCAATAAAATGGAAAAGTTTAGTACTAAACTCAGGACAATTATTCCGTTCACATAAATTGGAACTATTAAAAGCATCAATAAAACAACAAAAGGAAAAGAATTATATCTAAGAAAAAGCATTCGACTTCTTCTTATTACATATTATAATATCGACCAAGGAATTAGAAATCGATCCGTACAAATAAAGACACATAGAAACAGACAATTAAATCAAAGTTTAGCAATAAGGTATCGGAAGGAATCACAGAAAAAAATATGAGGCTCATTTGCTCAATTCTTTCAGGTCAGTGTCGAAGCTTGTTAAGCTCGATAATCGAAAAAATGATATAACCCAATCAAATAGAATGAACAATAAGATCATAGAGTATATAAAGACGGAAATTGCCATGGCACCATTGGATGATCTTGGACCAAAGGAAAACCTTTTGGAAAGCGGAATTATTGACTCTATTGGTATGGCTAAACTTATTGAGTTTCTAGAGGCGGAATTTGAAATTAAAGTTCCAGCAGAAGATATGAACATGGAAAATTTTATGTCTATAGAAAGCATTGTTCAATATATCTCTAACAAAAGGTCCCATAATAAACTGCAAAACCAGATTAGCAATACGTTGTTAGACTTATCACAGGCACAAATGTCCCTTTGGGTGGGGCAACAATTAAATCCAGACGTTCCCCTGCACAATACCGCCTATGCCTTTAAAATAAATGGGGCGCTAAATGTGGATACCTTTAAGACGGCCTTCTATAAGGTAATTTCCCAAATAGATGCCTTTAAAACCATTTTTCTTGTAGGGAACAACGGAGAGCCCAAGCAAACCGTGTTGCAACGTATGGATTACGACCTTGAGGTAGTTGAATTCCCTGCAGATACGCCGTCCAATATAGTAGAGGAATGGCTACAACAATGGAGTTTAAGACCTATCGATATTTCCAAATGTGTTTTTGATTCCGTGCTGCTAAACCTGGGCGAAGAGAAGTATATTTGGATGCTGAATATGCACCACTTGGTAACCGACGCCGTCTCCATGGCGCTAATTTATGACCTTACCCAAAAATACTACGGAAACATTAAAACTGACAATTGGGAAATGATTATTGATTCCCCAAGTTTTCAGAACTATATCCAATATGAAATATTAGAACAAGAAAATCCAAAAAATGATAACAGCAAAGCTTACTGGGCCAATAAAGTAAAAGAATTAAAAGCGGTACCAAAACTTTATGGCGTCCATAACAATTTTACAAATACCGAATCCTCACGAGTGGTTCTACCATTAGGTGCAGAACGCTCACAAAAACTGAGAAAGCTGTCTCAACAACCAGAAATCCGTGGGTGGACAACACATGTAACACTTTTCAATATTTTTCTAACAATACTTTATTCGTACCTCTATAGGGTAAGCGGACAAAAGAAGTTGGCCATTGGGGTTCCCAACCATAACCGGATGACCAAGCAGTTTCAGCAAACCGTGGGATATTTTATTCAATTTTTTCCTATGGTCACTGAAATTGAAGAAGAGGACACCTTCATTACCTTGCTGAACAAAGTGAAATTAGAGACCAATGACTATTTAAAAAATGCCATTTCCGGATTGGTAACCCCTGATATAAATAAAAGTTTCCATACTATACTAAATTATATTCCCAACAGTTTTCCTGCATTTGATGGAATCCCACAAAAGACCAAGTGGATCTTTAATAACCATATGGAAACTACTCATAATCTACGTTGTCATGTCACCGATTTTAACAATACGGAAGAATTTGAAATTCTAATGGATTTTAATCATGCTGTTTTCTATGCCGATCTTATTTCCAATGCCCCCACTCATTTCCTTAACCTTATAGATGCCTTCCTTGAAGATTACTACCAACCTTTGGATAAACCTGGACTAATTAGTGAAAAAGAAAAAAAGGAATTGATAGGTAACCCAATAAAACCGCTTGAAGGTTATAGACCTATTATCCTGCAATTTTCGGAAACCGCAACTTCTAATTCCAACCAAACTGCATTACATTACAAAAACGAACTTTATACCTATGCTGATGTTGACCAAAAATCCAATCAACTTGCCGCTTTTTTAATCACCAAGGGAATTAAGGAAGGGAAACGGGTAGCACTTTATATGGACAGAAGTCCTGAGTATATTATTGCCGTTTTGGCGGTGCTTAAAACCGGGGGAACATTTATTCCGATACCATCGGACCAACCCACCCAACGCATCGGATATATTCTAGAAAATTCAGAAGCCCACCTTATATTGTCCAACAGCCGATTACAACCTAAATTACCCGACACTTCCGTTGAAACCATAATACTGGATAAAAATGCCGGTTATTTAAAGCAACAGAAGAAAGAAATAGGGAACATAGTGATCCCTAGTAAGAGTATCGCTTATATTCTGTATACCTCCGGATCTACCGGAAATCCTAAAGGGGTACTTATTTCCCACGGGGCCGTATATAATTATATGGAATGGGCTAAGAAGGCTTATGCCATGGAGAAAGGGTTTATTTTTCCTCTATTTACCTCCATAGGGTTTGATCTTACTATAACCTCCACCTTTCTACCGCTGATCACCGGAGGGGAACTGGTTATTTACAAAGAGAGCTTAAGCGGACCCGATATTTCCATAATGGAGGTCCTACAAGAGAATAAAGTAAATAGTATTAAACTTACTCCTTCTCATTTGGCGTTATTACAGGGAATGGACCTATCAAATTCTAAAATTAGATTGATGATTGTTGGTGGCGAAGACCTTAAAACCGCCTTAGCTAGGTCCATACAAAACGGGTTTGGCGGATCACTACGGATGTACAACGAATACGGTCCTACGGAAGCAACAGTAGGTTGTATAGTAGCCCAATATGACAAAGTTAAACATCTTGGTTCATCGGTTCCTATTGGACACCCTATCTATAATATGGATGTTTATATTTTAGATGCCCGTCATAATCTGGTTCCCAATGGGGTTACCGGTGAAATATATCTCAGTGGCGCCAGTTTGGCGGAAGGATATGTTAATTCGCCACGGATGACCGAAGAAAAATTTGGTCCCAACCCTTTTGTAAAGGGCACAAGAATGTATCGCACTGGAGATTTGGCCAGAAAAAACAGCTCAGGGGACTTGGAATACCTTGGAAGAGTGGACGAACAAGTAAAACTTAGGGGTTTCCGGATAGAGTTATCCGATATAGAGGCCAATATGATAAAGCATCAAGGGATACAAAATGCTGCTGTGGTACTCATTGAAGAGGATAAACCGATTCCTGAAAATGAAGTTATAAATTGTACAGCATGTGGACTTCCCTCCAACTATCCAAATGTAGATTTCGATGAAAATGGCGTTTGCCATATTTGCAACGCATTTAAAGGGTACAAGCAGCAGGCGCAACGCTATTTTAAGACTGAAAACGAGCTAAGAGACTTATTGACCTCCAAACGAGGCAATAGCCCTAATTACGATTGCATATCTCTTCTTAGTGGAGGCAAGGATAGTACTTATGTATTGGCCAAACTTATAGAATTAGGACTTAAAGTATTGGCGTTTACACTAGATAATGGCTATATCTCCGATCAGGCCAAGCAAAATGTAGACAAAATTGTCACCAAACTAGGGGTAGATCATATTTATGGGAACACCCCACATATGAACCGGATATTTGTAGATAGCCTGCACAGACACAAAAATGTATGTAATGGCTGTTTTAAAACTATATATACCTTAAGCAGTAAAATTGCCTTGGAGAAACAAATTCCCTTTGTGGTAACCGGACTTTCACGTGGACAATTTTTTGAAACTCGCTTGACAGAAGAGCTATTTTGGGACAAAAATGTAGATGTTGCCACTATAGATCGCACTATTTTAGAAGCCAGAAAACTTTACCACCAGGAAGAGGATGCCGTTAAATATTTATTGGATGTTGACGTGTTTAGTAAAAATGAGACTTTTGAAAAAGTTCAGTTCGTGGACTACTATAGGTATAGCGATGTAAGCTTAGAAGAAATGCTCGTCTTCCTTAAGGAAAAAGTAGGATGGGTAAGACCTACTGACACAGGTCGCTCTACAAACTGCCTTATCAACCAAGTAGGCATCTATGTGCATAAAAAGCAGAAGGGATATAGCAACTATTCCTTTCCCTATAGCTGGGACGTGAGAATGGGCCATAAAACGAGAACAGAAACCTTAGAGGAAATCAATGAATATATAGATGAAACCACAGTAAAACGGATCATGGATGAAATTGGTTACCAGGAGCCCAATGAAAGTGAAATGGGTAAAAAACGGTTAATGGCCTATTATTCCGGAGATCAAATATTAGGATCCAAGGAGTTATCTACTCATTTGATGAATGAATTACCAGATTATATGGTGCCCACACATTTTAAGTATATGAAAGAGCTGCCTTTGACCGGCAATGGGAAAGTAGATAAACGTGTACTTAGAGAACTTAACAGCTCGCAGTTAGAAATGGATGTCCCATATATTGCCCCCGAAGGGGAAATAGAAGAACTTTTAGCGGGAATTTGGAGAGAGGTCCTAAATTTAAAGCAAGTAGGGTCTCAGGACGATTTTATCGCCTTGGGAGGTCATTCCTTAGCAGCTATTAGGGTTACGGCGAGAATAAATGAGGAAGTTGAAATGAATTTCCCTCTGAACAAAATATTTGAGCTCCCCACCATTGCAGAATATGCCAAATATATAGAAGAAACATTATTAACTCTTATGGAAGAATAGCATGTTAATTGGGTTTAAAAAAGGCTTGAAGCCATTCATCTTTAAATACCTAGCCATTATTATGGGGCTTTGCTATTTACTGAACCCAGTCCGCCAACATTTCCTTCCTGTTTTCCATTCCTTTTCTCACCAGCTAGAGTTGCCTAATTACCTCATCCCCCACTCCAACTTGTCTAATTATCATAAGATACACAGAAATCACGACACAGTTACAGAAGAATTTTCCCATGATCATGCAATCCTAGAAATGGTAAGTTTGTTGTTTAGCACACTGGAAGATAACAAACAATCTCAAGATTTGTTTATATTCACCATAAAGCTATGCATACTTCCACCCTATTCGGGAGTATTAAAATCCAGATTTTTTATAGTTGAGACTAATGACAACTATAATATGATTAGCAAAAACAGCAAAAAGGGGTTTGTAACGAAATTGATAAAACCTCCTTTATTTTCCTAAGCCAATATTCTTAGGCTTTCCTAATCCTTGTCACGTTTTTTTTGCAGGACATATCGATTGCTTATAGCACTTCCCAATTGGCACCATTTAGTTCCCAAAAGTATGGGTAATGTAGATGTTTACAATATTTCTATAAACAAACCATTCCCATAGTGTTCTCCTGGGACAACTCTTGATTATAACCAAGGATAAATTTTACTTGGGTGTAATCGGTATCATTCCCACCTTCCCAATGGCTACAAGAGAGCAAAAGCTTGAAAATCCCTGTCAATGATGGGGGCATCCGTGGATGCCAAAATTCCATAATATAAAATACAAACCATGAGAAATTATATACTATTTTTCGTAGCCCTTATGCTATTTGAAGGTTTAAAGGCACACGATCTAAATGGGTCAATACTTTCCGAAGACCAAGTACCTTTAGACGGAGTAGGGGTTTATAACAAGACTACCGGCGGGTATACCTATTCCAATGTTTCGGGATATTTTGAACTAGATGATATTTCCGTTGGGGATATCATTTATTTTTACAGTCTTGGTTATCAAAACTACCATTTCACCATATCGGAAGACCAGCTAGATGGAACCATTAAAGTAATCCTTAAAGAAGCTGCGGTATCTTTAGACCAAGTAATTCTGGTCTCCAAAGTAAATGCCTTGAGTCAGTTCGTCTATATAGATGTCATGGCCAATCCCGTTAAATCATCACAGGAAATATTACAAAAAATTCCGGGCCTTATCATTGGTCAACACGCTGGTGGCGGTAAGGCAGAACAGATATTCCTAAGGGGGTTTGACATTGATCACGGAACCGATATCAGCATAAATGTAGATGGGCTTCCCGTAAACATGGTTTCCCATGCCCATGGGCAAGGCTATGCCGATATGCATTTTATAATTCCCGAAACCATAGGTAATATAGATTTTGGGAAAGGAGCTTATTATGCCGAGAAAGGCAATTTTAATACGGCAGGATATGTGGATATTAAGACAAAAGATAAAATAACGGACAATCTGTTTTCATTGGAGGCCGGTATGTTCAATACCATCCGCACCATAGGTATGTTCAAGATTACGGAAGGCGATTTTAGTAATGGCTATGTGGCATCGGAGCTAGTGCTTTCGGATGGTGCCTTTGATTCCCCTCAAAATTTTAATCGCATCAATATAATGGGGCGCTATAATTACAACAATCGGGAGAATCAAGAACTAAGCCTTACGGTATCACACTTTCAGAGTAAATGGGACGCTTCTGGACAAATTCCGCAACGTGCCATTGACCAAGGAATTATAGATAGGTATGGTGCAATTGACGATACCGAAGGAGGTAATACTAGCAGGTCTAACTTCTTAATAAACCATAAAAAATTGATGGACGAACATTCTTTCCTAACCACAAAGGCATACGTATCCAAATACGATTTTGAACTGTTTTCCAATTTTACATTTTTTTTGGAAGATCCCATTAACGGTGATCAAATAAGACAAAAAGAAAACAGGACCATAATCGGGACAGAGACCAAATATGCCCATTCTGTGCACATAGGTGACCATGATTCCCAACTAAAGTACGATATGGGAATTGGTTTTAGATATGACGATGTAAATAAGGTGCAGCTTTCCAGAACTAAAAACAGACAAGAACTATTGGAGCGTTTGGCCTATGGAAATATAGATGAGCTAAACGGCTACGGTTTTTTTAACCTCAATTATAAAAGGAACAAATGGACTATAAACCCTGGCCTTAGGATAGATTATTTTAAATTTGATTATGAGAACCTTCTATCTGAAACCTATGATAATAAAAGTGAGAACAAGTTTTTTATAGGACCTAAACTTAACATTATCTATGCCCCCTCTAAAAACGTACAGTTTTTTGGGAAAACAGGTATAGGGTTTCATTCCAATGATACTAGAGTAGTAACGGCCAATAATGGGAAAGAAATACTCCCGGCGGCCTATTCGGCAGATTTAGGTGCAATTGTAAAACCGTTGGACAAATTAATGCTGAATGTAGCATTTTGGACACTCTTTTTGGAGCAAGAATTTGTATATGTTGGCGATGCCGGAATTGTGGAACCCAGCGGGAAAACAAAACGCATGGGAGTAGATTTTGGCCTTCGTTATCAATTTGCAGATTGGCTTTACTTCTACGGGGGTATCAATTACACTTATGCCAGAAGTACGGAAGAGCCAAAAGGGTCCGATTATATCCCCCTATCCCCAGACTTAACCTCCTCGGGAGGAGTTTCTTTTCGGGATTTAGGTAATTTCTCGGGAGGCATCAATTATAGGCTGATAAAAAATAGGCCCGCCAATGAGGATAATTCCATTGTAGCTAAGGGATATACCGTAACAGATATGAATCTCAATTACGCGTTTAAAAATTGGACCTTTGGTTTAATTATAGAGAATCTATTTGATACGGAATGGAACGAAACGCAATTTGCTACCGAAAGTAGGTTACAAAACGAGATAACTCCTGTAGAAGAAATACACTTTACCCCTGGCAACCCCTTTTATCTTAGAGGTAAGGTGACAGTTAAATTCTAGGTTATTAATAGTAGGAGGTTATTCTAGAAATGTTATTGGTAAATCCTGAAATGTATTTAACTAATAGACTATTTTTAGAATAAACCCTGCTTAGAAAACCCATGCTGAGATTAAACATTGACTTCCCCTCTTTTTTAAATTAGTTAGCCTCAATTCTAAATGCACTGAAAAATTTATATTAGAACACCAAATTCCAATTCAGGGGGACTTACTACTTCTGCCCAAATACGATTTTACATAGGCATGATGTCCATTTAGAAAGTTTTCTGGACTGGCTCCAATAAACTTATTAAAATCCTTAATAAAGTGGGCTTGGTCGTAATATCCACAATCCAAAGCCAAATGATGAAGTTTATCAGATGCCGAAGAATTCATAAGGTGAAAAACCGTATTGATTTGAATTACCTTACAGTAATATTTTGGAGGCATACCTATTATATTTTTAAAAACCCTTCTAAAGTGACGCATACTAACACCTGCCTGTTCCGCTAATATTGATTGCTGAATTATTCCATTACTTTGTAAAATACTGGCAATTGCCCTATCTAACCAATCTATTGGTTCCAATCGGTTTTTGTTAAGTCCCTTTAGATAGTCCAGCAATAGGAGAATACGATGTTCCTGGTCACTATTATTGATCAATTTTTTATATAACAGTCTACCATCTATTGGGGATTCCGACACAAGGTCTTTCCACCTATTTAAATAATACGAGCCTGGTTTATGGAATAGATAATAGATAGCAGTTGGGTAAAGGACTAGGCCCAAATTATCCATTATACCGTCGGAACTAAAGGTCACGGAAGCATTGTATATCTGTCCCGCTATATTTAGGGGAGATTCTGGTATTAATTCTTTATCGTTAATCTGAAACTGCGGAATAACTCCTTGTGAAAATACCAAAAGTGGAAATCCAGTGGCATACATAGGCTGACCAGTTAAGGTCACAGGTTTATAAGACTTGCCAACAATAATCCCTAGGACACTGTTTTGCAATTCCGCTGGAGTATCATAGTCTAATTTCTTCGCAAAATCCTTAACCACAGTGGTGTCAAATTATATTTAAAACCTACATGTCCGTTTTATACAATGAATTAATCACGTTAAAACCTATTTTTAAAGATAATAAAAGTTGGTGGAAACTATTATGGAAATCAAGACTTTCCAGTTTTTATTAGAACCTGTTAATCTCTTGATAATCCATCTTTAAGACTATAACCGGAAAGATTAAACTTTTAGAATGACTCAATAAAAAGGCCAGTATTACACGCTGCACCAAAAGTGCATCCCAATCCCCCCCTATAGCCCCTCATCGTTTCTTGATAATAAGTAAAACAATCGCATCAATCATATCTAAAGTCAGATAACAATGAAATCAACACAACTTATAATAACCATTCTTTGTCTACTCACAGCTGTTACTGTGGACGCGCAAATCCTGAAGAAATTAATGAAGAGGGCCGAGCATGCCGCAGAAAGGACCATTCTTAATAGGGCAGATCGGGAAGTATCCAAAACTACGGATAGGGCCATAGATTCCATTTTAATTGGCAAGGAAGATGACTCTCAGACCATTGGTGAGACCGAGAAAAACACCCCTAACAATGGAAGACAAATAAAGTATAGCGGGGAATCTGTAAATCCCGCTTTGTTAATTAATACAGAAGTTAAGCGTCAATTTTACACTACTGATATAATAGTAGAAATGTATCAGGAAGGTGCTAAATCTCAGACCTTTTATTTTGATGCGGATGAGTTGGCTGCGCGGAACGAATTTTATAAGGAAGAAAAGGAGCCCATGTATTTTGATAGTGAAGGGTATACCTACTCCTTCAATGTGAAAAATGAGCGTTATGAGAAATCTGGCTTCCTAAAATCTGGCGCCATGTCCATGATGATTCCCACCCAATTGGTGGAATCCTACAAATTACCACCAGAACCCTTTTACGAGGCTTTGGAGGATTTTAATGAGAAAGGTTTGAGACTAAATTCTTTTAATGTGGTGGAATTTGCTTTTATCTATAAATCCGAAGATTTTGAAACGGATAACTATTCCAAAAGCACCGTCAATTGCGGAGAATCTAGCTGTACCAAATTCGACATCAATGCTGCGGGTTATTCTGGCAGCTATGTATTATTTAATGCCAACGACCAACTAGCTGAGATCTATGTAGATATTAATGGTGAACAAGGTACTGGTGCCGGGAAGTTAAAATACTATTATGAACCTTGTGAGGTACGGATTCCGCCTTCCACAGAAGTGAAAATGCCTGGAGAAAGTTTGTTTAACCTGGGATTAGATCAGAATTAAAAAATCAACGCCATAAAAAACAGCCACAATGAAGTCTAAATACACCATGCTAATACTTATGTGTCTTTTAATGAGCGGACCTACTGAAGCTCAAATATTAAAAAAATGGAAAGATAAGGTGGCAAATAAAATTTTGGGTATAGATAATCAAAGTTCAAAAAGCGATACGTTGGCCGCAAACAACATGGTAGATTCCTTATCCATGCCACCAGATAACAATATAGAACTACCAACCAATTACCAATTTTCGTATCAAACCACCATGCAGCTTACCACTAGTCAAGGCACTAGCAATATTGAATATTACCTACAACCCAATGAAATGTACTTTGCTAAAAAACAACTAGTGGATAGCATTACGGTGCATGTGGTGTATGATAACCAAAGATATATAGAAGTGTCCTTTTTTGAAATAGGCAACTCAAAAAAAAAAGCACGCAAGAAGATGGACCTTTTTACAAAGGCCAAGATGGTGGCAGCCTATAGAGATTCACCCAATAGGGAGGTGAAACCAATAGGGACTAAACCCCACTTAGGCTATACCTGTGAAGGCTATGAAATTGCTACCGATGCAGGGATAACCAATATTTGGGTGACTAATGAAGCGCCAGCAACTATGTTTAGTTCCCTGTTTTCCCAATATGCAGAAGAAACAAACTCGCCCTTCACAAAAAACACCATGCTTATGGAGAGCTCATTCACCTCAGCTCTAAACCCTGAGGATAACTTCCATATTAAATTCACCCAGTTACAGCCTAATACCTTGGTATTTAAAACTACTGAATATCACCAATAAATAAAAATAGATGATCACAAAAATCAACTTACTCACACTAGGTCTTATTATAAGCTTTTATGGTTCCATACAGGCACAGGGGGATAAAGTGGGCTTTCTTGAAGGTGTTCAGGCCACCTTAAACGAAACATTTAATAAGCCAGCTGCCAGCAATTCTTTTGAGCAAGAAGCACGAAAAAAATTTAGAATATTTATGCTTCGCACAAATGATATTAGTATGGTGATGAACGCTGATCCTGCCTATAAACCTCCCGGCGTATTAAATGCTCTATTAGGCATTAATCCTTCTCCTAGTATTACCAGTAAAAAAGTTAAGTTGAAAAAAGCTATGTACGCCGAATTTGATTGGGATAACAAAGCACTTTCTATGCTTGGCAAAGGCGATAAAGGTGAGGATGTATATCAATATACAGATAAAGAAGGGTATTGGTACACGCCTTTTGACGACCCTGATTATCCGAATTTTTACGTTAAAACAAATGTAAAGGAATTAGCGATAAACGTCTTAAAAGATCTTTATGAAATAGATACAGAAACTTATGAAAAGGAAAACGCTGAAACCTATGCAGATCTTGCAAAACTGATAAATTTAAAACATCCCACTCTTAAACAAGCTTTATTAACTAGTAAGCAAAAAATAGGTGATGCATTAAACTTACTCTTAACAGAGCAGCAAACCAAAATGGTAGGGTTCCCCGTTTTCATACATTGGGCCTTGATGTACTCGCCAGATATTATCAAAAACAAATTTAATGTAACGGAGACCACAGTTCCCTGCTACAACTTACCAGATGCCTGCATAAAACTTACCGTTGCCTCTGGCAAGGAGAAAGGGAAGTCTATGGTATTTGATCCCTACGATCGGCTCCTATTTATCAATTCCAAAAATGAAGGCACTGTAAACTTTAATTATGATAGGGACCTGACGGTAAACTTACCACCTGCCATGACCTTTGAAGAAGCAATCTTTTTTAATCGCAAAAGAAACCCAAAGAAAAAGAAAAAGGAAGCATTGGAAGAAGGTTTATGGAGGAAAATGGAAAAAGATGAGAGAGATGAAAAAGAAGCCATTAGAAAAGCTGAAGCTCAGGAAGAAATCGAAAAACTAAGAAAGGAAGCGGCAAATAGAAAAACTAAAAGTCAGGAAGAAATAGAAAAACAAAGAAAGGTAAAAAGTAAAAGAAAAAAAGAAAAATGGTCTATTCTTAAAAAGCGGAAAGACTAGCTTTCACAATAATAATCCGTGATTATAAATCTATAAGCCTATCAAGCATGAAACATTTTAAACATTTGATTATCCTTCTACTTATAGGAGTTCTAGGTACTTCTTGTGCAGAAAATGGAAAAAAACTTAAAAAGGAAATTGAAGATTCGTCCCAAATTATAAAAAACAGCAAAAGCGTAGCCAAAGAGGCTGCTGGGATGCAAGAGAATATGGCACTCCTACGGGATAAAGACCCCCTTTCCAAAGAGCAATTTAAATCTTGGCTCCCTGATACTTTGCTTAATCTGCCACTCACTTCATCCAAGTTTAATATAATTCCCGAAATGGGTTCTTGTGGGGGCACCTACCATATTGGCAACAAGCGAATACGAGTGATGGTGATTGATGGTGCAGGTGAAAAAGGAGCTGGCGGTGTAGGGCCGTACCGTATGTCTAGCAAGATGGATTATGATACAACAAACGATTGGGGGTATTCTAAAACTAGGATGATAAGCGGGATAAAAGTAAAAGAAAGCTATAATAAGGGAGCCAACTCATATAACCTATCACTTTTTTATGGAGAACGATTTGCGGTAGATATAAAAACCAATGAAATTGATAAGGAATCTTTAGATAAAATCGTTCGGGAACTGAATCTAATTGAATTAAAGAATTTATGAAAACAACCATATGCCACGCCATATTATTGCCTCTGATTGTTATTATTGGTTGTAAGGACCAATCCCAAACATTGCCGACCAGCGCTTCAAGAACCACTTCGGAAAAAGCAAATAAAACAATAATCAGCAATAAAAAAACCACGAACCATCAAGACGATTGGTATTGGAAAAATACTACAATGAGTAAAAATAATACTTTTGAAAATTGGAAGCACGGTCCGGCAGAGGTAGTCATGGAATACAGGTTAAGACATAATAAAACAGTCCCCAAAACCCTAAAAGTTGGTTCTATTGATTCCGATGGCACTATCACCATTAACTTACCAGAAAATATACCAACCGAAACCAATCTTGCCAACCTAAGTAACTTAGTTTTTTACGATCTTCAAGAGTTAGCCCGGATAATTCATGGGTATATAGTAAAATTGGGTGTAAAGTGTTATATTTAAAGAGCTTACAGGCATCTTTACTAACACTAAAATCACCCAATTTTGAGTACTAAAAATACAGTTTTCTACCGAGGTAAAAAATCAATTTCCGTAGATTTTTCTGCAGAAGAAATAAGTTCTGATGGTTCTCTGGTTTTACTGGAGAAAATAGAGCGGGAACACAAGTTAATCAGGTATTTCAGTCAATTTATTCCAGATAGTCGCAATCCCATCTTAGTCACCCATACGATAGAGAAACTTTTAAAGCAACGCGTATTTATGCTGATGCAGGGATATGAGGATGCTAATGAT
>NZ_AUKX01000047.1 GCF_000424985.1 Arenibacter latericius DSM 15913
AGAGAAAGCATATAATTTATGCCAGAATCTATCTTGGATATTCAACAATACAAAAGACAAAACCTCGGCACTCATAAGATTAGCGAAATGGGACGAAAAAGTGAGGCAGGCCAGCTTCAAAAGCTTCAGCACCATATCCAGGACAATGTCGATCCATTATCAAAATATCCTGAACTACTTTGACAACAGAAGCACCAACGCCTCGGCAGAATCATTCAATGCCAAGATAAAAGCATTTAGGGCACAGTTCAGGGGTGTCAGGAACGTAGAATTCTTCTTATATAGGCTGACAACTATTTTTGCTTAAATCCTTAATCCCACAACTTTTTGACTTGATCCGTTTTAACTCGGTAGTTGGACTTGATCCCCATTAACTACAAATTCTCACCACACTTAAACCCACAAAAAAAGCCTTACCAATAAAGATAAGGCTTGTATTTTTGGGTGGAAGACCGGGTTCGAACCGGCGACCTCTGGAACCACAATCCAGCGCTCTAACCAGCTGAGCTACAACCACCATTTGTAAGCGATGGCAAAGATAATTTTTTTGTTTCATTAGACAAAATAAAATCACTCTTATTTTTTAATAAATTAATTAATCTCTTCTTCATTACTTATTACTAACAAATTAGATGTTAATCATCGATTAATAAACGCTTTATTATGCTAAAACAACTATAAAACATAAATTCACAACAATTTTTATATATATTATAAGAAGGATAATAGATTTACCCTGAATTGTAGTGATTTTCTATAAATGCTAAACCAACCAACCTACTATTTAAATAATTGGCAAAACTTAAAGCTCATTGCCTTTACTCTAATTCTATATCTTTTTTGTCACTCTATTTCTGCCCAGGAAAAACTTGTTGAAGAAATAAAAATTGAGATTAATGAAATAAAAAAAGGGGAGAAAGCATATAATGAGAAAAACTCCTATATAGCGCTTTTAAATGATTTAGGAAGCGCATTGCGATTTGTAAATTCCGATAGCCTTTTAATAGTTTCCAAAGAAGCGCATTTATTAAGTAAAGAAACAGACAACAAGGAAGAGGAAAGTAGGGCTCTAATGAATATAGGCGACTATTATTCTGATAAAGGAGGTCATAAGGAGGCTGTTGATTTCTATAATCAAGCTTTAGTACTAGCTAAAACCCTTAACAACACCGAATTAATCATAAGTATAGGTAATAATTTGGCATCGGAACATATGTATACCGGTAATTATGCTTTAGCCTTAAAAGGATATTTGGAAAATTTAGAATTAGCAGAAAAGGAGGGTGACCAAACGATGGAATCTATTCTCAACGAAAACATTGCTAATTTATACGCTTCCCAAAAAGACTTTGAACATGCCATATACTTTTTTGAAAAGGTAAAGAATATTAATAAAAAAATTGGTGATAACATCACCTCTGCCCAAACTTTAAGCAATTTAGCATACACCTATTCGGAGATGCGTAATTTTAAAGATGCTCATATAAGTATTGACAAGAGTATTGATATCTTCAAAAAAAATAAAATATGGGAATGGCTTGCACATGCTTATATGGTTAAAGGCAGAATATACTTGTTGCAGAAAAAATATTCCCTAGCATTATATTGGTACGGAGAAAGCGATTTATTACATAAAGATTTTCAGGATGAAAGAGGCGTAATTGACATTTATAATGGCATGGCCGAAGCACATTTTGCCCTTAAAAATGATAGTTTGGCGTTAGATCTTGCCTTAAAATCTTATGATATTTCTAAGAAAATAAAATCTATGGAGGGAATCATGGATGGATCACGTACCCTGTATAAGATTTATAAGAATAATAATGACTATGTCACCGCCCTAAAATACCATGAGATTTACAAAACAATATCCGATAGCTTGTCTAGGGATGAGAATAGAAATAGCCTAAATATTTTAAAAACGGAAATTGCCTATAAAAATCAGAAAGAAGAACTTATTGAAGAGAATAAAAAGGCATTGGCCAAACAGAAATTCTACATATACCTTTCATTGGCAGCAATTCTAATATTAGCCATTGTCGCAATTATCATTTTTTGGGCCGAAAAAACTCAAAAAAGATTAATACAAGAATTAAAGAAACAGAAAGATAATTTAGAACAAAGAAAGTTAGACCTACAAGCATCAAATGAAACAAAAGATAAGCTTTTCTCCATTATTGCTCACGACCTAAGAGGGCCTATTGGTGCGCTAGAAAACGTATTGAGGATGTTTAAAAGCGGTGACATGAATATAGAGGAGTTTAATTCGTTTCTCCCCAAATTAAAAACTGATGTAAATAATATTTCCTTTACGTTAAACAACCTCCTTAATTGGGGTAGGTCACAAATGAAGGCATCAATCACAATTCCTTCTAATATATTATTGTTCAATATTGTGCAGGGCAATATAGACCTCTTGAATGAACTTGCAAATACTAAAATGATTACAGTAGAAAACTTAGTACCCGATAACATCTACATTAGAGCAGATAAAAACCAATTAAATATTGTATTGCGCAATTTACTTAGCAATGCCATCAAATTCACTCCAAACAAGGGGTGCATAACCATTGGTGCTACGGAAAAGAATGATCATATAGAGGTATTTATAAAAGATACAGGCCAAGGTATACCACCTAATATCCAAGAGAAAATTCTCCAAGAAAACTCCAATTTTACTACCTATGGCACCAATAACGAAAAAGGAACTGGCTTGGGGCTAGCACTATGTAAAGAAATGTTAGCAAATAATGGCGGAACCTTGTGGATACAAAGTGAAGTAAACAAAGGCTCCATATTTTATTTTACTGTTCCTAACGGAAAAATCCAATCTAAAAAGTCTGCTTAAATTAGGCCATCCAAGTCTTTTACAGCTATATGTCTTTCTACCGTAAAACCTTCTCCATATTCCACACCTACAAGACGCCCTAGGTCTTTTGCTCTATAATTTACACTTTCTGTAAAATTCTTGCTACTTATAGGAGTTTCTGGCTCTTTGCTTTTCGGGTCGTAAAACTGAGAACTATAAGCCATAATTGCTTGAGTCTTCACATCCATAAACCCTGAAACATCCACAATAAAATCGGGATTCAGGTTTTTCCATTGAATATAATGATATACCACCTTAGGCCTCCATGCTGCTTGCAACTCCTTTTCCCCTTCTAAGGTTGTCTCAATTTTTACCAATCCACTTAAAAAACAAGCATCGCTCACCAATTTACTGCCTTTGGCATGATCTATATGGCGATCATCTATTGCATTACACAAAACAGTATTTGGTTGATATTTACGAATCATTTTAATAACCTGTAGCTGATGTTCCTTATCATTAACAAAAAAGCCATCGGCAAACCCCAAATTCTCACGTACGCTAGCTCCTAATATTTTTGCGGCTTCTGCTGCTTCTCTATCTCTAATTTCCGCAGAACCACGCGTACCAAGTTCGCCTCGCGTTAAATCTATGATTCCAACTTTCTTACCGTTTGCTATTTCTTTGGCTATAGTAGCACCAGCACCTAATTCTGCATCATCCGGATGTGCTCCGAACACTAAAATATCTAATTTCATTAATTAATGTTATTGTTTAATATCTAGAAAAACCAAATTCAATCTAGCTTTAAATTGTTATTCTAATAATTATTCGCTTTTAGAAATTTTAAACCTACTGTTTTTGCTTTACCTTTTTCAAGGCTTGCTCTATATCTTGTATAAGATCTTCAGTTTCTTCAATTCCTACGGAAAAACGAATTAATCCATCTGCAATTCCTTGTCTTTTTCGCTCCTCAGCACTAAGTAAGGAGTGCGAGGTGAGTGCTGGCGTAAGCGTAGTGCTTTCTACTCCGGCAAGACTCATTGACGGCTTAATTAATTTTAAAGATTTTTGAAATTCCGAAGCACTTAAATCTGGCACTAATTCAAAGGAAAGCATACCGCCAAAACCTTTCATCTGCGATTTTGCAATCTCATGATCTGGATGAGAAGGCAAACCAGGATAGTAAACAGCTTCAATATCATTATGCTCTAATAAATATTGAGCCATCCGCTGTGCATTCTCGTTCTGCGCCCTTACCCTAATACCCATAGTTTTAATACTCCTTTCTAATAACCACACGGTATAATCACTAAGACTACCCCCTAAATTCTTGGCCAAATGAAATATTCGCTGCATATTTTTCTCTGAAGAGGCAACAGCACCTGCACAGATATCCGAATGTCCGCCCATATATTTAGTAGCACTGTGTATTGTTACATCAATGCCAAAATCTAATGGATTCTGATTTACTGGACTTGCAAAAGTGTTATCTATCATCGAAACAATTCCATGTTTTTTACAGATGTTAGCTACCGCCTTAAGATCGGTAATCGATAATAAGGGATTAGACGGTGTTTCTAAATAGATTACTTTAGTGTTATCTTGAATTTTATCCTCAAAGTCCACTGCTTTTAATCCATCTGTAAAAGAATAGGAAATACCGAATTTTTCAAATTCTTCCGTAACTAGGTTATAAGTCCCACCATATAAGGTTTTTTGGAGAACAATGTGATCACCAGCCCTAAGGAAGGCAAGAAGAGAAGTACTAATTGCAGCCATTCCACTACCGAAAATTAAGGCAGCTTCCGCCTTTTCCAAGGCTGCAATTTTTTTTGCCAACCCTACTTGATTGGGTGTGTTAAAATATCTAGGGTAACGTTTTACATCTACATTTTCAAATGCGTAAGATGTAGACATATACAGAGGGGAAACAGCTCCTTTATACGTCTTATCTTCCAATTCCCCAGTGTGGGTACAAACTGTGTTTAAACCTTTCTTATGTTGATCCATGTTATCTTCTTTTGTTAAAACGGACTATAGCCGTTAAAGTTACAAAAAATGCATGGACACATATCTAAACAGATTTCCTATTCTCATAAGAAAATAAGAGTCAGTTGTTGTATGACAAAACTTACTATAGCTAAGGCATAAAACAACAACTTAGCACTAGTACGTTATTAGGCTTCATTATTTTCTATAAAAGATCAGTTAAATATATTATTTAACGTAATACTTCTTATAACGCCAATAACTTATCCCCCCTAGAACAAACACTCCAAAGACAGTATAGTAAATAAAACTCGGCGTAATCACTTGAGCTCCACTAGCGTAACTATGCAAGCCTACTAAATAGAAGTTCACTCCAAAATAGGTCATCATTATACTTGCAAAAGCAATAACAGTTAAAAAGTTATAGGTCCAATTACCTCTTAATCCGGGAACAAGTCTAACATGTAGAACAAAAGCATAAATCATAATAGATATTAATGCCCAAGTTTCTTTTGGGTCCCATCCCCAGTAACGACCCCAACTCTCATTAGCCCATTGCCCACCCAAGAAATTACCTATGGTCAACATTGCTAATCCTACAGTAAGGGAAAGTTCGTTGATTATAGTAAGTTCCTGAATATTTAACTTCATTTTCTCCTTGTTCTTTTCATTAGTAAGAACCATTAGGATAAGACAAACTACACCTAGTATCATACCCACGGTTAAGGGTCCATAACTACCTACAATAATAGATACGTGCACCATTAACCAATAGCTATCTAATACAGGCTGTAAATTAGATATAGACGGATCTACCCAGCTTTGGTGTGCTACAAATAATAACATAGAGGTTACAAAGGTAGAAGCAGCAACAGTCATATCGCTCTTTTTAGCGAACAATAGTCCCATCCCCAGAGTAGCCCAAGAAACATAAAGAATACTTTCATAAGCGTCACTCCATGGAGCATGTCCAGAAATATACCAACGTAGCGCTAAGCCGAGAGTATGCACAATAAAGAATAGGTAGATTAATACCTTTATTGATTTAATACTAAAACGAAGCGCTTTTCTATCTTTTATAATCTGAAAGACTAAAAGGGTAAACATTAATAAGCCTGTTAAGGCATAGTACTTGTATAACCTGTTATAGATATCTGCCTTATTATAGAAAACTTCAGCTTTTATCTTATTCGTACTCGGTAGTACTTCACTACCATGATTTACTTGATTTTGTTTAAAGGCCGCCAATAATTTATCAGCCTCAGAGTAATCTCCCGTTTGCACGGCCTTCTCTAAGCTCATTAAGTAAAATGGAACAGCATTTTTTATAAAGTTAGAATATAGGGAATCGGATACCTGATACTGTCCACCTCTATATTCTACAGCGGAAATCCACTTATTATTCTCATCATTTAACAAGGGGAATATCTTTACGATCTCACCACCTAAGGCCCTATTTAATAATATTAATCGCTCATCTATACTCTTAAAGTCTTTCTGAAACTGGTTTGGGGTATTAGTACTATAGGCATCTTTAAGGTAAGGTGATAATTTGTACTGACCTTGCGCATCAAAAAAATCGGTTGCCTTTACATACTTTTTATCGTGAGGTACCCCTATAATATTTCTAAGACTATCATTTTGCCCCTTTTTATCTAATGCAATAAACTCCGCATTATACCATGCTGGCGCATTTAACATCATAGAAAGGAATACTTGATCCGAATTAAAGTCGGTATATTTATCCTTAAGGCTTAGTTTTCTCAATAATTCAGACGAAAAGGTATTGATAGGTTTCATACGACCACCCGCATCTTGAATCACTAATTCGGCAAATTTTGCTGCATGCTCTTTTGAAGGGGTTATGGCATGAAGTAGAGAATCTATTTGTTCTGCAGTTGGGGTATTTTTATGAGCGTGAACTGTTGTGGCATCAGGATCTTGTGCCGTCATGGTTAATCCGGCCCCCAACATAAGCAAGGTTGCCATTTTTGCCTGTTTCTTTTTTAACTTTTCTAAAGAAACCCCTAGATCTTTAAATCTAGTTTTTCCAAAAAACATAATCCCCATTAGGCCTGTGTATAATAAAAAGTACCCTATATAAGTTATCCACGTTCCCCAAAAGTCATGATTTACAGACAATACTGTTCCTTTTTCATCAGGATGAAAACTAGCTTGGAAAAAGCGATATCCCCTATGGTCCAAAATATGATTCATATAAATATCATAATCAAATGGTCGATCGTCCTGTACCGTTACCTTACTCATAAAAGAAGAGTAGCTATTTTCTGTTCCTGGATATCTTTCGGCTATAAAATCGTTTAATTTTATGGCAAATGGCAAGGTATATACCTTAGAGCCATAACTCATGTTAAATTCTAATCCACCTACATTAAAACCACCAGAGAAATTAGACATTCCTTTGCTTCCTAATAGTTTTTTACGGACGGTTTCTCCATTGCTCGTTATATCTAAAACTAAGGCATCTAAATCGTTCTCAGTTCTATCTTCTTTAGGTATTTCTACTATCCCATACTCTCCTTTCACCAATGGTTCCGGAATAACAAATTGCATTCCCGCCATGTTGTATAATGATCTAAGCTGAAATTTCTGCAAGCTATCTTTTACGACCTCACCTTCCATCTGATCGGCCATTCGCATAAACTGACCTTCAAAAGGCGATTCTAACATAAATTCACCATCAACCGTAGTAATATTAATTGCTCCAGGAGTAGGCTTGTTCAGTGCAAAAAGCACGTTATGAATACTAGCTACTTCTCCATTCTCCAAATAGTGATCATGTCTCTCCCCTTCTCCAGACTCCACTATTTTTAAGAATTCTTTTCCATTAGGATCTTCTATCAACCCTTCCTTAGCTCCTTCTATAAAATCTACATAGGAAATAGTAAAAGGTTGACCGTTAAAATCGGAATGCCAAGGTAAGTTAGACTTCATTGCCTGAGCGGTTACCAAAATATCGTCTTCCAATATTTTTCTTTTACGCTCTTGGTCAATATCTCCATCCACATAAACTGTTAAATACGTTTTATCAGAAAAGAATACATTTTCGGTCTCCCCTTCCCTTATAGGCATCATCCCTTCAAAACTAATGTAACGGGTAACGAATGCACCTACTATAATTAATATCCAAGAAAGGTGCATCATTAAAACTGCCCATTTTTCTTTTCTCAACAATCTATACCGAGAAATATTACCAATAAAATTAATAACAAAAAATACCATTATCGCTTCAAACCAAGTAGCATTATAGATCCAAATACGTGCGGTATCTGTACTATACCAACTCTCGATAAAAGTCCCGAAAGCCATGGCAATAGCGAAAACAATAAATAAAACAGACATTAATCGAGTGGAAAAGAAAAACTTCTTCAAAAATTCGGTCATCCTGGAGAGATATAATTTAATTTAAAAGCCCAAAAATACATATATTAATAAGTTTAATAAGTGAATTTTTTGTTAATTGACACCCATTATCATATTCGTAAAATAGAAATAAAATTACGCTATTCTAATCGTAATTTTTTCATTCTATTATTAAATAATTTCTAATCCGTTGGATATAGTTCCACTTTAAGAATTTTATCCTTAACTACTAAAACTACCTCCTAGATTTAAAGATATTATAGAAGTTGTTTTTTTAATAAAACTGTAGCATCCTATTTTTCTTTTGGCGCAAAGCGATGTAATTTTGATGGATTAATTACTTTTGATTATGATATCAATAATTATTCTAGGATCGGGCAACGTGGCCAAACACTTGTTTGATACTTTTTTAGGTCAAAATGAAATAAACATCCTCCAAGTAATCGGGCGAAATAAGGACCACCTCTCCTATTTTAAGAGCAAAGTAGAGGTAAGCAACGATTTCAATACAATTCAGGATGCAGATTTATATCTAATTGCAGTTAGCGACGATGCCATTCCAGAAGTAGCCAAAACTTTAAGAGGTAAAAAAGGTATTGTAGCCCATTGTTCAGGAAGTGTGCCTTTGAAAGCACTAGACCCCATAAACAGAAGAGCTGTGTTTTATCCCCTACAAAGTTTTAGTGCAGGAAAGAAAATCGATTTTAAGTCGGTTCCCATTTGTATAGAAGCCGAAAATAAGAACGATCTTAATTTGTTAGAGCAATTAGGAAACTCTATTTCTAACAATGTGCAAGAAGTTTCCTCTGAGCAAAGAAAATCTCTCCACCTAGCAGCAGTTTTTGTTAACAATTTTACCAATCACCTTTTTCATATTGGCCATGAAATTTGCGAGGACAATGATTTACCCTTTCATATTCTACTCCCTTTAATAAAAGAGACTGTGAAAAAATTAGACTACATAACTCCACTAAACGCACAAACAGGTCCCGCAAGGAGAAACGACAGAAGTACGATTGAAAATCATTTAAATCAACTTAAAACTAAAAATAATAAGGATATTTACACCTTATTAAGCAAATCGATAAGTGAAAAATATAGAAATGAGCTATAAGGAATTATTACACGATATTACTACTTTTATTTTTGATGTAGACGGCGTCTTTACAGATGGTAAAATTATGATTACCTCGGAAGGGGAATTATTAAGAACTATGAACGTTAAAGATGGCTATGCCCTAAAAGTCGCCATAGAGCAAGGGTATAACGTCTGCATTATTTCTGGGGGCACTAATGAAGGGGTTAGAGTAAGATTAAGGGATCTAGGTGTTACAGACATCCATATGGGTGCACATCATAAAATTGATCCCTTTGACGAATATCTAGATATCTACAATATTAAACCAGAGAACGTATTGTATATGGGTGATGATATTCCCGACATTCCACCCTTAAAATTAGCTGGATTGCCATGTTGCCCACAGAATGCTGTACCTGAGGTAAAGGCTGTCTCCAAGTATATCTCCCATAAGAATGGAGGCGATGGCTGCGTTAGGGATGTTATAGAACAAGTTTTAAAAGTTAGAGGACATTGGGACGATAACTTTAGCGCAAAAAACGATTAAGGCTATGTTAGAGGATAAGTTTCAAAACCATACCATTATTTTAGCATCTGCCTCTCCCAGAAGGCAACAGTATTTTAAAGAAATGGGAATCCCCTTTAAGGTGCAAACCATTCCTGTAGACGAGGTGTACCCCCCTCATCTACAAGGAGAACAAATTTCTAGTTATTTGGCAGCTTTAAAGGCAGCACAATTTACGGATACACTTAAAGAAACAGATATTCTCATTACTTCGGACACCGTGGTTTGGCATAAAGGAATATCCTTGGCAAAACCAAAAGACAAAGCGGAAGCGGTGCAGATGCTACTAACACTATCCAATGATTGGCATGAGGTAATAACATCGGTATGCTTTACCACACCAAAACACCAGGAAACTGTTGCCCATCATACCAAAGTGAAATTTAGAAAACTAACGGAAGAAGAAATCCATCATTATGTAAATCATTATAAACCTTTTGATAAAGCAGGGGGGTACGGAATACAGGAGTGGATAGGTCTTATAGGCATAGAAGATATCCAAGGTTCCTATTCTAATGTGGTAGGCCTACCCACCCATTTAGTCTATAAAACGTTAATGAGCATGGTGGCTTAGCTAATTTTGAATATTTTTATAGAAAATCCATTCTCTATGAAGTTCAAATTCACTCTAACCATTTACCCGGCTACCTTACTGTTTATTTTAACGGCATTGTCTTCTTGTAAAAAAGAGACTAATTCTGTAAAAGACGGCTTTGTGGGTAACAGGAAAACTGCACCTACCATGGTTGAGGCTGAGAAAAAATCTTTATCTAAAGAGTTTAAGGATTATTGGTATAGCGGAAAAGCAGAAATTACCTCTTACAAACTAGAGCAGGCCCAATATGGAGAAATAAGAGACGGTAAAGCCGTTTTAATATTTGTTACCGAACCGTTTATGGTAGATGAGCAGGTAAAGCCAGACACCCCTAATGCAGACCATATTTCAGTATTAAAATTAAACAGCACCAAAAATTTCTTAACAGGGATATACCCCTACTCTATTATGAATAGCAGCTTCTACCCTGTTTATGACAACCAGCATGCTATTAAATTAACCTCCTCCGTACAGGAATGGTGTGGACAGGTTTTTACGCAATTAAATAATAGATCGCAATTTGAAGTGAATTCTTATTCCTACTTTGAATCGGAAGGAGACCGATACCATAAATTGGAAAAAGGGCACTTGGAAAATGAGCTATGGAATAAGATCCGCATCAATCCCAATAACTTGCCAATTGGAAAAATTAAAATTATCCCCTCTTTAGAATATCTACGTATGGCACATAAAGAGTTAATGCCCTATGAAGCAAATGCCAATTTAACGATAACAGGTGGTAAAAGTGTATACACTATTAATTATCCTACCTTGGAAAGGGAATTATCTATTAGCTTCTCTAGCTCCTTCCCCTATAGTATAGAAAGCTGGACGGAAAGCTATAAAAGTGGTAGCGGAAAAGACTCCAAGACCCTCACTTCTAAGGCTTTAAAAATAAAAACATTAAAGCGAGCATATTGGCAAGAAAACAAAAATAGTGATGTATTTTTGCGTGATAGTTTAGGATTATAGTTTATTATATGGAATCATTTTACCTTGAATACAAGAACGAATTGTTAGGCACTGTATTATGCTTATTAACACTGATGATATTAAAATATTTCGGTGCAAAAACAATCAGAAAGGTTGGAAAACTCAGTGACATTAACGAAGTTAGAACACGCTTAATTGTAAAATATGCTACTATAGGTCTAACCGCTTTAGGTATTCTAGCCTTAATCCTAATTTGGGGGGTAGACTTTAAGGAAATTGGGCTGGTATTCTCCTCTGTTTTTGCAGTGATAGGAGTCGCACTTTTTGCTCAATGGTCCATTTTAAGTAATATAACAGCTGGAATTATCTTGTTTTTCTCATTTCCCTTTAAAATTGGGGATAGGATAAAAATTATGGATAAGGAGATAGAATTGCCAAATGAAATTTATATAATTGAAGATATTAGAGCTTTTCATATTCATTTAAGGAGAAAAAACGGGGAACTGTTTACTTATCCCAACAATTTAATGCTCCAAAAGGCAGTAGGTTTAGCAGCCACATACGAGCAATCAATAGATGATTCTAGTGATTTATAGATGTTGAATAATTTATGTAATTTAACTCCGACCATATAATATATATAAAAAAAACCAACTAAAACCACACCATATGCGCGCTTTTTGGGTATTCTTTTCTGGAATATTATTATCGTTCAACCTTATATTTTCTCAAACTCCCAAATACCAAAGTTCATCAGATATTTATCATGCGCTACAAAAAATAAACTTTTTGGGAACTGCATTATACGTTGCAGCCCATCCCGATGATGAGAACACCAAGCTAATTGCATTTCTTGCCAATGAAGTTAAAGCCAATACTTCTTACCTCTCCTTAACTCGTGGCGATGGCGGCCAAAATTTAATTGGACCAGAACTTAGAGAACTACTCGGTGTACTTAGAACCCAGGAATTGCTTGCAGCGAGGCGGGTTGATGGAGGGAATCAATTCTTTTCAAGAGCAAATGACTTTGGATATTCTAAACATCCAAATGAAACGCTGAAGATCTGGAACAAGGAAGAGGTATTGAGCGATATTATTTGGATTATCCGAAATGTTAAACCTGATGTAATCATTAACCGATTTGATCACCGCACTCCAGGTACCACTCATGGCCACCATACCTCGTCTGCTATGCTTAGCGTAGAGGCTTTTGATATGGCTGCTGATCCATCAGCTTATCCAGAGCAGTTAGATATAACAACCGTTTGGCAACCCAAAAGACTGTTTTTCAACACCTCTTGGTGGTTCTACGGTAGTGAGGAGAATTTTAAAAAGTCCGACAAATCTAACATGCTCAGTTTAGACGTGGGGGCCTATTATCCTTTAACCGGATTATCTAATAATGAAATTGCGGCCCTTGCAAGTAGCCAGCATCTGTGTCAAGGCTTTGGTAGAATGACCACCCGCGGAAGTGAAATGGAATATTTAGAGCTTCTAAAAGGTGAACTACCTAAAAACGAATCAAATCTTTTTGATGGTATTAATACCAGTTGGTCCAGAGTAAAAGGAGGAGAAGCTGTAGGGAAAATTTTAACCGATTTGGAAAAAAACTTCAATTTTAAGGATCCTTCTACCCATTTACCACAGCTTATAGCAGGCTATAAAGCGCTAAAAAACGTAAAAGACGATCATTGGCGTACTATAAAACAAAAAGAGTTAGAGGATATAATTCTTTCCGTGAGTGGTTTATTTTTAGAAGCTACTGCTTCAGAGGCAACAATGCATCAGGGTGGTAAAGTAACCGTTAACATAGAAGCCGTCAACAGAAGCGATACAGATATTACACTAAAAAACGTCGCTGTAACCAACCATCCTTCTACAATAAAAGCTATTTCCCTTCATGAAAATAAGAAAGAAATACTTCAATTAGACTTACAAATACCTGATAACACCCCAGTGACTAACCCATATTGGTTAAACGACAAGTGGGAAATAGGAATGTATCAGGTTAACAACCAAGAATTAATTGGAAAACCGGAAACTCCAGCTGCATTTACAGTGAAGTTTGAATTAGAATTTAATGGTTATCCAATCACTATTACTAAGCCACTGGTCTATAAGTATTCTAGACCAGATAAAGGAGAGATATACCAGCCTTTTAGTGTGTTACCAAAAGCTACAGCAAGTTTCAAGGATAAGGTAATCATCTTTGCAGACCATCAACCAAAAGAAATTCCGGTAACCATTCAAGCACATAAGAATAATGTTACCGGAGAGGTTCAGCTTCGCGTTGGAGAAGGATGGCTGGTAGATAAAGAGACAAAAACATTCAAAATTTCTAAAAAAGGTTATAAACAAACTGTTCGTTTTCTATTAACCCCCCCACCTACAGAAAATGAAAACTACATTTCACCAATTTTAAGGATAGATGGCAAGGAATCTTCTAAAGAATTGATTGAGATTAATTACGATCATATCCCTAAACAAACAGTATTATTACCCACTGAATCCAAGGTAGTACGTTTAAACATTAGCAAAACTGGTAATCAGATTGGATATATAAAAGGTGCTGGTGACGAAATCCCAATAAGCCTTGAGCAAATTGGCTATAATGTTTCCTTCATAGAGCCAGAATCGATAAGCGCTACATCGTTAACAAAATATGACGCTATTGTGGTAGGAATAAGAGCCTATAACGTAGTAGATGAATTAAGGTTTAAGCAACGCTATTTATTAGATTATGTTAAGAATGGCGGCAACCTAATCCTTCAATACAACACCGCAGACAAGAATGTGGTGAATATGGAAAACCTTGCTCCCTATCCCTTAGGCATATCAAGAGATCGGGTAACAGATGAAAAATCAGAAGTTAAGATCTTAGCAAACAACCATCCAGTGGTGAATTACCCAAACAAAATAACAAAAGACGATTTTAATGGATGGGTACAGGAGCGTGGCTTATATTTCCCCAACCAATGGTCAAAAGAATTTACCCCCATATTATCTATGCAAGATAATGGGGAAGCTCCTCTAAAAGGCAGTCTGCTTGTTGCACCTTATGGAGAAGGGTATTATGTTTATACTGGGTTGAGTTTCTTTAGGGAACTCCCCGTTGGAGTAACTGGTGCTTATAAACTTTTTGCAAATATGCTTTCTCTAAGTCAAGGTGACTTAAAAGAGTAGATAAAAATCATAACTATGCAAGATAAATTTGTTTGGAAAAAAGAATATTCCTTGGTTTTAGTATTAAATGCAATTTATGTTATTGTATTTTATTTAATTATGACCGCAAACCAATAGTATGGCAACCATTGACTGGATAATACTTGGCGGAACATTGCTTTTCATTGTAGCCTTTGGCGTTTGGAAAACCAAAGGTAGTAAAGATGTAAACGATTATGTCCTAGGAGGTAAATCTGCACAATGGTGGACTATAGGTTTATCCGTTATGGCCACACAGGCAAGTGCCATCACTTTTTTATCCACTCCGGGCCAGGCATATCATGATGGAATGGGTTTTGTTCAGTTCTATTTTGGACTCCCATTAGCCATGATTAGTATCTGTGTTGTATTTATACCTCTCTATCATCGACTTAAAGTATATACGGCCTACGAGTTTTTAGAAAATCGGTTCGATTTAAAAACTAGATCTCTAACCGCAATACTCTTCCTTATTCAGCGAGGTCTTTCGGCAGGAATCACCATATATGCCCCCTCTATAATCTTATCTGCTGTATTGGGATGGGATTTGCATACACTTAACATCATAATCGGGATATTAGTTATTATTTATACAGTAACGGGAGGCACTAAAGCGGTAAGTGTTACTCAAAAACAACAAATGTTCATTATTATGACGGGAATGTTTATTGCATTCTTCTTTATTTTAGGATATTTACCAGAGAATATCACGTTTAATAAAGCATTAAAAATAGCTGGAGCTAGTGACAAATTAAATATATTGGATTTTGACCTTAACACCTCTAGTAGATACACTTTTTGGAGTGGTATTACAGGGGGATTATTCCTTTCCCTTGCTTATTTTGGAACAGATCAAAGTCAGGTACAACGCTACCTTTCTGGCAGGTCTGTCCGAGAAAGTCAGTTAGGACTAATATTCAATGGAATTTTAAAGATTCCTATGCAATTTTTCATCCTGTTGGTAGGGGTAATGGTATTTGTATTTTTTCAATATAACCATTCGCCATTAAACTTTAATCCTTCTGCCACTAAAGCAGTAATGAACTCTTCCTATGCGTCTGACTACCAAATTTTAGAAAAAGAGCATCTGAGCCTAGAAGTAGAAAAAAGAATAGCTCAAAACAAATTTTCAGCTGCAATGGACCTCAAAGAATATGATGCTACCCAAGATGCCAAACAGCAAATTATTAGTATAAACGAAAAGGAAAAAAAGAACAGGGAAATGGCGAAGGCCCTTATTTCCAAAGCGGATAAAAATATAGAAACCAATGATAAGGACTATGTATTTATACATTTTATCCTTACCTACCTCCCTAAGGGGCTAATTGGTCTTCTACTAGCCGTAATCTTATCGGCTGCTATGTCTTCTACCGCATCGGAATTAAATGCATTGGGAACAATCACAGCCTTGGATTTATATAAACGAAATAGAGGAGAAAAATCCTCCCCCCTACACTATGTAAAAGCCTCTAAATTATTTACCCTTTTGTGGGGTATAATCGCGATTTTGATTGCAAACTATGCAAATCTATTTGAAAACCTAATCCAATTGGTAAATATTATTGGATCTATATTTTATGGCAATGTATTAGGTATTTTTTTTATTGCCTTCTTCTTTAAGTATATTAAAGGGAATGCTGTTTTTGTAGCTGCATTAATCACCCAGGTTATTGTTATTATAGGTTTTTACTACGATTGGATGTCCTATTTATGGCTCAATGCTTTTGGATGTTGTGTGGTTATTTTATTGGCCTATATACTAGAAAGCTTTGACCGATTATTGAAGGTGCCTCCTGTGGAAGGGTAAACTATTACTCCTAAACACTACATCTACTACCTCTTGGCAAGCCCATGTGGCATGGAGCGGAAAATAGCGAACAAATAGGCGCACTGCCCAAACGGAATGGGTTATCATGCTTAGAAGAATTCTACTCTCACTAATTAGTAAAAAACATTCCTTTTAATCTAGGTAATAATTACTCATTTTTAAACTAAGGGATATGATTCTTAAATATTAAGCGTATCCAAGAAATAAAAATCTTATTATTTGTCGTACGAATTTTACTATATTTATAAATTCCTACAGCCTATTCTAGACTAATCTATTCTTGGCCTTCTCGTTAATCTATACCAATGAATAAAAAAAAACATACTATTAAGGACATTGCTAAAATGGCCGGAGTTTCTAAGGGTACAGTAGATAGAGTTTTACATAAGCGGGGCAACGTATCCAAAGAAGCCTATGAAAAAGTAGATAAAATACTTAAAAAAATAGATTTTAAGCCAAATCTCCTTGCGCGAAATTTAAAGAAAAATAAAACCTATTTAATTGGAGTGTTACTTCCAGACCCTAAATTAGAATCCTATTGGAAGTCAGCAGAAAACGGTATTATAAATGCATCAAAAGAATTTAACCCCTTTGGCATTCTAGTCAAAGAATATTTATATGACCCTAATAGTAAGGAATCTTTTTGGCAACAATCTCAAAACCTATTAGAATCTAAGCCAGATGCTCTAATTATGGTTCCCAATTTTATAAAGGAATCCGAAACAATATTAAAAACATGCAAGAAAGCCAATATTAAGGTTATCCTGTTCAATAATCCAATCAACACTGTAATAGATTACGTATACATAGGACAAGACCTTCATCAGAGTGGTAAACTTGTAGCAGGCTTGTTAAAACGAATTATCAATAAAAACGATAAAATAGCTATTATCCACATCAATAAAGAACCCCATATGGAGTTAAAGGAAGATGGATTCAAGGAATACTTTAAAGAGCATTATTCTAATAATCACGAAATTATTTCCAAAACATTTAGCGATGTAGAGGATACTGACTTTAAAGAAAGTGTATCTCTGTTTTTAAGGGAATATCCGGATGTAGCAGCATTCTTTATTACCAATGCAAAAGCTTATAAGTTTCTAAAAGTTTTTAAAAATGAGACCAATAAAGACTGTAAAATTATAGGATATGATGTTTTAATAGAAAACACCAAATACCTCCAAGAAGGTTGTATAGACTTCCTAATCCATCAAAAACCTTATAGACAAGCCTATTTAAGCGTTGCATACGTTGCAGAACATTTCCTCTTTGCCAAAAGCCTACCTACCCATGAATATCTTCCCATTGATATTATCACCTCTGAAAACGCAAAATACCATCTTTAAAGCATAAATTTTAATTTGATGGATTATCTTATTTTTCAATAATTATTGAATTTTTCAAATCTGTGCTCGAGCACATTTATATAAAATCTATTTGTCAAGTGAAATTTTTAATATACTTTCGTTATTAACTTTACTTTAACAATCAACCGATTTTTAACTCAAAATGATTAATCATGTTCAAAAAACTAATATTCTTTTTAGTACTAGCTTTAGGGATACAGCCCTTGCTAGCTCAAAATAAAACTTTGACCGGAGTCGTCACTGATGCAACGGACGGTTCCCCTTTACCAGGTGTAAATATTCTTGTGCAGGGAAGCACTGTTGGTACACAGACCGATTTTGATGGAAATTATACCATTGAAGCTTCTAGCGGTGATGTATTAGTGTTTTCATTTATAGGGATGAAATCCCAATCTATTACCGTTGGCGCATCAAACACCATAAATGTTTCCATGGAAGGAGACGCAGAACAACTAGGAGAAGTAGTTGTTACTGCATTAGGAATTAAGAGGCAAGCAAAGGCGCTTACCTATTCGCAACAATCCGTACAATCTGACGAGTTAACAAAAACTAGGGACCCTAATTTCATGAATAGTATCGCTGGAAAGGCTGCTGGTGTTGAAATAAAAAAGAGCACTTCCGGAGCAGGTGGTTCTACCCAAATAGTACTTAGAGGAAATAAATCTTTAAGTGGAGATAGCTCTCCACTGTTTGTAATAGATGGTATTCCTATGGCAAACAATAAGGGTTCACAACCAGGTATGTGGGGTGGTACTGATGGCGGAGATGGCCTATCAGCAATTAATCCAGATGATATCGCTAGTATCAGCATCCTTAAAGGATCTAACGCAGCTGTACTTTATGGGAGCCAAGGAGCAAACGGAGTAGTTCTGATAACCACGAAACAAGGTGTTTCTGGAAAAACTACGGTGACATTTAATTCTGGTTATACTTTTGAGCATTTTCTAGAACTTCCAGACCTTCAATTTAAATATGGAGCTATTGGAAGTGCAAAGGAAAGTTGGTCTACAACACCTGGAGATTATCAGGATAATTATGTAGAAGAGTTTTTTCAAACAGGACATAATTTCAACAATACCCTAACTGTTAGTGGTGGCAACGATAAGACTACAGCCTACTTCTCTTATGGGAACACTACAGCTTCTGGTATTACTCCAGAAAATAAATATCAAAAGAACAACTTTACCTTTAAGCAGTCTACAAAAATGTTTAACGATAAGGTTACGATAACTTCCAATGTCATTATGGCCATAGAGGAAACTAAGAACAGATTACCTTCTGGATATTACTTAAATCCACTTACAGGGTTATATATGTTTCCTAGAAATCGTAATTTTTATGATTTTAAGAATAACTATCAAGTATTTAATGAAGATAGAAATTTATATGCACAAAACTGGTTTGTTAGCGATCATCATCAGTCAAACCCATATTGGATTATTAATAAGCAACCTAGAACGGACAATAGTAAAAGAATAATAGGTAGTTTAAATATTGCTTATGATATTACGGAAGAACTTGCATTCCAAGTTAGAGGAAACTATGATTACGCTGTTAAAGAATATGAACAGCAACATGCAGCAACATCCAATAGTACTAACGTTCACCCTAAAGGTGCTTGGGACTACAGAAAATATGATGATAAGTTAGCCTATACAGATGCTATCCTTAGTTATAACACAGATTTATCTGAAGCTATAAGCTTTAATGGAGTACTAGGTGGAAGTTATCAGAAAACAATTTATGGAGACGGAGTAAGTGTAAATACGGGCACCGATGGTTTATTATATCCCAATCAATACCTATTTCAAAACCTACCTAACAATGTTCAAGTTCAGTCCACCTATGGTGGTTCGGTTATTAAACAAGGAGTATTTGCCAACGTTCAGTTAGGATATAAAGAAATGCTGTTTTTAGATCTTGCAGGAAGAAACGATTGGGCCTCCACTTTAGCACTTACAGGAAATGACTCTTATTTTTATCCATCCGTTGGAGTTACTGCAATAGTAAGTGATATGTTTACTCTTCCAGAGAGTATAAGTTTTGGGAAGTTAAGAGCATCTTACACCCAAGTAGGTAACGAAGTGCCATTTAATAGAATAAATCCTCAAAATTCTATTTCTGTAAATGGAGGTGTTAATAGAAATACGGTAAAACCATTTTTTGATGCAAAACCTGAAATCATAACTAGTTGGGAGTTTGGTACAGATTGGCGATTTTTTCAAAACCGCTTAGCTTTTGATTTTACGTATTACAATATTATTAGTAATGATCAGTTTATCGAGATCCCCTTGTTACAATCCGAATCTGAAGGTGGATTTACCACAAAATTCATCAACGCTGGAGAAGTTACTAACAAAGGGGTAGAAATTACCTTAAGCGCAACTCCTGTAAGGACAGATAATGTAGAATGGGTTACGGCATTTAATTTCACGAAAAATGTTAATGAAATTGTGGACTTAGGCCCAGATGAGGATAAGGAAATTAATCTAGGTTCCTCTGAGGGATATACTTCAAAATTGAAAAAGGGCGGTTCTTTCAACGATATTTATGTTCGAAAATTCGTTAGAGACGAACAAGGACGTATTGTTTTTGACGCAGGTAAACCTACTAGAACTCCTTTGGCCGAATACGTTGGAAACTTAGATCCAGAATGGTCATTAGGTTGGAATAACAACTTAAGCTACAAAAGGTTCAATTTAGGAGTGCAAATAAACGGCAAGTTCGGAGGCAAAGTATTTAGCCAAACAGAGTCGATGTTAGATGGCGCTGGGGTATCACAAAGATCTGCGGATGCACGTGATGCAGGTGGTGTTACTGTAAACGGGGTGGACAAAACCTCAGGAAATGCTATTACTACCGTTGGGGCGGAAACTTGGTATAGAGCCATCGGGGATCGTAATGGGGTTGGTGAGGCTTATGTATATGACCGTACCAATATTCGATTGAGTCAGCTTTCTTTAGGTTATAATATAGATGTTGATAAACTGGGACTCCCCATAAAATCAGCCACTTTATCATTTATTGGAAACAACCTATTCTTTATCAGCAAGGAAGCTCCTTTTGATCCAGAATTAGCAATGAGCACATCTCGAAATTCACAGGGGTTGGATAACTTCAACCTACCCTCAACAGGAACCTATGGTTTTAATCTTAAAGTAACATTTTAATTTATAACAAATGAAAAAGTTAATATATCTAATTACAATGGTATTTGCCTTTAGTGCATGTACCAAGGATTTTGAAGAAACCAACACCAATCCGTATCAACTTTCGGGTGAATCTTTACAGGAAGATTTTAATCATGTTGGGGCCTTTTATCCTTCCATGTTAAGTCAGATTTTTGGTAATCAAATAGACCACAACCTAACAAATGTTACTTTTTCCCAGCATTTGGCTACCCCTACCCCGTTTGTGGGCGGTGTAAACAACACTACATTCTATATTCGTTGGAACGGGTATTGGGCTAGGGAATACGACAATGTAATGGCTCCAGCAGACCAAGTTATAGAAATTGCAAAGGAGGGTGGTTATACGGTTTTTGTAGAATGGGCTAATTTGATAAAAATTATCTCTATGTCTAGAGTTACTACTTATTATGGACCAATAATTTATACCAATTATGGATCAACTGAAAACGCCTTGTACGATGATGAAGAAACGCTCTACACTGCTTTTTTCGCAGATTTAGATAGAATTATCGCAGAGTTCAAAGCAAATACCGATTATGCTGGATTAAAGAATTTTGATGCCAGTTATGATGGTGATGTTAGCAAATGGGCAAGATATGCCAACTCCTTACGATTACAATTGGCAATGCGTATTTCTAAGGTAGCCCCCGCAATGGCAAAAGCAGAAGGAGAAAAAGCCTTGGCAGACTCTGCAGGATTGATTGAAAGCAATGATGATAACTTTAATATTTCACTTTACGGTGCAAAATTTCATCCGGCACAAATTGCATTTGAATGGGGTGATACCCGGATGAGCGCTACTATGGAGTCTATCCTAATTGGTTATAAGGATGCAAGAATTGAAAAGTTCTTTTCACCAGTTGAAGACATGTCATTGGTTAGCGATCATCCAGATTGGCCATATAAAGGAATTCGAAACGGCGCTGAAATAGTAGCTAAGGATGACCGTCTAGGCTTTTCTACACTTAATCCAGATTTTAATGAGCCTGCTAAAGTTACCAAACGTAAAGTTATGAGTGCAGATGAAGTTCACTTTCTAAAAGCAGAAGCTGCCTTGCGCGAATGGGCAGGGTCTGGTGGTGCAGCTATGGCTAAAACTCATTACGAAGCTGGAGTTAGAGCCTCCTTTGCCTTATGGGGTGCCGGTGGTGTAGAAGACTATTTGGCAGATAATACAAGCTTGCCTATAGATTATAATGACCCAGTGGCTCCGGGTACGGTGAACGATTTTACCAACCAAATCACCAATACCGTTGCTTGGGATGAATCAGCAAGTAATGAAGTAAAATTGGAAAAAATTATTACACAAAAATGGATTGCCGCCTATACCAATGAAATGGAAGCATGGGTAGATTATAGAAGAACAGGCTATCCTAAACTTCCTCCAGTTTACCAAAACAGTAGTAATTCCGACTGGGGGGTAGTACCTGAAGGTGAATCAATTAAAAGAATGCCTTTTGTGCAAACCGAGAGAGAAGGAAATGCCGCTGGTGTTGCCGATGCTACTCAGAAACTTGGTGGACCTGATGAAATAAATACTAGACTGTGGTGGGATACAGGTGCACCTAATTTTTAATAATATTATTATCTAATTTTAAAAGACCTGTGGATTAAAACCTACAGGTCTTTTTCATAATAATAACTCTACAAACAGTATTTTTATTACGGAGAAACTGAAGGTTGTAGGTTTAAACCACTTCAAATTATAATACTCACTTAATGTATTGCATTTATAATTTAACCTACAGTTTTAGTTATATTCCTAAGTTTAAGATACCTTTTTTATAAAAGTTTCTATCAATCAATAAACTTTCCATTTAACCAACTCGCATGAAAAATTTAATATTTAGAATCAGCTTACTTTCTTTTATGGCGTTAATTATATCCTGCCAACAAGTTGATGAAAGTAAAATGTTCTCTTTATTATCTAGTAGTAAAACAGGAATTACATTTAAGCCTATTCTAAAAGAAACCGAAGAATTTAATATTCTAACCTATGGGTATATCTACAATGGTGGTGGCGTAGCTATAGGGGATCTTAACAATGATGGCCTTCAGGACATTTACTTCACTGGGAGTATGGTAGGAAGCAGGCTTTATATTAATAAAGGGGATTGGGAATTTGAAGAAATTGCAGAAAAAGCAGGAGTGTTCGCAGAAGGTCTTTGGAATACTGGGGTTACTATGGTAGACATTAATGGGGATGGTTTTATGGATATCTATGTTTGTAGGTCTGCCGCCAAAGATGCTCATAAACGTAAGAATCTATTATTTATCAATAATGGTGATTTAACATTTACAGAAAAGGCATCATCCTACGGAATAGACGATTCGGGTTATTCCACCCAAGGGGCCTTTTTTGATTATGATCGAGACGGAGATTTGGATCTCTATGTGGTAAACCATTCAGTACAGGAATATGCTAGTTTTAGTAAGCTCTCTAATACACTTAAACAGAAGAGAAACCCAGATTACGAAGATCGATTATATAGAAATGATAATGGAAAGTTTGTTGATGTAAGCGAAAAAGCAGGTTTAACCTCTAACGTTTTGGGTTTTGGATTAGGAATTGCTATCTCAGATATAAATAATGATGATTGGCCAGACATTTATATATCTAATGATTTTAATGAACAAGATTACTTGTACATCAACAATCAGGACGGCACATTTACAGAAAGTTTAGAAAAATATATGGGGCATACCTCCCATTTTTCCATGGGATCGGACGTTGCTGATATTAATAATGATGGTTATACTGATATCATGACCCTAGATATGCTACCAGAAGGTAACCATCGATTAAAAATGGTTTCTGGCCCCGACAATTATGATAAAAATAGCTTTTTAATAAATTCCGGATTTTACCATCAAAGTATGCGCAACATGCTACATCTAAATAATAAAGGAAAATCATTCTCCGAAATAGGACAATTTGCCGGAGTTTCTAATACCGATTGGAGTTGGGCTGCCCTTTTTGCAGACCTAGACAATGATGGGTATAAGGATTTATATATCACCAATGGGGTGAAACGAGATTATACCAATATGGATTTTTTAAATTATGCTGTTCAGAAAAAAATTGATGAAAACAAGACTGGGGTAGAGATGGCTATCACGGATTTATTGGAAAATATGCCAGCTACCTTAGAAGAAAATTATTCTTATAAAAACAACGGTAATCTTACTTTTTCAAAAGTAAATGAGAATTGGGGGTTAAACAGAAAATCATTATCTAACGGCGCAGCCTATGCAGATTTGGACAATGATGGCGATTTAGATCTAGTAGTAAATAATATTGACGAACACCCCTTTATTTACCGGAACAACAGTAATATCCATACCAACAACACCACGGTAAAAATCAAATTAAATGGAGAAGGTATGAACACCTTCGGTATTGGCTCCAAAGTTATCGTAAAGACCGAGACCTTGGAGATGATGCAGGAAATGATGCCTACAAGAGGTTTTCAATCATCGATAGATTACAATTTAATATTTGGACTTGGAGAAGCTAACACCATTAAGGAAATAATCGTGAAATGGCCCGATGGGAAAACTGAAATTCTCAACAATATCACACCGGGTAAAACATTAACCTTATTCCAAAAGAACGCGAACAATTATAATACCAATATTCAACATAATTTGGATCCTCTGTTTACTGCAGTTACTAGCGATAGTCTTTTAAAGCACATCCATAAGGAAAACAATTTTAACGATTTTAAGAGAGAACAACTCTTACCTCATAAACTCTCCACACAAGGGCCAAAAATTGGAATAGCTGATGTAAATAATGATGGTTTCGAGGATGTATTTATTGGAGGTGCTAAAGGAAGTGCCGGCCAATTATTTTTACAGACCAATGCGGGAAGGTTTATACCTGCCAATCAAAAAGTATTTGAGAAGGAAAAAAACTCTGAAGATATTGGAGTGTTATTCTTTGATGCTGACAATGATGGTAATATAGACCTTTACGTAGTTAGTGGGGGAAATGAATATGAAAATGATTCCGAAGAACTTCAAGACAAGATATACTTTAATGATGGAAAAGGGAATTTTAAAAGAAATAAGCAGGCTTTACCTGAAATGATAACTAGTGGTTCTGTCGCTAAAACTGTGGATATAGATGGGGACGGAGACCTAGATTTATTCGTTGGAGGTAGGTTAGTACCAGGAAAATATCCTCGCAGTCCTAGAAGTTATATTCTAGAGAATGATGGGAAGGGGGTATTTAAAGATATTACAGCCTCCATAAACCCAAGCTTGGAGTTCCCTGGCATGGTTACCGATGCTTTATGGACAGATTATAATGGAGACGGCAAATCAGACCTAATTATAGTTGGAGAATGGATGGCTATAAGAATTTTTGAGAGTCAAAATGGGAAGCTAATTGAAACAACAGAAATAAATGGTCTTAAAGATTCCAATGGTTGGTGGAACGCTATAATTGAAGGGGATTTTGACAATGACGGAGATTTAGATTATGTAGTAGGTAATTTCGGGCTTAATTCGCAGCTAAAAGCATCCATTGATGAACCCGTCACCCTATATGCTAAAGATTTTGATAACAATGGGTCAATAGATCCAATTTTGTGCTCCTTTGTAGACGGGGAGAACTATCCTGTATTTTCAAAAGACGATCTTGTTGGTCAATTAAATATGTTAAAGACAAAGTATGTGAACTATTCCGATTATGCTTCCGCTAAGATTACTGATATTTTCACCAGGGAAGAGTTGGAAGAAGCAGACCTTTATAAAGCGAATAATTTTGCTAGCAGTTATATGGAGAATCTAGGGGATGGAAATTTTAAATTATCTCCACTTCCTGCAAGCATCCAGTTTGCGCCAATACATGGAATATTGGCAGAAGATTTTAATGCAGATGGTGATTTAGATTTAATTTTAGCTGGTAATTTTTTTGGAACACGTGTAAAATATGGAAGATATGATGCTAACAAGGGAAATGTCCTCGTTGGTGACGGAAGAGGTAACTTTAAACCTCTAAATGTATTAGAGACTGGAATTAATATGAGCGGTGAAGTAAGAAGCATTTCGAAAATCACACTTATTGACGGAAGTGAAATCCTATTATTCTCTAGAAACAATGATTCAACAAAACTTTATAAAATACAATCAAGTTTACCTTAATCTTATGGGAACAAAATTACATCACTTAACTCATCCCCTTCCTTAATTACAGATAAATTAAAAGCCCGCTTTGTTGCGGGCTTTTATAAGTTAAATAATTGGAGGATTTTATTTTGCTCCCCATTCCTTAAGGGAATCTTTATTCATTTTAACATAATCGGCATTCCCAGCCGCTTCTGCACCTGCCAAAGATTTCTTTGCAGCTTCAATCGCTTGTTTTTTATCACCAGCTTTAGCGTAGATAAGAGATTGTTGCCTTAGTTGCCAAAATGCAGGCTTTTCAGTCATAGACATTGCCTTCTCCATCCATTCCTTGGCTTTATTTATGTCCTTGCCAGCATCTAAGTAATATACTGCTGCAGCATAGTAATCCCCAGCTCCAGGACCATTCATTACCTTATCAATATTTTTCATCACAGCTTTATCAGTAGGCACTTCAAACTTAACCCCTACATAGGTGTTTTCCCAAAGAATTCCTATTGTGGCCGAATCGTTAGTAAGATCATCAAAACTAAATGTGAAAGTCTCTATAGGCATAGACATTTTATGTACTTGAGCCTTTACTTTAGCAGCTACCTTACTTTCATCCAAGGTTGCAGGTGCACCGTTACCATCAGCTTCCGTATAAAAGATAACATCCCAGTTAGCAACTCCTGGTTTCGTTAAAATAGCATAAGAACCAGCTTTAAGCTCTTGGTTTCCGACCATTACATTATTACTAAAACTTATTTTAGTCCTTGCATTTGCTCCTGTTCTCCATAATTTATCATAAGGTACCAAATCGCCAAAAATGGTTCTACCTCGCATAGAAGGTCTAGAATAATCCAAGGAAACATCGGTAAGTCCAACTTTTTGTATTAAAGTAGCAGAAGGGCTAGGATGTGGTGTCTCTATCTGTGCCTGTACACTAATAGTAATAGCAAATATCGCTGCTAAAAATATATTATTTCTCATCGTGAAAATTGTTTATTGAATTTATGCTAATTTAACCCTTTTAAGCCACAATTCACAGTACAATCCTCCATATATAATAATGTTGGTATTCTAGCTTTACATAAAAAGCAGATTGACATTTCTCCATCAATATCTTTAATATTTTTTTCTGTTTAATGTTATTTTTAATTAGTTAAACATTATTGTTTTATCTTTACAAAAATAAATTCAATGAGGCTATACCAATTACACTCTAGACAAACCCTCCCTATTACTAAAGAAAGAGCATGGAAATTTTTAATTGATCCTAATAACCTTAAAGTTATAACTCCCAATGCAATGGGGTTTAATATCTTATCGGGAGGCGATGTACCCATGTTCCCTGGTCAGATTATTCAGTATACAGTTTCGCCATTTCCAGGATATACAACTAAGTGGGTAACCGAAATTACCCATATAAGAGAGGGTGAGTATTTTGTAGATGAACAACGTTTTGGACCTTATTCCCTTTGGCATCACAAACATTTTATAACCGAGGTGACTGGAGGTGTAGAAATGGAGGACATTATAGATTACAAGCTCCCATTTGGCTTTTTAGGTCAAATTGTCCATCCAATATTAGTAAAGAGGCAATTACAAAAGATATTCGATTATAGAAGAGAAAAACTAAACACCCTATTTGGAGAATGTCAGAACAATACGCCCTTTTTGGAGTTCAAATCTTTTTAAACTTTTGAGTTTGCGAAATACCGATTACAGTTTAACATCTAAAAACAGATAAAATGAAAAAAAATATTTTAATTATAGGTGGTTCTTACGGGATCGGTTTTTTCATAGCGCAAAGTCTCCAAAAAGATTTTAATATCTATATCGCCTCTAGAACCAAAGGAGGACTGGACGATTTAAATACTACCTATATTCAATTTGATGCCGCTAAGGACAACCTTAACCTAAGTCTTTTACCCGAACAAATACATGGGTTTGCATATATGCCCGGAAGCATTGACCTAAAGCCATTCAAAAGAATGGAATTGGAAACTTTTAAATCAGATATGGAAATCAATTTCTTTTATATGGTAAAAGTAGTAAAGGATATTATGCCGAGAATGGCTGATAATTCTAGTATGATATTCTTTAGTAGTGTGGCTGCAGGCAGCGGAATGCCTTTTCACACGAGTATTGCAGCATCTAAAGGCGCTATTGAAGGTTTCGCTAGATCGATGGCCGCAGAATACGCTCCCAAAATTCGAATTAATGTGATTGCCCCCTCTTTAGTGGATACTCCCTTAGCCTCCAAACTATTGAACAATGACAAAAAGCAAGAAAATATGGCTAACAGACATCCCCTCAAAAGAATTGGTAATGCACAGGATATTGGGAACACCGCACTCTTTCTATTGAGTGATAAAAGTTCTTGGATAACAGGACAAGTAATTGCAGTGGACGGCGGGATATCAACATTAAAGACAAATTAAAATGAGGGATAAAATAACGATATTCTGGTTTAGAAGGGATTTGAGATTCGAAGACAACATAGGACTATATGCTGCTTTAAAAGACTCCCAACCTGTGTTGCCCCTCTTTATTTTTGATGAGGAAATCCTGGATAACTTACCCAATAATGATCCTAGGGTTACTTTTATCTATAACCGAATACAGCAAATGCGTTCTCAACTTACACAGGAGTATAATTCGTCCTTGGCAATCTATTATGGCAAACCCAAAGAGATATTCCAGCAACTAATACAAGATTATAATGTGCATCAAGTTATAACCAATCGGGATTACGAACCCTATGCCATACATAGAGATAAAGAAATAGGTGAATATTTGAAAAGTAAAAATGTGGCTTTCAACACCTATAAAGACCAAGTGATTTTTGAGAAGAGCGAGATTGTAAAATCTGATGGAGATCCCTATTTGGTGTTCACACCATATAAAAACAAATGGCAGGCACAGTTTAAAGTCAAAGAGAACTTATATGAAAGTAGCTCGGAGAAGTATTTAAACAATCTTGTGACAGACCATAACCTTCCCAATATTTCGCTTTCCGATATTGGTTTTACCGCTTCAAATATTGAAGTGCCAGATTACACGCTAGACAAAGATCTGATTCAGAACTATGAAAAAACTAGGAATTACCCCTACATTAAGCACGGAACGTCTAGACTAGGACCACATTTACGTTTTGGAACCGTGTCTATACGAAGAGTTATGAAAAAAGCAATTGCAGAGAAAAACCATGTTTTTTGGAGCGAATTAATATGGAGAGAATTCTTTATGCAAATACTCTATCACTTTCCCCATACAGTGAAAGATTCCTTTAAGCCTAAATACGACCGAATTGAATGGCGTAATAATGAAAAGGAATTTGAAAAATGGAAGAAGGGTGAAACGGGCTACGAATTGGTAGATGCTGGAATGCGCGAATTAAATGCTACAGGATTTATGCACAATCGCGTGCGTATGTTAGTAGCTAGTTTTCTTTGTAAACACCTCCTTATTGATTGGCGTTGGGGAGAAGCCTATTTTGCAGAAAAGTTGTTGGACTATGAAATGAGTTCCAATATTGGAAATTGGCAATGGGCCGCAGGAAGTGGAGTTGATGCAGCGCCTTACTTTAGAATCTTTAATCCAATTACCCAAGCAGATAAATTTGACAAAGAGAGAAAGTATATTAATAAATGGAATCCTGACATAGGAAAACCCACCTATCCAGATAAAATGGTGAACCATAAGGAAGCTCGTGAACGTTGTTTAAAAGTATACAAGGAAGCCTTGAGGTAATTTTATTTCCAATATGATAATGTCATTTATAGACTAAATTACCTTTTCACCTTTATCAATTAACCTTAGTCCGATTAAAATCAATTCTATACAATACCAATACGAAACAACCTCTACACATTATGCAATTAACAATTGGAAAGTATGAGTTTTGGTAGGGTAGCGATTAATTGATTATATTTAGTAATGATTTTTTCACAAGATTTAAGCGAAATCAAAATCGAAAATAAGAAGTATAGTTTGAAGTGGTGATATAGCGAATGAGATTAAAAAACTTTTTATTACCGGGTAATAGTTAAAACTTAACCTTTAATCTATCTTCCAAAATATTACATGGATAAAACTGGAGCAAGCAAACATCTGAAAATTAAAAATTTTCTACTGTAGCCACATCAATACGTGAACAAACAAAGTTGAAAACAACATTATGGGAAGAAGATTATGTCTGCTACTAATTTCACTTATATTTTGTCTAGGTTGTAACGACGAACAAAAAATTAGTCATTTAGACCCAATTAACTGGAATAAAAGGTACACTGTGCTACCCAAAAATGATACCCTGATAAAGGGCAGCTCCTATCTTTCCATATATTCTTCTATCTACGACGGCACAGAAAAAGCTTTACATCATTTAACTGCTACCGCAAGTATGCGCAATGTAAGTATTTCCGATTCTATTTATATTATGAAGGCATCTTACTATGATACCGAAGGAAACCTTATTCGCACCTATTTTGACAAGCCTATTTTCCTAAAACCACTTGAGACTATAGAAATTGTAATTGATCAAGACGATAAGTTTGGTGGTACGGGAGCTAATTTCATTTTCGAGTGGGCCGTAAAATCAGATCTCCACGAGCCTATATTTGAGGCGGTGATGATTTCTACAACAGGGCAACAGGGAATTTCATTTACTACTCGGGGAGTAAAATTATAGCGCTAGATTTCTTTACCAAACCACCAAAATGTCAATATTCAGTAAAAATGACCTTGAAAGTGGCATCAAATTATATTAAGCACTAGCTATTATCAAAGAACGCGCCATTAGGCATTATATGATTAATTACAGCATAAACTAAACATTTAAATATTTATATTTATACCAGTAAACTCTAAGTTTAGAGGAGGAAAGTTTTTCTATTATAGTTGAAGAAGACCTTCACTAACATAATTAATTATTACTCAAATTTGGTCTTTAAAAGCTATATCTAAATACACTGTGGCATGAATTTTATCAATAGTATTCCTGAACATATTTTTGAAAGTATTGGCATCGCCGCAGGGCTAAGCGCCTGTTTGGTAATTGCAATACAGGTTTATAAAGAATATAAGTTTAAAGGACCTAGTAGTCTTTCTAACGGGTTTATTTTCGGGTGGGTTATAATTTACTTATTCTGGTGTTTTTACGGGATTAGGTTTAATGCCATAGCGCTGTGGTTAACTAACGCCATTGCTGTTTTATTACAGTTAACACTCTGTTTTATTGTAATTAAGAAACGAAAGGCTTACCAGTCCAATCCATAAAAAACCATCCAAACCTACTTATGAACTATAAATCCATTCCCTTTTTTCTCGCCTATATTTTTATTGTCTTTCTAGATCTTCTCTTCGGCTATTTGGGGTTTCAAGAATTCAGAATGCTTACCAAGCCTTTGATAGTTATTTCTTTGATAATTTACTTTGGATATAAAGGTAAGCAACTACCTAAAAAGGTATTTCAATATACCACCATGGCCTTATGTTTTTCATTAGTCGGTGATATTATGTTACTTTATGAGGATAGATCTCCAATCTTTTTTATGCTAGGATTGTCCGCATTTCTTTTAGCTCATATAAGCTATAGTATCGTTTTTATTAGTCAGCGTAATTTAAAATTCACCAAAGAATACTGGATTATGGTTACTGCTCTTGTAAGCTTTGGCGTTGCCTTATTTTTAATGGTTATGAAAAACCTAGGAGATTTTATGATTCCAGTAATCATTTATATTATGGTAATTTTGGTTATGGCTATTACATCTTCTAACCGAATGGGAATGGTGAGCAGGAAAAGTTTTGTTTTAGTACTGATAGGGGCTTTGTTTTTTTATTCTTTCAGATAGTATACTAGCAATCAATAAGTTTAATTTTCCTGTCCCTCTGTCACATTTCTGGATAATGGGTACCTACGCCATTTCACAATATTTGATAGTCAATGGTTTATTGGTCAGTAATGAATAAGACTATAAGGCAAATAACCGCTGCGGAGACTTATGAACTAAGGCATCAAGTAATGTGGCCAAATAAGCCTATTTCATTTATAATGCTTCCCAATGATGCTGAAGGGGTTCATTTTGGATTTTTCATAAATGAAGTTTTAGTTTCAGTAGTGTCTCTCTTTATTGAAAATAGTAAAGCACAGTTCCGAAAATTTGCCACCCTAGAGAAAGAACAGGGCAAGGGATATGGAACCCTACTCCTCTCTCACCTTATTCTATTTGCATCGCAAAATAATCTATCTGAAATATGGTGTAATGCCCGTACCAATAAACAAGAGTTCTATATAAAATTTGGATTTTCACCAACCAACAACCTATTTAGTAAAGCAGGTATAGACTATATAGTAATGCGGAAAATTTTATAGACTCCTCTCGAAGCTTAACATCAACTATTATAACTCTATTTTGCCCTAATTAGCAAAAAGTTAAAAAATCATTTCTGAAATTTTCCCTACATCAATTCTCCATTAAATTATATTAATATAGAGGTGATTAGATTGTTTTAAGAACAACTTAAAGTTAAAGGACCAACAAGCAATTTACTTATTGGTAGTATTAGATTGAATTTAGTAAATTTGGTTATTGACTTATTTTAAGAAAACATGAAACAACAAAGCGCGTTACCCAATACCATTATTACCCCCCTCCTATCGGCAAATCCTATTGATTGGCAGGAAGTGTTATCTACAATTATTGTCAATTATGATTGTAGCACAGGGACCATCCATTTTCTAGATAAAAGCTCCTCCCTACTCCACCTTAAAGTAGAGCAAGGCATTCCGCCCTTCTTAATACCTAAACTTTCGGAGATACCCATTGGAAAAGGAATGGCAGGTATCGCTGCCGAGCGTCGTAAGCCAGTAGAAATGTGCAATCTTCAAACCGATGATTCTGGGGTAGCACGTCCTGCTGCTAAAGAAACAAAGGTTGAAGGATCAATAGCCCTACCACTATTAAAAGATAATGTGTTATTTGGTACACTTGGAATTGCAAAACCTGTCCCCTACGATTTTACAGAAGAAGAAATTAATTCCCTTATGACTATTGGAGAGGAAATATGTGATTATATAAAAGGATAACAAGAAAAAATAACTATTCGTCACCACTACACTAAGAATTTAACACACCTAGAATCACCTAAAATTAAAGCTGGTAATAGCCTAAAGTATAAACTTGTAAAAGAATAGACTTTGGTGCTGGATTTGTTTGTGTAAGGAAAATATGGGATCATTAGGAATCCCCCTAAAAATCCCATATTATTTCCTTTATTCCATCTCTATCCGATTCGGACTTTTGCAACATTCCCTTTTCCTTAAACAATCTATAGATCATTCTTTTTTCTTCCAGATTAAAAGAGCGAGCAGCAAACCAATCATTTGCAGCTATTTTCTCATTCTCCTCCTCTGCTTTCTGTAATATTTCATCAGTTGTTATATACCAATAAACCCACCTGTTGTTAGCCTGAGCATAACAGACCTCATCATTTAAAGCCGAGTTGGTTTCAATATTCCTTAATCTCTCCCCATTTTCTAAAATAGCCAATGTTTTGGTTACTCTTACCACCTTAGAAAAGGTATACCGCATAAAATCACTGAACCCATTCTGGCTAACATTATATAGTCTATCTCCTACTTTTAACATTTCCAATATTTAATTCAGCGACCAAAAATACTTTTCTAAAACTATTTTAAGCTCCTTAAAAATCGGAACTTATAAACATTAGGGTAATTAAGTGATATTCAAAATAAGTGATTTGATTTTACCATTTTCAGTAACCTGTGAAAGGATTAAGAATAATCAATTGACAATCAACCATTACCCTTTAACCTTAAAGTTGAAATATCCATAAACACTCCAAGACTCTATTTTTTAGGCATATATAAGGACCATTAATACAATTCGTGTAATTTTGTATGCTAAAACTTATTGCAATGAATATCGAGCGAGAATTGGAAAAAAGGAGCAATCACAAATGTGAGCTTTGCACCAGCACAGAGAATCTGGAAGTATTGGAAGTTCAGCCTTCAAAAAACAATGGCTTAGATGGGAGTCTTTTAGTATGTTCCGTTTGTAAAGAACAAATTGAAAATCCTGATAAAACGGATCCAAATCATTGGAGATGTTTAAACGATAGTATGTGGAGCGAACACAGTCCGGTAAAAGTTATTGCATGGAGGATGTTGAGTAGGTTGAGAGAGGAAGGATGGCCGCAAGACCTGTTGGATATGATGTACTTAGAAGAAGAGGAATTAGAATGGGCCAAAGCCACTGGAGAAGGAGCTCCAGCCGAAAATCAAATTATACATCGCGATAGCAACGGCGTAATAATTGAAGCCGGAGATAACGTGGTCCTCATAAAAGATTTACCTGTAAAAGGATCTAGCATGGTGGCAAAGCGAGGGACCGCTGTAAGACGTGTCTCCTTAGACCGCGATAATGCTGAATTTATAGAAGGAAGAGTAGACGGACAGCAAATCGTTATTCTAACCAAGTATGTAAAGAAAATATAACGGTATACAGTTTCTAGACAGTTTTTGTTTACTGTTTCCTAGTATCCCCAGAAAGTACCGCCTATAACTAACATATATAAGTCTATTTTATAGAACGTAGAACCTGCATCCTTAAGACTATTTAAATGAGTAATAACCCGGAGAATTCGTACAATTAGTTGATCTCCTATTCTTGAGGATGCGTTTCTTTTTGATTTTAATGAAATTCAGGTGAGATTCTTATTCTTTAAGCTAACCATAACATAATAAGTAACCTCTTTTAAAGATTACAGTAAGAATTATTAGATATTAGTATTTTATCACGCTATCTGAACGCTTTACATTCTTATCCAATGGCTCCTATATGGCCCGCTTAACAAAAGAAGGTACAATAGATGGGAGATATAAATAAAACATAGATAATAGAAGACTATGGCAAAAAACGATGCTTATGCTGCATTGAGATATAGGGAGTTCAATATTTTCCTGTTAGTACGGTTTGCTATGGTTTTCGCTTGGTCCATGCAATTTATCGTCATTGAGTGGGAAGTATATTCATTGACCAAAAACCCATTATCCCTAGGGATAATAGGTTTAATGGAAGTGATCCCAGCAGTATCTATGGCTCTTTTTGCAGGTCATATTGTAGATCAAAAAGAAAAGAAAGGATTACTTTTAAAATGTATCTTGGGATTTTCTGTAATTAGTTTGGGGCTGTTTTTACTAACATGGCCTGAAATAGTTGGCACCTGGTCTCAGAATAAAATCTTATACTCCATCTATTTCTTAGTTTTTCTAGGAGGAATTGTAAGGGCTTTTTTAGGTCCCACTATTTTCTCTCTCTTTGCATTAATTGTTCCAAAGAAAGTGTATCCCAACGCCGCTACATGGAGTAGTTCGGTATGGCAAATGGGCGCGGTACTTGGACCTGCCCTAGCAGGATTCAGTATTCATTGGATTGGAGTACATTGGTCCATGTGCCTTATTTTTTTCTTTTCCTTAATGGCAATGATTACGCTTACACAAATAAAGAAAAAGCCTATTCTTAATCCAAAAATTGGGGAACCAGTGCTCCAAAGTCTTAAAGAAGGAGTGAAATTTGTATTTGGAACAAAGGTTATTCTTGGAGCTTTAAGCTTAGATATGATAGCAGTGCTCTTTGGCGGTGCCGTGGCCCTACTCCCCATCTATGCACAGGATATATTAAAAGTAGGTCCAGAAGGCTTCGGTATTTTAAGAGCAGCTCCCGCCGTGGGCGCTCTATTAATTATGTTTACCTCTGCCCATTTCCCCTTAAATAAAAATGCGGGAATAAAATTATTAGGAGCTATTTTTGGGTTTGGAATCTGTATTATAATCTTTGGTATTTCCACCTGGTTTTGGGTCTCCGTAATAGCCCTATTTTTAAGTGGAGCAACAGATGGAATTTCTATGGTAATACGGCAAACCATCCTTCAATTAAGAACTCCAGATCATATGCGAGGTCGTGTCGCCTCTGTAAACTCTATGTTTGTTGGCTCTTCTAATGAACTAGGAGCTTTTGAAAGCGGACTTACCGCCAAACTCATGGGAACTGTTACTTCGGTGGTGTTTGGAGGTTGCATGACTCTGGCAACTGTATTATTTACTGGTGCCGTATCCCCCACATTTAGGAAATTAGACTTGCGTAAAGATTTGGAAGATCATGAAAAAAGTGATCAGTAAGTAAACTAACACGAGGCAAGCACGCCAGAATGGTACTAGCAAGCACGCCTCGAAGTATTCAAATCTCGATTATCGAGTAAATCTAAGCGTACAGAAACCTTGTTTGAGTTTTTTATGGTATTAGCTTTTTTAAGGTCTTAAGATATCGGCTTAACGGGGTCATATATAAAAATCCATTCAGGGTTTTCCCTATCAGTGCTTTCTGTTAAACAGATAAATCCATTCTTTAAGTAAAAGGTTTTCAATGCTTCCTCCTCAATGGTTAGCCAATACCCCTGATCAGGGAATTGAGTCTTTAGAGCATCCAACCAACGAGAACCTAAAGCTTCGTTTCTACGTTCGGGATGTACAAACAAAAATCCTATATAATGAAAACCCTTAGCTATGAACTCCTCTCCTATTTCAATTTCAAAATTGGTTCTATTTGGTGGTATTGTTCTAAAGACAATTCCTCCCACAACAATGTCCTTCCCATCCTTTAACACATAAATACTAGACACATATTTATATTTGTCCCAAACCGGACAAATAACTTCTTGCCAATCATGAGGTAACATTTTAAAAAAGTCATCATAATTATACTTTAATTCCAAAAGTGCCATAAATGCAGAATTAAATTAGAGACTTATTAATGATCCATAAAAACTACAACAAGCCCCAGGACCATAATCGATCAAAATCATCGGACCACCGATCTCCTATGTCCGTACGATAATAAACATTATTAATTATAATATTACTTATTCTATTCATCATCATCCGCTGTGCATCCTTCATCGTAAGTCCAGTCCCAGTCACCATTAAGGCAATTCCTGTATTCCCTGTAATTAACCATTCATCATTTATTTTTTTAAGGTGCATAGGATGAATGCCTTCCTTCAACTCCTTTTTAAATACAATTACAGAGTCTTTGGAAAACAGCTCAAAAGACTTTTTATCCTCATAAGGAAAGGGAGGAACCACCATATAGGCACCTACTTGAAAGCCCTTTCTCACATTAATTTTAAATCGCTCCCCCACTGCCAATTTGTAAAACATATTACCAATGGGTTCCATAATTCCTGCACGTTGTATAAATATTTGGGGATATCCAAACCTAGAAGTGAATTCTAAAGGATATATGCCATTCCCATTTACAATACAGTTGATATCCAACTGTCCCACAAAACCATCTATTGCCAAGGACTTTTCAAACTTTTTTAAAGTGGCATCAAAAATAGGTGAGTCTTTGGTCCAAAACATACTAGAACCCATTTCTCCAGTGGAGACCCCCAACTCCTTAGGGAATAATTTTTTATGTTCAAAAGTGACATTTATGGGGTAGATAAATTCTTTTCCATTAAAATAGGCAGAGACAGAAACCTCTACTCCCTTTACCTTCCGTTGCAATTGAAAGTTGCCAAAATCGTTACCCCAAGATTTTTCATAGGCTTTTAATACACGGATAACATCTAATCCTTCATCATCGCTACCTACAAAAAGCAATTGCTTGTATTCCTGAGTTTCACCTGAAGGCTTTATAACATATGAATTTGGGTTGCTTTTCACATAATCGATGGCATCTTGAAAATTGAAGAACTCTTTGGAAGGCAGAATCTTTATACCATGCTTCTTTAATTCATCCTGACCAAAATTACGATCCAACTCCAACATATCGGAATACTCTGTGCCACCCACCACCAATTTTCCTTGTGCTCTTAAATCAGTGCATTCTTTTCCATAGCCGGTATAGTCAAAGATTAGTACATCTGCCCAATCTACATGACTTTTCCAATCCTTAACTTTCTTTAAAAAGCCATAGCCTATTTCCCGGGAAGGCTTGTCCTCAATATACATTTTTACATTGTTACCCTCGTTTAATATGGCCAATGCAATATCAAGAGTTTCTCCCCACCGAGAGATAAATAAAAAATTACGTTTAATTTCGGCACTGTTTTTTTGATGTTTTTTTTTCAAGATTATAGCTGTTATTTTTTAAGATTAAGATGATGATGAAAGGTTAATTTAACCTCAGTGACCAATAAGAAATATCCATAACAACATTGTTAAAAATACCTCCGTTACAATTTCGTTAATAAAATATTGATTTGGGATAAGGCTTATACTTCTGGCAGTCCATGTCTGTATAGTAGAAGTGAAATAGACTTCTTGCCCTAGTTTAATTGTTGGCTTCAATAGCGTAAACCCATAGCCGATTGTATAATATTCAAACAAAGATATAGGAAAAAATAATATCAATTATAAAAATATTCTATAACAGAAATAATTATTATTCAATATTATTTTAAGGTGAAAATAACCATCTAAAAAAGCGTATTAATCAATTACTTACCTATTTAGCATACCCCGATCGATATAACTTAATTAGGTAAATTCATCTGCAATTAAAGCCTTTAAACTACAGGGAATCCAATTATAAATAAACCTTCTTCCCTTAACTGAATTTTAGCGGCAGAAAGTTTAATAGAAGACGTCTAAATTCTTAGAAGGTAGTCTTAATTAATGCATAAGTTTATTAAATTAAAAGCGCTTAAAATGGTCCATATTAGTAAATAATCCCCGGGGCAAGCCCACGGGGCATTATTTTATTTTTCAAAACAATCTCATTTGACCATCCTTATGTAAGACTTCATATTCCT
>NZ_AUKX01000048.1 GCF_000424985.1 Arenibacter latericius DSM 15913
GCAGCCCCGCCATCCAAGTGCCCGTATATTCGGTAAAGCTTCTCTTGCAGGACTTGCATTTATAGCGCTGTGCACCCTTGTCCTTTCCGAAACGGACATATTTGGTATGGCCACAGTGCGGGCACTCGCCCATCATATTGTCGAGAAGATGTCGGCGGGAGGCCTGTGCCCTTGGACTTCCCGTAGTCACATCGTGCTTTTCGATATCCTTGAGCAATCTCCGCCTGTCCACCAGAGGAAGCGAAAGGATCTTTTGTTTTAATTCTTCTAGTTCCATACCTAAAGATACAAATAATAGCTATTATAAACTAGAGCCTGGATGTCTTTGCATTATAAATAGGTTTTACATCCTTTAAGCTTCTTATAAATCCGATAAAATTGTCATTCTTACAGACCTATTTGTTAAAACGGGTTTAAAAGTGAGCAAAATTGCTATGGACATGCTATAATTTCAGTAGATTTATGCGTTATAGGGGAACAGAAATCTTTTAAATTATTTTCAAAGATTTTAGGGAACCATGGTGGAGCGGAAGAAATGCGTTCTATGGAATTGATTTTTAATATATTAAAGGAATAAAAAGTTGTTATGGAAGAGAAAATGATGATTATTGACCCGCACGTACATATGACCGCTAGGACTACTGACGATTATGAGGCTATGGCGGAAGCAGGGGTGGTAGCTGTTATTGAACCATCATTTTGGTTAGGTCAACCGCGTACACAAGTGGGGTCTTTTCAGGATTATTATAGTAGTTTGGTGGGCTGGGAGCCGTTTAGGGCTAGCCAATTTGGAATAAAGCACTATTGTACTATTGGTTTAAATTCTAAAGAAGCCAATAACGAAGCTTTGGCAGAGCAGGTAATGGAATTACTGCCACTTTATTTACATAAGGAAAATGTAGTTGCAATTGGTGAGATTGGCTATGATGATCAAACTCCTGCTGAAGATAAATATTTTAGACTGCAGCTAGAACTTGCTAAAGAACTTAACTTGCCTGTACAGGTACATACCCCGCATAGAGATAAAAAATCTGGAACTATTAGAAGTATGGAAGTGTGTTTAGAACACGGGTTGGATCCTTCTATGGTAGTTATTGATCATAACAATGAAGAAACGGTTAAAGAAGTGCTTGATCGAGGTTTTTTAGCGGCATTTACTATCTACCCAAAAACGAAAATGGGAAATGAGAGAATGGTTGAGGTGGTTAGGAAATTCGGTAGTAATGGGATAATTGTGGATAGTTCTGCAGATTGGGGTGTAAGTGATCCTCTGGCAGTTCCAAAAACCGCATCTTTAATGCTGAAAAGAGGAATAGCTAGAGAAGATGTGGTAAAGACTTGCTATCAGAACGCTTTGGATATCTTTGGAATGAATGGAAAAATGAAAGAATCCGATTGGTTAAATCCTGAAGGTATTAATCAGACCAAATTATATAATGATAATAGTGTTTTAAGAGGACAAGAGCCAAAGGTAGATACCGATAAAATAGTATAATGAATCCTATTATAAAAGGGTATTTACAGCTTACTAGGCCTGCTAACTTACCCACATCAGCTGCTGATATTTTGGCTGGAATCGCTATTTCTGGCTTTTTCTTGACTAGTAGTCAGGAGTCTAGCTTGGGATGGCTAACGGTTTTATTATTGATGGGGTCTTCTGTACTCTTATATGCCTCTGGAGTGGTCCTGAATGATGTTTTTGATTATCGATTAGATCTGGTAGAGCGACCCGAAAGGCCAATCCCTTCAGGGGTAGTCTCGTTAACTTCAGCTGCTATTTTTGGAGGTGCTTTAATGGTTTTAGGGATTTTAGCTGCGTTTTGGGTGGGTATTACCAGTGGAGTAATTGCGCTTGGACTAGGGGCGTCTATTTTAATGTATGATACTTTAGGAAAGCACCATTCTTTTTTTGGTCCCTTGAATATGGGGCTGTGTAGGGGGTTTAATCTATTATTAGGAATGTCTATTCTAGGTAATCTTATCCATTGGCAATATGCAATAATTCCAATCGCTTATATAGCAGCAATTACTTTGATAAGTAGGGGAGAGGTGCATGGGGATAACAAAAAACATATTTTATTAGCGGCTATGTTGTATGTTATGGTGGTATTAACAATCACAATAATCCTATTGTATACTGGTCAAAACATTCTCATATCTCTACCATTTATTCTTCTTTTTACCCTATTAATTTTTAGGCCATTGCTAAAAGCGTATAAAGAAAACTCACCTCACAACATAAAAATGGCGGTGAAAGCTGGGGTGATTTCCATTATTGTTTTGGATGCTGCCCTAGCGACAGGATTCTCTTATTGGTGGGTAGGAGTTCTTACCCTGCTGTTGTTGCCTTTATCAATTTTTTTATCCAAACTATTTGCAGTAACTTAATTTAAAAAGTATGCAACATTATAAAACAATATCACAATCCTTTAAGGTGTCTTACGAATATAAGCTTCATTTTACCGAGCATATATTTAAGGAAGGTAATACACTGTTTAAGGACCTAATTAAAGAATACAATCCGAAAGGAAAGGTAAAGGTATTATTTGTTATTGATAGTGGGGTACTGGAATGTCACCCTAACTTATCCGATCAAATTACAGCCTATTGTAAAGTTAATAGTGCAGAAATCTATGGTACCGAACAGATTGTTGTACCAGGGGGTGAGCAGTGTAAAAATGATTATGGTAATGTAGAGCGAATTTTACAAGCTGTTAATGATAACAAAATTTGTAGGCATTCTTTTGTGGTGGCTATAGGAGGTGGTGCTATAATAGATATGGTAGGATATGCTGCGGCTATTGCTCATAGAGGGGTTAAACTAATCCGTATCCCAACTACCGTTTTATCTCAGAATGATTCTGCTGTTGGCGTAAAGAACAGTATTAATATTTTAGGAAAGAAAAACTTCCTAGGCACTTTTGCACCCCCTTATGCTATTATTAATGATCCCTTTTTCTTGACTACATTAGAGCAGCGAGATTGGATTTCTGGAATTTCGGAAGCTATAAAAGTTGCCCTTATTAAGGATAAGGTGTTTTTTGAGTTTTTAGAGCAAAATAGCTTAAAACTAAGGGATAGGGATATGCCAGCCATGCAATACCTTATTTACAGATGTGCAGAAATGCACATGGAGCATATTGCACAAGGTGGTGATCCTTTTGAAAGCGGTTCTTCTAGGCCATTAGATTTTGGCCATTGGGCTGCGCATAAACTAGAGTTCATGACCAATTATCAATTGCGTCATGGGGAAGCAGTAGCAATAGGAATGGCATTAGATGTTACCTATGCTCACCTAATTGGCATGATTGATAAAAGTACTTTAGATAGAATTTTGGAGGTGCTTCAAAATATAGGGTTCGATATACATATACCCTTATCTGAAGAGAAGGAAATAGAGGAGCTGTTAAATGGAATAGAAGAGTTTAGAGAGCATCTGGGAGGAGAACTTACCATTACACTTATCTCTGAAATTGGAGTTAAGCAAGATGTCCATGTTATTGATCGAGAGATTATGAAAAATGCTATAGTGTGGTTAAATAATGAATTAGAACCTAAAATTTCAATCCAATAGTGCTGATAAAAGATAAATTTCACCTTAGTTATTGTACAAATATCCACCCAGGCGAAGATTGGAAGCAGACTTGGGAGAATTTAGAAGAATACCTTCCAAAAGTTAAGGAGCAGGTTTCTCCAAAGCAGCCATTTGGTGTTGGTTTACGCTTATCTAATGTAGCAAGCCTGGAGCTACAAGAAGGAAGTCGATTGCAAGAATTTAAAGATTGGCTAGAGGAGAACGATCTTTATGTTTTTACTATGAATGGATTTCCTTATGGAAATTTTCATAATGAAAGAGTAAAGGATATGGTTCATGCGCCTGATTGGACTACCGCAGACCGATTGGAGTATACTATACGACTTTTTAAACAACTCGCTTTTCTTCTGCCGAAAGGTATCAAAGGCGGAATTTCTACTTCACCTATAAGTTACAAATTTTGGCATGCTTCTGAAAAAGCAACGGATAAGGCTTTTGTTGACGGTGCTACCAATATGATAGCGGTGGCATTGCAGTTAATAGACATAGAAGAGAAGACAGGAAAACATCTGCATTTGGATATTGAACCGGAACCAGATGGAATGCTAGAAAATAGTGTTGAGGTATTGGAGTTTTATGGTAGCTATTTAATTCCAATCGGAACTAAGATTTTGGTAGATAAGCTTGGATGTACTACTTCCAAAGCCAAAGAATTAATTCTGAGGCATATTATGATCTGTTATGATGTATGCCATTTTTCTCTTGCCTATGAAGAGCCTCAATATACTTTGAAGAAATTTAAGGACGCCGGAATAGAGGTAGGAAAGATACAAGTGAGTTCTGCACTAAAGATCCTTTTCGAGGAAGGTAATAATGAAGCAATTTGGCAAACCTTAGAAAGGTTTAACGAACCTACTTATTTGCATCAAGTTACCCGCAAAAAGGGTGATCAGGTGTTTACATATAGGGATCTACCGGAGCTTTTGACCAAAAAAGGAGATTTTACCGAGTTGCGAGCGCACTTTCATGTGCCTATTTTTATGGAGCAATACGAATCTTTATTTTCTACTCAAGATCAGATTTTAAAAGTTTTGGAGTTGCTTAAAAAGGATCCATTTTCGGACCACTTGGAAATAGAGACCTATACATGGGACGTATTGCCAAAAGAATTAAAGATGGAGCTATCAGCATCTATAGTTCGTGAAGTGAAATGGTTAAAGAATAAGTTGTAAATAATGAAGAAGACTGTTGTTATAAATGTTGTAGGATTGTCTAGAGGATTAATAGGAGAGCATACTCCATTTATTAAATCCTTTTTGGATAAAGGAAGTTGGGGTGCTATTACTCCGCAATTGCCTGCAGTTACCTGTGCGGCACAAGCTACCTATTTAACGGGTAAAACACCTGCAGAACATGGAATAGTGGCTAATGGGTGGTATTTTAAAGAAGAACATGAGATAAAATTTTGGCGACAATCTAATACCCTTATACAATCAGATAAGATTTGGGATAAGTTAAAGAAAAAGGATCCCAATTTTACCTGTGCTAATCTTTTTTGGTGGTACAATATGTATTCTAATGCCGATTTTAGTGCAACTCCTAGGCCTAATTACTTGGCAGATGGAAGAAAAATCCCAGACTTTTATTCGCATCCTGCAGCACTACGCGATACACTTCGGGACGAATTAGGAGATTTTCCATTGTTTCACTTTTGGGGCCCAAAAACCTCTATAAAATCTAGTCAGTGGATAGCGGATGCTACTATTAAAACAGATAGCTTACACAATCCTACACTTACTTTGGTGTATTTGCCACACTTGGATTATAATTTGCAGCGTCATGGTAAGGATTTTTCAAAAATAGGGAAGGATTTACGAGAGATAGATGCTGTGGTTAAACAATTGGTAGATCATTTTGAAAGTAAGTCGGCTAATGTTATTCTTCTTTCCGAATATGGTATAACCAACGTTACTAACCCCGTCCATTTAAATAGGGTTCTTAGAAAGGAAGGTTATATCGGTATTAGGGTAGAACGTGGATTAGAATTATTAGATGCAGGTGCAAGTGATGCTTTTGCTGTTGCAGATCATCAATTGGCACATGTGTATGTGAAAGACCCTAATAATATAGATAAAATTAAAAACCTCCTTAAAAAAGTAAAAGGGGTAGAGCAGGTCTTATCTGGAGATGAAATTAAAGAGGTTCACTTGAATCATGAGCGCTGTGGGGATATAGTGGTAGTAGCTGATAAGGATTCTTGGTTTACGTACTATTTTTGGTTAGATGATAAAAAGGCTCCTGATTATGCTAGGATGGTAGATATTCATAAAAAACCAGGTTATGATCCTGTGGAAATGTTGACAGACCCTAAGGATAAATTGGTGATGCCCAAAGTAGCATGGAAATTACTGAAAAAGAAGCTAGGCTTTAGGTCTGTATTGGATATTATTCCTTTAGATGCCACCTTGATAAAAGGTTCTCATGGTAGAATTCCTGAAGATAGAAATGACCTTCCTATACTTATCAGCAACAAAAAGGGAGACAAAATTGCGGACTCTTTATTAGCAACAGAAGTTTTTGGAGTAATAGAAAATCATATCTTAGATACCTAGAATGAAACTTTTTTCGAAAATATTCGCATTTATATTTGCCATACTGTTTGTCTGGTCAGCCGTCCTGCAATATAACGATCAGGATGCATGGATGTGGTACGCTATCTATGGTATAGCTGCATTGGCTTCTGTATTTTTTATTTTTAATAGATTACTGTTATCGGTAGGGGTATTGCTCTCTTTTGCTTATTTAATAGGGAGCTATATTTTTTGGCCGGAAAAATATGAAGGAGTATCTATTGGAGGTGGGGATATAGATAATATAGAACGCGCTAGAGAGTCGCTCGGACTTTTAATAAGTGCTATGGTAATGCTTTTTTACGCTTGGCGAATTAGATTTTCTAAGAAAGCTTAAATATCTAGGTCGAATTCTTTTCTAAGCAAGTCGATAGCTGGATTTTTCTCTCTTAGTTTAAGATATTTTTCCTCTGGGGTAAATGCGAATTTTTTCGCGCTGGTTTCGTTTACCGTTATTTCTAAGGTGATGAAGTGATTGTGGAGTTTTTGTTTTAAGGTTTCGATTAGGTCATACTTCTCTCGCTCCACTTCTTTTTTCATGGTGTCATTGGGAAGCTCAATCCAAATCACAAAATCTTCCTTTAATTTAGGACGATCTGCATTTAAATTGGAGGCTAATATTTTCTGACCCTTCTTGTCGATCATATCAACAAAATCTGCCCAATGTTTTTGTAGTTCCTGTTCTGTAAAAACTGATTTAGGCAAACTACTTTCATCTATTACCTCGTCTTTCTTATTGAGTTCGTGCTCTTTTTTCGCCTTTAAACTAGACAAACTAAGGCCAGATACTCTTTTCTTACTCCCTTTTAAGTCAATCTTAATTTTTTTAGCCTCAGAACTCTTAGCTTCTTCAAGCGTAGCTGACTGCTTTTGTATAGTAGGTTTTGCAGCTACAGTAGGTGCAGTAGCCGAAGTAGTATCGCTTGCAGTTGGTGTATTTTGAGTTTGCTCTTGTTGATGGGTTGGAGTAACAATCGAGGAAGCTCCTTCGGTGGCTTTTTGAGCTGCTGGAGCATTTGCCTTCCTCTCTTTTTTATTGACTCTATAAAAAGAAGCAGGAATTATAAAGTCGGGCCTACCTCGACCAGTTTCTAAGTGCTTAGACTTTTTTTTTTCTCCATCAAAGTCGATGGAGGCTAATTTCATTAGGGTTAGTTCTACAAGTAGTCGTTGATGCTTACTGCTTTTGTATTTTGTATCGCAATCATTCGCTAGGTCTATAGCTTCCAAAAGGAACGAACCCGATGTTTTTTGCGATTGTTCTAAATATTGTTTTTTTGCTTCTTCGCCAACTTCTAATAGCGGGATGGTGTTTTGGTGCTTGCAGACCATTAAATCTCTAAAATGAGAAGCTAGGCCAATTATAAAATGATGCCCATCAAAACCTTGTGCTAACGTTTCATTAAATAAAACTAATAAACCTGGAATGTCTCGACCTAAAATAAGATCGGTAGCCTTAAAGTAAGTGTCGTAATCTAAAACATTTAGATTCTCGGTTACCGCTTTTCTAGTTAATTTTTTTCCAGAAAAGCTAACTACCCTATCAAAAATAGAAAGGGCATCACGCATGGCACCATCTGCTTTTTGAGCTATGATGTGTAGTGCGTCGTCATCTGCATCTATCTCTTGATTGTCTGCAATATATTTTAAGTATTCAGCCGTATCTTTTACTGTAATCCGCTTAAAATCGAAAATCTGACAGCGAGATAGAATAGTAGGGATTATTTTATGTTTCTCTGTGGTGGCTAGAATAAAAATAGCATGTGCCGGTGGTTCTTCTAACGTCTTTAAAAAAGCGTTAAAGGCCGCTTGGGACAACATGTGCACCTCATCTATAATGTATACCTTATATTTCCCTACTTGTGGTGGAATCCGTACTTGGCTAGTAAGCTCCCTAATATCATCTACCGAGTTGTTAGATGCGGCATCCAGCTCAAAAATGTTAAAAGCAAAATCTTCATCTTCTGATGCTACTGCTTGCTGATTAATCTGTTTTGCTAATATTCTTGCGCAGGTAGTTTTTCCAACTCCTCTAGGACCGGTAAACAATAACGCTTGGGCCAAATGATTGTTTTCAATGGCGTTGGTTAACGTATTGGTAATAGCCTGCTGCCCTACCACATCCTTGAAAGTTTTGGGTCTATATTTTCGTGCAGATACTATAAAAGGTTCCAAGAGTTGAATATTTATTTAAGACCTCTAATAAGGAGGTCGATAGCTATGGTACAAATATAAAAATAGCTTTCAATTATAGTCCCTATTTAACCTAGTTTAGCATTTTATTTATCAACAATTGAGCTATCTTTGCCCTAAGCAGGTCGCCTTATCGCTGATTTCAATCTTTTGGAACCAGAGGAAAGTCCGGACACCATAGTGCAGTATAGCGGGTAACGCCCGTCCGTCGTGAGGCGAGGACAAGTGCAACAGAGAGAAGGTACAGGTAATGCTGTAGTGAAAGCAGGTAAACTCTATACGGTGCAACGCCATGTAAATCAGTGTTCGAGGGCTGCACGCTCAAGCTGAAGGGTAGGCGGTTAGAGTTATTGAGCAATCAATAACCTAGATAAATGATAAGGAAGTCTATATATTAATATAGGCTACAGAATCCGGCTTATGGCCTGCTTTTTTATATTTTAAATAGATAACAGTCGCTAAGCTGCGTGTATTGGATCTATACAAGATTGGTTAAGGAGTTTCTACATCTCCAGTCCATTCGAAAAAACTAAAAATACTACCCCCATATCTTCTTTGGTTGGTATAATGAGCTATCTCGGAAAGGTCGGTATGTTTGGGGTGTTCAATAATAAGAACACCATTCTCTAAAAGTAGCTCCTTTTCAAAAACTAGGTTTGCAATTTGAGAAAAATCGGATAATGGAAAATCATAAGGAGGATCAGCAAAGATAATATGTGCTTTTGTAGAGGTTTTTTCTAAGTACTCATAGACATCCTTCTTAACTGCATTAATGGGGAATTCATTTTTTTCAGCGGTCTCGGAAATATATCTAACACACCCTTGATGTGCATCTACAGCAATTATATTTTCAGTACCCCTAGAAGCAAATTCATAACTTATGTTCCCAGTGCCAGAAAATAGGTCTAATACTTTAAGGTCTTCAAAATAATAATTATTGTTAAGTATGTTAAATAGCGCTTCCTTGGCCATATCTGTGGTTGGACGAACGGGAAGCTTCTTTGGGGCCATTAATCGTAGCCCCTTTTTTTTACCTGAAATGATACGCATAGGTTAAAAAGAATTTAAGAGTGTAAAATCTATCGATTCTCGATCTAGATTTCCAAAGTGAAAATGGTTGGCGTGGGAGGGGATAAAAATTGATATATCCTTAATGTAAGTATGACAGAGCTGAAAGAGGGGATCCCCTTCTTCTATTGAACCAAATAGTTTTAATTTAGTCGTCTCTGTGTCTAACTTTAGTTGCTCTAGGGTAAATAATAAGTAATAAATAAAATCTTCCTTAGCGGTAAAACTAAAATTGTTGTACAGTAGTAGTTTTTTGTTTTGGATAACGGTTATATCCATGTGTTCTTCCATTACATGAACATAACAAATAGGCTCGTTGGTGCTACCGTGGCTATTTATGAGATTTTTTATCAATACTGTTCCGTTGTGCATAAACTCAAAATCCCCAAATAAATCGTAGATATAGTTGTTTATATTAACAAAGGGTACATAAACATTAACCATGTCCATATTAGCGATTTCATCATATTCGAGATGATCGTTTGCCAATATTTTTGCGTTGAACTTTAGGTAGTTGGCTAATTCATCTTTGTTAAAAAGAGCATTGGGAACAAGACAGAATAGATTGTTTCTGTGTATAACAACTACTTCGGAAAATTGTATTTTCTGTATTTCGTTATCCTCAAAAAGTTGTTTTATTTCTTTTTGCAGGGCATAAGGAGTTAGTTCACTTTCGAAACTTATTCTTTCGGAAGTGATAACAGTATTGGAAAGTGTGTCCAATACACAAAAAGAAAGTCCATTCAAGCTAACTTGAATGGACAATTTATGATATTCCGATTTAGATTCTTCTAAAATCTTATTGGTCGTTTCGTTTGTCATAGATAGATGGCCAATTTCCACTGGTACTTACCTCGGTCATGGATCCAACTTTGATTACGCTGCCATTAACTTCATCAACGTTGATCTGAGCATTTTCTTTTGCTAGTAATTCTTTAGGTTGGTCGTGTAAAACAACATCTTTATTTACTTTAACTTCAAATACAGGGGCTTTATAACCTCCTTTTTCAACAATTCCAGATTTCATGTCGAATTGCTCATTATTTTTTGCATAAGGAACATTCATCATAGTCTTATAACGAGTGTCGCTCTTAAATAATGAATCTTTAACCGATACAAAACCAAGCGTATCTATAATCTTTACTTCTTTTAACATGTCAATGCCAAAATGCTTGTCGTATTCCATATAAGAGGAATCTCTTTGCTGTGTAAGGATATATTTGCCAGTATCCACAAATTTAATCAAAGAATTAAAATCTTTGGCGTATTTTCCATTTACGCTTTTATAAGCCTCTTGCGAATTTCTAATATCCTTAAGATTCGCTATTACCTTGGCAAAACGCTCTTGTTTAACTTTCTTAAACTCAATAGGGCCATTGATAGATTTATAGATCATAAACGCTAATCCTATACTTACCAGCCAAAGAAAAATCTGTAATACGGTCTTCATTTCTTATGTGTTATTATATTTAGTGGTTGTCACAAATCTACAATTTTTTTTTAATGCCAAAAGCATTTGGCCTTAAAAATACTGATTATCTTTGAAGACCTATGAATATTATATCTGACACTAGTTTTTATAAATTACTAAAAGAGAAATTTCCACACCACCCAACGCTTAAACAGTCGGTTGCTTTACAGCAACTTGCGACCTTTGCGTTATCAAAAGAAAAGGACACCGTTTTTTTATTGAAGGGCTTTGCAGGAACTGGAAAAACCACTATTGTTGGTACTATTGTAACCAATTTGTGGAATACAACCATGAAATCGGTATTGTTGGCTCCTACTGGAAGGGCAGCAAAAGTTATGTCTAATTATTCAGGGACACAAGCATTTACTATTCATAGGAAAATTTATTTCCCTAAAAAACAAAGAGGAGGTGGGGTGCAGTTTGTACTTTCTCCTAATAAACATAAGAATACGCTGTTTATTGTAGATGAAGCCTCGATGATTTCTGATAGTCCCACGGATTCTAAATTAATGGAGAATGGATCTTTATTAGATGATTTAATGACCTATGTCTATTCTGGTCATAATTGTAAACTTATATTAATAGGAGATACAGCGCAGTTACCACCTGTTCATTTAAATCTTAGTCCGGCATTAGATGAGGGGCAATTGTCCTTACATTATAATAAGGAGGTGATTAATATGGAAATGGATGAAGTGGTGAGGCAGGCAGAGGATTCAGGGATATTAGCCAATGCTACTAATTTAAGAGAGCAGTTACAGAGTGAATTTTATGATGATTTTAAATTTTCAGTCTCTCCCTATGCCGATATTGTGCGATTAATTGATGGGCACGACATACAGGAAGCTATAGATGAATCCTATTCTCAAAATGGAAAAGAGGAAACCGCAATCATTGTTCGTTCTAATAAAAGGGCTAATCTGTACAATGAAAATATTAGAAATAGAATCCTATTCCTAGAAAATGAATTGGCAGTTGGGGATTATATGATGGTGGTGAAGAATAACTATTTCTGGCTTAAACCTTCTTCTGAAGCTGGGTTTATTGCCAATGGAGATATTATAGAGATATTAGAAATCTTTGCAATTAAGGAATTATACGGATTTAAATTTGCTGAAGTAAAGGTGAAAATGGTAGATTATCCCAATCAGAAACCCTTTGAGACGGTATTGTTATTAGATACTATAATGGCAGAAACGCCGTCTTTACCTTATGAGGACGGTAACCGTTTATATCAAGAAGTAATGAAAGATTACGCTGATGAGACATCTAAGTATAAAAAGTTTTTGGCAGTTAAGAACAATACTTTTTTCAATGCCCTTCAGGTTAAATTTTCCTATGCTATTACCTGTCATAAATCGCAGGGTGGACAATGGAATACGGTTTTTGTAGAGCAGCCCTATTTGCCTAATGGTATCGATAAGGAATATCTAAGGTGGCTTTATACTGCCATCACTAGGGCAAAGGACAAGCTGTATTTAATAGGGTTTAAGAACGATTTTTTTCTTGATTCGGAATAGCCTAATTTAGCAGTAAACTAAAAGCGCATGGCTTTTGAGACCATTTTAAGCATTTTTCTAGGGATAGGCCTTGCTGCATCTGTAGGCTTTAGAATTTTCTTACCCCTATTTGCCCTAAGTTTAGCGGCCTATTTAAATGTATGGGAATTAAATGATAATTGGGAATGGATAGGTAGTATTCCGGCTTTAATTACATTGGGAGTAGCTACCGTGGTTGAAATTTTCGCATACTTTATTCCTTGGGTAGATAATTTACTAGACGGCTTTGCAGTTCCTTTGGCGGGAATTGCAGGGACAGCGGTTATGGTTTCTACAGTTGCAGATTTAGATCCTATTATCTCTTGGACTCTGGCTATAATTGCAGGAGGTGGTACGGCAACTGCCATTAAAAGCACCTCTGCCACAGGAAGAATAGCTTCATCGACTACTACGGGGGGAATAGCAAATCCTATAATTGGACTAGTGGAAACAGTGGTAGCGGTAGTAATGACAGTCTTGTCTATCTTTGTGCCCATGCTTGCCGCTATCTTAGTGGTCGTAATATTATTAGTTCTTTTTAAATTATATAAGAAACTAAGAACTAAATCTAATCCGAACTAAAATTAACCAATTTTCAATTGAAAGGATCACCCAAAACTGGTTGTAAAATACTAATGAAGATATGCGTCTTACACTTGCCGGAACGAGGTAGTCCGGCAGGTATGACCATTAAAAATAAATAAATATCAACATATGAAAATCATCGCAATGATACCCGCACGCTATGCAGCTTCTAGGTTTCCTGGAAAGTTAATGCAAGATTTGCAGGGAAAACCAGTTATACAAAGAACTTATGAGGCGGCGGTAAAAACAGGCTTGTTTCAGGAAGTATACGTAGTAACAGATAGTCTGGTTATTTATGAATGCATTGAAAAAATAGGTGGTAAAGCCATAATGAGTAAGAAGGAGCACGAATGCGGTAGTGATCGTATTGCCGAAGCTGTGGAGAATATGGACGTAGATATCATCGTAAATGTTCAGGGAGACGAACCTTTTACGGATAGGGAGAGTCTTGCAGGGGTTATAGAAGTGTTTAAAGACGACCATAAGAAGGAAATAGACCTTGCATCACTTATGACAAGGATAACAGATTGGGTAGAAATTAATGACCCTAATACGGTGAAGGTTATTGTAGATAAAGAGAGTTTTGCCCTTTATTTTTCAAGAGCTCCTATACCGTACCCAAGAGCACGGGAATTAGATATCCCTTATTATAAGCATAAGGGGGTATATGCTTTTAGGAAAGAAGCCTTAATGGATTTTCAAAGACTGCCTATGCAAATATTGGAAGCGACAGAAAAAATAGAAGCAATCCGGTATTTAGAATATGGTAAAAAAATAAAAATGGTGGAAACTAATATTTCTGGAATTGAAATAGATACCCCAGAAGATTTAGAAAAGGCCAAGAATGTATGGAAGTAGATTATAATAAGATAAAAGTAATTGGATTTGATGCAGATGATACCTTATGGGTAAATGAGACCTATTTTAGGGATACTGAAGAAAAATTTGCAAGTCTTTTAGATAAGTATGAAACCAAGAATAAGATCGACCAAGAGCTCTATAAGACTGAAATAAATAACTTAGAGATTTATGGTTACGGGGTTAAAGGGTTTATGTTGTCCATGATAGAATCGGCATTAGATTTATCAAATAATAAGATATCTCAAGCAACCATTGGGGATATTCTTAATCTTGGAAAGGAAATGTTGTCACATCCAGTAGAATTATTGGATGGAGTGGAAGAAGTATTACAAAAATTAAAGGATCACTATCGTTTAATAGTTTTAACTAAAGGAGATTTATTAGATCAGGAGCGGAAATTGGAAAAATCTGGCCTCTCTAAATATTTTCACCATGTGGAAGTTTTAAGTGATAAAAAGGAGATAAACTATAAAAACCTTTTAGAGCACTTGCGAATTCCAGTATCGGAATTTTTAATGGTAGGGAATTCCTTAAAATCGGATATCCTTCCCATAATAAATATAGGAGCTAAAGCGATTCATATTCCTTTTCATACCACTTGGCAGCATGAAGAAGTGAAATTGGAGGAACATCAGAATGGTCATCTTACCCTGAACACCATTACTGATTTATTAAAATATCTTAACTATGGCAATGGAAGTAAGTAATAAGGAGAATGAGGAACAGATAGGAACAGAGGTAACACCTAATTATAGGAATTTCCCTATGGTTCCAAGGGTCATATTTGGTAATGGCTGTTTTAATCAATTGGGAGAGATCTTGCTACCAAAACGGAAAAGTGTTGAGGCTCCTATTATTTTTTTAATTGATGATGTTTTTGAAGGTACTTCACTTATATCTCGAGTTCCCTTATTTCCTAACGATCAGATTATTTTTATCTCAGCAGAGGAAGAGCCTAAAACAGATCAGGTAGATATTTTAGTGAAGCAAGTGCGTAGCGAGTTTAAAGAACTTCCCTTAGGTATTGTAGGGATTGGGGGAGGAACCCTATTAGATTTGGCTAAAGCAGTTGCTATTATGTTGAATAATAAAGGGAAATCTGAGGAGTACCAGGGATGGGACTTGGTGAAAAAGCCATCCATCTATCATGTGGGTATTCCTACAATCAGCGGTACTGGTGCCGAGGTATCTAGGACAACAGTTTTATTAGGGCCAGAAAAGAAACTGGGTATAAATTCTGATTATACTACTTTTGACCAGGTAATCTTGGACCCAGACCTTACGAAAGGCGTTCCAAAAGAGCAGTGGTTTTATACAGGAATGGACTGCTATATTCATTGTGTAGAATCGTTAAATGGGACATTTTTAAATGCCTTTAGTCAGAGTTATGGGGAAAAAGCGTTAGAGTTGTGTAAAGATGTTTTTTTAGAAGATTTGGAGGAATCAGAATCCAGAGATAAATTAATGATGGCGTCTTGGCACGGAGGGATGAGTATAGCCTATTCTCAAGTTGGTGTTGCCCATGCCATGAGTTATGGTCTCTCTTATTTATTGGGGGTTAGGCATGGTATTGGAAACTGCTTAGTTTTTCAATATTTAGAAGAGTTTTATCCGGAAGGAGTGGCTTTGTTTAATAAAATGATAGAAAAACACAACATATCCCTGCCAAAAGGAGTTTGTAGTGATTTAACCGATAGTGATTTTGATATCATGATTAACGTGGCTCTTAGCCTAGAACCTCTTTGGGAAAATGCATTGGGTGCGGAATGGGAAAAACACATCAGTCCAGAGAAATTAAAATCAATATATCAAAAAATTTAAACTGATATTGGCCTGTGGTTATCGGATTTTAATACCTTAGTTGGCATGCAAACAATCGCAAAATTTATTTACTTTAAAGTATTAGGTTGGAAACTTATTGGTTCTTTTCCCAAAGTAGCTAAATGCGTTATTATAGTAGTGCCTCATACCAGTTGGGTTGATTTTTTTCTTGGTCTTTTAGTGCGCCGCGTAGTAAATGAGGAAATTAATTTTATAGGAAAGAAAAGTTTGTTTAAACCTCCTTTTGGATGGTATTTTCGTTGGATGGGAGGTGCACCTATAGATAGGAGCAAGAATATGGATACGGTAAGTGCTACTGTTAAAGTATTTCAAGAGAAAAAACAGTTTAGACTTGCCTTATCTCCAGAGGGAACCAGAAAAAAGGTGAGTGAATGGAAGACTGGCTTCTATTATATAGCGAAAGCAGCGAATGTCCCCATTGTATTAGTCGCTTTTGATTTTGGTAAAAAACAAATTAAGTTTTCTGCGCCTCACTTTCCAACAGATAATAAAGAGCAGGACTTTGCTACTTACAAAGCATTTTATAAGGGCGTTTTAGGAAAAGTTCCTGAAAATAGTTTTTAAAAACCTTTTCAGGAACTATTCTTGCATGGTGTGATATACGTTTTGTACATCATCATCCTCTTCAATTTTCTCAAGTAATTTTTCTACATCTGCAGCTTCCTCCTCAGTTAACTCTTTGGTGACCTGTGGTATACGTTCAAATCCTGAAGATAAAATTTCTATCTCCCGGTTTTCTAGCTCCTTTTGTATAGCACCAAAACTTTCGAAGGGTGCATATATTAAAATACCATCTTCATCAACGAAAACCTCTTCAGCTCCAAAGTCGATCATTTCTAATTCTAATTCCTCAGGGTCTAAACCTTCTGCGGGAATCCTAAAGTTACAGGTATGGTCAAACATAAATTCTACCGAACCTGAAGTGCCTAAACTTCCGTTACATTTATTAAAATAGCTTCTGATATTGGCAACGGTTCTAGTGTTATTATCTGTGGCAGTTTCTACTAAAATAGCAATGCCATGAGGTGCATATCCTTCAAAAAGCACTTCTTTATAATCCCCTAAACTCTTGTCCGAAGCTCTTTTTATAGCCCTTTCCACATTGTCTTTAGGCATATTTACTGCCTTGGCATTTTGGATTACGGCTCTTAACCTTGCATTAGAATCTGGATCTGGACCACCTTCTTTTACCGCAATAACTATATCTTTACCTATTCTTGTAAAGGCTTTGGACATAGCAGACCACCTTTTCATCTTACGTGCTTTTCTAAACTCAAAAGCTCTTCCCATTGTTCGGTTTAATTTTAATTACGGAAACAAATTTAACAATTTTTAAAACTGCAACAAGCGTTATATCTATTCGCTATCAATTATTTCTTCAATTTTATGTGCCAGTTTAAAATCCTTTTCAGTTACTCCGTTTGCGTCATGGGTATTAAGTCTAATGTGCAAGGAGTTGTATACGTTATTCCAGTCTGGATGATGGTTTTGTGCCTCACACTCAAAGGCAATTCTCGTCATTACAGAGAAGGCTTCTTTAAAATTTTTAAATTCGAAAGATGTTTCCAAAGCTCCCTCTACATATTCCCAACCCTCTAGTTGTTCTAATCTCTTTTCTATTTCTTCTTTTGATAATGTGCTCATATTGTCGATTTTTCTAAAGTTAATAAAATTACCCTTCTCTTTTACGAGCTATTCTGTAAAGATATGTTGGTCTATAATGTCTTGATAATTAAAACGTAGGTATTTGGGTAGTATATTGTATTTAGGTAACACCGCTAGATATCTATCTTCGTTAGTGGTATATACCCGTTTGTAGATAGGATGGGTTTTATCCATGCGATCTACAATTTCAAATATAAAATCTTCGTGGTGGATAAGGTCTTCGGAGCCTAAGTGGAAAACTCCTGTCTTATCTCTATTTATTATATAATGAATCTGCTGGGTAAGTTTGTCGTCACTAGTGACGTTCATAATTAAATTAGGAAATACTTCTAGTGGTTCATTCTGCTGCAGCGAAGTTTTTATCGCCCTTACTCTTGGGGAGCTGCTGCCAAAGACCATAGGAACCCTTAGAATAGTCATTTTGGATTTGGGTATCCGTAGCAGCATATTTTCTATTTTAATTTTTAACCTTCCATAGATGCTTTCGGAAAAGGTCTTGTCATATTCATAAGACGGGAATTTACTGTAGGCATCAAAAACGTTTGCAGAGGATATAAAATATAGCTTACAATTATTCTTAAGGATATATTCTATAATGTGTTGATGGGCGATTATTTGTGCTTGGAAGTTGCCTCTAAGAGCAGAGATGATTAGGTCTGGTTTAATTCTATCTAAGATTTGGACAATATCATCCTCCTCTAAATCATACCTATGGAACTGATGGTTATTCTCAAAACTCCTTCTGGCGGAATAATAAGTTCCATAGGTATCAAAATAAGAATTTAATTCCCGGTAAATAGCATTTCCAATAAAGCCACTGGCTCCTAATATTAGTATTTTATTCATCCGGTCATCTCCTTTCCCTCACTCAAATATTTAATAGGTTATACTTTATAGAAAGGAGGCTTAACAATTACTGCTGGTACCGTCTTTTTCCTAATTTGGATAAAAATGGAATTTCCAACGCTTGAAACTTCTGTGGGAACAAATCCAAGTCCAATTCCTTTTGATAGGGATGGAGACATCGTTCCAGAAGTTACTTTTCCTATAACGTTACCATCTTCGTCTACTATTTCATACCCATGTCTTGGAATTCCTTTTTCTGTAAGTTCAAACCCAATAAGCTTTCGTTTTGGTCCAGCTTCCTTCTCTTTGGCGAGGGCTTCGCTATTGACGAAATCTTTGGTGAATTTAGTAATCCACCCCAAACCTGTTTCCAAAGGGGAGGTAGTATCATCAATATCATTCCCGTAAAGGCAGTAACCCATTTCTAATCTTAAAGTATCTCTTGCAGCCAAGCCAATAGGTTTTATCCCATAATCGGCACCAGCTTCAAATACCTTCTCCCATATTTCCTGAACTTCCTCGTTCTTACAATAGATTTCAAATCCACCAGATCCGGTATATCCAGTTGCGGAAATGATAACATGCGGTTTGTCAGCAAAATCAGCTACTTCAAAGGTGTAAAACTTTAATGCCGATAGGTCTACCGAAGTTAGTTTTTGCATGGCTTCTACTGCCTTTGGCCCCTGAATGGCTAATAGGGAGTAGTCTTCGGAAATATTACGCATTTCTGCACCAATTTCCTTATTGTATTTGCTGATATGCTCCCAGTCTTTATCGATGTTGCTCGCATTTACCACCAATAAATATTGGTCTTCTTTCATTTTATAAATGATAAGATCGTCTACTATACCTCCTGTTTCATTGGGAAGACAACTGTACTGCGCTTTCCCAATAGTTAACTTGGAAGCATCATTTGAACTTACTTTTTGAATTAGGTCTAAAGCTTTTGGACCACTAATTAGAAACTCTCCCATATGGGATACATCAAACACCCCTACACCATTTCTAACGGTTTCGTGTTCTGCATTTACTCCTTCATAGGATACGGGCATGTTAAATCCAGCAAAAGGAACCATTTTAGCTCCTAATGCCTCATGAGTTTTAGTTAAGGCTGTATTTTTCATTTAATTAGTTTAAAAGGTAAAAGTATCGAAAATTAATCGATGTAAAAATGCAAGCAGATTTTTGTTTTCACAATTTAGTGTTAATCAATACGGATTAAAAAGGGAGTCAGATTAACTAATCTTTATATCTTAAACCTGAGCAAACCTTATTTAGTACTCAAAAAGTCTTTTACCTCTTGATAGTTAGAGATACGTATAGATTTTTTCTTTTTACCTAAAAGCTTAGCAATACTATCAGGCATTTCTATATTTTCTTGAATAGTATCCTCTACCACATCTAAAAACTTTACTGGGTGAGCGGTTTCTAAAAATATACCATAATATTCTGGATGTTTATCCAGATATTTTTTCAGCCCTAAATAGCCTACGGCTCCATGTGGATCTGCTACATAATTATAATCATTATATAGGGAGAGCATCGCTTGCTTAGTCTCCTCATCAGTAAAGGAATAAGAGCTTAAGTTTTTGGATAGTTCTTGGAAATTATCCTTGTATAAATGTCTAATCCGAATAAAGTTACTAGGGTCTCCTACGTCCATGGCATTAGAAATTGTGGCAATGGAGGCTTTTGGATTGTACGATCCAGTGGCCATAAAGTGGGGAACAATATCATTTGCATTGGTGGCGGCAATAAAGTGTTTGCACGGCATCCCTAGTTTTTGCGCCATAATCCCTGCGCAGATATTTCCAAAATTTCCGCTTGGTACTGAAAATATAATTTCCTTACCTAAAGATTTAGCATGTTTATAGGTGAAAAGGAAATAGAACATTTGCGGAAGCCATCGGGCAACATTAATACTATTGGCAGAGGTCAGTTGCATTTTTTCTGTGATATCTTTGTCTAGGAAGGCCGATTTTACCATTTCCTGACAATCGTCAAAGGTACCATCTACTTCTAAGGCGGTAATGTTTTTGCCTAGTGTGGTTAATTGCTTTTCCTGAATATCACTTACTTTTCCACTTGGGTAAAGTATAACAACTTTAACTCCCGAGACACCTAGAAATCCGTTTGCCACCGCTCCACCTGTGTCACCAGAGGTAGCTACTAGAACGGTTATTTCAGTGCTTTTTTCATTGGAAAAATATCCTAGGCAACGTGCCATAAATCTAGCGCCAACATCTTTAAAGGCCATGGTAGGCCCATGAAAAAGCTCTAGAGCACCGATGTTGTTAGTGATAGGTACTACGGGGAAGTTGAAGTCTAAAACGTCCTCCAAAATCTCCTTTAATGCCTTTTCGGGAATATCATCCCCTACAAACTGCTGAATAGCTTTAAGGGCAATCTCGTGATTGGATAATGATTCTATATTATCAAAGAAGGAAGCGGGTAGGGGTTGGATGTCTTCAGGAAAATATAATCCCCTATCTGGTGCTATGCCTTTTATAACAGCCTCTTTAAAGGAGACCATTGGTGCTTTTTTATTTAGACTGTAATATTTCATTTGTGTGGTGTTTTATTCTTCAATTGATATAAGGGAACTAACTTATAGGATCTTGATTCCGTCGGTATTTATTTTTGAAACGTGTACATCGTAGTCTACGCCTATTTTTTGATATACGTTCTTCATGGCATTTGCTACTTTTAGGGCATTTTCTTCCCCTCTACTCAGCGCGAAAATTGAAGGTCCTGATCCTGAGATTCCACAGCCCAAAGCACCTGCTTCCAATGCATTTTCCTTTACTTTATCAAAGCCAGGTATAAGTATAGAACGTATAGGTTCTACAATATGATCTACAAGGGATCTGCCTATCAATTCATAATCACTAGTATAAAGTCCGGCTATCAATCCGCCAACATTTCCCCATTGTTTAATTCCGTCTTCTAGAGATATATTTGTTTTTAGAATTCGTCTAGAATCAGAAGTTTTCACTTCTATTTGTGGATGAATTACGGTGGCGTAGAGTTCCGTTGGAGTGGGAATTTTAACAATGTCTAACGGGTGGTAACTGCGTACTAAGGTAAAACCGCCAAATAGGGCAGGAGCAACATTATCTGCATGGGGTACTCCGCTCGCTAACCGCTCACCTTCCATGGCAAATTTTACCAATTGTAAATTAGAAAAAGGACGGTCTAAAAGCTCATTCATTGCCCATACCGCTCCAGAGGAACTAGCAGCGCTACTTCCTATTCCACTTCCAGCTTTAATTTTTTTGTAAATTTCAATTTCGAAACCGCCATTGTAATTGCTTTCCGCTAAAAATGCTAAACCAGCTACTCCAGCTACATTTTGTAGGGTTTCAGTAGGTAAGTCTTGTCCGGTAAGTTTGGTTATCTTTATTCCTTTTTTAGGAGTTTTTCTAATGATGATTTCATCACCTACGGTCTCTAATGCCAGCCCTAATACATCGAAACCGCAGGAAATATTTGCGATTGTGGCTGGCGAAAATATCTTTATCTCGTTTGAATTCATATTCTTCTGAATTGTAATTAATTAAAGGTAGCTCTTTCTCTAAATAATTTTAGAAATTGGCTAGGTGTCATTTTGGTTAAAAATTACCCACACGGATAATATCGGCAAAAATACCAGAGGCCGTAACATCGGCTCCTGCTCCCGCTCCTTTAATAATCATTGGCTGGTTGGGATAGCGTTCAGTATAGAACAAAACAATATTGTCACTGCCTTCTAAATTATAAAAATCGTGTCCTTTGGGGATGCGTTGTAGTCCTACACTTGCTTTGCCATCCTCAAACTGAGCTACATACTTTAGTTTGCTATCGGCTGCAACTGCTTGTTGATACATTTCTTGGAAGGAAGATTCATGTTCTTTTAACGTTCTGAAAAAATCCTCGTTGTTGTTAGTTTCTAGACTCTCTTTTGGTAAGAACGGTTGGTTTTCAATATCTTCTATATCTAAAACGTTGCCACTTTCCCGGGCTAGAATTAGAATTTTTCTCATAACGTCTATCCCGCTAAGGTCAATTTTTGGATCTGGTTCTGTATAACCTTCTTGCTGTGCTGTTTTAACCACATCGTGGAAGGTTGTGGTGTCATTAAAGTTATTAAATACAAAATTTAGACTCCCAGAAAGTACGGCCTGTATTTTTAATATCTTATCACCAGACGCAACTAAATTCTTTAAGGTATCTATAATAGGTAGTCCTGCGCCTACATTAGTTTCAAAAAGGAAAGGAGCATTGTATTTTCGAGCTAAATCTTTTAATTCTTGATAATTAGTGAATTGGGAAGAGCAGGCTATTTTATTACAGGTAACTACAGAAATGCTGTTCTTTAAATAGGAATGGTAGGTTTTAGACACCTCTTCACTAGCGGTATTATCTACAAAAATACTATTCCTGTAATTTAGCATCATCACCTTGTCATAGAATAGGGCTTTATCTGCTTTTTCTCCTTCAGCTAATAATATTTCCCAATTTTTTAGGGATATGCCGTCCTCATCAAAAAGCATTGTTCTAGAGTTAGATATACCAATTACACGGATGTTTAGTTTTAGTTTCTCTTTTAAATATTTCTTTTGAAGTTGAATCTGATTTAAAAACTTGGCTCCAACATTACCAACTCCCATTACAAACAGGTTCAACTGTTTTACATTTTCTTCAAAAAACTCTTCATGTAAGCTGTTAAGTGCTTTTTTAACATCTGATTTTAAGATTACAGCAGAAATATTTCGTTCCGATGCCCCTTGTGCAATAGCTCTAATATTTACATTGTTCCTACCCAAAGTGCTAAACATTTTTCCACTTAACCCTTGGTGGCTTTTCATATTATCCCCTACCAAGGCAACAATAGCAAGGTCTTTTTCGGTTATTACCGGCTTTATCTTCCCACGGGAAATTTCAAAATCGAAGGCTTCGTTAATTATGGAAACTGCCTTTTGAGTGTCCTGATTAGAAATTCCTACACATATAGAATGTTCCGAGGACGCCTGAGTAATTAGAACCACGCTGATATCGGCATTGGAGAGCACTTCGAAAAATCGCTTTGATATTCCAGGAATGCCTACCATGCCTGGTCCTTCTAAAGATAATAAGGCCACTTCCTCTATATGGCTTATTCCTCTTACAGTTTTTCCTTGGCCATTAGTACTTCTTGAAATTAAGGTGCCTGGCTCGTCAGGTTTAAATGTATTTTTAATAATAATTGGAATGCCTTTAGACAGTACTGGCTGTATCGTAGGAGGGAATAAAACTTTTGCTCCAAAGTGGGACAGCTCCATAGCTTCTTCATAGGAAATTTTAGGAATGGACATCGCTTGTTTTACTATTTTTGGATTTGCTGTGTACATGCCACTTACATCTGTCCAGACTTGCAGCGCTTCTGCATCTAAGGCATTGGCGACGATTGCTGCAGTATAATCTGAGCCACCACGCCCTAAAGTAGTAGAGTCCCCAGAAACAGAGGATGCAATAAACCCTCCCATCACTAGTACTGTGTTTTTATGATCTTTTAGGGCTTCCAAGCAATTGCTATTGGTGAGCTGAAAGTTTACCGTATTTTTACCATGAGACACATTGGTCTTTATTATTTCTCTACTGTCTATATGTGCTGCGTCTATACCCTCAGCTATAAAATGCTCGCTAATGATATAAGACGATAGCAATTCCCCATAGCTCACAATTTTATCAGAGAGCTTGGGGGTTATTTCTCCAATTAAAAAAGCACCTTCTAACAAGGTTTCCAAGGTGTTTAGTTCACTTTTCACCTTACTGAGCATCTTGCTCTGAGAGTGGATTGGTATTAGTTCTTTTATGGTGTTTAAATGCCTGTCCTCGATTTCTTTAAAGGAAGTTTTATAAGAAATGTCTTGGGTGCATGCCAAGGCTGCTGACGTTAATAAAAGATCGGTAATTCCGCCAAGGGCAGAGACTACAACAATAATTTTGTCGGATTTCTGATTGGCGATTATGTTTTTTACTAAATTGATATTCTTGGCATTGGCAACAGAAGTGCCACCGAATTTTAGAACTTTCATGGTTCGATTGGATTAAAAAATAAAACTGATTCGTGAGAAAAAATGAAAAAACGGACGTATATGTAGTAGCTTACCCCAATGGGGTAATAGTACCGATAACGGTAATAGCAGTATTACCATTGAATAATGGTAAAATGCTTAAATTGATGTCCGATTTTATTAAAGTCATGGTGTTGTTAAAGAATCAAATGTAGTATTTTTGATTGCTCTATCAAATACTTAATCTAATTTTTATGATATTGATAAATTTAACCTAATATTCTTGTTAAATGAAGATTTTTAATGCCAAAGAAATATATGATGCTGATAAAATCACATTAAAAAGACAGAGTATAAATGCTGATGCTCTAATGGAAAGAGCTGCCATTCAGATTTTTAACTGGCTGCATAACTATTTAAAAGACTCTAAATCTCCCATTTATATTTTCTGTGGAGTGGGTAATAATGGAGGGGATGGTTTGGTGGTTGCACGGCATCTAATACAGCATGGATATAAGGTTGCTGTTTATATCATAAACTTTAGTGAGCGGCGGTCTAAAGAATTTTTAACTAATCTAAATAGGCTAGAGAAGTTGAATGTGTATATCACTAATATGGACGAGTTTTCTAGTTTTCCGCAATTGGAGGAGAAGGCAATAATCCTTGACGCTATTTTCGGAATTGGCCTGGAAAGAGATGTAGCTCCATGGATTTTAAACGTTTTCAGGGAAATTAATAAGTCTAATTCATTTGTTATATCTGTTGATATTCCTTCTGGTGTTTATATGAATCATAAGGTTCCGGAGGTTGATGAGGCCATTAAATGTAATCACCTTCTTAGTTTCCAAGTGCCAAAACTTATATTTTTTCTTCCAAATACGGGGGTGTTTCTTAATAGTTGGGAGCTCTTGGATATAGGGTTAGATCAGGAGTTTCTTTATAATGCACCATCTACTTTCCAATATGTAGCTAAGGAGAACGCCTTAGCCTTATACCGTCCTAGGGAGAAATACTCTCACAAAGGTACCTATGGTCATTCATTAATTATTGGCGGGAGTTACGGGAAAATTGGAGCCGTAATATTGGCTTCAAAGGGATGTCTTCATTCTGGTAGTGGACTAGCAACTGCTTTCGTTCCCAAATGTGGCTATATACCGCTGCAAACTGCAGTACCCGAATTAATGGTGCTTACTGATGGCAATGATTTAGAAATTGATAATATTAATTTTGATTTTACGCCTTCTGTTATTGGTATTGGGGTGGGAATGGGAACTAGTGATAATACTGTAAAAGCATTTTCTCAGTTTTTAAAAAATAACACTATTCCCTTGGTTATAGATGCAGACGGGCTAAATATTCTTTCTCGGAATCCAGAGTTACTTCTTTTGTTGCCGCCACAAACGGTTCTTACGCCACATCCTAAAGAATTAGAGCGAATTTTGGGGAGGTGGAAAAACGATTTTGATAAATTGGAAAAAGTAAAACAATTTTCTGAAAAGTACGACTGTGTTGTGGTGATTAAGGGTGCGCATACCATTACTATTTATAAGGATAATGGGTATGTGAATTCTACTGGGAATCCAGGAATGGCAACAGGAGGTAGTGGAGATGTGCTTACAGGAATAATCTCTGGCTTAATTGCGCAGGGATATACAGCTCTAGATGCTGCTGTACTTGGGGTGTTTCTACATGGTAGGGCAGGTGATATGGCTGTAGAGCAATGCGGAATGTCTGCAATGCTAGCTACTGATATTACAACGCATATTGGAAAGGCTTATTTAGAATTGTTAAGCTAAGTATTTGTATGGTTTGCCTAGGGGTTGGGTAAGATACTGGCTAGAAACTTTAGTAAATGTGAGTGTGGTAATATAATGTTATTTAGGATCGGATTCTTCTTTTTATCCATGCTAGCGCATTGTCTAAATCGATGAAAAATTTCATGTTTTTCTTGTAAAACAACCTTTCTATATTGAAATTATGCATGTCTATTTCCTTTATGGATACCACTGCAAGGGCTTTTAGATTTTCTATTTCCCGAAGTTGATTGTAAATCATTGGGTCTATAGCGTAGGAGTATTTGCGTAAGCTTATAAATCCAAAGTTTTTATCCCTAAAATGGATTTCTATGATGCCTAGAATTTGAAATAATCGCTCTCCATTAACGGTGGAACCTTCGTCAAAAATGGAAATCATATAATCGTCATAGACCTGTATTTTGCCAATCTCTAATTGGTACTCTCTAACGATTATAGTTTTATTCGGTCTTTCGACTTTCATTTATGGTGGTTTATATAGTGTCTCTTAAACGAATGTATAATTAAGAGTCTCTATTTTAAAAAGTATTAGATTAAAGACTTAATAATCGTTTATATGGAAAACAAAGAAATATTTTGTATATAGATTCTTACATTAACTGTTTAAAACCTTTTCATATTTCTAAGTGTGGTAAAGGGGTATTAGGAGGGGTGAAAAAATTAAAAAGGAGTAACAAATATTTGCTACTCCTTTTTAATAGATACTTATATGTTAAGGGCTAGATTAAACTAAGCCTGTAACTTAGATTTAGTTGTCATTTTAGCGTAGCCTCCAATTAAGTTTTGGATTCTTCGGCTTTGTTAATTTTGATGGTAAGCTCTTTCTTATCTTCATCTAAATCCATGTTAATGGTATCGCCTTCTTCTAATTTGGAGTTAACAATTTCCTCTGCTAGTGCATCTTCAATGTATTTTTGAATGGCTCGCTTTAATGGTCTTGCTCCATATTGTTTATCGAATCCTTTTTCGGCAATATAATCCTTTGCTTTTTCAGAAAGAATAAGGTTGTACCCTATATTTTTAATTCTAGCGAACAGCTTTTTAAGTTCAATATCTATAATTTTATGGATATCTTCTCTTTCTAAGGCGTTAAAGACTACTACATCGTCTATTCTATTTAAGAATTCAGGTGCAAATGCTTTTTTAAGGGCATTCTCAATTACACTCTTTTTGTGAGAGTCTGCTTGAGCCTTTTTCGCTGAAGTTCCAAAACCAACTCCCTGACCGAAGTCTTTAAGTTGTCTCGCACCGATGTTAGAGGTCATTATAATGACCGTATTTCTAAAATCGACCTTCCTGCCTAAACTATCGGTAAGGAAACCGTCGTCTAATACTTGCAATAACATGTTAAAGACATCTGGATGTGCCTTTTCTATCTCATCTAATAGAATTACAGAATAGGGCTTACGGCGTACTTTTTCTGTTAACTGTCCGCCTTCTTCATATCCAACATATCCCGGAGGTGCTCCTACTAATCTAGAGATTGCAAATTTCTCCATGTATTCGCTCATGTCTACTCGTATTAAGCCATCTTCAGAATCAAATAATTCTTTTGCGAGTATTTTTGCGAGTTGTGTTTTTCCAACCCCGGTTTGACCCAAGAAAATAAAAGAGCCAATAGGTTTATTAGGATCCTTTAATCCGGCACGGTTTCTTTGTATGGCTTTCGCTACCTTAGAAACTGCATCATCCTGGCCTATTACATTTGCTTTAATTATTTCCGGTAATTTAGCAAGTTTATTGCTTTCCGTCTGTGCAATTCTGTTTACTGGAATACCACTCATCATAGAAACAACATCGGCTACGTTATCCTCAGTTACTGTTTCTTTATGGAGTTTACTATCTTCTTCCCATCGTTCTTGAGCAAGTGCTAAATCTTTTTCAATTCGCTTTTCATCGTCTCTAAGCTTGGCAGCTTCCTCATACTTTTGTTTTTTAACGACTGAGTTCTTTAGTTCCCGAACATCTTCTAGTTTTTTCTCTAATTCTAAAATTTGTTTTGGCACGTCCATATTAACGATATGTACTCTAGAACCGGCTTCATCCAATGCGTCTATAGCTTTGTCTGGTAGAAACCTATCCGTCATATACCGGCTTGTAAGTTTTACACAGGCAGTAATTGCTTCTTCTGTATAAATTACATTATGATGTTCTTCATACTTACCTTTAATATTCTTAAGTATCTCAATAGTTTCTTCAACGGTAGTAGGTTCTACTAGTACCTTTTGAAATCTTCTCTCTAAGGCACCGTCTTTCTCGATGTACTGACGGAACTCGTCTAAAGTGGTTGCGCCAATACATTGAATCTCACCTCTTGCTAAGGCAGGTTTAAACATGTTGGAAGCGTCTAAGCTGCCAGTAGCTCCTCCTGCACCAACAATGGTGTGAATTTCATCAATAAATAAGATAACATCGTCATTTTTTTCCAATTCGTTCATCACCGCTTTCATGCGTTCTTCAAATTGGCCACGATATTTTGTCCCAGCTACTAAAGAGGCTAGGTCTAGGGTTACTACTCTTTTATTGTATAGAATCCTAGATACCTTTTTATTAATAATCCTAAGAGCTAAACCTTCTGCAATAGCGCTTTTTCCTACACCAGGTTCACCTATTAGTAGGGGGTTGTTCTTTTTCCTTCTACTAAGTATTTGTGATACTCGTTCAATTTCTTTTTCACGTCCCACTACAGGGTCTAGTTTGTTTTCTTCTGCCATTCTGGTCAGGTCCCGTCCAAAATTGTCCAATACTGGAGTTTTGGATTTCTTGTTTCCCTTTGGAGTGCTAGCGCCAAATGTGCTTTCTTTCTCCTCATGGGAATCACCGGAATCACTAGGAAAGGATTCCGAGGTAGGGGAGTCTATAAAATCATCATCACTTGTAATCATAGATTTAAATTGATCTTTTACCCCATCATAATCTACTTTTAACTTATGAAGTAGTTTGGTAGTGGGGTCATTCTCATTGCGTAAAATACAAAGCAATAGATGCGCTGTATTAATAGAGGAGCTTTGAAAAAGCTTTGCCTCTAAAAATGTTGTTTTTAACGCACGCTCTGCTTGTCTGGTAAGATGCAGGTTCTTTTTGTCCTTTTGTACACTTCCAGAATTGGGGTTTGCCGGACTTAGAATTTCCACTTTTCTCCTGAGGTGGTCCAAGTCTACGTCCAAGGCATCTAAAATGCTGATAGCTTTTCCGTTGCCATCCCTAAGTAGTCCCAACATTAAGTGCTCAGTACCAATAAAGTCGTGCCCCAATCTTAGGGCTTCTTCTTTACTGTAAGCAATAACGTCTTTAACTCTAGGGGAAAAATTGTCGTCCATAAAATATCCTTTCAGCTTTAAAAATAGTAAATCTATATCAAACTATGGCAAATACTATACCTAATATTAAATAAACTCATTATAGTGATAAAAAAAATCAATTCATCTAAAAATTTCTACTTAGAATTTGTTAATCTTATCTTTGCTCACAAGTGTTGATAAATACTTTACAAAAGTATGGCATAATTGCGATGATAGTGTCGATTTTATGTATATTGTCGTGCTTTTTTTAACTAATTATAGAGAAGATTTTAAATGGCAGAAAGAGAAAAATTAATTTCGGTTAACATTGAAGATGAAATGAAATCTGCGTACATTGATTATTCAATGTCCGTCATTGTGTCACGTGCCCTGCCAGATGTCAGGGATGGTTTGAAGCCAGTACATAGAAGGGTTTTATTTGGGATGCATGAGTTGGGTGTTAGGTCTAATAGTGCCCATAAGAAATCGGCGCGTATTGTTGGTGAGGTGCTAGGTAAGTACCACCCACACGGTGACACCTCTGTATATGATTCCATGGTGCGTATGGCACAGGAGTGGAGTTTACGGTATATGTTGGTAGATGGCCAAGGTAACTTTGGATCTATAGATGGTGATAGTCCGGCAGCTATGCGTTATACGGAGGCCCGTATGCGTAAAATAGCGGATGATATGTTGATTGATATAGAAAAGGATACGGTAGATCATCAATTGAATTTTGATGATTCGCTAAAAGAGCCAACTGTTTTGCCTACTAGGGTTCCCAATCTATTGGTGAATGGTGCTTCTGGTATTGCGGTAGGGATGGCTACAAATATGCCGCCTCATAACTTATCTGAAGTTGTTGATGGTACTATTGCTTATATTGATAATCATGATATTTCTATAGATGAAATTATCACTCATATTAAAGCACCAGATTTTCCAACTGGTGGTATCATTTATGGGTATGATGGCGTTAAAGAAGCTTTCCACACAGGGCGAGGACGTGTCATGATGCGTGCAAAAGCTCAATTTGAGGAAGTACAAGGGAGGGAATGTATTATTGTTACAGAAATCCCTTACTTAGTAAATAAGGCCGACATGATTAAGAAGACAGCGGACCTTGTTAACGAGAAAAAAATTGAAGGGATTGCTTCCATAAGGGATGAGTCGGATAGAAACGGGATGCGTATCGTTTATATACTAAAAAGAGATGCTATACCTAATATTGTACTTAATACCTTATATAAGTATACTGCATTACAATCTTCTTTTAGTGTAAATAATATTGCACTTGTAGGTGGAAGACCGCAATTATTGAACATCAAAGAGATCATTCATTATTTTGTAGAGCACCGTCATGAGGTAGTAGTACGACGTACTGAGTTTGAACTGAAAAAGGCAGAAGACAGAGCTCACATATTGGAAGGTCTTATTATTGCTTCAGATAATATAGATGAAGTGATTGCCATTATTAGAGGTTCTTCTAACGCGGAAGAAGCAAGAGAGCGGTTGATGGAGCGTTTTAAACTTAGTGAGATTCAGGCAAAGGCCATTGTAGATATGAGGCTGCGTCAATTAACCGGACTGGAGCAAGATAAACTAAGAGCTGAGTATGAGGAGATCATTGCCCTTATAACAGAATTAAAGGATATTTTGGCTAGGAAGGAACGTAGAATGGAAATCATTAAGGAAGAGCTACAAGAGATAAAGTCTAAATATGGAGATGAGAGACGTTCTGAAATAAATATTGCTGGTGGGGACTTAAGTATGGAAGATATGATTCCAGATGAGCAAGTGGTTATTACCATTTCCCATGCAGGTTATATTAAAAGAACACCATTATCAGAATACAAAACACAGAATAGAGGAGGAGTGGGTCAAAAAGCTTCTTCTACAAGAAATGAAGATTTCTTGGAGCACTTGTTCGTAAGTACTAATCACCAGTATATGCTGTTCTTTACGAAAAAAGGTAAATGTTTCTGGATGAGAGTGTACGAGATTCCGGAAGGTACTAGGACATCTAAAGGACGTGCTATCCAAAACCTTATCAATATAGAAAATGATGATATGGTTAAAGCCTTTATTTCTACCAAAGATTTAAAGGATGAAGAATACATAAATAGTCATTATGTAATTATGGCTACTAAAAAAGGAGTTGTTAAAAAGACTTCCTTGGAGCAGTATTCAAGACCAAGACAAAATGGTATTAATGCAATTGGAATTAGAGAAGGGGATGAGCTGTTAGAAGCTAAACTGACCACTGGTTCTAGTCAGATATTCTTAGGGCTTAAATCTGGAAAGGCCATTAGATTTGAAGAGAATAAGACAAGACCGATGGGAAGAAATGCATCTGGTGTTAGAGGTATAACCCTAGACAGTGATAATGATGAGGTGATAGGAATGGTTGCAGTCCATAATTTTGATGAGGAGATATTGGTTGTTTCTGAAAATGGATATGGAAAACGTTCCAGCATCGAGGATTATAGGGTAACCAATAGAGGAGGTAAGGGTGTGAAAACCATCTCTGTTACCGAAAAAACTGGAGATTTAGTTGCTATTAAAAACGTTTCTGATGCAGATGATCTTATGATTATCAATAAGTCTGGTATCGCAATTAGGATGAGCGTGGAGGATTTAAGAGTTATGGGACGTGCTACTCAGGGAGTGCGACTTATAAATATTAAAGGGAAAGATTCTATTGCAGCAGTTGCTAAAGTGATGAAGGACGAAGAAGAAATAGAGGATGTTGACAATTTAGATGTTGACAGCTTGGATGTTGACAGCTTGGATGTTGATTCTACCAATGAGGATGGCACGACTCTTGATAATAATGAAGAGCAAACTGAAAAAGAATAACTATAAACACTACTATAAATTAATCTTTTTGAAATGAAAACAAATATTTTAATACTATCCACTATGTTTTGCAGCGTAGTAGGATTTTCTCAGAAAAGTGAAATTAGAACTGCTGATAGGGCTTTAAGGTCTGGTAATGCGGCAGAGGCGAAAGCTGCTCTAGAAAGTGCTTCCTCTTTAATAGATGGGGCTAATGACAAAATGCAAGCTGAATACTATCTTTTAAAAGGTAAGGCATATTCAGAACTAGCTAAAAAAGGAGAAGCTGATGCTTTTGATGTTGCTATAGCTTCCCTTAGAAAGGTAGGTGAGGTTGAAAAAGCCAATGGCAGATCTAAATACACCTCAGAAGCTAATGAAAAGCTTGCTGGTATGACAGTTGATTTGGTAAATGCAGCTGTAGAGGATAATAATAACGAAAGGTTCAAAGAAGGAGCAGAGAAGCTTTATTTGGGATACCAATTAAGTCCTAAAGATACTGTTTACCTTTATTATGCTGCCAGTAGTGCAGTAAATGGAGGGCATTTTGAGCAGGCTCTTGAGTACTACAATGAATTAAAAGAACTTAACTACGATGGGAGCGGAATAGTTTATAAGGCTACCAATGTTGAGACAGGTGAAGTTGAGGAGATGGATAAAACTCAAAGAGAGTTAATGGTAAAATCTGGCGCTTATAAAGATCCTGTAGATGAAAAAACACCTTCTAAAACAACAGAGATTGTTAAGAACGTTGCATTAATTTACACGCAATTAGGTCAGGATGATAAAGCTTTGGAAGCCTATAAGGACGCTAGAGCTAAAGATCCAAAAGATGTTAACCTTATTTTGAACGAGGCTAACTTGTATTATAAAATGGGAGATAAGGAGAAATTCAAGTCTTTAATGGCAGAAGCTACAGAAGTAGCTCCAGACAACCCAGACCTTTTCTACAATATTGGAGTAATCAATATGGAGCAAGGTAATATAGAAGAGGCAAGAGCGGCTTATAAGAGAGCTATTGAAATTAACCCTAAGTATGTAAACGCTCAGCTAAACCTTTCTACTACCTATGTAAATGAAGGGAATAGCCTGATTGATGAGATGAATTCTTTAGGAAATTCTAAAAAGGATATCGCGAGATATGATGAGCTAAAAGAGCAAAAAGATAGCTTATTCCGTGATGGTGCTATTATTTTAGAAGATGCTATTAAAGAATCTCCTGATAATCAAGGGATTTTAACGCAACTTAAAAATATATATGGAGCGTTAGGTGATAATGAGAACTTTATGCGTGTAAAAAAGCTTTTAGGTGAGTAATTAGCGCAAAAAATATAATACCTAAAAAAAGCCGTCTGTTAAACGACGGCTTTTTTATTTTATTAAATTATCTTTTTTATTACTCTTAAACTATGGGTGTAGGTGTTGGCTTCGGAACTAAAAATCCCAGCATGATCTAGTCTATCTAATCTTACTTTTCCATAGGAGTGAATAATATAATTGTTATCCATTATAATTCCTACATGGTCTATAATACCCTCATCATTGTCGAAAAAGGCCAAATCCCCAGGTTCACTTTCTTCTATAAAGCTTAGTGCCTCCCCTTGTTTAGATTGTTCTTCAGCTTCCCTTAAAAGTTGGTAGCCGTTTATTTTGTACACCATTTGGGCCAGGCCAGAAGAATCTATACCGAAGGCGCTCTTGCCACCCCATAAGAACGGGGCGTTTAGATAGAGTAATGCGGTTTCTATTAATTGACCTCTTCCTTGGTATCCATTAGAGCATGAACCGTCAAAATAATGCTTTAAAACCTTGGGTTCTAATATAGTTGACCCTAGAACAATAGGTAAAAGTACGCTAGTGTCGGTTTCAATAAATGAAATTAAGTCTGAAGAAATTTTTGTGTCTTCAGCATTCTCTATTTCTAAATATTGCTGTTCATTGATAAGAACAAACTGTTGATTATTGACCCAGCCTTCATATCTGTCGAACGCAATACGGATCCTGCTCCATTTTTTTCGTTGTTCTAGGACTTTAAAATGTTCCCCATACAACAATTGAGTTTTCATTTCCCCACTATCCTCTGGAATGGAACGTACTGGGACAAGGCTGAGGTGGCAAATACCGTACTGCATTGATTTGCTTTACAAGAACTTATTAATTTTTTTCTATGATTATTGCTGAAGCTCCGCCACCACCATTACATATGGCAGCTGCTCCTATTTTACCATTGTTTTGTTCTAAAACACTCAGTAGGGTAATGATAATTCTAGCGCCAGAACAGCCAAGTGGATGTCCTAAAGATACTGCGCCGCCGTTAACGTTTACTTTTTCGTCGCTTAGGCCTAATATTTTCATATTAGCAAGTCCTACAACTGAAAAAGCTTCGTTAAATTCGAAGAAGTCAACATCTTTTAAATCAATTCCTGCTTTGGTTAGTGCTTTAGGCAGTGCTTTTGCCGGTGCGGTAGTAAACCATTTTGGTTCATGGGCAGCATCTGCATATGCTTTTATAGTAGCTAATGGAGATATACCTAATTCTTTAGCTCTTTCTGCACTCATTAAAACAAGCGCAGCAGCACCGTCATTTATAGTAGAAGCATTAGCAGCTGTAACTGTTCCGTCTTTGGAAAATGCCGGACGCAGGCTCGGTATTTTATCAATCTTTACATTTTTAAATTCTTCATCTTCAGTCACCATTATAGGTTCTCCTCTTCTTTGGGGTACCTCTACGGGAACTACTTCATGGGCAAATTTTCCGTTGGCCCACGCATCTGACGATCTTTGGTAAGACTGTATGGCAAAATTATCCTGGTCTTCTCTGCTAAAATTATATTCTGTTGCACAGGCATCTGCACAGGTGCCCATTGCTTGTTGGTCATAGGCATCTACAAGGCCATCTTTTTGTAATCCGTCCTCAAGACTGGCAGGACCAAATTTCTGTCCGTTCCTTAGATGAATGTAATGTGGAATCATGCTCATGTTTTCCATCCCACCAGCTACAACTATCTCATTGTCGCCTACTGCTATGGATTGGGCCGCTTGCATAACTGCTTTCATTCCCGAGGCACATACCTTATTCACTGTAGTACAAGGCACGGTGTCTGGAATACCTGCGAAAAGTGCTGCTTGTCTAGCTGGGGCCTGTCCTACACCTGCCTGTACAACATTTCCCATAAGTACCTCTTCTACTAGTGAAGGAGATAACTTAATCTTGTCTAGTGCACCTTTTATAGCAATAGCTCCTAGTTTAGGAGCGGGAACGGTGGACAACGACCCCATAAAGCTTCCTATAGGGGTTCTAGCCGCAGAAACGATCACAACATCTTTCATTGAATTCGGATTTTTTGTTCTTTGCGAAATTAATAAAATAATGCGCAATGAGATGGGCAACTGAGTAATAATCTACAATTTTATATTTTAATACCCTGCTATATGTTTTAGGTTCATTGTAGGGTGATATTGTGCATTGTAATCGAAAGGATAAATTTGGTTACTAGGTAGAGTAATGTGTCTAATGTGTAGATTTAATATAATATTCTCTATTTTTGACAATATATACTATTGGAATGCGCACGTTTTTAGACCGCCTTTACAAAAACCAATCACTGGTTTATAAATACTTTCTTTATTTTTTCACTGTTTTTGTTATAGTGTTTTTCTTTCCTCGTGGAGGTAAGTTTAAATACGAGTTTCAGAAGGGTAAACCTTGGCAGTATGATAATTTTTATGCCCCTTTTGATTTTTCCATAAACAAAGGTGAAGCGGAAATTAATAAAGAAAAGGAAAAAATTAGGGCTGGTAGAGTAGATTACTATAACTATGATGAACAAATCGTTAAGGAGGTAGATAGTATCATCCAATTAGAGATCCCAATGATTTTTGATGATGGTAATTATTCCTATCTCCAAATAAACCAATTTCAACAAGTTGCAAAGGAAATGGTGGATGAGCTCTACAATGTTGGGATTCTTTCCAAAGTGGGGCGTCCAACAAATAGAAGTAGCCTATATTTATTAAAGAACAACGAGGCAAAAAAACTACCAATAAATAGTATTTATAAGTTATCTGATGTAAGTAAAGTGGTAGAGAACATTTTGGCCCAAAAGAATCTTTCCAAATTAGAGCCGGAATTCCAACAGTTGTTTTTTAGCACAATTAAACCTAATCTAAGTTTCAATGAAGACCTTTCTAATAAAGAATTAGAGGCAGAATTCTCTAAGATTTCTTATAGGTTGGGTAATGTAGATGAAGGGAAACTGATTATCGCTAAAGGCGAAGTGGTAGAAGAAGAGGATTTAAGGGTATTAGAATCCCTTAAAAGTGAGTATGAATCCAAATTATGGGGTAAGAACAATCAATATTATGTGATCTTTGGCTATACAGTTTTAGTAGCAATGGTATTGACTATGCTGTTCCTTTTCCTGAAAAAATATCGTTATGAGGTTTTTCAGGACAATACCAAAATTACATTTATTGTGGTGAATATCCTTTTAATGGTGTTTGTCACAACTATAATTGTAAAATATAACGAAAGTCTAGTATTTGTTGTTCCGCTTTGCATTCTCCCTTTAATACTTAAAACCTTTTTTGATGCTAGACTAGGGCTATTTGTACATGTGCTTACTGTTTTAATTTTGGGGTTTGTGGTGCCTAATAGTTATGAGTATATATTTCTACAGACCTTGGCTGGGATTGTTACCATTTTATCGGTTTCAGAATTATATAAAAGGGCCAATCTGTTTATTTCTGTAGGGCAAATTACTCTGATTTATATAGTTGGGTATTTTGCCTTTCATATGATTCATGAAGGTAATATAGATGATATTCAATGGATGGCATTTGGATTTTTCTTATTAAATGGGATGATCACTTTATTTGTACAGCCCTTGATTTATGTATTTGAAAAAATATTTGGTTTGGTGTCTGACGTATCCTTGTTAGAATTGTCTGATACTAATTCCAAATTATTAAAAGAACTCTCTAATAGGGCGCCGGGAACTTTTCATCACTCTTTGCAGGTTGCTAATTTGGCTGAAGCTGCTGCGAACGAAATTGGAGCCAATGCTATGTTAGTTAGAGTTGGTGCTCTTTATCATGATATCGGAAAAATGAACAATCCAACATATTTTACCGAGAATCAGATTACCAATGTTAACCCTCACGACGATTTAGAGCCTATAGAGTCGGGTAGGATAATTATAGACCATGTTATCCAAGGAATAGAGATAGCGCGTAAAAACAATGTCCCAGACCGTGTAATTGACTTTATACGCACTCATCATGGGACATCTTTGGTGTATTACTTTTATAAAAAGCAAAAAGCGCTACAAGAGGAAATAGGAGGAGAAGTAAATGATGCGGATTTTAGGTATCCTGGTCCGGCTCCCTTTTCTCGTGAAACTGCCATATTGATGATGGCCGATTCTGTGGAAGCGGCTTCTAAGAGTTTAAAGAATCCTTCTTTTACAGGAATTAATGATTTTGTTGAAAAAATAGTAAATGGGCAGATTTCCGAGAATCAATTTTTAAATGCAAATATTACCTTTAAAGAGATAGAAACTATTAAGAAAGTGCTGAAACAGAAGCTGATAAACATCTATCATTTAAGGGTGGAATATCCCGAATAAAAATTATTTAAAAAAAGATGTGAAAAAAGTTGGTTAATCGTAAATGAAGGTATACATTTGCAACCGCAATTTAATGCACGATCTTGAAGATTATGGGAGAGGTGCCGGAGTGGTAACGGAGCAGATTGCTAATCTGTCGACGGGTAACTGTCGCCAGGGTTCGAGTCCCTGTCTCTCCGCTTTTTTTTAAGGAATCACAATGGGTAACCATTTCGGGGTGTAGCGTAGCCCGGTCATCGCGCCTGCTTTGGGAGCAGGAGGTCGCAGGTTCGAATCCTGCCACCCCGACAAACCTAGCAATAGGACAAACTAAAACACTGTTAATCGTATGATTATCAGTGTTTTTTTTGTGTGTGCCTAGCATGGGCGATATCTATAGGGTGCAAGTCCCGAACACGCTCTAGCAGTGGGAAGTGTTAGCCTAAAGCAAGGGTGTCCATCGTGAGGTGGAATCTGAAGGGATCATGACCAATTGTTGTGTTTATGCAAACAATGAACCTTAAATATTATTTCAAATTAATAAAGTTTTACATATACGATTAACTGAGTTTTACTCAAATATATTCTTTCATTTTACTCAAGTGGTTTTTTATTGATTTTTATCGGATTTCGTGAATCTGCGATTTCTTTGCTTGTCCGATGAAACCGACGAAGAAGGTTCATGAATACATTAATGTAAAAATAATTAACAATGAATAAAACGAACAGGGCATTAACCCGCATTATTCACCAAGAGTTTTTTCTTCAAGGAATTTGAGGATAAATTTTGCATTCCCTGGATTAAGGTAATTTTCCGGGATAGTTTTCCAGCTGTTAGATGAACCTTCTGTAAATTTTAGTGCAGATATGACTATTTTTAGTCCTGATATTGTTGAAATTTCCCGATAAGGCATAGGTATCCCAAGACTGATAAACAGTGAGATGAGTAACTTTTAGCCAGAGAGCAATTCCTGGAATAGATGCTGGTACACAAAGGCTTTGGAGAGCCGGTAATAAATTCTTCTTTTGGTTATTTTAATGGTAGCACCTATTTTCAGCAGGTGAGTCC
>NZ_AUKX01000049.1 GCF_000424985.1 Arenibacter latericius DSM 15913
ACTAGGATATCTCTATCGGTAGCCACAGCGTTATCGGCATTGAAGATGGTTTGATCTATATCCTGATTAAAAGTAGTAGTAGATTTTTTCTTTCTTCTGTCTTTAACTAGGATATCTCTATCGGTAGCCAGTGCGTCGTCCGTATTTTGTAACTGTATTTTTATAGTTGTTTGATCAATTGAAGTGGCTGCAGTTATTGTTTTTTCTTGGGCTGAAATAATTGCTAAATTAAATAAAGATAATGCTAAAATTCCTGTTAAATTTTTCATCTGTGAAAGGTTTCGGGGTTAATAAAATTTGTTGATACAAAAATATGGAAGTGAATCCATAGTAATATTGAGAGCTCGGAATTAATAGTAAAAAACCTACATCTACTAGTTAGTAAGTATAGTGTAAGAGGATTCTATTAATTAAGAGCGGTTATTGCGTTTTTGGAAAGAACCTGTTTTAATTGCTCCACATTACTGCTATAAGTTTTGGAAAATGGTAAATGCAGTTTATTGTATTTTAGAGTGCATGTCCGCTTTCCGTAATTGATTCTTGATACAAAATTGGTATTTATAATATAACTTTGATGTACTCGAATAAAGTTAGGTGGCAAATAGGTTTCGAAAGTTTTTAACGTTTTAAACGCACTAATAGTACTTCCGTCTTTCATAAAAAAATCAGTGGTATTATTGTCTGCTTGTAGATACATAATCTCATTGGTATTTAGATAGCGGTAATCTTTATAAGACTGTAACAATAATGTCTCTGGATTTTTTTCCTTTGGCAGCTTCATTTTTAACCTAAGTATGGTCTTTCTAACTTCTAACTCATTTAGAGGAAGCATCCAATAATCGAAGAATTGATTTTTTAATGCTTGGTAAGCAAAGTCTTTTGAAGTAGACAAAGCAATAAGTATGGGAATTTCACTTAAATATTGATGTAATTCCATAATCATATGGAAGTATTCAAATGCTTTATCATTTAGGTGTACAAATACGATATCTGAAGTGTGCTTTAGAATGGTATTTAACCCTTCATTACTGTCTGTCTCTACACCATTGCATCTGAAGTCTGCATACTCCCCCATATAATGTTGAAGTTGTAAATTTGACTTCGCATCAGTATTTATAATGGTATATGTATATCCCACTTCTCACCATTTTCTCGCAAAATAGTAATCTTAAAAACTTTAAATTGAATTTAAACCTTAGAATAACTAGGGTTTTTGTTTTATTAAGCCATTTTATTGTCCTTTGAAAGGGTATTCATGCAAGAGAAGCTGATTTGTACTATGGTGAAAAATAGTTGTTCCCTTTAAAATGTTTATTATTTAAGTGGCTTGCTTTTAAGGCAGCAGTAGCGTTTTACGCTTATAGATGATATAATAGTAAATTAGTAATAGGGAAGGGGAATGTAAGTGCGATAAACTTCACTTTAAATGTACCTCCAGCATTTGTATCAGTTAATGAATTTGCTGTAAAATAGCAGGGGAGAGGTGTAAATGGAGCAATTCTAGGGATTGGAAATAAAAATATTAGCTATTTCCTCACTAATTCGCATAGGCTTAAAGGTTTCTGAGTTTAACAGGCACCATTCAGTTTTTGCTTTGACCAATAATTGACCTGTTTCTTTGTTAGACATCTCCACAATACGAATACTAACCGGACCTTTACTTTTGGTTATATAGGTCTGTAACTCAATTACATCATTTAATTTAGCTGCGTTCTTATAGGTGATATGGTGCGTTAAAACCACCCATACTGTTGTATTGATCAGCTCATCTGGTGCTTTGGCTTTCCAATGGTCTTTTGCGATATCTTGCATCCATTGCACGTACCTAACATTATTTACATGGTTTAAGTCGTCAAGGTCGTCTTCTACAACGATTAGTGTCTTTTTAAATACACTCATAATTATTTTTTAACAATGTTAACCTCAAAAAGCTTATCCCAGTTTTTGCCAGTTACAAAAAAGGTCTTTCGTTCTGGGTGATAGGCAACACCGTTTAAAACGTCTAAATTTTGGTGTTGTGTAACTTTATCTTTAAGTCCGCCAAAATTAACAACTCCCTCTATTGCGCCACTTTTAGCATCAATTATCATCATGCTCTCTTTTTGGTATACGTTGGCGTAAATTTTTCCGTCCACATACTCCAGTTCATTGGCCCTGTTGAAAATAGAAGTGTTGGTTACTGTTTCAAAATAGCCTTCCTCAGCCATAGTTTCGGGATTTAAGGACCATATTTTCTCTGTGCCGTCGCTTTTAAAAATGGTAGTTCCATCATTACATAGTCCCCAGCCTTCTTTGCTTTGGTTGTATTTAAAACTATCTATCTTTTTAAATAGGTCTAGATCGTATATAAATCCAACTCCACTTTGCCAGGTTAGTTGATAAATCTTACCGTTCATAATAGTAATCCCTTCACCGAAGTATTGATCTTCCAAGGCTATTTTCTGGAGTACCTTGCCAGTTTTGTAATCTACTTTGCGTAGGGAGGAGTGCCCTTTCCTACCCGTACTTTCGTATAGGGTATCATTGTAAAACTCTAAGCCCTGAGTATACGCGGTATTGTCATGCGGAAACTCATTAATTATTTCGTAGGTGTATATTTCCGGTGCATTTTCGGCCAAAAGTTTTATGTCTTTATTAATTTCTACCGCACCTCCATCAAAGCTAATATTTGCGGTTATAGTTTTAGCCCCCAGTTGGGGTAAATTAAGCTCAATTTTATTGTCTACAACTGCTACTTCTGTGTTGTTAATATAATAGGTTACTTTGTCTATTTCCTTATTTTTTTTGTTGGCTATTGCGATGTTGACCACGTCGTTTTTCTTGAATTCTGTTTTATTTCCTTCTAACTGAATTTCGAAAAGTTGATTTAAGTCTGTGTTCCCTCCGCAAGCCACAAAAAATATGGGGAATAGAAATAAGAGATTTATTTTGTTAGATATCATTTTAGTGAGTTTAGGGTGCTTCGAAATAGGTAAAAATAATTTTTTAAAGACTAAATTTTGTTGAGATTTCGCAACAAAATTTATTATATGACCTTCATAATCAAACCTTCATGTATGGCGAATTAATAATGCAATTTAATGGCAAGATATTTAATAAAATTTAGATGCAAAAAGGATTGTTTAAAAATTAAAACTTTGTATATTTGCACCGGCAAGTCCTACACGACCAGCTCCTGTAGAATCCCCCAGGGTGGGAACGCAGCAAGGGTATATGGTTGTAGCGGTGCGATGTAGGTAGCTTGCCATTTTTTGTGCCCTAAAGTCAGATTCTTTTCGCACTATATAAAACAAAAAGTGTCACTAACTTTTTGGTTTAATTCCCTCTTCACTCCTCTTTTATTCGTTAATTTGCAGACTTATTTTATTTAGATGGAGCAAAAGGTTGTACTAGTGACAGGTGGTTCTTCAGGAATTGGGAAGTCTATTGGGATTTATTTAAAATCCAAGGGATATATCGTTTATGGAACTACCAGGAACTTAGCTAAGAATTCCAATTTTACAGATTTTAATCTTTTAGAACTAGATGTTCGTAATCCGGGCAGTGTAAAACTTGCGATTACTGAACTCCTTGAAAAAGAAGGAAAGATTGATGTTCTAGTAAATAACGCTGGAATAGGGATTACTGGTCCAATAGAAGAAACGCCACATGAAGAGATATTAAAAGCGTTTGACACTAATTTTAATGGCCCGTTGCATCTTGCTAAAGCGGTTTTACCCTCCATGAGGAGTCAGGGATCGGGATTAATTATTAATATTACTTCCATTGCTGGTTATATGGGCCTTCCCTACAGGGGAATTTATTCTGCAAGTAAAGGAGCGCTAGAATTGGTAACAGAAGCGTTAAGAATGGAAACCAAAGCTTTTGGGGTGCACTTTACCAATCTTGCGCCAGGTGATTTTGCAACGAATATCGCAGCGGGAAGATATCACTCCCCAGTGTTAGAAACGTCACCCTACAAGGAGCCTTATGGTAATACCTTAAAAATGATGAATGAGCATGTGGAAAGTGGAAAGGATCCTATGTTAGTTGCACGGATGGTCTATAAAATAATCAATACCAAAAATCCTAAGGTGCATTATAAAGTGGGTGAGTTTATGCAAAAGTTCTCTCTGTTTCTCAAAAAAATACTACCAGACAAAGTGTACGAGAAACTTCTAATGAACCATTATAAATTGTAATTTTACAACATATATAAGGTTGCACCCATTTTTGAGGTGCTTATAGCATTAATAATTAAAAAATAATAAAAATGAAGTTCTTTATTGACACGGCTAATTTAGCGCAAATAAAAGAAGCCCAGGAATTGGGCGTTTTGGATGGGGTAACTACAAATCCATCCCTAATGGCAAAGGAAGGGATTACAGGAAAAGATAATATACTAAAGCATTATGTTGATATCTGTAATATAGTTGATGGTGATGTTTCTGCAGAGGTTATCTCAACTGACTATGAGTCCATGATTAAGGAGGGTGAAGAGTTGGCAGAATTACACGATCAAATCGTGGTTAAGGTTCCAATGATTAAGGATGGTATAAAAGCAATCAAATATTTTTCTGATAAGGGAATAAGAACTAACTGTACGTTGGTGTTTTCTGTAGGTCAGGCTTTATTGGCTGCTAAGGCTGGAGCATCATACGTTTCTCCATTTATTGGTAGGCTAGATGATATTTCTACTGATGGTTTAAACCTGATAGCAGAAATTAGACACGTTTATGATAATTATAATTTTGACACCGAAATATTAGCGGCTTCTGTGAGACATACAATGCACGTTATAGATTGTGCTAAAATTGGTGCTGATGTAATGACTGGACCTTTGTCTTCAATAGAAGGTTTATTAAAGCACCCATTAACTGATAGTGGATTGGCTAAATTCTTAGAAGATTATAAGAAAGGAAACTAAAATTCTTTTATATAGAATTGTTAAAGCCTCATAATCTAATTGTGAGGCTTTTTTTATGTGAATTTTGAATAAAGCAAACTAATAAAAAGGGATCAAGGAATAGCGCTCCGTAATTCTAATTTTATAAACGTGCTGTAGAGGTAAAAGGGGGTCATGACCAATTGTTGTATTTATGCAAACAATGAACCTTAAATATTAATTCAAATTAATAAAGTTTTATATATACGATTAACTGAGTTTTACTCAAATATATTCTTTCATTTTACTCAAGTGGTTTTCTATTGATTTTTATCGGTTTTCGTGAATCTGCGATTTCTTTGCTTGTCCAAAGAAAACGAACAGGGCATTAAAGCGAAGGTACTGTGTACCTTTGATTTGAGGAGCCAGCTGTAGCGATGGCCCACGCGCCAACTGGCCCCTCACTACAAATGCAAATCGTTGCATTTTCCGATCGGTCCTAATGAATTTTTTAGATCGAATCTAAAAACCAGTTTCAAAACTCCGCGCTTTTTCGGAAATAAAAAAGCTGAATCTCGGAGCTTTTTCAACTTATTCTGTGGATAAGGAATACAATACAAGAAGCTTCTTGCAAAAGTTTTCGGCCTACTTTCTCCTTTGGTAGTAAATCAAGAGTTTACCACATTGGCTTAAGGTAGGTTTACCTACCTGAGGTTGGCGTCCGGCAGCCCATATTCCCTAAGTCATTAGAAAGTTTACCTGCCGTTAGGAAGGCGGCCTGGACGCTGTGGCAGTAGAAAGTCCGTAGATTTCAAGAAAGGAGAAATCAGCCTAGATTTTTTTGAATACTTTTTTATTCATCTCCTTATCTATTGCTTTTTAAAGGAATTCATGAATGCTGAGCATTTCATCAATGGAAAAAAGTATTGAAAGGCCTGTTTAAAGGTGAATTATTGTTACTGTGCTTACCTGATAATTTTGACTACACACACACACACACACACAACTTTTGAGCTTGATCCCTTTTGATCTTGGTCCGTAAAAGGGAGTTAGTTTATTATAGAATTTCAACCAAGGCTTGTATAAACATAGCTTCTTTAAAAACTTCTGTAGAGATCAGCATAAGCATCTACAATAAGTCCATTCTTGGTGATAATTCCCTTGTTGAGTCCGCCTATTACCAAAGTATATTTTAAGTTTTCAAAGTCGTCTGTCCTATACTGATAGTCTAGGTCTAGATTGTTGGTAATAAGCATAGATTGCCAACGCATCATTTCTGTGTTGCAGTTTATTCCTATGAAAGTATATTCTGGCTTTTGTTTTTGGAGTTCATTAACCCTTTGAATAATATTCTCAAAGTGTCCCTTTTGGGTTGCAGACCAGAAGTAAAAAACGGCATTTTCTTCCTTCGCAGCAATATCTTGTAAGGAAACTTTGTTCTCCCCATTATCATAAACCAAAACCGGTGGCAGTTTTTTATTGGGCTGCATATTTTTAACACCCTCGTAAACAGCTTCTATTTCTGCAATATGCTTGTTGTTAGAAGAATACTTATGGAAGTCAGAAATAAATTCTTCAATGTTATTCTCTGTATCGTGTACGTTAATAAGGTAATACAAAGCCACACTCCTAAACAAATTATCTCTAATTTTTTTTGAATTCACTAAACTGTCTATCAGTTTTAGTTTATGTTGATTAAAGTGTAGTTTGTCTTCAATAATTTGAATGTGTTCTCCATTACAATTAGATGCGCACCCCATATAGGTGAGGTTGTCAAAATGGGTTTTTAGAAAATTGTAATAATACCTATGATAGGTAAGATCATCTATATTATAATCTATGTTTTTTCTATAGCTATAGAAGTTATCATCTAATTTCGGAATCGTTTTGCTTCCAGAAGTGTGTCGGTGCCAAAACGGGTAGTTTTCCTTATAGTTATAGTAGTTGTAGTCTATACTTGCTTGTGCCATGGAAATGGCACTTTCCGAAAGCTTAGCTTCCTTTTGCAAAACATTGAGTATAGAGACTTTTAACTGTCTTAATGAATCTATTTTATTAGCAAATTCATCAGGATTAAGTCGAGAATAGGAATAGGCAATAGGAATCTCTTCTTCTGTACTCAAGAATAATTCTAGAAGGAAATTGTTAATTTCTTTCCCCCTCCCGGAAAATATAAGAGACTCGTCAAAATCTTCCGTGTTTAAACGTATCATTATACTGTCGCCTTGTTCTAAGTAAACATACTGTAATTCCGGTTGGTGATTAAAATGGTATAGGCCTTCAACAACAGACTCTAGTTGCATGGAGAACTTGTTGTCTTGGTTTAATTTTGCAGAATCTATAACGATTTCATCCTTGTAAAGCACCACGTATTCACTAGTGGGATTAATAATTTCACCAGCGAAGAATACATTTGGAGACTTTTTAGCTTCTGTGCCACAACTAACAACAAAAGCAAGTATAAAAACGTAGAGTAAAGGTTTATTCATATTTGAATAGCAACTTTGTTGTTAACAAAGCTAGGAAACGGAATAGATATTGGCTGTTAATAGTGAGTTAAATATCATTTAGGCCTGCTATAGAGGGGATAATGAGGTTACTATATACTTGGATTGAAGGGGTTATTTTCGTTATTTTTGCACAAATTATTAAAACACTATTTATTTATGCTATCAGTATCAAACTTATCCGTGCAATTTGGAAAGCGAGTCCTTTTTGACGATGTGAATGTTTCGTTTACACAGGGCAATTGTTATGGTATTATTGGTGCCAATGGCGCAGGAAAATCTACCTTTCTTAGAGTCTTGTCTGGCCAGATAGATCCCACTTCTGGGCATGTTAATTTAGAGCCGGGTAAAAGGATGTCTATTCTAGAGCAGAACCATAATGCGTATGATGAACATACGGTATTAGAAAGTGTGGTTATGGGGAATAAACCCTTGTTTAAGATTAAGAAGGAGATAGATGCGCTTTATGCGGATTATAATGATGAAAATGCCGATAGAATAGGGGAGTTGCAGGTTCAGTTCGAAGAAATGGACGGATGGAACGCTGATAGTAATGCAGCCGCTTTACTTTCTAATTTAGGAATTACAGAAGATATGCATTTTGCCTCTATGGCGGACATTGATTCTAAATTAAAAGTGAGGGTGTTATTGGCTCAGGCTTTGTTTGGAAATCCAGATGTATTAATAATGGATGAGCCTACCAACGACTTGGATTATGAAACCATTAGTTGGTTAGAGAACTTTTTAGCTAATTATGATAATACAGTTATTGTTGTTTCTCACGATAGGCACTTCTTAGACTCTGTATGTACTCATATTGGGGATATAGATTTTGGTAAACTTAACCTATACTCTGGAAACTATACGTTTTGGTACGAGAGTAGTCAGCTAGCTGCTAGACAACGGGCACAGCAAAACAAAAAAGCTGAGGAAAAGGCTAAAGAATTACAGGAATTCATTAGGCGTTTCAGTGCTAACGTTGCTAAGAGTAAGCAAGCAACCTCAAGGAAAAAGATGCTTTCTAAACTGAACGTTGAGGATATAAAACCTTCAAGTAGAAGGTATCCTGCTATTATTTTTGAAAGAGAAAGAGAAGCAGGAGATCAAATATTAAATATTGAGAAACTTTCGGCTACTAGTGAAGAGGGAGAAATTCTTTTCCAAGATGTTAACATAAACTTAGCTAAAGGAGATAAAGTAGCTATTATTTCTCGTGATTCTAGGGCATCCACTGCTTTTTATGAAATTTTGAATGATAACCGAAAAGCAGATAGTGGTGAGTTTCAATGGGGAGTGACTACTACACATTCTTACCTGCCAGCAGATAACTCTAAGTTTTTTACCAAGGATATTAACTTGGTAGATTGGTTAAGGCAATATGCTAAAACCGAGGAAGAACGTGAAGAGGTAAGTATTAGAGGGTTTTTGGGTAAAATGCTTTTTAGTGGAGAAGAAGCCTTAAAAAAATGTACCGTTCTCTCTGGAGGGGAAAAAGTGAGATGTATGCTCAGTAGGATGATGTTGATGCGAGCAAATGTTCTTATGCTAGATGAGCCTACCAATCACTTGGACTTAGAGAGTATTACTACCTTTAATAATTCCTTGAAGAATTTTAAGGGTACAGTAATGTTAACCACGCATGATCATGAATTTGCACAAACAGTTGCAAATAGAGTTATAGAGCTGACTCCAAAGGGTTGTATTGATCGCTATATGACATTTGAGGAGTATATGTCTGATAAATCTATCAAGGAACAACGAGATAAAATGTATTCTGTTCCGGCATAAATAGCTTAGCGAGATACTTTAAATTAGTGAGTGACGCTAGTTTGTTTAAGTATTCCGTTTAGGATTCTAATTAATAAAGTCTTTATCCTTATTCTTTTAAGAATTGGATAAAGACTTTTTGTTTTCTTATTAGGTGGCTAATACAGCTACCATTCTATTGTGGCGTACAGTTTATTTTGTTCAGCTAAGAGGAAAGGAAAAGTTACGTTTTTAAATACTTGTTATTCCAAACAGCTGGACTAAAGTTTTTTCCTTTTGCAAAAGCGTAATAGACCACCATTGATACTACCGATTTAATCATAAAAAAGAAAATGATTAGGAATTGGGCTGTAGAGCTCGTTTTAGAGAATAACGCGTGTGGTACAATTAAGGTAAGGAGATAACTTAAGAGTAAGATAAATACTAGTAGATTCCCCATATTTTTATAAGGCCACATCATTACTTTTCGGAAAGGGTGTAAATCCTTTCCCCATTTGTGAATTAAGTAATAGTATCCATTATTTATCGGGACAAATAATATTGGATCGTCAGGATCTTCCAATTTAAACAATTTGGAAGGGGCAAGAATCTTAAAGCCCTTTAATTCTATGCCGTGTTCCTTTTCTAATTTCCTTATTTTAGTTAGCGCTTCTTGTGGGATTACCCCTTTATAATAATGAGAATCCAAAAATCGAAGTCGATAATCAATGGCAATATTCTTGATATGGTTTATGGAATAAATCTCTGTGGTTTCTAAAAGATCAAAATTAAAACGATTTGTTATGTTTGGGGATTTTGATGCTAAGTTTTGAGTTATTCTTTCTTGAGCTGAATCCACATCTTTAAGGATGTCATAGACCTCTTTCATTATTAAATCGGAAGAGTTATCCTTTTGTTTTGCCAGAATAAGTTTTTTCTGAATATTGGTTTTTTGCAACAACATATCTCTCTCTTTTAGGCAAGAACATAAAGTTAAGAAATTATCGATTTAAATGCATATGGAAAATCATAAATAGTTTTTCAAGCAGCTTAATGTCGTTAAGGAATCTAGAAAGATCTTTTTATAATCTTGATATAGGAAAATAACTATAGGGTAGAGGGTGGTTAGAATTGCACTCTAATTAATGGGTGGTCCATGAGGTTAGGTATTTGTGGTGTGATTTTCAAGACTAAAACTTCCTTGAAAATTAATTCTTTTGCCTTTGGAGTATAAAGGTAACTATTGTGATATTGGTTGCGAGTTTGGTAATTAGATACTAGTAAAAAGTGTTGTAGAAAATAAAATAGCCCGTTCATTGAACGGGCATTTTTTAATTTTAACATTAGTATTTTAGGAGCAAATTAGATCACTATCTTAATTCGGCGCCTAATTCTTCTTGGTATCGCTTTCTCAATTTATTCATAATACCATCAACTTGTTTGTCTGTTAAAGTGGCTTTTTCATTGCGTAAAGTATAACTTACTGCATAAGATTTTTTGCCTTCAGGTAGACTTTTTCCTTTATAAACATCAAAGAGATTTACATTTTTTAGAAGTTTCTTTTCGGTGTCCCTAGCTATATCATAAATTTGTTTAAAGCTTATACTGTTATCCACTAAAAGGGCGTAATCGCGTTTTACTCCTGGATATTTTGTTATTGCTTTAAATTTAATTGGTTTGCTTTGACTTAGTATTTCTAGGATATAGTCCCAATTAAAATCGGCAAATAGCACTTCTTCCTTAATGTCGAACGCTATTGCAATGGATTTATCTATAACCCCAAGAGATACAACCTCTTTATTATCAATTTTTAGAGAAATTCCTTCAGAGAAAATGGTTTTAGTGGTGGGCTCTGACTCAAATTCAGGAAGTCCTAATCTTTCTAGGATGTTTGTTACTATAGACTTTATAAAAAAGAAGTCCGATTTTTGAGCAGGGGAAACCCAGCTGTCTTCCGCTCTATTCCCTGTAATTATGAGACTTAAATGCTTTTTTTCTTCTCTTTTATCTGGGTATTGATGGTAGGTTTTTCCAAATTCGAAGAATTTAAGATTATGCATTTTTCTATTGGCATTGTGTTCAATTGCCTCTAGACCAGAAAATAACATTGACTGCCTCATTACCGAAAGATCTAGACTTAACGGGTTTAGCATAGTAATAGTTTGCTCCTCCTTTATGTCTGAGCTTAATTTACTATACTCCGGAGAGGTAAGACTATTCGATAATATTTCATTAAAACCATTGGAGGCTAGTTGATTACCAATGATATTTTGGATTTTGTAATCTTCAAACTTTGATGATGGGGCTATTGAAGCGTTAAGCTTTTCTGTATACTCTATATTGTTATAGCCGTAAACACGTAGGATTTCTTCTATTACATCTACCTCTCTTTGTACATCTATCCTGTAAAAAGGAATAGATAATCCTAAGCCAGATTCAGTTACGTTTTTAACTTTTATATCTAATGAGGCTAAGATTGACTTTATAGTGTCTTTAGAGAGATTCTGACCTACTAGTTTGTTAATTTTATCAAAAGTTAAGAATACGTGGTAATCGTCCTTTTTCTTGGGGTATATATCTACAATGTCTGAAGTGATTTCTCCCCCAGCCACTTCAATAATAAGTAAGGCCGCACGTTTTAAAGCGTATTCTACATTATCTATATCTATACCTCTTTCAAACCTAAAGGAGGCATCGGTATTGAGTCCGTGTCTTTTAGCAGATTTACGTACGCTGATTGGGTTGAAAAATGCACTTTCTAAGAATATGCTACTAGTAGTTTCTGTTACACCAGAATTCTCGCCACCAAATACACCTGCAATACAAAGCGGTTTTTCTGTGTCGCAAATCATTAAGTCCTCCTTATTCAGCGTTCTTTCAACACCGTCTAAGGTGGTGAATTTAGTGCCTTCTGGGAGGGTTTTTACGAAAATTTTGTTGCCTAGTATTTTGGAAATATCAAAAGCATGTAATGGTTGTCCTAACTCATGTAATACATAGTTAGTGGCATCTACAACGTTATTTTTTGGTGTAAGTCCAATAGCTTTTAATCTATTTTTTAACCACTCTGGGGAGGGTTTTACTACAAGATTACTTATGGTTATACCGCAATATCTTGGTGCTAATAGGCTATCTACCACCTCTACATCAACTTTTAATGATCGGTTAACAACATTAAAGTGGGTGACAGGAGGTGTAATAAGCTCTTTATGAATACTTCTTTGCTTAAGTCCGGCTTTTAAATCGCGAGCAACACCAAAATGACTCATTGCATCAGCTCGGTTGGGAGTAAGTCCAATTTCGAAAACTTCATCGTTTTCAATTTCAAAAACCTCAGAACAAGGGGTTCCTACTTCTAAAGTGTCGGGTAATACCATAATACCATCGTGACCTTCTCCTAACCCAAGTTCGTCTTCGGCACAAATCATCCCATGACTTTCTTCTCCCCTAATCTTCCCTTTCTTAATCTTCCACGATTCGCCTTCTTTGGTGTATAATGTGGTGCCTATTGTGGCAACAGGTACTTTTTGACCGGCAGCAACATTTGGAGCACCGCATACTATTTGTAAAGGTTGCTCCTGTCCAATATCTACGGTGGTTAATTGCAGCTTGTCTGCGTTGGGGTGTTTTGTGCAGCTAAGCACTTCACCTACCACAATTCCTTTTAATCCTCCTTTAACGGATTGGAAAGCGGAAATACCTTCAACCTCTAAACCTAAGTCTGTTAATAATTCCGCTGTTTTATGGGAGTCCCATTCAATTTTTAAAAACTGTTTTAGCCAGTTATAAGATATTTTCATCGCTTATTTTTAGAGATGTCAAATATAAAACAATGCTGCAATACATTCAATAGGTTGTAGGTGTAATTGTCTTATTTTTTATCGCCATGAAGGTTTCCTATTAATGGATGGAGAATTCAATGTGCAAAGAGATTTTTTAATTCCATTGAAAGTTTATATAATATTCTATGGGCTTAATAGGATAAATTACTTTCTATATTGTAGTTTTGTCCCTTAATTTTTATCTTAATTGTTTTTTAAAGTGAAAGATATTATTCGGATTGCCTTATTTTTTTGTGTATTAGCTTTTTGTTCTTGTAATCCCTCTCAAAGTTCCCAAATAAAAGAGGGGATATGGTTGGCAGAACTTGAAACCATGGATAATGCTATTTTGCCTTTTAATTTTAAATTCGATCGTTTGGAAGAGGGAAAACTGGCTATGGAGATTTATAATGCTGATGAGAAAATTTATGTAGATGAAATAACGGTTACAAAGGATTCTATTTTTATAAAACTTCCTGTTTTTGAAGGGTATATAGCCGGGGAATTTTCTCCCGAAACTATAGATGGTGTTTTTAAGGTAGAGAGCTTAGATAGAGAGGTCTCTTTTACTGCTAGTTATGGAGTAAAAGAAAGGTTTAAAGAGGCTTCAGCGTCTAACTTTGATGTTACCGGATCATGGGAGGCTGCGTTTAGTCCTAATACGGATCGTAGTTATATGGCAGTAGGAATATTTGAGCAGAATGGTAATAAGGTTACAGGTACTTTTAGAACAACTACAGGTGATTATAGGTATCTAGAAGGTGTGCAGCAAGGTGACTCCCTAAAACTATCTACGTTTGATGGTGCGCACGCCTATTTGTTTAAGGCTAAAGTTTCTGATAGTCTTTTAGATGGTGTTTTTTATTCGGGGAATCATTACAAAGAACCTTTTGTGGCTAAAAGAAATGAGAATTTCGATTTGCCACAGACAGATGAGCTGACGTTTTTAAAGGAGGGGTATGAAAAATTAGCCTTTAGTTTTCCTGATGCTTCAGGAAATACAGTGTCTCTAGATGACGAAGAGTTTAGAGATAAGGTAGTGGTGGTACAAGTAATGGGGACATGGTGTCCTAATTGTTTGGATGAGACTAAATTTTTGGTGGAGTACTTAAAGGATAATGCTAGTAGGGATGTAAGAGTGATAGCACTAGCTTTTGAATATGTAAAAACCCCTGAGGCAGCTTTTAAAGCAATTAATAGACTAAAAGAAAGAATAGGAGTGGAGTACCCCATTCTGTTGGCGCAATACGCTAGTTCCGATAAAGCTTTGGCGCAAGATAAACTACCAATGTTAAACCATATCCTATCTTATCCTACTACTATAATTATTGATAGAAGTGGGAAAGTTAGAAAAATACATACGGGATTTAATGGCCCTGCTACAGGGGATAAATACCTAAGTTTTAAAACGGATTTTTATGATCTTATTGATCAGTTGTTAGCTGAATAATAGGGGTAAGTTTGTTGTAGGTAAGGTATTGTTATATAATAGTAGACTTCCCTAGTCCAATGTTTTCATAATTATAATTGTAATTCTCATCAGAATCTATGATGTTGGCGGCTATAAAATCGCCTACTTCATTGGTTCCATATTTACTTGTCGGATTTAAATCCTGAGTAACTATTTGTTTTCTCATAGATTTATCTACGGCGGTGACTACGGCGTTAGATTCTTCATGAAGGCCAAAATGACTAAGCATCATGGCGGTAGAAAGAATAGATGCTATGGGGTTTGCTATGTTTTTTCCTTCCGCTTGTGGATAGGAACCGTGAAAAGGTTCAAACATGGCAAAATCATTTCCAATAGAGGCTGATGGTAGCAATCCTTTGGTTCCACATATAGCACTCCCTTGATCAGAAAGAATATCTCCAAACATATTTTCAGTTAGGATCACGTCAAATTGGTTTGGGTGTAGCATCATTTGCATAGCGGCATTGTCTACAAAAAGAAAATCTAATTCCACTTCTGGATAACTTTCCCCAATTTTAGTAACCACCCTTCGCCATAGTCTAGAGGTTTCTAGTACATTGGCTTTATCTATAAGGGTAAGTTTTTTTCTTCTATTTTTAGCGGCCTTAAAAGCAAAATGCGCAATTCTGCTAATTTCCTTTTCTGAATACTCACATAAATCAGAGGCTATAGTGCCGTCTTGACTCAATTTTTTTTCACCAAAATAAATTCCCCCTGTAAGCTCTCTATATATGATAAAATCGGTTCCAAAGATCACATGCTTTTTAAGTGGCGATTTGTTAACCAGGGTAGGAAAAGCTTTAACAGGTCTAATATTAGCAAATAGCTCTAACTCTGTTCTCAATTGTAATAAGCCCTGTTCTGGACGAACTTTGGCACTTGGATTGGCGTCGTATTTTAGCGTACCAATAGTGCCAAAGAGTATAGTATCTGATGCTCTGCAGAGTTCTGTGGTGACTTCCGGAAGAGGTTTGCCATATTTTTCCATTGCAACGGCCCCTATATCGCCTTCCGTAAACGTAAAGTTATGGTGGAAGGTCTCTTCTACCGCACGCAAACATTTTAATGATTGTGCCAGTACTTCTGGCCCAACTCCATCTCCACCTAAAACTGCAATTTTTAGATTCATTAAGCTATAATTTCTATCGAGATTCCACTTTCAGCAATAATACCATGGATGTCTTCGTCCAAAACTTCTTTCTTTTTGTCAGCAAAGTTTAAGAATTTTTCATAAACCTGGTCTAACTGTGTTTTAGTAAGTTCATATCCTACATTCTTTGCACGGTATGCCAATGCAGCTCTTCCGCTTCTTGCGGTAAGCACAATGGATGATTCTGTTACACCAACATCAGCAGGGTCAATAATTTCATAAGTTTCTCTGTTCTTAATAACCCCATCTTGATGGATTCCTGAACTATGTGCAAAAGCATTTGCTCCTACAATAGCTTTATTGGGCTGTACTAAAACCCCCATTTTTTGGGAAACCATTTGGCTGGTATCATATAGCAGTTTACTATTTATATTGGTATCTAAATTTAAGGTAGGGTGCTGTCTTAATATCATAACAACCTCTTCTAGAGAAGTATTACCTGCCCTTTCTCCAATACCATTAATGGTACATTCTATTTGTCTGGCACCATTCATTACCCCCGCAATAGAATTAGCAGTGGCAAGTCCAAGATCATTATGACAGTGGCAAGAAAGGATAGCCTTGTCTATACCTGTTACATTTTCTCTTAGATATTTTATTTTTGCTCCGTATTCTTCAGGAAGACAATAACCTGTGGTATCAGGAATGTTTAAAACAGTGGCACCTGCCTTAATTACGGCTTCACAAACCCTAGCAAGGAATTCGTTATCCGTACGCCCAGCATCCTCTGCATAGAACTCAATATCCTCTACAAAAGTTTTAGCGTATTTCACCGCTGATACAGCTCTTTCTATAATGGCCTCTTTGTTAGAGTTAAATTTGAATTTGATATGTGAATCCGAAGTACCAATCCCAGTGTGTATCCTAGGTTTCTTAGCCATTTTGAGGGCTTCTGCAGCTGCTTCTATATCTTTTTTCACGGCACGGGTAAGCCCGCAGACCGATGCATTTTTAACCAATTTAGAAATCTCATGAACGGAATTGAAATCCCCAGGACTGGAAATTGGAAAGCCAGCTTCAATAACATCAACGCCCATTAAATCTAATCTTTCGGCGATAATTAATTTCTGCTCTGTGTCCAATTTACAACCGGGTACTTGTTCCCCATCCCTAAGTGTTGTATCAAAAATATGTACCTTATCTTTGCTCATTATATTTGCGTAATTTTATATGTACTTTACGAATATACTACTTAATGGTTCCCTTGAGTTGTGGTAAAATAAGTATTTACAATGGTGAGGAACTTTTTATATCGGTTAAAGTATTGCATATCAACAACATAAACCTTTTTTATTACGATGACAAATGCCCCTAAAGATGCATTATTTGTTTTGGTTAAATCACTTTCTAAGTCAGAAAAACGTCAGTTTAAACTATACGTTGGGCGCTTAGGTGTTAATACTGATGCAAAGTTTTTGGCGTTATTTAATTTATTAGACAAAATTAAAGTCTATGATGAAAAAGTAATCTTAGAGAACGGTATTGTAAAAAAAGCCCAATTATCTAATTTAAAGGCGCATCTCTATAGACAAATCTTAGTGAGCCTAAGATTAAATCCAGTGAACCAAAATATTAGGGTGCAATTAAGAGAGCAGTTAGACTTCGCAACTATACTTTACCAAAAAGGGTTGTATAAGCAAAGCTTAAAAATACTGGATAAAACTAAGATTACTGCTATAGAGAATGAAGAGAAGAACGTAGCCTATGAAATTGTTGAGCTAGAAAAGGTTATAGAGACACAGTATATTACCCGTAGTATCCCTGATAGGGCCGATGAGCTTACAGTACAAGCAAAACAATTGTCTAGACAAAATGTTACTACCAGTAAGCTTTCTAATCTTGCGATTCAGTTATATGGACAGATGCTGAAAATAGGCTATGTTCGAAGTGATGATGATTTTAAAAGGGTAAAAGAATACTTTGATAATCATTTGCCTAAAATTATAATGAAAGAGCTTGGATTTCGAGAAAAATTATGGCTCTATAAGGCACATCTATGGTATAGCTTTTTAACCCAAGACTTTTTGTCCTGCTATAAGTACTCTAGTAAATGGGTTGATTTGTTTTATGAAAATAAAAAAATGATATCTCTTAATCCGGTATTCTTTTTAAAAGGGAATCATTATTTACTAGAATCTTTATTTTATGTAAGATATAGTTCCCAGTTTAAGGAGACCTTAGAGCAATTGGAAGAAATTGTGGTAAGTAAAGATTTCCCCACCAATGATAACTTAAGCTCACTTGCTTTTATTTACATCAACTCTAACAAACTAAACCTTCATTTTATGGAGGGTACTTTTGATAAGGGAGAATATCTAGTCAAAATTGTAGAATACGGAATCTCCAAGCATAGGGACCGACTAGATGAGCATCATGTTATGGTTTTGTATTACAAAATAGCCTGTCTCTATTTTGGAATGGGAAATAATAAGATGTGTATAAAGTATCTAAAACGTATCATAAACAACAAGAATCTAAAAATGCGGGAAGATTTAATGTGCTTCTCAAGAGTTTTAAGTTTAATTGCCCATTATGAGGCAGGTATGGATTACCACTTAGAAGTACAACTGAAGAGTACCTATAAGTTTTTGTTGAAAATGAACGACCTACATGCGGTACAAAAAGAAATGATTAAATTCTTAAGACGTTTGGGTGATATCTATCCGCACGAACTGTCTAATGAGTTCAATAAACTGTATGTTGAATTAAAAAAATATGAAGACCACCCTTATGAAAAACGTGCCTTTTTATACTTAGATATTCTTTCTTGGTTAGAAAGTCACTTACATAATAAACCGGTAGCACAAGTGATTAAAGAGAAAGCAGCTGAAATAACTCGGTAGAATTAGGGTGCAAGGCTTAAGTTTTGAGGCAAAAAGTTTACCTATCCTAATCTGTTGCAGTTTACTTTTTAAGAAGTTATTTGGCTGTTTAGCAGGTGATTTTAGAATACAAATTACTTACATGCATTCCATAGGCTTTCGTCAGGTAAGGGTGCAATAAGGTTTAATTGCTCCTTCTTTACCGGATGTATAAAGCTTAATCTTCTGGCATGTAAATGGATACTACCATCCTTATTGCTTCTATCTGCCCCATATTTTAAGTCGCCCTTAATAGGGCATCCTAAGGCCGACAGTTGTGAACGGATTTGATGATGCCTTCCCGTTTTTAAATCGATTTCTAAAAGGGTGTAACGATCAAGTTTCTTAATTACAGTATAATCAAGGATGGCCTTCTTACTATCAGGAACTTCGTTTTTATGAGCGTAGGATTTATTTTGTTTAGGATTGCGTTTTAACCAATGTACTAAAGTGCCACTTTCCTTTTGTGGAATATCTTTGACGATTGCCCAATAGGTTTTTTTAGCGTTCTTTTCGGCAAACAGCTTGTTTAGTCTGGGTAAGGCTTTAGAGGTTTTGGCAAAGACTACAATTCCAGATGTAGGCCTGTCTAACCTATGGGCAACGCCCAAATAGACGTTGCCTGGTTTGTTGTATTTTATCTTTAGATATTTCTTAACTACTTCACTTAAAGGAGTGTCTCCGGTCTTATCGCCCTGTACAATATCACCTGGCCTTTTGTTTATGGCAATAAGGTGATTGTCCTCATAAATTACTTGTAAATTAGAAGGGTTGGAATGTTCTTTTTGTACGTCTAATGACACAGCTAAAGTTACTAAGGGGTTTGAAATAATTTAAAGATCAGCGATAAGATTAATATTGTTCCTCATTGTTGGGGAAATCTTTAGTCTTTACGTCATCTACGTATTGTGAAATGGCGTTACTCATATCTTCATATAGATTTAGGTATCTACGTAAGAATCTAGGATTAAACTCTTGTGTGATTCCCAATAAATCGTGCACTACTAACACTTGACCATCCACACCGTTTCCTGCCCCAATACCTATAATAGGAATAGAAACACTTTCAGCTACCTCTTTAGCTAATGCTGCGGGGATTTTTTCTAGAACAATAGCGAAACAGCCAATTTTCTCGAGCATTTTAGCATCATTCTTTAACTTTTGTGCCTCTTCATCCTCCTTGGCTCTAACGGTATAGGTTCCAAACTTATATATAGACTGTGGAGTTAAACCTAAATGCCCCATTACGGGAATACCAGCATTTAATATGCGTTTTACGGAATCTTTAATTTCCTGTCCGCCTTCTACCTTTACTGCGTGTGCACCACTTTCTTTCATGATACGGATTGCAGATCGAAGCGCTTCTTTAGGGTCACTCTGATAACTTCCAAAAGGAATATCTACAACTACAAGTGCCCTTTGTACTGCACGTATCACGGAAGATGCATGATAAATCATTTGATCTAGCGTAATAGGTAAGGTGGTCTCATGACCGGCCATTACATTACTAGCGGAATCGCCCACTAGAATTACATCTACATTAGCAGCGTCCACAATTTTCGCCATGGAATAATCATAAGCGGTTAACATGGAAATTTTCTCCCCGTTTTGTTTCATATCAACGAGGGATTTTACAGTCACTCTTTTGTATTCTTTTTTGGCAACAGACATCGTATTTATTTTTAGAGGGATAAAAGTAAGGAGATTTGTTTTAAATCTTGGTGGTATTCCAAGGACTTTGTGTTTAAATCCTTTAAAACCGACTTATTTAGGTTGGTTTATGCGTCAAACGGCTATAAATATTTGTTATTTCTATTATTTTAAATCTTATGGAAGATTATGTCCAATCGGGATTTAAAAGGAAAAAATAAAAGTGAATTGGTGCTTCTTTTTTGTAATAAATAAAATATAATCTCACTCAAGTCGCTGTAGAATATTCATTTTCAAGTTTAAGGTATTGCTATAAACCTCGTATAAACTTTAATCTTTTTAATTATCTTAGTAAGATGGGTAATAGTTATAACTGTTAATTTTCCACACATAAGATTTGCCTTCAGTTTTGTTAGTTGGAGCGTGATGGTATTAGCAGAAGGATAACGAATTGTAATAGGGGAGGGACATTTTCGTGCTGCAATTTTAGACTATAACCATATACTAACTAAACTATAGTATTATGAAGAAAATATTGGTGTGGTCTATAACGGCAGCTTTGGCGGGATTTCTTTTTGGTTTTGATACTGTGGTAATATCCGGAGCCGATAAAAAACTACAGCTATTATGGGGGTCTTCGGATGTATTTCATGGAACGGTAGTAATGGCAATGGCCTTGTGGGGAACCGTGATAGGTGCCTTGTTAGGAGGTATACCTACTAATAGGTTGGGGAGAAAAAAAACCTTGTTCTGGATTGGAGTTTTTTACACCGTTTCTGCACTGGGATCGGCATTGTCAAATGACCCCACTACTTTTGCCATCTTTAGGTTTTTAGGCGGATTGGGAGTGGGCGCTTCCACAATTGCCGCGCCTGCATATATTTCTGAAATTGCCCCAGCTAAGGATAGAGGTAAATTAGTAGGCCTGTACCAATTCAATATCGTTTTCGGAATATTGGTTGCTTTTTTATCTAATTACTTATTAAGTGGCATAGGTGAAAATGCCTGGCGATGGATGCTTGGGGTAGAGGCTATTCCTGCCATAATTTATACGCTATTTGTCCTGACAGTTCCCCAAAGCCCAAGGTGGCTTCTTACCAAATTGCGCACCGTTGAAGCAAGAAAGGTTCTCCAAGTGATAAATCCTGATCAGGATATTGAAAAAATGATGTTGGAAATAAATCAAGAAAACGAGAATAAGATTCCAGGAGAGAATATTTTTATGAAGAAATACCGCTTCCCTTTGATTCTTGCCTTTTGCATGGCATTCTTTAATCAGGCTTCGGGAATAAATGCCTTTTTATACTATGCTCCTAGAATTTTAGAAGAGGCCGGACTAGGGGAAAGCACTGCATTATTGAGTAGTATAGGGATAGGGGTGACCAATCTTCTTTTTACGCTCTTAGGAATATTTCTTATTGATAGGTTTGGAAGAAAGCAGTTAATGTATATAGGTTCTTTTGGGTATATTATATCACTCACTCTAGTTTCCTGTGCTTTTTACTTTAATTGGGAGGGGATGTCCGTAGCTATATTTCTATTCTTGTTCATTGCGGCACATGCTGTAGGACAAGGTACCGTAATTTGGGTGTTTATATCGGAAATTTTCCCTAACCATTTACGAGGATCGGGTCAGTCTTTTGGCAGTTCCGTACACTGGATTTTGGCAGCAGTTATTCCGTCACTAATTCCAGTATTATTTTCTGCTATAGGAGCAGGGACAGTATTTGCCATTTTTGCTTTTATGATGGTGTTACAACTACTATTTGTGGCCTTTCTTATGCCAGAAACCAAAGGAATTTCATTGGAAACCCTTAGTAAGTCCCTTAGTAGTACTAATAGTAATAGTATAAAATAGTAGTGTATATATTAATCTTTAACCTTCTCTTTACATATGAAAAAAAATAAAATAAAATTAGCGCTTACCATTGTAGGTCTTTGCTTAGTTTTTTCTTGTAAGGACCAAGAGCAGAAGGGGAATATTGAGTCTCTGGATAAAGATGAAAGTACATTTAATTCGGAAGAGGATTTGTACCGTCCAAATTTTCATTTTACGCCAAAAGTAGGCTGGATGAACGATCCCAACGGGATGTTCTATTACAATGGGTATTACCATTTATATTATCAGCATTACCCTGATGGGAATAAATGGGGACCCATGCATTGGGGGCATGCTTTTAGTACAGATATGGTGGAGTGGAAGGAACAGCCAATTGCACTTTTCCCTGACGAAATGGGGTATATTTTTTCTGGTAGTGCGGTGGTAGATTTGGAAAATACCTCCGGGTTTGGATCAGGCAGTCAAGTGCCTATCATTGCTATGTTTACCTACCATGATCCCAAAAAGGCAGAAGCCAATAGAATGGATGTAGAGTCACAGGCCATTGCCTATTCCTTAGATGAGGGTCTCACATGGACCAAATATTCTGAAAACCCAGTAATAGAAAATCCTGGAATTAGAGATTTTAGAGACCCAAAGGTATTCTGGAGCCAAGATTACGAAAAGTGGGTAATGATTCTCGCCGCCCATGATATGGTTATGCTATATAGTTCTAAAGACCTAAAGAATTGGGAATTATTATCGGAATTTGGCGGAGATTGGAATAGAGAGATTGGAACGCATGGAGGTGTTTGGGAGTGCCCAGATCTTTTTCCCGTTCCCGTGGAGGGTTCTGAGGAAACCAAATGGGTTCTCCTTGTAAGTATTAATCCTGGTGGACCTAATGGGGGGAGTGCTACGCAATATTTCATTGGTGACTTTGATGGTACAAAATTCACTATGGATAAAGAATTTGAAACTGTCCTTAAGAAAGGGCAAGACCATTGGCTAGATTATGGAAAAGATAATTATGCAGGGGTCAGCTTTTCCAATGTTACATCTAAGGATGGAGGAAAATTTTATATGGGTTGGATGTCTAATTGGGAATATGCCAATGAAGTGCCTACAGAAACCTGGAGAAGTGCAATGACTGTAGCCAGAGAAATAAAAGTAATTAAAGATGGTAAATCCTATAGATTAGCGTCACTTCCTGTAGATGAAATTGATTACTATAAAGAGGTAAAGTATAAGAAGGAGAACATTCAAATAAATGGAAAAACGGTGCTCATCAATGGAGAAAAGGCTAACCTTTCACGCGCTGCTATCAACTTTATCATTTCAGATTTTAAAAAGAATAGTTTCACTTTTAAGCTGTTCAACAAGCTAGGAGACGAATTGTCCTTTGGGTATAACGGTACTGATAATACCTATTTTATAGATCGCAGTAAATCTGGCAAAACAGCGTTTTCTGAAACCTTTTCGAATAAGAAGAGTATTGGAAAACAAACATCTAAAGGAGATAAACTTACTGGTACCATTCTCTTGGATAAAACATCCATAGAGTTGTTTTTTGATGAGGGATCAACTGTGATGACGGAAATTTTCTTTCCTAACTCACCATTCGAGACGCTTTCGGTGGAGACAGATAGTAAGGAATTAAATCTTGACTTATTAGAAGTAAATGAACTTAAATTGAAATAATCCTGTAGTGATAACTACCTCTATGGAGTATCAGTCCTGCTTATTGCATTTAGTGAAATAAAGGGATACACTTGGTAGAATATCATAACAATGATCCATAGTGTAATATTTTTTTGGGAGAATACAGAAAGGTAATTACAGGTTATACACCAAAGGGTCTATTGTAAAAGGAATAGCTTAGATTTATTCAAATGTCCTAATAGCATTTATTTAACTTTTTCATAATTAAACTCTGTTGTATATAGCATCCTATGTGAAAATAGTTTGTGTCAAAAAAATATAAAACATATTACCACACTTATCTTTTTCAATTGTTCTATCCGTAATTAATAGATCAAAAAGATAGGAAAGTGTATTTAGTGATGATTGTTAGAGGTTTATGTTGACTGTATCTAATGAGAATATATGTTGGCATCAATAACTAATAGGGAGTTGTAAATTTATTATAGAGTAGAAGCGTAATTGATGCTTTAAATAAAGCCTTTCAGTGTATATTAGTTGCTTTAAAGTAGTATTAGATCGCAACAGAAAAATGTTGTACTCTGATAATTTCAATCTAATCTTTTTACTATACCGTGAGTCATGGATGTAATTTTTAATCAACTAATAGAGGAGTTTCAATTACCCCTCCATAGTCCCATATTAATTTTCTCATTAATTCTTTTCATCATTCTATTGGCTCCTGTGGTATTACATAGGATTAGAATTCCAGGAATTATTGGGTTAATCATCTCGGGAATTATTATTGGCCCGGCCGGATTGAATATTTTAGAGAAAAGTCTTTTTGTAGATGTTTTTTCTACTATCGGGTTACTTTATATCATGTTTATCGCGGGCTTAGAACTAGATTTAAATGAATTTAAGGCAACGAGAAATAAGAGTGTGATGTTTGGAGTCTTAACTTTTACAATCCCTATAACTATTGGTTTTCCGGTATGTTATTATTTGCTAGGTTTTAATTTTAATGCCAGTTTGCTAACTTCCAGTATGTTTGCTACCCATACCTTGGTAACCTATCCAATAGTCAGTAGACTAGGAGTATCAAAAAATGCAGCTGTTGCTATAACCGTAGGAGGTACCATTTTAACGGATACTGCGGTACTTATTATGTTGGCCGTTATCTTGGGCTCTCATGATGGTGGACTTACACAAGAATTTTGGATTCGTCTTGGTATATCTTTGGTATTGTTTTCTGCATTTATGTTTTATGTGATTCCTCGAATTGCACAGTGGTTTTTTAGTAAGTTGGGAAGCGAAAGGCATTCCCATTATATATTTGTGCTATCCGTTGTTTTCTTTGCGGCATTTTTAGCGGAGATAGCGGGGTTAGAGTCAATTATAGGAGCCTTTGTTGCAGGTTTGGCCCTCAATAAGCTTATTCCGCATTCCTCTGCACTAATGAATAGAATCGAATTTATTGGAAATTCCCTCTTTATCCCCTTTTTTCTTATCAGTGTGGGAATGATTGTGGATGTTAGTGTAATTCTAAGTGGGCCAATGGCACTAATTATAGCGGGATCATTAACTATTGTTGCAATTTTTGGGAAATGGGCTGCTGCATTTTTCACCCAAAAAATCTTTAATTTCTCTAAGGGGCAACGTCGACTCATTTTTGGTTTAAGCAGTTCTCATGCGGCAGCAACCTTAGCTGTGATTTTAGTAGGGTACAATGCAGGAATCTTAGATGCTAATATCCTTAATGGTACCGTGGTGTTAATTCTAGTCACTTGTATTATAGCCTCTTTTGCAACGGAAAGTGCTGCAAAAATGATTATTAAAAATGAGGACGAGGATGAGGAAATACTTTTACCTACCGGGCCTAATAAAGAGCATATCCTTATACCTATAGCTAACTTAATAAACATTGACAAAATCCTAGATTTTGCCGTGTTAATTAAAGATAAGAAATCCCTTAACCCGCTCTCTATTCTTACGGTGGTTCCCAATACCGATGAAGCAGAAAAAACCATTATTAAGGCCAAACAAGGATTGGAAAGGTTTATTAATGAAACTTCTGCTTCTGACACTCACGCTACCGTTAAAGCGACAATAGATCATAACGCCGCTAGCGGTATATCTAGAACTGCAAAAGAAGTTATGGCAGATATTATTTTATTGGGATGGCCTCATAAAACAGGTTTTTTGGATAAATTAATCGGGGATAAAATGGAGAGTATTTTGGAGAATACCGAAAAAACCCTTTTCATCTGCAATTTCGAGATTCCTCTGACTAATCATAAACGAATATTTTTAATTGTTCCACCAAATGCAGAATTGGAAGAGGGATTTGTTACATGGTTAAATAAAATAGCTAAGTTATCTGTAGAGCTATCTATACCAATCAATTTAAACTGTAATGACGAGACACGAAAATCCATAGAGAAATTTGCTAAAGACAATAGGGTTTCTTTAGCATTAAATTTTAATCACTTTGTGGAATGGGTAGATTTCTTAATTCTTTCTAGACAGATATCCGATAACGATTTAATTATTATGGTATCGGCACGTAGGGGTCATATTTCCCACTTCGGATTATTAGATAAGGTGCCGGTGAAACTGGAACAGTACTTTCCAGATTTAAGCAAAATTGTCATTTATCCACAGTAGCTTTTTCTTAGGGACCACTTAACCTTTTATGATTTAGAAAATACTTTGAAGCGTTTTGTTAATTGTTAAGGTTAGATTTTTTGATGCAGTGCTAGCAAGTTCAAATATTATGGGACAATATAGATGTTTTTTTATGCTGTAATTCACCCTGCACAATAAATCAAGGAAGAAGCTTTGTTTCGTATAATCTATTAACTTTATTTTTTATAAACCATTACTAAACATGATGCCTAAAAAGATAAATAAGTTACTTCTTTTAATCTCTTTCTTAAGTTTATGTTCTTATCAAGAAATTGTAAGTCAAAACAAGATCTTACAAGTAATCAACGTAAAAAATGCCAATGAGATTCGTGATTTCTTTCAATATACGGGGAATGATGTTCCAATAATTAGTGGCCATAGAGGGCAAAAAACAACTGGTTTTGCAGAAAATAGTATAGAAGCCTTAGAAGAGGTACTCAGGTATACACCTGCAGTTTTTGAGGTAGATCCTAGACTTACCAAGGATAGTGTGATTGTTCTTATGCACGATGCAACATTAGAAAGAACTACCAATGGCAGAGGTAAAGTGTCCGACTATACCCTGGCGGAGCTGAAAAAGTTGAGGTTGAAGGATCTGCAAGGTAAGATCACAAATCATCAGATTCCAACTCTAAAAGAAGCGATTGAATGGAGTAGGGGGAAGACCATTTTAAATCTAGATAAAAAAGATGTTCCCATTGCTTTGATGGCTCAAAAACTTGAAGAATATGACAAAGAAACGGTAGTAATGGTAACCGTTCATAATGCAGAACAGGCCATTTATTACCATAATAAAAATAAGAATAGAATGTTTTCGGCATTCATCAAAAACGAAGATGATTTTAGGAAGTTTGAAAATTCTGGAGTTCCTTGGTCACAAATGATAGCATATATAGGTCCTAGGATAAAGAAGGAGGATAATAGAATTTATAAATTATTGAATGCTAAAGGAGTTATGTGTATGATTTCTGCGGCATCTACTTACGATAAGCTCAATGAGCCCTCCGAACGAGAGAAAGCGTATAAGGATATTATAAAAGATGGAGCGAGTATAATTGAGTCCGATTATCCCATTGAGGTTTATAAAGCAATTAATTCAATGATTCCTGAAAACAGTGCTAAAGATAAATACTTTAGGATAGCTGAATAGGATAAACTAATAACACCAATCAATATAAAATGATGAACTGTAAAAGCATATTCTCCCTTTTTATAGCACTTGTTTCTAGTGCTTTTGTAATTTCACAAGATGCTAATACCAAAGTGATTTTTGTGATTGCCGATGGAATTTCTGCCGATGTAATAGAAAAACTAGAGACACCTAATCTAGATTTAATTGCTGGGAAAGAGGGGTATACTCGTGCGTACGTTGGCGGTGAAAAAGGTGGATATTCAGAAAGTCCTACTATTTCAGCAGTGGGTTACAATAGCTTGCTAACGGGCACCTGGGCCAATAAACATAATGTATGGGGGAACGAAATAAAAGATCCTAATTATAACTATTGGACAATTTTTAGATATGTAAACGAATATAGGCCCGAGTTAACAACGGCTATTTTTTCTACTTGGTTAGATAACCGCACTAAATTAGTGGGGGAAAACCTTATTAATAATGGAACTTTTAAACTAGACTACCATTTTGATGGTTTTGAGAAAGATGTGGTTAACTTTCCTCATGATGACGATAGTCTTTATATACATAAGATTGATGAACATGTAGTAAGTGAAGCATCTAAAGTGATCAAAGAAAGTGCTCCAGATTTAACTTGGGTGTACCTTCAGTATACAGACGATATGGGGCATAGGTATGGAGATAGTGAACGGTTTTATGATGCAGTGAAAATAATGGACGACCAGATGGGAAGGCTATGGGATGCCGTTCAGTATAGAACAAAAAAATATAATGAAAATTGGCAGGTGTGGATTACTACAGATCATGGGCGGACTGAAAAAGACGGTAAAGGTCATGGCGGACAGTCTGATAGAGAACGTAGTGCTTGGATGCTTACCAATGAAAAGAAATTAAATGGTCATTTTAAAGAAGGCTTACCAGGAATAGTGGATATTATACCCACTATATTGACCACCTTTAATATCAATCCTAAGAAAGAACAAGCTTGGGAATTAGATGGTATACCACTTACTCATGAAGCTTCCCTTGCTAATGCTAGGGCTATTGTTAGGGGGAGTGAGTTAAAGTTAACATGGAATTCGTTGCAATCTAATGATGAGATATCCATTTGGATAGCCACAACAAATAATTTTGCTGATGGGGGTACGGATAATTATAAGTTGATGACTAAGGTAGATGCAAGTTTGGAGAAGGCAGTCATAGACATTTCTGAAATGCCATCAGAATTTTATAAAGTTGTGCTGTCTGGTAAGTACAATGCCATTAATACATGGGCAAATAAAAAATAAACACTTTGCGATTTTTATCTGGATTATTAGCTAGATGGAATTGCAATACTCAACCTTAATCATTATTATTCAGGGACTAAAGATATTTTATCAATATCTTAGGATTAACAATTTCATTTGTTAAATTTAACTTTCTATTCCTACAAATTAAGAAAAACATGAAGCAACTCGAAAAAATTCTGGTACCAGTCGACATTAATGGCGATTATAGTGAACAAATAAATACGGCAATTAAAATTGCCCGCGTATATAATTCAGAAATTATTATTACTCATGTCCTCTCGGAAGAAGCTAGAAGTGGAAGTATAGGGATGAAGAGAATGCTTTTAGAGAGTGTAAATGAGGCGTTAGATAAGATAAACGATACGTTTAAAAAGGAACGAATTATTACTAAAAAGCCAATTATTAAACATGGTAAGCTGATAGATAATATTTTAAAAACAGCTACTAAGCAAGATGTTAATTTGATTGTTGCAGGCTCTGGTTGTAAAGTAGAACACGATCGACATAAGTTGGGAAGTAATGCAGAAAGGCTTATGCGGTATTCACATATCCCCATTTGGGTAGTAACTACCAAAGAGGAATCGGGAATTAGTAATTTTCTATGCCCAGTAGACTTTTCTGAACCTTCTAGAACTGCCCTGAACTCTGCTATTTCTCTAGCTAAGGATTTTAATGCAAAATTAAGGGTTTTAGGTGTTGTAGAACCTGTGCTTAATCTTTCGCCTAGGTATCACTTAGAGGATTTAGATGAGGAGAACAATCGCAGGATGGAACAGTTGGAAAAGGATATGACCAATTTCCTTAAGGATTTCGATTTTACAGGTGTAGATCATACGGTAGATTTGCAAGCAGGAAATGTTGCTTTGACCATAGTGAATATGGTTAAAAATAATAATCACGATCTCCTTATAATGGGAACCACCGGACGGTCTGGTTTAAAACGAGTATTAATGGGGAGTGTAACTAATAAGGTTACTCGAGAACTTCCTTGTTCTTTTATCACTACAAAGTCTAAGGACATTCTGCATTCAAAGTTTTATAATGATGTTAAGGAAATAGAACGACATTTTAAAAAAGGTCTAAAATTAGCCGACAAGGATAAAAATAATGAAGCAATTAGAGAATTTACTATCTGCCTTCGTATAAACAATATGTATATACCAGCCATTTATAAATTATCTGAAGTTTACAATGAGTTGGGAGATGAGGCCAAAGCGATCTATTATAATAACATGGCTAAGGAATTGTTAACCCGATTATGGGATGAGGAAATAGAGCATAAAATTAGAAGTCACTATAAGTCTTAAAAGTCGTTCATAATTTAACAACCCATTTAAAAACACCCACTTAGTTTGTAATAAAACTGGGTGGGTGATTTTTTTTAAGAGTCGGCATAATGATTATCAATTTTTATTTAAAGGGTACCATAACACATAACCTATAAAGAACTGTAATTATTGATTGTTATGTTGTTTGCTTTTAGATCGAACATTAGGTTATACAAGCCAAAAAACGTTCTGTTGATATAAATAAAATGCTTGGATCCACGATTTCCGTTCATTTTACGTAATTCGGTGTTTTTTGAGTAACGTTGCCCTAATTCTGTTATTTTTCCAAAAAAACGTTCATCGGAGAAGTCAAATTTTTCTACCTGAAATGGTTGTGTAAAGAGTTCTAGCAATTCATGGAACATCTCGGTAAAGAATTCTATTTCTTCCTTGGAATCATCTTCTCGTAGAATTTCTAATTCGTATAATTTTGATATAAAAAAGCTATGATTATTAATGTTCTTCGGCTTGGCAAGTTCAAAATAAGGCACATAAAAATCGTTTGGAATTGTTTTCATGCATCCGAAATCTAACGCTATTAATTTGTTTTCTTTGGAAACTAAAAAGTTTCCAGGGTGCGGATCTGCATGAACCTTTCGTAATTTATGTATTTGGAACATATAAAAATCCCAGAGAGCTTGTCCTATTACGTTATCAATCTCTTGATCTTTATTATGGGCAGTAAACTCAGAAAGGTGTTCGCCTTTCATAAAATCCATGGTGATAATCCTTTCAGACGATAACTCCTTGTAGTAATTAGGAAATAGGAGGTTTGGGATATTAGAACAGGCAGTGGCAATCTCTTTGCTTTGTTTTAGCTCCAAAATGTAATTTGTTTCCTCAATAAGCTTGCCCTCAACTTCTTTAAAATACTTATCCGAATCCTTGCCTTTTATATTGAACATTTTAATGGCAATAGGTTTAACCATAGCCAAATCTGATGCAATACTTTCAGCAACGCCGGGGTATTGAATTTTTACGGCTAATTTCTTTCCGTCTTTTTCTGCCTCATGCACCTGTCCAATACTGGCAGCATTAACAGAAGTGGTATTAAACGAGTCAAATAATTCAGTGGGTGGTTTCCCAAAATACTTTTTAAAAGTCTTTATAACCAAAGGAGGCGATAAGGGGGGCACTGAAAATTGGGCTAACGAAAATTTCTCTACGTAAGCCTGTGGCATTATACTTTTCTCCATACTAAGCATCTGTGCCACTTTTAAGGCGCTTCCCTTAAGCTGTTTTAGGCTATCATAAATATCTTCTGCGTTATTTTCGTTAAGTCGACTCCGAGCTACAAATTCCGTTTTGGTTATTTTATCACCATAATATTTTAGGTAGTTAACACCTACCTTTGCGCCAGTAGTAACTAGTTTGGAAGCACGATGTATTTTTGAAGTAGGTATGTTGTCTATTGTTTTCATTACCAGCTAGTTATTGGTGTTAATTTTTTCTTTGTATATAAATTTTCCAAAGTCGATTACACTCTTTAGTGGGGTAATGTTTAAAATATCGAAACTGGTATTGACGGATTTTTCTATAAATATGTCGGTCTTCTCAAATGAGGCCGAAGTGTCGTCCATCCAAAATTTGAGTGTCAACAGTAATTGTAACCAGGCCGATTCTTGTAATGCACGTTTCTGAAATTTTTCTACCTGCTCTTGTTTTAAATCCAAGGTTTTAATATCTAAACCTGCAATGAAAGAGGTAAATCCTTTCTTTAGCTCGGAGAGTAAGGAAAGGCCTTTTAAGCTATTCTTATGCTTGTTAAGTGCAAATTGCACATAACTTCTATTTACGGTTAGATTTTCAAAAAACGTAAAATAAAAACTTAAGAGCTTATTCCGCGCGTCAAAGGAGGTATAGTCTTCGCTTTTTTCTAAAACTACAATGGTATTGTCAAAAAACGCTTTAAAAATCTGCTTTTCAAGGGCCTCAAAAGAACCAAAAAACTGGTAGAAGTGAGACTCTTCAAAATTATTAGCTTTTGCAAAAGCGAAGACCGATTTAGGGTTTTCGTTATGCTCAAGGACATATTCCATATATAATGAAATAATGTTGGTGTCTGAAATTATTTTCTTTTTTACCATGGTTTTTGAATGTATGTTACAAGGTACGTATTGTTTAATATTTCACGAAATAAATTAAACAAAGTTTAACAGCTAATTGATAAATAAAGAATTATAGTAGAACTTTATAAAATCTTTTAGACAAAACTATATTAATGCAAAATTTACCTTTATGGTGCATTTTGTTCTAAAATTAAATTTTACTACCAAGTGTTAAGTTTTTGTAAGAATTTAATAGGAAATGGTAAGATTAAAGTGTTACTTAACCTATATAATTAGGAAAAGATCCTTTTGTATTTAATGGATAAAGCCATTACCTAAAGGATTTTCTGTAATTATTGTAAGAGTTGTATAACTATCTGTATATCAACGATTTTATATGTATTTTAACGTTTTTATTTTATCGTGGAAAACTTAAAATTCTACCTTATTAAACTCCCCCGCATTATCTTTTTATTTTCCCTATTATCTCAGTTTCCCCATTAGAAGAATTTTAATCGTAAATATTATAGAAATGAAGAAAATTACAACCTTACTAATGGTGGTTACATTCGTGTTCCTATCCTGTGAAACCGATCCAATTAAAAGTGATGCTGTGGACGCTGTTAATGCCACATCTAAGTCCTTAAACACTGATAATTGTACCGTAGATCTGTTTCCGGACTTACCTGAATTAGTAAATGCGTGTGCAGAAGCTAAACCAGGTAGCAAATCATATTTAGATCTTGTTATTGCAGATGGTTCCCTTGCAGGGGATTATGCTGCATGGTGTATTGATGTTGCCAGAACTTTGAATGCAGGAGATTGTTTTGAAGCTAATGTTTTCAATAGCTATGAGCCTGTACCCGCTGGTGTTGTAGATAAGCCCGAAAATTTTGACTTAATCAATTGGATTTTAAATCAAGATTTTGTTGGTGAACTCAGTGAGAATGGAGTAGATGCCTATACAATTGGGGATGTACAATGGGCTATGTGGGAGTTAATTGATGATGCTAACTGTATCGCCTGTACTTATTTACAACCGTACAATGTAGGAAGAGCAAACGAGATAATATCATTTGCCATAGCTAATGGTAAGGGGTACAAGCCTGGAGGAGGAGACGTATTAGCAGTGGTGCTTCAACCAACTGATGGGAAGCAAGTTGTTATAATACCCTATAATATTGAATGCGAGCCAGAAATTCCATGTGACCCTTGTGATGGCAAAGTCACAGAACTTACATTAAAAAATAATGGAGATGGAGCCAATGTAAAAGTTGTTCAAAAGAAAGATGATGTAGTGGTTTTTGATGAGTATGTAGACGCTGGAGCTACTTTTAGTTTTTCTGGAAAGGATAAGAAAGGTACCCTAGGCACCGAGATTATTATCTATGTTGATAATGACGAGCACACTAGAATACATACTAGTTGTTCCAAACCTATTGGTCCTGGATTGATAAGTGGCGATTTTGAAGTTATTCGTGGAGCGAGCCTTAAAGGAGGTGAACTATGTCCTGTGGATACTCCTCCAGGTGGTGGAGATTGTGGAGAATGCGAAGGAAAGGTTACAAAGTTAACATTGCAAAACAATGGAATTGATGCTAATATAAAAGTTGTTCAAAAGAAAGACGATTTGGTTGTTTTTGATGAGTTTGTAAGCTCTGGAGCTCAATTTAGTTTTTCTGGTGTCGATAAAAAAGGAACACTTGGGACAGAGATTATTATTTATATAAATGAAGTTGAGCATACAAGGATACATACTAGCTGTTCCAAGCCTATTGGTCCTGGATTTATTAGTGGTGATTTTGAAGTGGTAGGTGGAGCAAGTCTCAAAGGAGGTGAGCTTTGTCCGGTAGATACTCCTCCCGGTGGTGGAGATTGTGGTGAATGTGATGGAAAAGTCACTAAACTAACACTACAGAATAATGGAAGTGATGCTATAATAAAAGTGGTCCAAAAGAAAGATGAGGTGTCTATATTTGATGGGTTTGTAAGCTCTGAATCTTCATTCAGCTTTACAGGAAAAGATAAGAATAGAACTCTAGGTACAGAGATTATCATTTATGTTAATGGAGCTGAGCATACTAGAATTCATACTAGTTGTTCTAAACCTATAGGTCCTGGATTGATAAGTGGTGATTTTGAAGTTGTTGGTGGAGCAAGTCTCAAAGGGGGTGATTTATGTCCGGTAGATACCCCACCTGTAGGCGGGGACTGCGGTGAATGTGATGGGAAAGTTACCAAGTTAACTCTTCTAAATAATGGAAATATTGCTTCTATAAGGGTAGCACAAAAGAAAGATGATATAACTGTTTACCAAGGAAAGGTTGCCAATGGAGCTTCATTCAGTTTTTCAGGATTAGATAAAAATGGTACGTTGGGCACAGAAATAATTATTTATGTTGATGGAAAAGAGCATGTCAGGGTTCATACCAGTTGTTCTAAACCTATTGGAACAGGACTTAAAATTGGAGATTTTGTGGTTGTAGGTGGTGCCAGCCTTAAGGGAGGTGAATTATGCCCAGTAGATGTTCCTTCAGTACCCCCGAGTAACGAAGATTGCGGTGAGTGCGAAGGAAAAGCTACCAATTTAATTTTGCAAAATAAGGGAGGTCAAGCTTTAGTAAGAGTGGAGCAAAAGGATGGAGATGTCGTTTTTGAGGCAACTGTGGCCTCAGGGGGGTCATTTAATTTTTCTGGAACCGATAAGAATGGAACACTAGGTACCGAAATTACCATTTACGTAAATGGAGTTAAACACACTAGTATTCATACCAGCTGCTCTAAGCCGCTAGGACCAGGCCTTGTTAGTGGGGATTTCAAAGTTCTTGGTGGAGCAAGCCTAAAAGGTGGTGAGTTTTGCCCCCTATAGAACCATTAAATAAATCTCGCTAATATATTAGTGAAAACACGTTGGAAGTATGTATTTTAATAAGCCACCCTTAAAACGGTGGCTTTTATATTTATAAGTGGGTAATATAGATATCTAGGAGTTGGATGTATAATCATTAAATAAGAAATACAATTAAAACTAAGTATACTAATAAGGACAAGGAAAGTATATAATTCAAAACCGAATGATATTTTTTATTATAAAATGCATTTGGTGCTAGATAAATTAAAAGGAATATAAAATGGAAATCAATTTCCAATTTTATTATACTTATAGAAAAGTGTTCAATTAAGCATAATTCTGAATAGAAGTGTTCATTACTTTTTTTCTTTTCCCTGAGGAGAGTTCTGGAATCTCATTAACTAATTCAATAGTAATTTCTGCATCGGATCCCAAAATATCTTTAAACTTTTTGATCAACTTTTCCTTATGAGTAAATTCTTGATCAATATTTAGCTTTATGAGGTATTCTTTTTTTCCTATTTGAATAAATTGATATTGTTTAATGAGGTGATTATATTCATCCATAACAGGATAAACGCTATAGGACGAGATTAGATCGCCAGTAGCATCATAAATTAAATCCATTTTTCGTCCTTCTACTTTTGTAAGCACTGGCTCATTATTAATTAATTCCATGACACCAATATCTCCAGTGTCATATCTTATTAAAGGCATACTATAGTTAAAAAGATCGGTAACAACAATTCTTCCCATTTCACCTAGTTTAGTGGGAATGTCTTCATCCATATGAATTATTTCCACGAAGTAACTAGCCCAATTAATCTGAAAATAATTATTGTTATCAGGTTTTTGCTGTGCAATAATACCTTGTTCCTCATTGGAGTACCTAGAAACAATGGTAGCGTTAAAATGTTTTTCAATAGATTCTTTAGTATAGTCACTTAATGCCTCTGAATTGGCGATAAATGATTTAATATTAACATTTATATTCTTTAGATTATTCTTATCTATATACTTACATAAAGTTTCAAGGGAAGATGCTATAGCGATAACACATTTTGATGAATGATCTTTTCGAAGTTCGTTTAACAGATCTTTTACGAAATCATCCGTCATTTTTGAAATATTTACTTTGACAATGTTTTGAAGTATCCTCCTTAGCTCACTTTTCCGCTCACCATTCCAAAGTCTAAAATAATACAATCTATCACCAATATTATATCCAACTTTTTTGAAAAAAAATAAGGTGTCGGCAATGTTTCTATTTCTTTTATTTTGATCTATAAATAATAAAAACGGAATACCCGTAGAACCGCTAGTAGATACCTTATGTAATTCATTTGCCTTAAATTTATTTGATTTAAAATCATCAAAATTATTCAGAATTAAATCTTTACTTATTATAGGTAGCTTTTTAAAATTGACTTGTTTGTATGGGGAATAAAAAGGAACTGTTTTAGTGGAGTGTTCCAATAATTTGTCTAATAAATTATTTCTATTTTCTGTGGATTTTTTTGAAAATGGATCATCCATTACATGTAAAATATCCTGATAATGCTTTTTAATATTGCCGCCTTTGATAGTATCAATAGTCCAAAATCCGACATTTCTTATGGTGCTTGCAATCCTCATTGATTTGATACATGTTTTAGGTTATTTAAATTTAATTAACTTTTACAAGCAAACCATAATTTTGTTGTGAAAAATTAAAGCTAATTGAAAGTTATATATTGGCGAAATATTCCCTCAAAGTGGTGATTATTAGTGTTGTAAATTGTCTAAGCTGTAATCTGTAAACAAAAGTTAATACAAATTAGGAAAGCTATTTTTTCCTGGATATTGAAACAGCACCTCAGTCTGTATTTAAATAAACAAAAAAAGCCCCAATATTCGGGGCTTTAGAAAGGATGGGGGGAAGAACTACCTTAAATCTTCCAAAGTTCTATTTTGTGTTAAATCTTGTTTTAGAGCGTCTCGCTGTGCTCTAATAATAGAGGCAACAGATGGTGGTAAATGGGTGTCTGCCAATATTTCATTATACTCCTCTATGGCTGCTTTATCGCCTCTGATCGCTTCTTCTAACATGGCTTCTGCATCATCACCAGAAAAGAATGCCTTAACATCCATCCAAGTTCTATGCAATGCACCTGCTGCACTACCATCAATTTTGTCTCTTGTCTCTAAGGCAGGAGTCGCCGTTTTTAGCTCTACTAAAAAAGTACGGCGCTTTTTTGCTTTATTACTAAAATACATTTTTAGCCCTGCTTCTTCTGTATTTTCAGCAGCTTTTTCATACCCTTTAATTGCATCTTCATTCTTTTGAATGATGTCATTTAGTCGATCCTCAATTTCTTTTATATCCTTATTCATTACTGTAAAATTTTATTCGGTAACCAATATGCCTACCGATTGGCATTGATCCAAAGATAAGCAGAGGGTTAGAGGTAAATTATTCCAAATACGAATCTTATGAACTCAATCCCTTGATAATCAATTCCTATAAGTGTCCTTTCTAGATAGTCATATTTGTAATGGGTATCTACCGCATTATCTCGCAACAGAATTTGATAATGTCCTTTTTTTTAGGTTTTGCGTTAATGAAACCCTATATAATGAATGATATTTGTTATAATATAAATAAAAATACAATATGTCTATTCTAACTATTATTTTAAACATTCTATTACCACCTTTGGCTGTATTTCTAAAACATGGTCTTGGGACTACCTTTTTGGTTAGTGTTCTTTTAACCCTATTAGCTTGGTTGCCAGGTGTAATCCATGCATTTATTGTTAATGGATAAGTTAAGGGAATTTTCATTTCTTAATATTAAAACTGCCAACATTGAAATTGAATCTGACGCAGTTTTTTTAGCTAAAGTTTTAAGTAAGTGCTACTTATTACTTACTTGAAATATGAAATAAATAGTAGCCTTGTAATTATGAGAAAAATAATCGAGAGTATATCCTTAGTATAGTCGTATACTAAGGAATTAGGAATTCTATCATTGTAACTTATTAATTACTTATAACTCCTTTTAAAAGTCGGTCGTCAATATCTTTTTCTACCGATCCGTGGAGTACAGTGATATCCCCCGTGGTTTCCAGAATTACTGCTTTTACTTCAGAAAACTGAAGCACATTTGCTTCTCTAAGCTTAGCATAAAGATCTTCCTCACTTAAATTGTTGGAGTAAAGATTGTCATATAAAATAGTCTCCCTATCCATAAGGAGCATAGGACTATTACTAGCTAAGTTGCTAAACCAATTAAACTTTAAGGTGAGTTTAGAGAATAGTGTTTGGAAACCTAGGATAAAACCAATAGCCATTCCACTTTTTATAATAGATGGATTGGCACTAAGTACAGTGCTTGCTAATACAGAACCAATGGCTATAGTGGACGCAAAATCTATACTCGAAATTTTAGCAAAGGATCTAACCCGCATTATTCACCAAGAGTTTTTTCTTCAAGGAATTTGAGGATAAATTTTGCATTCCCTGGATTAAGGTAATTTTCCGGGATAGTTTTCCAGCTGTTAGATGAACCTTCTGTAAATTTTAGTGCAGATATGACTATTTTTAGTCCTGATATTGTTGAAATTTCCCGATAAGGCATAGGTATCCCAAGACTGATAAACAGTGAGATGAGTAACTTTTAGCCAGAGAGCAATTCCTGGAATAGATGCTGGTACACAAAGGCTTTGGAGAGCCGGTAATAAATTCTTCTTTTGGTTATTTTAATGGTAGCACCTATTTTCAGCAGGTGAGTCCTAATGCTGCTGATCT
>NZ_AUKX01000050.1 GCF_000424985.1 Arenibacter latericius DSM 15913
AACTCTTGATCTTCTTTTCTGAATAGCCGTTTCTGGTATTACCGGAAACAGATTTGTGATGTTTTTGATAATCCAGGTGACCATCAAGTTCCCCTTCGAGCATTTTCTCAAGTCCTCTTTTCTGAATTTGTTTTAGAAAATTGCTGAGTTCTTCTCCTGATTTAAACTGTTTCAGAAACTCATCATCAAATAGATCTTCTTTTTTCATTTGTTGTGTAAGATTAGTACCTGGATTTTTATCGCAGGCAAGTTTATAAAATAAAGCGTTTAGTTTACCCTCTATTTTCTACTTACACAGTTTATGGTCTAGTCCCAATTTTTTATAGGTTTAGTTAGATGATAGTAGTGAGACTCGCTCGGGCGATCCCGAGAACACAAACTTTATCTTACCTTAATACTAGTTACGGTAACTGAGTTTACCTACTTAAGGAGGTAGACGAAGCCGAAGTCAAAAACGCTACCCAATAAAATCACTTATAAGCGGGGCGTCCTCCTAATCGGTCACACGTTCCGCTATAACTTATTTTTGTTGTCGCTCTACAACCATAAGTTTATTTCATTTGAACATTATAACAAAGCCTACAAGATTTAGATAACCTCATAGGATCAGAATTCACTTACTAGCCCTTTAGCTATTGTCTTTAGAAAGACGCACCAATCTACACTTTAACAACAAGGTCTAAATGGTTCCTAACAAGCCGTTAGACGCCACTCAATAATTTTGTCAAGGGTTCCAGCATACTAGTAATTTAATGCTTCAAACGGGACTTAATCAATAATTAGCTCCCTGCTTTAATAAAAAGATACTGTAATCCCGATTACACTTCAACAAAGGTCTCTTGTAACTTTTTTAAAGCGTGCTCATATCCTATAGTATAGGCTTTTTCTATACCTTTCTTGTCTAAAATACCAATTAAGTCTAAATCGTTTGGCTCAAAAAGCAAATCACATTTTTTAACTTTAATTCTATTATTAGCATACATCATTAAGGAAGTGGTTCTGTTAGTTAATTGGTAAGAAGAATTAATCCCCTCCTTGCTAAGTACTCTAATACCCATTAGATTACTACCAATTACATAATCTACCTTATTGGCAACTTCATAATAGGGAAAATTATTCATAATACCTCCATCAGCATAAATAGTTCCATCAATTTCTACGGGACTAAATACTGGAGGTAAAGCTGCAGAAGCTAATAAAGGTCTGATAAGCTCTCCCTCTCCAAAAACTCTTTCTTCACCACGTTGCAGATCCGTAGTTATTACATATAATTTACGCTCCAAAGCTTCAAAAGTATTCTTAGGGAAATATTTAAGCAGCACATCAAAATAACGCTCTGTATCTAAAAGTCCGGGTTTTACAATGGTCATAAAATGATAACGAAACAATGGAGTCTCTTTAAAAAAGTTGAGCATTTCTGAAACCGAGTTCCCGTTAGCATACATGGCACCAACAAGAGCACCCACACTGCTACCACTTACCAATTGAGCCTGAATGCCAAACTCATTTAAAGCCTGGATTAAGCCAATATGTGCCATTCCTTTAACCCCTCCCCCAGACAACACCAAACCAATTGACTTGGATTTAACACCCTCCAAATTCATGCTTGTAGTTTATTAACAATTATATTACGTAAAACCTTCATCAAGCTACGCAAATTTCTTCAATTTTTAAGGAAGATAGCAAAACACAAAACAAACCGATTGGTTTGTAAGTTCCGTTTCTTTGCAGTATCCAAACAAATAGCACGTCCAAAAACCCATTTAAATATAAGGACTTAGACTTTATGGCGTACTTTAAAGCCTAAGAAAATCGATTTTCTAACAAACCATAAGGTATTATTCCACTCTTTTAGCGTTGGCAAGTTTTTATAATTACCTTATACATCAACCGTAGCTGATAATTCTATTGCAATAAAAAAACCAAGAAAACAGTTGGGATAAAATATATAGCTATCGTTCTAGCGCCATCATAATCTTTGGCAATTCGCTGTCCTAACAACAGCATTAGCAATACAATACAAGATAGTACGGCACCTGCCAAAGCCATAGTTTTTTCACCTTCTGCAATTAGCATATATATACCCAAGAGACACAGCACCCCAGCAATCAACTCGGTTACAAGTACCGTTACCAATAATAGTGGAACCTGATTCTGAAAAAGGGTATTTTCAAAATGACCTTCTAGCCAAGTAACATTTCCCTTCCAGTCTAGCATTTTATCCAAGGCACTTTGTACAAATGTAATTATGAGAAAAAGAAGCAGTAATAGCTCCGTGGCATTATTAATTAAACTTTCCATATAAATATGTGAATTATTTAAGCTGCTTTGGCGTGTAATAAGCGCGTTAATTTTATGGACAAATCCATAAGGATTAATTTGGCATTTCCATTCCTTTCAATGTGATAACTTGCATCTTCCAGCTCCTTAACTATGGAAAGAATATTACCCTCGTGCACATAAGGAGCAAAATTTTCTAACTTAAAGCCCTCTACATGGAATCTCATAAAGGCTAGGTCTTTCGCATTATAATTAATTAATAAAGCCTGTCTCATAACGGAAATACAATAGCTTAGAAATTTCTTTTGCGTCTCTCTTCCTGTTTTTGCTACCAACTCACTCCAAGCAATAAGGTCATGGATAGCACTTTTATTCCCCTTTGCTCTAAAGGCAGATCTTACCCATTGAACAAACCACTTTTCAAACACTAAATCTTCTGAATCGTTATTCATAAAATCTAGTGCCTTATTAAAGTTACCATTGGCCTCATGAGAAATCCGAATAGCATCTTCCCTACTCACCCCCCTTTCTACCAAAGCCTCTACTATAGCTCCTTCGGCCACGGGTGGGAATCGCAGTATTTGACATCTTGATAAAATAGTTTGAATAATCTGTTCTTCGTCCTCAGCAATTAAAATTAATATGGTTTTATTGGGAGGTTCTTCTATAAGTTTTAATAGTTTATTTGCTGTAGCCGTATTCATTTTTTCGGCCATCCAAATAATCATGGCTTTATAACCGCCTTCATATGATTTAAGGGTTAGTTTTTTCACCATAATTTGGGCTTCATCAACCCCAATCTGACCCTGTTTATTATCAATTCCGATCATTTTATACCAATCGTAAAGGTTTCCATACGGCTGCTCCTTTACAAACTGCCTCCATTCTTCCATGTAACTATCACTTACAGCGTGACTTTTCACCTTGTCTGAATTGGCCACAGGAAAAGCAAAGTGAATATCTGGATGAGACAGGGAGTTACACTTTACATTACAAGAATTATCCCCTGTATTATTTTCTCCATTCCTATTGCCACATAGTAAATATTGCACATAACTAATGGCCATTGGCAATTTCCCACAGCCTTCTGGACCAATAAAAAGTTGTGCATGCGGAATCCGCCCTGCATCTGCACTGGAAGTAAGATGATCCTTAATATGGGTAAGCCCTAAAATATCCTTAAATAGCATGCACCAAATATAATGGAATTAAACCAAAAGAAAATCAAATTTCATGTTCACATAGAAGACGAATTATTCTCATTAACCTAATTGAATATTTAAAGCTAACTCCCTAAATAGTGGTAATTATTTGAGAAAGTATCTTTTAAACCTCCTTTAAATCTTTACATTTGCTATTCTATAAAACTAGAATTCATATGAGAACTATCAACGACTTTAATTTTAAGAATAAAAAGGCATTAATCAGAGTAGATTTTAATGTCCCACTAGATGCTGATCTAAAGGTAACCGATAACAACAGAATTGTTGCTGCAAAGCCTAGCATATTAAAAGTTTTGGAAGACGGCGGTAGCGCAATATTAATGAGTCATTTAGGTAGACCTAAAGGTCAAGTAAAACCTGAGCTTTCCTTAAAACATATTGTTAAGGAAGTTACCCAAGTAATTGGTGTTGATGTTAAGTTTGTAGAAAATTGTGTAGGTCCCGAAGCAGAAAAAGCAGTAGCCGACTTAAAGAGTGGTGAAGTTTTACTTTTAGAAAACTTAAGATTTCATTCTGAAGAAGAGCAAGGAGATGAAGAGTTTGCTAAAAAACTATCTCAATTAGGTGATATATACGTAAACGATGCATTTGGAACCGCGCATAGAGCACATGCTTCCACTACAATTGTAGCACAGTTCTTCCCAGAAAAGAAGTGTTTTGGATTTTTGTTAGCTAAGGAAATAGACGCTATAGAAAAAGTGATGCGTACTGGGGAAAAGCCCATTACCGCAATTCTTGGAGGAGCAAAAGTATCTTCAAAAATCACAATTATAGAAAACATCTTAGACAAGGTAGATCACCTTATTATAGGAGGTGGAATGACATATACCTTTGTGAAAGCACAAGGAGGAAAGATAGGAGATTCAATTTGTGAAGATGATAAAATGGAGCTAGCATTGGAAATCCTTGCTGAAGCGAAGAAAAAAGGAGTAGAAGTACATATTCCGGTAGACGTTTTGGCTGCTGATGATTTTAGTAAGGATGCCAATACTAAAGTGGTAAATTCAAATGAAATTCCAGAAGGATGGCAAGGATTGGATGCTGGACCACAAACGCTTGAGAATTTTAAAAAGGTAATCCTAGATTCCAAAACCATATTATGGAACGGCCCTGTAGGGGTATTTGAAATGGAACCTTTTGCCAAGGGAACTATCGCCATTGGTAATTTTATTGCGGAAGCAACTAAAAATGGAGCATTCTCTTTAGTTGGCGGTGGGGACTCCGTTTCTGCAGTAAAACAATTTGGTTTTGAAGATAAGGTAAGCTATGTGTCTACCGGTGGTGGTGCAATGTTAGAGAGCTTAGAAGGTAAAGACCTACCGGGAATTGCTGCCATATTAAAGGGGTAACTTCCTTGATTAAATCTTAATGATGAGTTGCTTTTTTGCCAATCTTATAAATAAATTATAAAGATTGGCAAAAAAGCACGATCTTCATATGTCCCCATAATAAATAGAAACCTCATGAATATAATCAAGAACTTTCTGTTAAGCATTATTGGGGTAGTCTCCGTGTCTACCCTTTCTGCCCAACAAATAGATTCCATTCCAAGCAATCCGAACATTAACAAGCCGGCAACTATGGAAGTAGACACCATTGCTATGGATATGGAAGGTGTAGAGCAGATGGAATCCATGGAGTCAAAAGTAGAATTAAAAGACAATGTACGACTTCTCTTAAAAGGTGAAGAAAAGTACGAATTACATGACCGTGAAGAAGCAGCTAGATATGACAGCCTTTGGTTAAAGGTCCTGTATGACAACACAATCCTTTTCGATTCTATTTATGAAGATATCGCCACAATGGAGATAGATACGGTATACCACTATAGCGTGGACACCGATACATTAAAGGCCAGATTGGAACTACTAAACCAAAAAACGCCTTTTAATATTACCTATAATCCGTCCTTGGAGAATGTGATTAACTCTTTCCTAACCCGAAGAAGAGGCTTAATGAGTAGAATGATGACGGCAAGTCAGTTTTACTTCCCCTTATTTGAGCAGGAGTTAGATAATCAAAACATCCCCTTAGAGCTAAAATACTTAGCCATTGTGGAGTCCGCCTTAAACCCTAAGGCACGTTCTAGGGTGGGTGCAACCGGTTTATGGCAATTTATGTACGGGACCGGGAAAATGTACAATCTAGACGTAAGTAGTTACGTAGATGAAAGAAGTGATCCAATAAACTCTACCAAAGCAGCTAGTTTGTATCTAAAAAAATTATACAATATTTTTGATGATTGGGACTTAGCTCTCGCCGCTTACAACTCTGGCCCTGGAAATGTAAACAAAGCTATTAGACGCTCTGGTGGATATAAGAATTATTGGAACATTAGAAGAAATCTTCCTAGGGAAACAGCGGGCTATGTGCCTGCGTTTTTAGCGACCATGTATATTTTTGAATTTGCAAAAGAACATGGGTTTGAACAGCAAATTGTGGAAAGGCCTTATTTTGAGACCGATACAATACATGTTAGGAGCACCATTACGTTTGAACAAATTTCAAAATTGGTTGACATTAGCGTTGAGGAATTAGAGGTTTTAAACCCCTCCTATAAATTAAATGTCATTCCATATATAAAAGACAAAAACTACACCTTACGCTTACCTATAGATGCCCTAGGCAAGTTCGTAAATAATGAAGAAGCCATATACGCTCATGTAAATGAAGAGTTGCAATCAAAAGAAAAACCACTTCAGCAAATAGTACAGTCACAAAATGAGATAAGGTACAGAGTGAAGAGCGGGGATTTTCTAGGTAAGATCGCGGAAAGATATGGAGTTAGAGTTAGCCAAATAAAAGCTTGGAATGGTTTAAGAAGCAATAATCTAAGAATTGGTCAAAGGTTAACCATTTACCCAAGAAAGTATCCTTCTACGGCGCAAAACACCAATACCTCAACAAATGCAGGAGCTAGCAGCGGCAACAAGGTACATACAGTAAGAAGTGGAGACACTCTTTGGACCATTGCAAAAAAATATCCAGGAATTAGTATCGAAAATTTACGAAAATGGAACGGTATTAGCGGTAGTAATATAAGACCAGGTACCAAACTAAAATTATGCGACTGTTCTTCGTAAAACTATAACACTATGAAAAAAATTGGTTTTCTTTTTATAACGACATTTCTATTTTTAATATCCTGTAATTCCACTCCTAAAAAAAAGTACCTACCCGCGTCTATAGGAGCTATTAATTCCTTGGCCATAGTAATAGATAATGATTTATGGGAAGGAGCTGTAGGAGACCGTGTAAGACAGCATTTTGCTGCACCTGTACTAGGACTTTCTTGGGAGGAGCCACTTTTTACCATTCATCAAATGCCGGCTAAGGTATTCTCGGGATCTGTTTTAAACAACCGTTCAGTACTAGTAATTGCCAAGGACACCTTAAGTTTAGCTCATATAAAAACAGACATGTTCGCTACCCCACAAAAAGTAGGGGTTATTAAAGGTACTACCGAGCAAGAAATAATTAAAAATCTTGATGCGAAAGCTAATGAGATGATTAAAGCTTTCAAGGATTTGGAAATTGGAGAAGCTCAAAAACGTTTCCTAATCTCTTTAAACCAAGAGAAAGCACTTGAAGAAAGCTTAGGAATAAACCTTTCTATTCCCTCTATTTATAAAGTAGGTAGACAAGAAGATTCATTTGTGTGGATTGATAGGCAGATCCAAAAAGGGAGCATGAATATCATTGCCTATGAAGTTCCCGGAAATCATTTTAAGAGCGATTCCACTTTGGTAGCCGATATTGTAAATATGCGAGATTCTATTGGAAAAGAATTTATCCCTGGGCCTACCGTTCCTGGAAAAACCACCTATATGATTACGGAAAAAGCATTTTCTCCTTATGTTTTTCCTGCTGAAATTTCTGGTAAAAAAGCAGCTGAAGTCAGAGGTATATGGGAAATTGCGAACTACCCAATGGCAGGACCGTTCTTAACCTATATCATTAATGACGACAAGAATGATAGAAAAATAGTAGTTGAAGGCTTTGTTTTTGCACCAGCCACCGAAAAAAGAGACTATATGTTTGAATTGGAGGCTATTTTAAAAACAATCAAGTTTGTCGATACACAAAAACCTCAGGAAGCAGGCATCAACTAGCTCCTTTAGTTATATCATTCTATTATAAACATATATAAAGTCAACTTTACACTTCCCTCCTCCTCTTAGGCATACTGAGAGTGACATGGGACCAAATAGTGTAGAGACCAAGATTCTTTTGTTTACCTATTTTAATTAAGACGAATACAGCTTCTAATAGAAAGTAAGAGTTCCTTTACGAATAAGCTGCACCTCCTTACCTAAAACCTTAATATCGGTTACAATAAGGCGTGTAATGAGAACAACCTAAAATAAATAGGGGCTTTTAAAGGCCATTTAAAACTCTATTAGTGGTTTAAACTAGCACAGCAGTTTTAAAAGACAAAACCGGTAGATACCCTATATAAAAAGGCATAGATTACCACTGCTATAAGGAAAAAGCAAAAGAATGAAAATGCTTTAAAGTATCTTTTCAGCATAATATATCCCCAGTTTCTAAAGGCTTCTAAATAGATTTCTTTTATGAGTAATACATGTTTCATATAGCTATAGTTAAGATTATTGCTAATACAAATTTCACAAATACTCGACCATTACTATAAATTATTGGATAAAGTGAAACATAAAAAGGTTGAAGAAACGTAATATTGTTTACGTTCGTTAAACAGTTAATTTATTCGTTAAACAACGCAGCACCCCTACAAGATACGGAGCAAACTAAACTGTATTTTCAACCAAGTTGTTAAGAAAATACCTCGCTGGGCGGTTATTTCAACTCTTTTACATTTAATATCAGCCAGCTCATAAAGTATAAATCAGAAAATAGGAAGGTTTACTCGCCTCATCATTTTTGCATAAAAAATTTAGGAATGTAATAATCTCTAAGTAAAATTATTCTAACCCCCTTTAGTCTAATGAGAACCATCAAATTATTATTGAGATTACAAAGTCCACTTTATTAATAAAGGCGGACTTTAATCTTTTATTACGCTTATTTTGAGTTACATTTTTACAATAATGAATTCTGACCTTCTATTAAGTTCATGTTGTTCACGAGAACATCTTACTCCATCTTCACACTCATTAAGCAGTTGCTCTTCCCCGTAACCTATAGCACTAACTATACGCTCATCGGAAATTCCTTTAGATATAAGGTAATCTCTACTAGATTTAGCTCTCTTATCTGATAGGTATTTGTTGTAAACCGCAGGACCTCTAGAATCGGTATGAGATTCAATTTTAATGACCATGTCTTTGTATTCCATCATCACCTCTACCATTTTATCCAATTCTATAGCGGCATCCTTTCTAATACCATATTTATCGAAATCAAAGTATATTAAGTCCGTTTTAAGTTTCCTAACTCCATCTTCCAAAACGATCAGCTCTTTTAATCTTTTCATGGAAACATCTGTACTTACTATTTCATTTTCAGTTGTTTCAGCAAACAACTCCTTTTCAAAATATTGGCCTTTACTAATTTTGACAACGTATTTTGTAAACGAATCTAAATCCTCAAAAACAAAGGAGCCATCCTCTGCTGTCACCATTTCCTTCAATTTTATATTGTTTTTATCTAATAAGGTAACTAATGCATTAGGCATAACTTCACCTGAAATATGCTCTACTACGGTTCCTGCAATTGCATTTTCAACAGTCTCTTCAGGAATCAACCTTTCAAAGCTATAGAGATCATCATCTCCCTTACCATCTTTCCTATTAGAAGCAAAGAAACCTTTATTAGTTACTTCGTTTACAATATAGGAGAAGTCATCTTTTTCACTATTAATTGGCATACCTAAATTAACAGCCTCTAAAAACCCACCGCCTTCTTTCAATTCCGCTTCATAAACATCCAATCCGCCTAAACCAATCCTTCCATTAGAAGAAAAGTATAACTTATTATTGGTGACAAAAGGAAACATCTCTTTGCGCGGGGTATTTACATTGGGGCCTAGGTTTTTTGGTTCGGAATAAAGACCATTCTCCAATACATCCACTACGAAGATGTCGGTTTCCCCCATAGTTCCAGGCATATCGGAAACAAAATATAATTTTTTCCCATCTGGACTTAATGAAGGATGACCAGTAGAATACGAATCACTATTAAACGGTAATTCCTTAGCTTCTGTCCATTCTCCCTCTACTTTGTTGGAAACAAAAATCTTTAAATGACTCATTCCATTTTTATCCCTACGCAACTTCTTACCATAATTATTACGGGTAAAGTACATAGTTGTATTATCTGCAGAAAAGGTAACCGATGCCTCATGGTATTTGGAATTGATTTTACTGGAAAACTTCATGGCATCTCGTAAATCTTGCGATTCTTCATTAATTTTTGCCACATACAAATCAAGGTAGGGTTGATTATTCCATCCATACCGTCTAGTATTAAAAAATGAGGAATCTCTAGAAGAGGCAAATACAATCTCATTCTCATTGTAAAACATTGGAGAAAATTCTGAATAAGCTGTATTTAAACTGAGATTTTTTAACTGTACATTAGGTCCTGAATTCAGAATATTATCTAATTTCACCTCATTCGTTTCGAAATTAGCAATAGTTTCTTCTAAATCATCTGCATTGCTCTCCACCTTAATAGACTTATTATAAAGTCGCATCATCCGTTTTGCTCGTCCGTATTTTCCAGATCCTTTTAATGTATGTGCATATTTAAACAAGAACTCAGGCTGAATTTCCTCCTTATACTTATTATACATTTTATTATACCAAAAATAAGCACGCTCCATATTAGTATTAAAGTAATGTGCGTCTCCAGCTTTTTGAAGCACCTCCAACCCGTATGTATCCGGTTTCTTAATCATAGCTCTTTCATAAAGCTCAGCCGCCTCGGCATACCGCATTTTATCAAAATAATCATTCGCTTTATTTAACCAGGAGTTGTTCCCCATTGGTACATCAGCTGCTGAAATATTATTCACATTACTGTTAGGATTCAACATCTCATAACTAACTTCCTCAATAGTAACTTTTTTATCAGAAAGGACTTTTTCTTTTGCATAATTAACCGAAACTAGCTGTTTACTTTCCTCATGATCTATTAATTTAGGCACTATCATCACCCATAAATCCTTTCTATAAGACTTATAAGGGTTGGTTTTGCATGCTTCTAAAGCCTTTTTCCACGTATCAAATTTTGCTAAGAAAAGATAACTTAGTTCATCTTCTGGGTTAAATAAAAATCCGGCATCAAATCCCTTCCCTCTAAGTTTATCGAGGTTTCTAGCTAAATTAAGATCGTTACCATATATGCCAGTAATAAGGTAGTAACCAGGAGAATGACTGAAAACAGTATCAAACCATTTGGTATTGATTTTGTCAGCTTTGAAAGCTGATTCGATCTCTTCCATACTACCGATTGCATCCAAATTAAAATCTTCAACAGATTCAAGGGATTGGGCGGCGGTTATTGGCATTACCTCTACCCTATTGGCATTACCAATATTCCCATTTTGAGCATGAAAAGCTGTGGTCACAAATAAGAATACTAAAGCAATTAATTTTTCCATGCGTTTAAATTATGGTGTGGCGTACTGTATGGTGTTTAGCACTTGCAAATTCACATTTAAGTCATCCCTAGAAGGACAACAACTACATTAATATTAAGCGAACGGTAAATCTAGACGCCTTAGTATTGATGTAAAATTTTTTGTTGTGAATCCCTCATTTTGCATAGTGTACAGGAATATTTAGAAAGGGATGTAAGTAAAATAGGGGATATTCTGAGAAATCAAGTCATATATTTCCACATAAACTTTACCCTGGATACAAGGTCTACTTTTTTATAACTAGCAAAGCACCACCATTTACTAACTCATTTGAAAGAGTCAATAATCAGCTCATTCTAATCGAAATAATAGAACCAGTCTCTAAAATGAAGGATTAGATAAAGTGGGTCATAGAACAAAGTAAAGTGTAAACTTTAATTCCTATTATAAGTAACAAAATATCAATCGGTACCACAAGTAAAGGACGCAGCCAATTTGGTAAGGCCTAGGAATACCATGAATAGTGTACTATTTAGTAAATAATACAAATAAAAAAACACCTACTAAAGCAGGTGTTTTTTTTTTATAATATGAAGTGAATATATATACTTATTCTTCTTTTTTCTTTTCCTCCAAAACCTCATCATCTTTGGAAGCATCCTTAAATTCCTTAATACCACTACCTAATCCGCGCATTAATTCTGGAATTTTCTTACCTCCAAATAATAATAAGACAATAGCCACTACTAAGGCTATTTGCATTGGTCCAATTGCTAAAAATGTATTTAAAGTTATCATAGTAAGATGATTTATTAGAAACAAAGGTACTAAAAAAGATGTAAGTAACTTGTTAATTTTAAAGACTAAAATATATTTTAATTCTGCCAATCTACAATATAAATTTTGAAAAGATACTTTTGCAAAGAAATAATACTATCCAATCAAATTTAATGCTAAAAATAATTAAAGTTAATTTGTAACCTTATCTTTGTTTATTATGACCAAAAAACGAAAAAAAAGAAAGGAATTAAAGAGGAAGCTCTTGCATAAGTACCGCTTGGTCATACTTAATGAAAGTACTTTTGAAGAAAAGATTTCATTTAAGCTGAACAGAATGAATGTATTTGTTACCGGCTCCCTTTTTATTATTGGCCTTATTGGTTTTACAATACTGCTTATTGCCTTTACTCCGCTTAGGGAATATATTCCAGGATACTCCTCTACGAAACTAAAACGCCAGGCCACCGAGCTTACCTATAAAACAGATTCTTTAGTTGTGGTATTAAATTATACCAATAGGTACCTAGATAATATTAGAAAAGTATTAAAGGGCGATATTGAAAATAACGAAATTAACAGAGACTCGTTGTTTGAACAGTATAAGCTAGACCCATCTACCATTGACTTAAGTCCCATAAGGGAAGATTCTATATTAAGGGAGCAAGTGGCTAGAGAAGATAAATATAATTTGTTTGAAAGAAACATCAATAGTCCCGGGAGAGTATTATTTACTCCCTTAAGCGGTACAATATCTCAAAGCTTTAACACGGAATCTAAGCATTATGCTGTAGACATAGTAGCCCCAAAAGATAGCCCCGTTAAAGCCGTAGCCAATGGCACCGTTATTTTTGCAGAATGGACTACAGAAACTGGCTATGTCATAATTATTGAACACTCAGAGGGACTCCTAAGTGTATACAAACATAATGGATCACTAAATAAGGAACAGGGTGATATTGTTCGTGCTGGGGAAGTAGTAGCCTCGGTTGGTAATACAGGAGAGTTCACTACCGGTACTCACCTTCATTTTGAGCTTTGGAGTAACGGCAGCCCTCTTAATCCAATAGATTTTATAGATTTTAAATAGTAGAAAATGAGTATAAAATCGTTCGCAGCTAAAATATTTGCAGGAATCGTAGCAAAGAAAACTGCAAAATGGGTACAGAATCCAATAACAACCCAAGATAAAGTTTTCGCATTCTTATTATCCCAGGCGAAAGACACTAGTTTTGGAAAGAACCATAATTTTTCCCAAATAAAATCTCATGCAGATTTTGTAAAAAACGTTCCTGTAAGAGATTACGAGGAATTAAAGTCATACGTAGAAAAAGTCGTTGCCGGGGAGAGCGATGTTTTATGGCCTGGTAAACCAGCCTATTTCGCAAAAACATCGGGCACAACCTCTGGGGCAAAATACATTCCCATTACCAAAGAGTCCATTAAATACCAGGTAGAAGCCTCCCGTAATGCAATCCTAAATTACATTCACGAAACTGGGAGGGCCGATTTTGTGGACGGGAAAATGATTTTTCTTCAGGGAAGCCCTGTAATGAAAGAGAAGAACGGGATAAAAATTGGAAGACTATCAGGAATATCTGCGCACTACGTGCCCAATTATTTACAAAAAAACCGACTTCCTAGTTGGGAGACCAATTGTTTAGAAGATTGGGATACTAAGGTTAATGAAGTGGTAAAAGAAACTGTAGACCAAGATATGACCATTATTGCAGGCATTCCTTCTTGGGTACAAACCTACTTTGAGAAACTAAATTCTACTACTGGCAAAAAGGTAGGTCAACTTTTCAAAAACTTTGAACTATTTATTTATGGTGGCGTTAACTATGAACCCTACCGAGCTAAATTTGAAAACCTTATCGGGAAAAGGGTAGCGAGTATAGAATTGTTTCCAGCTAGTGAAGGATTTTTCGCTTATCAAGACTCCCAGACCGAAAAGGGAATGCTATTACTACTCAATTCAGGGATATTTTATGAGTTCGTAAAGGCCGACGAGTTTTTTGTAGACAACCCAAAACGAATAACGCTGAAAGATGTAGAGGTTGGTGTAAATTATGTGATGATTATCTCCACTAATGCCGGTCTATGGGGGTACAATTTAGGAGATACCATTCAGTTTATTTCTTTGGAACCCTATAAAATAATAGTTTCGGGTAGAATTAAGCATTTTATTTCCGCCTTTGGAGAGCACGTCATTGGCAAAGAAGTTGAAGAAGCTATGAGGCTAGCCATTGAAGAAACGGATGCTAGAATTAATGAGTTTACCGTTGCTCCACAGATAAATCCTAAAGGAGAGGAGCTCCCTTACCACGAATGGTTAATTGAATTTGAACAACTACCAACAGATCTGGAAAAGTTTATTGATACTTTGGACACCTCTCTTCAGCAACAAAACTCCTATTACTTTGACCTAATAAAGGGGAAGATTTTACAACCCCTAAAGATCACTAAAATTAAAAAGGATGGTTTTCAAGAATACATGAAATCTATCGGGAAATTAGGCGGACAGAATAAGGTACAAAGGTTATCTAACGATCGTAAAGTTGCTGATGGCTTAAGGGAGTTTAGGGTATAAGCTTTAAATATATACTGTAAGTACTGTAGCATTTATTAAGTTGCTGATTTTAAGTTCTTAATAGCCCTTAGCTCCATAGCGCTTGCGCAAAGTATATTCATCCTTATTACTTGGATTTTCATACCATTTGCAATTCCATTATATTAGCATACTCATTTAATGGCAATCCATTTCTATAAGACAACCAATATTTTATTGGTGATAGAAAAGATTGTGACAAGAATTAGATACCGATTTATATTGTAGTTTTGCATGAAATATGTCTATGAAAAAATCTACCAACACCACTAGAGCGCAGGAATCTACGAATGCAATAGAGCGATTGTATATTACTATGCGTCATTTATTTAACCGTGGATTTTATAAGCCATCGGGAGTTTCAGGTGCCGCCCTTAGGCAATCCCTCTTACAGCTTAGACCTGAGATTTATGGCTCAATAGCAGAAGAAAAAACTGAACTAAATGGACTTATATATGTATTAGAGCGTTTACCTGAAGGTATAGAACAATGTCGCTACATTAATCTTACCTCAGATGAAGGGTATTCTAGCTCACAATTTAAGCCGATTATCCCTCCCAAAAGAAGAAGAAACTGCTATAGAATAGATGATGAGCAGATGAATATCGAGATTACTAGAGGGCGTTCAGATATCTATGATATTCTTACCCACCTTACCTTCCTTTTTATTGAGGCGGAAAAAATTAGTAATCGTGTATTAATTGAAGATACCGATAAAACTATCCGAGATTGGGTAAAATTAGAAGAAGCGGCACAACAAGAAGAACTTAGCCTTAAAGAACGAGAAGTAGCATTAACACATGCTGCCAATATTTTAGGAAGACCTTTTATAGAGGTTATGGCAGTACATAAACAGTTGTCTATTGATACTGATCCAGAGCGATTTCTAAAGATTATATATTGGTTGGGTAAACTAGCCATTGAAGAAGTCACTACTGGTAATAAGCGTGCCATCACTTTCAGCCCCATGTTACGAGAACGATTAGGTCATCATATTCATGGAGAACGTTGGGCGAATACCATAAAAGAAAAATTACGCGAAAATAATTTGTTGGAGCGCCCTATTCATATAATTAGTGCCAATATGCATAGTGTTATGAACTCTTTATTCGCTAAAAAAGCGTTGTCCAAGGAATTCGCTAATAATGATAATCTCTCCATTTTTGAAGCTTTAAGCAATTCGCATAATTCCACACTAAGGGATAAAGTGACTGCTTTGGCAAAAAAGAACGGAATGATCGCTATAGATGATCATTCTGGCACCAATATAGATGTACAGATCTTTGACCTTGCCAAACTAGGGAAAGGTAGCTGCTGTTATGAATTACCGGATACTCCGGAAAACGAGACACCAGTTATCTTTGTAATGGATTATGCATTTGGAGAACAGGCTTATGAGACTATAGACGAGCTTCTAAAACCTTATAGAGTTAAAAAAAATCAAGAGGTATTTTTAAATGTGGCTTCCATTTCTATTATGGGAAAAGCAGGGATTCTAGAAGGTGGGAAAGGAGATATTATGATCCCCAATGCACATATCTTTGAAGGTAGTGCAGATAACTATCCCTTTAAGAACGAATTAAACAAGTCCGACTTTGAAGGGAATGGGTTAAAAGTGCTACAAGGCGCTATGGTTACGGTCTTAGGAACCTCTTTACAAAACAAAGACATTCTAAAATTCTTCCATGAATCTACATGGAACGTAATTGGGTTGGAGATGGAAGGGGTTCATTATCAAAAAGCTATTCAATCTGCTTCCAAAATACGTAAGAGCATTAGAGAAGATGTAAAGGTTAGGTATGCTTATTATGCTTCGGATAACCCCTTGGAAACAGGAAGTACCTTAGCTTCTGGTGGTTTGGGAACTACTGGGGTAAAACCCACTTATCTAATTACCGATAAAATACTTACACAAATATTTAACTCATAAGTTTCTATGGCCCAACAACCACAAACACCCCAAAATTCCTCCTCGGATGAGATAGATTTGGGACAACTCTTCCAATTAATTGGCAACGGATTAAAAAAATTATTTCTTTTTATAGGGAATATTTTCAAGGGTATATTTCATGTCATTGTCCTTTTCCTACTGTTTTTACAAAGGCATTTCCTAAAATTTGTAATTACAGGGGTTATTGGTTTGGCCTTGGGGATTTATTTAGACATGACAAAGGAGCCTAGGTACCTTTCCACCATGGTAGTAGAACCCAATTTTAATAGTGTACAGCAGCTTTACAATAATATTAATTTTTATAATGAACTAGCAGAAGCCAAAGATTCAATTGCTTTGGCAGAGGCTTTGGACATATCGGTTAAAGAAGCTTCCTATATTAGTAAATTTGAGGTAGAATCCTATTCTGATGAAAATCAAAAAGTTCAATTATTCGACAAGTTTGTGCGCAGTTTGGACTCTACCACCAAAAGAGCCATAGATATGCAGAACTTTTTAAAGAATTTTAATTCATTAGATGCTAGGTTCCATACTATTTCCGTTATCGCTACAAATAATACCGTGGCTAAAAAAATACAGCCCTCTATTATTGGCTCTATATCTAGAAACGAATATTTTCAGTTACAGCAGAATATCAGCGACCAAAATATTAATTTACAAGACAGCCTTTACAAAAAGCAACTAATGGAAGTAGATTCCTTACAACAGCTATATAAAAGGGTAATGGTAAAGGAAGCCGAGAAACCAATGCAGGGAACAAACATTAATCTTGGTCAGGGGGAAGGAAAAGAAAATAAGGAACTTGCTTTGATTACCCAAGTAGAGCGACTAAAAGAGAATTTGGTTTTATTGAATGAGGAGCGCGCCAATAAATCTAGTATCCTAAATGTAATCTCAGCCTTTCCAAGGAGAGGGGTAGAAGTAAAAGGAATATTTAATAGTAATAAATTTAGAATTCCTTTTGCTTTCATTGTTATTACGCTATTAGTTTTAAGTCTATTGGAACTAAACAGCTTCTTAAAGAACTATAAAAAAGAATAGCGATGAATATATTAGTTACCGGGGGAGCCGGTTTTATAGGCTCTCATGTGGTTAGAAGGTTGGTAAATACCTATCCAAATTATCATATTTTTAATTTGGATGCCTTAACCTATGCCGGAAATCTTGAGAATTTAACAGATGTGGAATCGGCCTCCAACTATACTTTTATTAAAGGTGATATAACGGATGTTGATTTTATTGATGCTCTTTTTGTAGAACATAAGTTCGATGGAGTAATCCATCTGGCAGCGGAATCCCATGTAGACCGGTCCATAACAGACCCCATGGCCTTTGTAAAAACTAATGTGATGGGAACCGTGCATCTGTTAAACGCTTTTAAATCTGTTTGGCAGGACAATTACAAAGGAAAGCGTTTTTATCACGTGAGTACCGATGAAGTATATGGTTCCTTGGGAAAAACAGGATTGTTTACAGAAACGACTTCCTACGACCCTAATTCCCCCTATTCGGCCTCAAAAGCCAGTTCTGATCATTTTGTCAGAGCCTATGGTGAAACCTATGGAATGCCCTATGTAATCAGTAATTGTTCCAACAATTACGGTCCCAATCATTTTCCTGAGAAATTAATTCCATTATTCATAAATAACATTATCCAAAATAAACCCTTGCCGGTCTACGGCGATGGAAATTATACCAGGGATTGGCTGTTTGTGGAAGATCATGCAAGGGCAATAGATCTAGTATTCCATGACGGAAATAATGGGGAAACCTACAACATTGGTGGTTTTAACGAGTGGACCAACCTAAACCTGGTAAAACTGCTTTGCCAACAAATGGATGAAAAGCTGGGGAGACCCACTGGGGAAAGCGAAAAATTGATTACCTACGTAAAAGACAGACCTGGACACGATTTGCGCTATGCAATAGATTCCACCAAAATTAATAAAGAGCTTGGATGGAAACCTTCCGTTACCTTTGAAGAAGGCTTAGCAAAAACCATCGATTGGTATTTGGAGAATGAGGAGTGGCTCTCCAGTGTTACTTCAGGAGCCTATCAAGCCTACTATAAGAAACAATACCAATAAATATTCAAAATGAAAGGAATCATACTTGCAGGAGGCTCAGGAACTCGATTACACCCCATCACATTGGCGGTGAGCAAGCAGTTGATGCCCATTTATGACAAACCCATGATTTACTACCCCCTATCTACCTTAATGTCAGCAGGAATTAGGGAGGTGCTTATTATTACCACTCCACACGACAAGATTCTTTTTCAAAATTTATTGGGGGACGGATCTCAATTGGGATGTGATTTTAAATATGCCATACAGGACCACCCAAACGGACTTGCAGAAGCTTTTATTATAGGAGAGGAATTTATTGGAAATGATAAAGTAGCCCTAGTTTTAGGTGACAATATTTTCTACGGTTCTGGTTTAGCAAAATTATTACAGGCCAATAACGATCCGGATGGAGGAGTTATTTACGGGTATCATGTACAGGACCCTGAACGGTATGGGGTGGTAGAATTTAATGAGGAAGGGAAAGCGATTAGCATAGAAGAAAAACCAAAAACCCCAAAATCCAACTACGCGGTTCCAGGCATCTATTTTTACGATAACGAAGTGGTGAGCATTGCAAAGAATATAAAGCCTAGCAAAAGGGGAGAACTCGAAATAACTGATATCAACAAGGCCTATTTGGAAAGAGGTAAACTTCAGGTTAGTATTTTAGATCGCGGTACAGCTTGGTTAGATACGGGTACTTTCGCCTCATTAATGCAGGCAAGTCAGTTTGTAGAAGTCATAGAAGAGCGTCAAGGACTTAAAATAGGAGCCATAGAAGAGGTTGCCTATACCATGGGGTATATTACTAGAGAAGAACTAAAAAAGTTAGCACAGCCACTCTTAAAAAGCGGCTACGGAAAAAATCTGTTAGGCCTTATTAAAAACTAAGTCGACTTTCGATTATTAAGCTATAAAGTTATTAGGAGGTTGAGTCATAACTTAATGTAATAACTACATAGCAGTATGCCTATATAAAAAAGAAACACAACAATTAGATAATAATATATACATTGAAAATCACGGAAACTAACCTTAAAGGCTGCTTCGTATTAGAGCCACTTATCCACAGAGACAATAGAGGCTTATTTTTTGAATCTTACCATAAAAAGACATTCGAGAAAGCTACTGGCTATCCTGTAGATTTTGTTCAGGACAATATCTCGGTTTCAGCAAAGGGCGTCTTACGTGGACTCCACTTTCAAACTGGGGATCATGCCCAGGCCAAACTAGTGCAGGTATTAAAAGGTGAAGTTTTAGACGTTGTAGTTGACCTTAGAAAGGAGAGCACCACCTACGGACAACACTTTAAAGCAAAAATTTCTTCTGAAAACCGAAAAACAATTTTTGTACCTAAAGGTTTTGCACATGGTTTTGTTGCACTCACCGCAGACGTCATTTTCGCCTATAAATGCGATGCTTATTACCACAAGTATTCAGAAGCAGGAATAAGATATAACGACCCTGATTTAGATATAGACTGGGGATTACCTGAAAACCAATTGGTATTATCTGAAAAAGATTTACAACTCCCCTTATGGAAAGACCTAAAAATATAAAACGGATCTTAGTAACTGGTGCCAACGGCCAATTAGGCTTAAGCATTAAGGATATCGCAATCGATTATCCCGAAATGGAATTCATATTTGCCAATTCTTTAGATCTGGATATCACAGACCCAGAAATGGTCAACGATCTTTTCCAAACAGGTAGTTTTGATTATTGCATTAATTGCGCAGCCTACACCAATGTAGAACAGGCAGAGAAAACTCCAGAATTAGCTTATAAAGTAAATGCGGAGGGAGTTAAGAACCTATCCATGGCCTGTAAAGAAAATCAGGTAGTTCTAATTCATATATCCACAGATTATGTTTTTGATGGAGAGAAAGGATCTCCATATACCATTCACGACTCCACAAACCCTATTAACCAGTACGGGAAATCTAAATTGGTAGGAGAACAATATATTCAGCAACTATGGCGCAACCATTTTATTGTTCGTACCTCTTGGTTATATCACAAGGTACATGGTAAAAACTTTTATAAGACTATTTTGGAAAAGGCAAAAAAGGGAGATGAACTCCGCATTATTGATAAGGAAGTGGGTTGTCCTACCAATGCAGCAAATTTGGCTAAATTTATTTTAGACCTTATTGCAACTGAAAACCACGCCTACGGGCTATACCATTTCACCGGTGAACAAGCTATGAGTTGGTACGATTTTGCAATAAGCATCTTAGAGAAAAACAACCTTAAAGAGACCACAAATGTCATTAGAGACAACAGTTATCAAACTCTTGCTAAAAGGCCAAAGTATAGTGTGATGTTGTAATACCGCTTCTTTACTCCTTATAGTTTTACACTCAAAAAATACAGATTTCATACCTAAAGTCAAACGGAAAAGAGTTTATAATCGTAGTTTTGACAATTTGGTTAAATAATCATTTTTGTTGATTCAAAGATTTGAAAGCTGAAGGGTAATATAAATGATTTTTTTATATACCAAGAGGTTTACTACTCTTATTCATAATTAGCTATGACATACAATAAAATTAAACAAAAGGTTCTTAGCAATTTTTCTTTTCTAATCTTAGCATCAGGTGCTGCTAGTAATTTTTTGTTAATCCTCTTTATTAAAAACACATACCAAATAAGTGACTTCAATTCTTACTCTCTATTTCTAACCTATATAGGCATCGTTTCCTCATTTGGATTAATAGGTTTAGACCAAGTTTTCTTAAGAGTTACTAAGGTAACCAACAACAAAATAATTGTAAATTCAGATGTTTGGCGCTCTCTACTTGTAAGTTCAATTTGCATACCACTACTATTATCATTTTATTTCCATTCCAAAGGACAAAATATTTTATTATATCAGTTTATTATTAGTGGGATTGGGATAAATATAATTATTTTCTCTTATAATCTTTTACGGTTAACTAAAGAGTTCAATTTGGCTCAAATTATCAAAAATGGTTTTCGAATAGTGCTTTTAATAGTTATTGCCATATTTACATTAATAAATTTCCCAATTGGTATGGGAAAGTTACTAGACGTTTTAACATTATTAATTTTCGTTTCTGCGATATCTGCTCTTGTACATAGTTATTCCAAAATTGAAAGGTTAAAAGAAAGAACGATTAATTTTTTAAACTTTTTTCTTTCCTTCTCATTAAATCTTGCCATTCTCACCTTACTATCTTTTGGCGAAAGAATTTTCATCCTAGATAACATAGGGGACAACGAATTCGGAAAATACTTTTATTATTCCACCATATTTCTATTTCCGTTAACCCTCATTCAACAATATGTAGGATTTAAAGAATTAGTTGGTTTTAAAGAAGGAGTTAGGAAGGACGTTGTAAATCGCAAAATTCAGAAAATAATTTATCTCGGATTCTTTATTATTCTCTTTATTTATATCCTTAGTATCATAGATAACGGTCGTTATCTTGATGTAGATTTTTCAAATGACATTTTGTTAATTTCTTTATTAACCATATTAGGGCTAATGAAACTAATATATGGTTTATTCTCTGCTATTTTAGGGGCAATCGGTAACTCTAAGGATATATTTAGTATAAATATTATCACCATAACCTTAATAGGCCTAGCTCTAATAATTCTTTATCTTTCTAAAATCACTTTAGAAGCAGTGACAGCTAGTTTAATAGTAGTATTCTTTTTAAGATCATTATATATTTATATCAAATATGTCCTTAGCCCTAAATACTAATTTAAAGATAAATTTTAACGAATTTATATTATTACTATTGTCCCTGACCTATGCAGGAATCTCTAGTGATATATTCTATGGAGTGCGGCTAGTAGACTGCCTATTAATATTGTTTTTAATTGCAAAGCCTAATAAAAAAATAGATTGGGGAATTATATCAATTCTTATATTATGGTTCATATCTATTTTAGCTTCTACAACTGTAGGTATTATAAAACATAATCCATTTATATCTAGTGATTTTAGGTTTTTTGTAGTATTTGCATTAGCTGGGTACTTAGGGTATTCTATTGGTAAAAATTCAAGTTTAAATGCAGATCGGCTCTTCTATCGATTAATGGTTTTAACGATAATCATATACTGCCTCATACCCTTTTTAGATTTCCTAAGGTTTTTCTATATCCCCGAAAGTTTTCAAAAAGATGAACATGTAAATACCGTATTTGGACCTAGCACAATTCTAATTAACTACTTGTTTATTTACCTAGTTTTAATTGATAAGAAAAGAAGGTTAACCTTTTATATTTCTTACTTAATATTTGGATTGATAATTTATAGTTTTAGAATTTCAAGGACTGACTTAGCGCTAATAGTTATTTTTCTTATTTGGTCTCTCCTATACAGGTATGGAGATAGGATTAAACTTAAGCACATAGTAATTGTTTTTGTTGCTTGTATTATAGGAATATTTAGTTTTTACATAATTGATAATGAGCGAATCCACGGAATTCTAAATCCAGGAAAAGATTCTTCTTTTATATATAGAATACTATCCAATAATTCCTTTATAGAGCAATTTTGGGATAGTTCAATTGTAATTAATACTTTTGGGTATGGAATGGGGTCAACCATTACACTTCATGTAAGCGAATGGATTGGCCTAATTACCTTCACCATTTTGGATAATGGACCCCTTACCGTTCTAATGAAATCTGGCTTATTTGGACTACTAATTTTTGTAATTATCATATTATACCCTTTAAAAGGTTTTAATATAAAAAGAAAACTTATCCTTGTTTTTCCAATACTTTTATCAATGGCTTTATTTAGTCATATAATATATAATCTGTTATATATATTTAGCTTCTATTTTGTTTGTTATCAATTAAAATCTTTAAATAAAAGCTGCTAACAAAAGATAATAAAATGAAAATATATTATTTAACACTAGAGGGAATATCATCAACAGTCTTTGAATCCCAGGTTCGCAGCCTAATTAAAAAGATAAATAAAAGTGGAAGAAAAATTGAACTAATTATTGGTCAAAAGATGTTTGCAAGAATATCTTTCAGAAAGTTTCTATCATTATTTTTTTCAAAACACATCAAGTTTATCTTCATTCATAAACAGGTTGACTATGATAAATTAGCTGATAAATTCATTAAACGCAATAAGGTTTCTTCCCCAATAATTTTACATTGCCGTAACATAGAGGCTGCTTATGTTGGCTTATTAATAAAACAGAAGCTATTGAAATCTAATACCTCCGTTAATCTTATTTATGATGTGCGGGGCTTTGTTGAAGGGGAGAAAGTATTCTTCAACGATAATAAAAGAGCTAAGGAATTTGAATTATTGAATGATCGTCTTTTTACTTCTGATATATATTTCAACTTTGTTTCAGAAGAATTATACACACTCTACAATAAAAAATACAGAATACCTTTAGAAAAGACCATTTTTTGTAATAGTGCTTATGATGATACTATTTTCACGGTATCGAACACAGAACCAAACCAGCAAAATGAAAAAGTGAAAGTTCTTTTTGTTGGTGGAAACCAAAAATATCAAAAAATAGAAGAAATTATTTCAATCTTAAATGACAAGAAAGATGTTAGACTCACTGTAGTTACACCGAGAAAACTAACTTTTAGTAATCAATTTAAAAATATTAAATACCTAACAAATCTAACTCAACAAGAAATTAATAACTTAGCCAATAATTATGATTATGGGGTCATCTATCGTAGTGACGAACTCTTTAACCAAGTAGCTACCCCTACAAAAGTTGCGGAATACTTAGGTAAAGGATTAAAAGTTATAGCTATTAATTCAGCTGGAGCTTATTCAAAAACATTATCAACTAATAACCTATTAGGGGTCTTGCTGCCATCTGAAGCCGCATTAAAAAATTTAAAGCTAGAAAAGGTTTCACAAAAAGAAAAGCAAGAAATAAGTTTGTTTGCTAAAAAAAACTATTCACTTACCAGAAACGTAAGGGAGTATATAGAATTATATGAAAAAATTAGTCAAACGCTTTAGGTTAGACCTAAATCGATTAGAAGGAAGCCTTTTCTCTAAAATGCTGAATATTAGTTTTTGGATAATCTTAAATTATAGGATTTCTAATCTCTTCTATTATAATAACATGTTTGTCATATCAAAGATATTTTGGATGATAAATCGTATCGTTTTTACAGTAGACATCGATCCTGGAGCTAAACTAGCAGGTGGATTAAAATTGGTCCATCCCATGTGCATTGTTGTGGGTCGAGAAGTAGTTAGCAAAGGAAAGCTAACTCTTTACCAATCTACAACGTTGGGAGGAAGCAATAATAAGGAAACTTTTCATGATGATATCCTTGTGAAACAGCCCTATATTTATGATAACGTAATTATTTATACAGCTTCTGTAGTGATTGGCCCAATCATTATACAAGAAAATGCTATTATTTCTGCAAACTCTACAATAACTAAAAATGTACCCAAAAATGCTACCATGTACGGTGTTAATAAATCCAAACTTCAGAACGCTTAGTTATTAATTTTTTACTTAATGAAATTGATAAGTTTATATAGTAAATTCAGCAACGTAGGAGGTGCACAGAAAATGTGCTTAAACATCCATAAAGGCTTAAGCGAGCAGGGTATTTTCTCAGCTTCGTTCATCTCTTCTCTAACAGCATATGAAGAAATTTCAACACCATACAAAAAATTGATTCCCAAAAATAGCTACCAAAAATTTAATATTATATCCTTTATCAAGAATCATAAGGATGCTATTTTTATCTCTCACCATCGACAATTAACAACATTACTCGTTTTATTCTCTAAACTTTTAAACAAGGAATTAATCATATTCCATGTTGCTCATAATGAATTTAATAACCTAAAATATTTTACCCTTTTTCCAAAGAATATTATTGCAGTATCTGAAGGAGTCAAACGGAATCATATTGATTATTTTAATTTAGACAAAATTGATGTTATTTATAATGGTATTAAAGCACCATCCAAAATTGTAAACATAGAAAAGAAAAGTTTAAACCCTATAAAAATCTTAATCCCAGGTAGAATCACTAAAGTAAAACAGCAACTAGAAATTGTTAAAGCACTAAAAAATAGAATGCCTAAAGAAATACAAATAATTTTTGCTGGGACCGGTGATTTATTTGGTGAATTAAAAGAATGTACAATAGGTGATTCGCACTTCCAAGTTTTAGGGCAGGTTTCAAACATGCAAGAATTATATCTAAGTGTTGATTATGTTATGCTTTTTTCTTTAAAGGAAGGCTTACCTCTATCTTTAATAGAAGCCTGCTCTTATGGTTTACCGATCCTCTGTAATGATGTTGGAGGCAATTTAGAAATCTTAGAAAACGACTACAACGGATTCTTATTAAAAGATCTGAATTCGTTACCAAAAAAAATAATGCAGATAAAGTGCATCACTCCAACACAATATCGAAATTTATCCATAAATAGTAGAAGAATTTTTGAGAATAAATTTAACTATGAAAATATGATCTTAAACTACAAAAAATACATTTTAGAAAATGTATAAATTTACATTACAAAATACCTACAACTTTTTGTTGATTGTTTTAGCAGCATCATTCTCATTGCCAGATCGTGTTGCTCCACCAATTTTAATTGTTCTTGCTTTAGCCTCAGTAGCCCTAAGATTTAAACTCAAAATTCCATTTTCATTAAATAGAGTCAGCATTTTGTTTATTGTTATTTTTTTGTACTATCTATTTAGATTATGGGGAAGTAACGATCTATCAGATGGAATTAAATTTTTGGAGAAAAACCTATCCTTTATAATTGTGCCTTTAATATTTATTCCAAACTTGATACACAACAAAAAATCTATAATCAAAGTATTTATATTGGGTTTTTCCTCTGTTGCTATTTACACAATAATATTTTCCACAATTAGTCATTACTTTTTAAATTCAGATACCAAATGGTATTTTCAAAACATTGAACAATATGGATTTCATCCCACTTATATGGGAATGTACTCTATTATATCATTAATATTTTTAGAAAGAGAAAAACTATTTAAAAATAAAAATTTTACAATTTTATTAATCGTAATCAATATTGCATTTATAATTTTCTCAGCAAGTAGAATATCTATAATAACATTAATATTTATTTTTATTTTAAGGGCTATTTTTGAGAGAAAAAAACACTACCTCATAATTCTAGTCGGTGCATTCTCCTCCCTACTTCTATTTTATTTTGCGTCCAGTGATTTTAAGTACAAAGTAAATCAACTAACCTCATTTAAGGGATTCAATCATTATGATAATAACGACTATGGCAGTGTTTCCGTTAGGGTTGCTAAAATTAAAACCGCAAAAAAAGTTTGGCTTGACAATAAATGGTTAGGGGTTGGAACAGGAGGATTGAGCGATGAGCTTATAAAGACCTATCGGTCTAAAGATATCGAATGTTGGCCATGTGCTCAACGCCGATATAATCCGCATAATCAATATTTAAGCATCTTATCCGGCCATGGACTAATTGGTTTCTTTATTTTTGCGCTCTTAATCATATCTATACTATTCCGCGCATTAAAAGATAGAAATTATATTCTGTTAGAAATAGTATTGGTGTTTTTAATTATAGGTTTTACGGAGTCTATACTTGAAAGGCAAAAAGGTTTGATGCTATTCACATTCTTCCTTTACTTTTGTTATTCTAAAATAGAAACTCAACTTCTTAAAGAGTAATCGGCTACATTTTAATCTAAGGGTCTCTTCGCATATCAATAAGGAATTTTAGAAAATAAAAAGATTCATCCCGGTATTTATAGTAAATGAAATAGTTAAATAGTTTTAGATTAAAGATGATTGAAATATTAAATACTCGTATTCACAACCTAACCATGCAGGAGACCTTGCAAATAGTGGATAACTCTATATCTCAGGGAAAGCAATTACACCATGTAGTGGTTAATGCAGGGAAGATTGTAGCTATGCAAAAAGATCTACAACTACGCCAAAGTGTTAATGAGAGCGATTTAATCAATGCTGACGGCCAAGCAGTGGTGTGGGCATCAAAAGTTTTGGGTAAGCCTTTAAAAGAACGCGTAGCGGGTATAGACCTAATGGTAAATCTTGTGCAATTGGCACACGATAAAAATTATAAAGTTTTTTTCTTTGGAGCTAAAGAAGAGGTGGTTAAAAAAGTAGTAGACACGTATTCTAAACAATACTCGTCAGATATAATTGCTGGGTATAGGAATGGGTATTTTAAAAAAGAAGAGGAACAGGACATAGCAAAAGAAATTAGCGAAAGTGGTGCCCACATTTTATTTGTAGCCATTAGTTCTCCTACCAAAGAAAACTTTCTATATGAAAACAAAGCTCTGTTAGAAAAGGTAAATTTTGTTATGGGAGTAGGTGGCAGTTTTGATGTGGTGGCAGGCAAAGTACAACGAGCTCCCCTTTGGATGCAAAAATCAGGTCTAGAATGGTTTTTTAGGTTTGCCCAAGAACCAAAGCGAATGTGGAAAAGATATTTAGTGGGAAATAGCAAGTTTATTTATTTGGTACTTAAAGAGGCATTATTTAAACCATAAATTTTTACAGCTGTAAACTTTTTGTTAATTCACTATAGCCTATAATTATAGGAATCCAATAAATAAATATTAAAATCTATCTTTGTGCCCAATTGACCATTCAATTATAGGGCACCATAACCATGTTTTTTAAAAGATACCGTTATTCTGGCTTTATTACTCCCATTTCTTATGGGATGGATTTATTGGTTATTAATCTTTTTGCCTATTTTTTACCCATTAATTTTCAATATCCTATACTTTTCCATTCGTACCTTACTCTAGCGTGGATAATTTTATCGGTTAAAAATAATTTTTATGGAGTCTATAGATATACCAAAGTCACCAACATCCTAAAGCTCTTATTTAACCAATTTGTATTTTTCTTTTTAATCCTCTACGCCTTTATAGGCTTTTTTAAGCAACCCAATATGAGCCGCTTGGCTTTGGGTGAGTATTTTGTTTTTACAGCAATAGCCATATTTAGTATTAAGTTCCTGAATTATATCCTCTTAATGAAATACCGCGAAAAGGTGAAGGGGAACATGAGAAATGTGGTGGTAATCGGGAAAAATAAAAAGACGGACCAACTTATCGATGTATTTAAAGAACGTCGGGAGTATGGATATCAATTTATGAAGCAATTTAGTCCTTCAGATCCGTCATTTGATATTTATAAGGCTTTCGTTTATATCGTACAGAATAATGTAGATGAAATTTATTGTTCTGTATCGGAATTGAAGAATAACCAATTGACCGAATTCATCAATTTTGCAGACAACAACCTTAAGACGCTAAAGTTTATTCCAGACAATAAGAATATATTTTCTAAAAAACTCACCTTTGAATACTACGATTACATCCCTATATTATCGCTAAGGGACATACCTCTCCACAATCCATTAAACTCGGCCCTTAAAAGGAGTTTCGATATTGTATTTTCACTTTTAGTAATCGTAGGAATCCTATCTTGGTTAGCTCCTATTCTTGCCTTAATTATAAGAATAGAAAGCAAAGGTCCCATTTATTTTAGGCAGAAACGCTCTGGAATAGACAACAAAGACTTCTATTGTTATAAGTTCCGTTCTATGGCTCCCAATGATAATGCAGATAGCCAAATGGCCGTAAAAAATGATATGCGTATTACCAAAGTTGGAAGATTTATAAGAAAGACTAGTATAGATGAACTCCCACAATTCTATAACGTACTCTTTGGTAATATGTCCGTAGTAGGTCCTAGACCGCATATGGTGAAGCATACCAACGAATTTGCGAATAGGGTAGATAAGTATATGCTACGCCATTTTGTAAAGCCAGGGATTACGGGATTGGCACAAGTACGTGGCTATAGAGGAGAAATTGAAACGGATAACGATATTCTAAACAGAACACGATTCGATATTTTTTATATTGAAAACTGGTCTCTTTTTATGGATATAAAAATAATTGTACAGACCGTAGTGAATGCAATATCTGGAGAGGAAAAAGCATACTAGTCTTATACCTCAACCTCTATTCTTATCCCGACAGTTTTATTTTCTTTTATTAGAACACACACAAGTCACTATATCCCTTCACCCCTCAATTTTGGTCATTAAACTATAAATATTTCCTAAACTAGAAAATCGGATTAATTTTGAATAGTACTATTACTTCAATATTTATAAGCGATGAAATAAGCCATAATAATTAGGTTGATAACAATCTAAATGATTATTGGCAAATTACATCTGACAAATAAAATTAAATAATAACAGATGAAAAAAGTTCTGGTTACGGGTGCTGCAGGTTTTTTAGGATCACATCTTTGTGATAGATTAATCAAGGAAGGTTTCTATGTGATTGCCATGGATAACCTAATTACCGGTGATCTAAAGAATATAGAACATCTCTTTAAATTGGAACAATTTGAGTTTCAACACCACGATGTTACCAAATTTGTACATATTCCGGGCAAATTAGATTATATCATGCACTTTGCCTCTCCCGCCAGTCCAATCGACTATTTGAAAATCCCCATCCAGACCCTAAAAGTAGGCGCCTTGGGAACCCATAACCTTTTAGGCCTTGCCAAAGAAAAAAATGCGCGAATTCTAATCGCTTCTACTTCCGAAATTTACGGCGACCCTTTGGTGCACCCACAAACGGAAGAATATTACGGGAACGTAAATACCATTGGTCCGCGTGGCGTTTATGACGAAGCCAAACGGTTCCAAGAATCCATTACCATGGCCTACCACAGGTTTCACGGGGTAGAAACTAGAATAGTACGAATCTTTAATACCTATGGCCCTAGAATGAGATTAAACGACGGACGTGTTATTCCAGCTTTTATGGGTCAGGCTTTACGTGGCGAAGACCTCACCGTTTTTGGCGATGGATCACAAACCCGCTCCTTTTGCTTTGTAGATGATGAAATTGAAGGGATCTATAGGCTTTTAATGAGCGATTACACCGGTCCGGTTAATATTGGTAATCCCCATGAAATAACCATCAAAGAATTTGCCGAGGAAATCATTAAGCTTACAGGTACTGACCAAAAAATAATCTATAAGCCATTACCTCAAGACGACCCAATGCAGCGCCAACCCGATATTTCTAAAGCAAAAGAAATTTTAGGTTGGGAACCTAAAATCAGCAGGCAAGAAGGTATGAAGAGAACATGGGATTACTTTAAAACACTCTCGGAGGAAGAATTAAGAAAGACCGAACATCGCGATTTTTCCGACCGGAATAGGAAGTGAGGTTTAGTATTAAGTACAAAGTATTGAGTAGTGAGATATTAGTATTGAGTCCCTATCTAAAGCAGGCCCGAGAACACGAACTTTAGCTAACTTAAGTTTGGATATCTTTTTAATAATATCCTATTTAAATGATTAAGCATATAAAGTTCCTCGCTTTCGCTAGTACAAAGTATTTAGTATTAAGATTCTTACTCCTTTGGGTTTGTCTTAGATAATTAAGTAAACTACCTCGGGGCAAGATCAAAAGGCATTAAAAGAAAAAAATGTATTAATTTAAAGGCCCGACTGAATGGATACGGGCAGGCAAGCCTCCGAGCATTCAAATCTCGATTATCGAGTAATTAAAAAATGTCAACCTTTTCACTTTCGAGCTTCCATCTTAGTCCCGGTTTACCTTTTTAACTCCATAATATCATTACCGCGTACCTTCTTAACCAGATATAACAGGTCATAAGCTAGCGTGTTATTCAAATTTTCCTCCCAAGTAGGTACATTTTCCATTTCAAACCGTATTTTTGAAGAAATTTTTTAAAAATGAATATCCTTATCCTCGGTGCTGGAGGCCGTGAACATACATTGGCCTGGAAATTAAAGCAAAGTGCTAAACTCAAAAATCTATTTGTAGCTCCTGGAAATGCAGGAACTGCTGCTATTGCCACCAATATACCAATTGGTGTAAACGATTTTGAGGCGATTAAGAAATGTGTGCTTGCCGAAAAAATTGATATGGTAGTCGTAGGTCCCGAAGATCCATTGGTTAATGGGGTACACGATTTTTTCCTATCGGATGCCAACTTAAAGCAGATTCCAGTGATTGGTCCGCAAAAAGCAGCTGCTACTTTAGAAGGTAGTAAACAGTTTGCTAAGGAGTTTATGATGCGTCACCAAATCCCTACAGCTGCCTATGAAAGTTTTACCGCTGATACTTTGGAAAAGGGATACGCTTTTTTAGAATCGCTAAATCCTCCCTATGTTTTAAAAGCCGATGGTTTGGCCGCAGGGAAAGGAGTATTGATATTAAACGACCTTCAGGAAGCTAAGGACGAACTTAAGACCATGCTGGTAGATGCCAAATTTGGCAACGCGAGTACTACTGTAGTCATCGAAGAATTTTTAGACGGAATAGAGCTCAGTTGTTTTGTGCTTACCGATGGTATCAATTTTAAAGTCCTACCTACTGCAAAAGATTACAAAAGAATTGGAGAAGGAGACACTGGATTGAACACAGGCGGTATGGGTGCCATATCCCCTGTTCCTTTCGCAAATAATGACTTTATGCAGAAAGTACTAGAGCGGATAGTGAAGCCTACCGTAGAAGGCTTTAAAAAGGATAATTTGCCATATAAAGGTTTTGTGTTTATAGGGTTGATAAAAGTTGGAGATGATCCTAAAGTAATAGAATACAATGTTAGAATGGGTGACCCTGAAACCGAAGTGGTAATTCCTAGGGTGAAGAACGATTTGGTAGAAGTTTTCCAAGCCGTTGCAAATCAGTCGTTAGATAAAATAGATCTTGAAATAGATGAGCGCGCCGCAACTACCGTAATGGCGGTATCGGGAGGATATCCTGAAGCCTATGCCAAAGGGATGGAAATCACCGGTTTTGATGCTATAGACGATGCCATAGTTTTCCATGCTGGAACCCAATTAAAAGAAGGTAAGGTACTCACTAACGGAGGACGAGTATTGGCGGTTACCGCTTATGGGGCCGACTTTAAAGATGCATTATCCAGATCCTATAAGAATATAGAGAAACTACAGTTCGATAAAATGTACTACCGTAAAGACCTTGGGTTTGATTTATAGTATTAAGTACAAAGTAGTGAGTAGTGAGATTTGAGTAGTGAGATTTGAGAAAATGTTAACTACTATAATCTATAATACAGAGACATTTGGGTATTGAGCGGAGTCGAAATCCCTTCCAAAGGAAAAAGAATCTTTAAATACATAGTACAAAGTATTGAGGTGTTAGTATTGGATATTGAGAGAAATATCATATTCAATTAATTTATAGGTAATAGTAGTTAACAGTGGGTTATTAAACGGAATTATTCCTGCATGACTCATAATATCAACTACTAGATTAAAAAATTGTATCGTGGGAAAAGTAAAAGTCAGCAATATTAGAGTCTATGCCCATCATGGCTGTTTAGGGGAAGAAACCATAATTGGAAGTGATTATCGGGTAGATGTGGTGGTAAACGCTAATTTAAAATCGGCCTCCGCTTCCGATCAACTTTCCGAAACAGTAGATTACGTACATATAAATCGACTTGTTAAGGAGGAAATGGCTGTTCCTTCAAAACTCCTGGAACATGTAGCACAACGTATAATCAATAGGATCCTAGATGAAATTGAAATGGTAAATAAGGTAAAAGTTGAGGTGACAAAAATTAATCCACCCATTGGAGGAGATGTAGAAGGGGTGACCATAGTACTCAAATCTAAAAGATAGCCTCAATTAGTTTTCATGGTTTAAAAAAAGTGTTATCTTTGCATTCTCAAATAAGGCATTGTGGCCGAGTGGCTAGGCAGAGCTCTGCAAAAGCTTGTACAGCGGTTCGAATCCGCTCGATGCCTCCAAAAAAAACCCTCTAATTTTAGAGGGTTTTTTTATTACCGTATATTTCCAATGCTTATTCTTACTTAATACTTTGTACTTAATACTCTGTACTATTTAATACGTACACCTACAGTTACTTATCCCTTGGAACAGATCTACTCCAATAGTTACCACATGGGTACCTGTGCTGTAGCCTAAGATTTCATTTAATATCACCTGGTAGGAATATCCAAAATAAAAATTACTCTTTTTAAGTCCGGCCAAAGGCGCTATATACAAAGGTTTCCCCAATTGATCATTTAAAAATCTATAGGTAGCCCCAACATAATAATAGTCTTCAAAATCATAAAACCTAAATTTTAAATTTATATCCGCTTCAGATCTGCCATCGCTCTCAAATATCTTGTATAAAATAGAAGGTTCAATTTCCATATTACTTGTTCTCGATTTTTTATATCGATATCCTGAATACAGATAGAAATTCCTCAATTTATTTGGCTCAAAGATGGGATCGAAAATATAGACATCCTTATTAATCACATTGGAGGCATTAAGACTTAAATAAAATGCATTCTTTCTATAAAGCACCCCCACATCAAAGTTATGGTTAGAAGTAGAGCGATCATCAGTAACCCCGGGATCAAAACCTGCATCTTTAAACTCACCTATATCTAATCTAAACTGGTTAAAGTTATAGGAGAGTCCAAAAGAAAGGAACTCGTCCTCATACCTATTCAAGGTTAAATGATGAGCAAAAGATAGTCGTGCTCCTTGCTGTTTAGTATACCCGTTAGAATCGTTATAAAGGAATATTCCAACTCCAGATCTTTCCCCCAATCGCATATCGGCGGCTAGGGATTGGGTTCTAGGAGCATCTTTAATACCCACCCATTGGGCAAGTCCGTTCATTCTTATCTTTACGTGATCCCCTATACCTGCATAGGTGGGAGAAAGTACAAATGGATTATCTGCTAGATACTGGGAGAGCTGAGGGGAATTTAATTCCTGCCCCCTCGCTATCACAGTGCCAAATAGCAACATTAGGATTAATATTTTATCGCGCATTGTAATTTAGGTTAAGTTCTTATCTATAAAGGGTAAAATGTCCTACAAACTCTCGATCATCATTTTCACCATTCAGTTTAATGATGTACCAGTAGTCCCCAGTTGGAAGTTCTTTCTTCTTATATTTTCCATCCCATCCAGAATCGTTGAGACCCATTCGGTAAACCTCCCTACCATAACGGTCAAAGATGATGGTTAGTATTCTAGGGAATCCTTCCAAGTTCTTAGGAGACCATGTATCGTTCTTACCATCTCCATCTGGAGTAAAGAAATTTGGAATATCTATGTCCATAAACTCCATGTAGATATTGGCCGTACTTTCACATCCATTTTCATCAACAACTCTCACGCTATACGTTCCTGTTTCTTTAATTTGATAGGTGTTTTTAGTCCCATTATTCACCCCTTCAAAGTAGTAGGTGTACTCCGCTTGGCCGCCTGTGGCTACTGCCGTGATTTCATTGATATTATTTTGCTCCAAGGTCAGTACCAAAGGATCAAAATCATCTATAGTAAAGTTGATGGTATACACACATCCGTTAGAATGACTTATTGCCAAATAATGGTTCCCTGGAGCCATATTAGTAAAGTTTGGCTCTAACATCATATCATTTGGATCTGTAGAATCTAGCGCATATAGCACGTCTGAAGCCACAGTATAGTCTTCCAACTCAACTACAATGGAATTGTTTGGGGTATCTCCCGTACATTCGTACACAGGTGTTACAGTTGCATTTAAATTAACTCCAGGGTCTATTATCGCAGCCATATTTATTTCACAACCTGCTGCGTCCCTAACAAAAATTGCATAGGTGCCTTCCGCCAATCCACTAAATTGAGTTCTATCTTGTACAAAATCTGCATCTGCGGTAGAATTAATACTGGTGCTATACGGCGCAGTACCTCCAGAAATGACTAGGGAAACTGTACCATCTTCAACGCCAATACATAATTCCGGACTCGTTGTAAGCGATGCCGTTAAAGGCGAAGGCTCTAAAATGATGTAGTTTAATTGTTCAAAACAGCCATTAATATCCTGCGCAATTACTGTATAATCACCTGGTTTTAGGTTGGTGAAGGTATTTACGGTGTCAAACTTATTTAGGTCTGGAGAAATAGCATACTGATAACCACCGGATCCTCCAGATAATTGAACGGTTATACTACCGTCATTAGCTCCATTACAAGACACGTTAGTAAAACTTTCTGTCACCACTAGTGGAGTTGGTTCTGTAATATTAGTCACGTTAGACTCCACTACACAATCTTCACTAGTAACTCTAACATAGTAACTTCCCATGGTTAGGTTATTAAACCTACCAGAGTTTTGTGGTCCTGCTACTCTATTGGTAAAGGCAGCATCGGTAAAGAGCTCATAGTTGTAATTTCCTAAGCCTCCATCTGCTTTAGCAATCAAGATTGCGGTATTGTCTCCGTTACAATTAATCATTGCAGCTGAAGTGTCTAATGTAACCGTTAGTGGCACTATAGCGGATTCAGTTATTTCGTTGGATAAAACCGCTCCACAACCATAATCGTCCATCACATAATAGCTATAGGAGCCAGCACTAACATCAAATGTATGTGTATTCCCTCCGTTCATTGGATAGTAAGTAATACCATCCACACTGTATTGGTAGGGTCCAGTACCTCCTGATGCTGTCAACAGCAATTCTGCATCGTTTAAGCAGCTTAAGGAGCTAGTTCGCACCAAGGAGGCACCAACATCAGTAGGATCTATTATCGTCGCCTGTACTGTCTCAAAATCACATTCCCAACCATCCGATACGGTAATGGTATAGATCCCCGCACTTAGGTTATTGAAAACAGGACTAACCTGACCTCCTGTGGTGTAAGTAATTACTGTTCCTGTTGGGTCATAAATATTCAATTGATATTGATATACTCCTTCCCCTCCAGCAACATTAATTGCACTAACAACACCGTCACTATCTCCATAACAAGCCAAGGTAGTAGATAGCGGAGTTATATCTGCACTTATTTGTGCTGGTTCTACCAAGGTTATCGTATCATTTAAAATACAACCATTGGCATCGGTAACCTGTACCGTGTAGTCTCCAGCAGAAAGCTCATCAAATATAATACTGCTCACATCCGTAACGCTATATATTTCAGCGGTTGTGGTATTGGTAAGTATAATATCGTATGGTCCATAACCTCCACTTGGATCTACCAATATTTCACCTAGATCATTAGTACAAGTAACATTAGCAATTGAATCTACAGTTGCCGTAAGCGCCCTATCCGGAGAAATTATTCTCACCGTATTGGAATCTTCAGCACACATTGGTGCATTGGTCTCTGTAACCCTTACGTAATAATTCCCTCCAGTAAGTCCGGTTATCGTCAATGGATTACTAGACGTATCGCCAGTTCCCGTAATTGCGGTTGCAGTACCTCCAGCGGTATAAACAGTATAATTATAAGCCCCGGTGTAACCAGAAACATTAATTTCTAAGGAACCTGTATTATCTCCAAAACAAGTCACCGAGCTAAGCGCAGTAGCACTAACTTTAATAAGGTCATAAGGCGCAATATCATAGACATTAGTATCCACATAGCAACCTGTAGCAGTATCGGTAACCCTAAAAGTATAACTACCCACGGCGTTCAGTTCAAAAGTAGCACTGTTGTAAGTTGGTGTGCCAGTTTGGATGGCATTAGTATTTCCAACAGGCAACAACTGATAGGTATACGTATTAGCCACGTTACCATTGTCGTTTACAGTAATTGTTACTTCCTCTGGTCCTGCGCAAGAGATAGCAGCATCAAGAGACAGTGTAGCCGTAAATTTGTTGATAGTGCTAATATTTACTATCGTATCATCCGTGCAACCATTAGCATCTTTAACGCTAACTGTAATAGTTCTATCCGACCCATTATCTGTTATATTAAAGGTGTTTGATGTAAAGAAGTTTATTCCATCAATACTATAGGAATATGGACCTGTTCCACCACTACCTACAGCGGTAATTACAGCCTGCCCAGGCTTATTGTTAGTATTACAAGCAAAATCAGTTGCAGTTGCACTTACAGCTACCGGTGCTGGCGCTGTAATAGTTACTATTTCTGATGCGATGCAACCTCTATCTGAAGTCACCGTAATAATATAGTCACCCGCAATCAAGCCAGTAAATATTTTACTGTTCTGGGTTATTGGCGCATTAACACCATCGTCTATAGTAAAGCTGTATGGCGGATTGTCATTAGAAGCATCTAGGATAACTTCAATAGAACCGTCAGACCCACCATTACAAGACACATCTTCTTTAGTAGTGGTAAATACAATAGGGGTTGCTGTTTCCAAGGATACAGGCGCCTGAGCGTCACAACCAGATCCGGATACATCGTATACCACAGCTGTGTAATCACCAGGTGCAAGTCCTCCGAACACATTAGATGCCTGAGGAACTCCTCCTATTACACTAGTATTAGTATCATCTAATAAATCGTACTCATAAGTACCAGACCCACCGCTAGCGGTGATGGTAATAACACCGTCATCTACCGGACAAGATGGCTGGGTAGTAGCCACTGCAGTTGCAGACAATGGAGCTATGATGTCGATTGTATCTGTTACAGTACATCCGTTAGCATCGCTAACCGTTACCGTATAGGTGCCAGGAGCAGATACCGTAAAAGTACCGTTGTTCTGGAAACCATTCCCAATACTATATTTTAAAGGTCCTTTCCCGGTACCCGTAGCAGTAAACGTATAAGCGTTTCCTGTAGAAGTACACTGATCGTCTGCATAGGCTGGTAAGCTTACCGTTGGAAGAGGATCTACATCAATAACC